>NZ_JUGR01000002.1 GCF_000800015.1 Terriglobus sp. TAA 43
CAGGTCATGGCTTGATACACCGGCAGATGGAAGTGGCTATCCACCACTGCGCGATGCCATCGCGCACTATTTGCGGACATCGCGTGGCGTGCGCTGCAGCTCGGATCAGATCGTGATTGTCTCTGGAATACAGCAGGCACTCGATCTGTTGGCGCGCGTGCTTCTGAAGCGTGGGGACGCGGTCTGGATGGAAGACCCTGGCTATTTTGGAGCGAGCATTGCGTTTAACAACGCCGGCGCAAGAATCGTCGCCGTGCCGGTAGATGAAGAAGGACTCTCGGTTGCTGTCGGCAAGAAACTTTCCCCGCATGCCAAGGGGGTTTATTTAACACCGGCCCATCAGTTTCCCTTAGGAGTCACGATGTCTTTGGAGAGACGGATCGCCCTGCTCCAATGGGCATCTCGTACCGGCGCTTTCGTAATCGAGGACGACTATGACAGCGAGTACAGGTTCCAGGGTCAGCCAGTCCCCGCGCTGCAAAGCCTGGATGAAAATTCAAACGTAATTCTCATCGGATCGTTCAGCAAGACATTGTTCCCATCTTTACGTGTGGGCTATGTCGTCTTGCCTCCGTCGCTTGTGAATTACTTCATGGCCTTCCGCTATCAAACAGATTTCCGCAATGCAAGCTTTGATCAGGCGGTGCTCTGCGACTTCATCGTAGACGGACATCTTGCGCGGCATCTTCGGAAGATGCGTGATCTTTACGCTGGCCGCCTTGAAGCATTGATTGAAGGAGGCAATAAATACCTCGGTGGATTGCTCGAAATCTCCAACGTAAGGGCGGGACTCTACACAGTCGGATTGCTGAAGAATGGGATGACATCGCGACAAGCCGAAAAAGCAGCTGCTGCGCGAGGAGTTGAGGCCATCGGGATCGACCGCTACACGTTGAAACGAGCCGACCCGAAGGGTGTGCTCCTGGGCTTTGCTGCGCATAATGAGACGGCCATTCGGAAAGCGCTCATGCAACTCGCCCGTGCGTGGACTTGACCAAGAGTTGGACGTTGAGACCTGTTCGGATGTGACCGTCACCAACCTCAATCTGTCAGAACAGTCATCCCATTCTGACCACGATGAGCCAGGACCCTCGCCTGAGCAAGACGCATTGTTGATTTGATACGTAGTCCGCGTGAGTTACTCGATGACAACACGGAAGGCTAGTTCGTAGTGCTCGAATGGGGAGTCGAGTGTTACCCGATTGTGTGTTTCGTGCAGGGTGCCTGGGGGAAATGTGAGTTCGAGGTAGGGGGCGTCCGTCGGCCCCTGAGGCTTGACGTTGGTGATCGGTTGCTCGTTTTGTAGTTGCACCGTGTATGTCGCGCTTCGAACTGAGGGGGGCAACAAGATTTGCAAGCGTGTCGCATTTGCGCGATGCACGGTGTAGACGACGGATGCGGCTGCATTAGCGGTGCCACGGTTGCGGATTGCTGCAAGAAGGATGGTGTCCTGCTGGTTGCTTGGAGCGGGGCTTACTGCACTAGTCGGTGAGGTGGGCGCAGGAACTGGGTGACTTGGTGTGCGAGTGATGGTGAGTAGCAGGAGGCAAACGGTTGCTGCTGCCGCTCCGAGGAGCCACCAGCGCCAAGGCTGACGTGCTGGTTTGACGCGATGGAGTCGCTGCGCGATAAGGACTCGAGTGCGAAGTTCGGGGGATGCCTTGATCCAGCCTTCTATTCCCTTGCGTTCATTAGGTGGGAGTGTACCTGCGGCATACTCGTCGATGAGGTTGAACTCTTCTGCTTCGATTGCCTGTGAGAACTCCTCGTCCTCGATGAGGCGCAGCTCGAAAGTCTCGCGCTGTGCTGGCGTTAAAGCGCCGAGAAGGTAGCGGAGTAGATGTTCTCTCGTTTTGGGGTGCGCGTCGTTCAGCGTGACTCTCTCTTTCTTAATCTAAGTGCGATTTTTCGAAGAAACATCAGACAGTTGCTTGCGGACACAGGCATCAAGCTCGCGGCGCGCTCGCATCAGGCGGTTTCGCAAAGTGTTGATCGAGATGCCGAGGCGCTTGGCGAGTTGGCGATGGTGCTCTATCTTTTGCTTGCCAATGGACTCGTAGTAGGTGCGCAGGAGATCGCTTTTTGCGGCTGGCATATCTGCGAGGCAAACATCGATCGCTTGCAGGACGATCTCCTCATCAGGATCGGCTATCTTTCTTGAGGATTGCCAGCTTCGACCTGCCTCTACTTCGCGAAGTTCTGCCCGGATGTTTTCCTGCAGTACGTGGCGGGCGATCCCCAGAGCGAATGCCGTTGGGGAGGCAATGGAGGCGGCGTCGCTCGCCGCGATTTTCGCAAGGCGATTCAGCACTTCGTCGGAGAGTTGTTCCGGGTCAGCGCATGCATTGATGCGGAAGTAGCGCGTGAGGCGTTGGTGCAGGCTGCCGTAGGCCGTACCGGACGACTCCGGGCCATCGCCAAGCAGGTTGAGGAGCGCACTGAGTGATCCTTCCTGCATTTGTCAGTTGCCCCCGGTGTGTGGGGCTGCAGGTTGTACGCCGTTGACCACGAACGCTGCCCAGTCGGGCACCGCTGCATGGTTGTGCAGCATGGAGAGCTGCGCCTGGCGGATTGCTTCAGCGGTGCTGAGTTTGTTCTTGAAGAGATTCTGGTAGAAGGCGGTCATCAGGGTAGCGGTTGCATCGTCGTCGACATCCCACAGGCTCCCAATGACCTGTTGCGCACCCGCGTAAAAGAAGGCTTGTGTAAGTGTGGCGAGTTCTTCGCCAGAAGGCGCTTTGCCTTCTGTGGTGCAGCCGCTAAGCGTGACCAGCGGCGGGGCGTGGAGCGATGGGATATCTCGAAGCCAGAGGACGCTTTGCATTGCGCCATGTGTATCGCCTGAAGAGAGTGCGATACCGGAAAGCTCGGGATGGCCGCTGACCAGAAGCGTATGCGTTGCTACATGGAGGATCGCGAGATCGGTTCGCAGAGCGGAGCGGACGTTATTAACGGTGGCCTGTCTGCCGCGGAGTTGCTCTAGATATATCGTCGGTACGAGGCGCGCGATGGCATCGGCTTCTCGGTGCGTGCCGGGAAGCGCAGTCAGGCGCATCCACTGCGGTGTGGCTTGGGGTTGCGTCGAGATCGTGTCGGCGACGAGAAGGACGTTCTTTGCGAACGTTGTATGTTGCCCGCGCGAGAGAGAGATGGCAACGGATACTGAGGGCTCAATCGAAGTGGCGAAACGTTCAACCGCGTAACAGGTATTCGCTCCACATGGGATGCGGAGCGAACTCCACGGGATGGAGAGCAGCGAACCTTCGGCAACGATATAGAGATGATGAATGGAGTGTGGAAGCCCGGGGAGGAGTAATTGCCCGACTGTGAAAAGGGCCTCTTCACGACTGCGATTCCATTGAGCGAGACGTGTGGCGTATGCCTGCGCATCTTCCCCCGGATGGAGGGCTGGCTGGTGGTCGCGCATCATCTTCAATAGAGGTGCAATATGTTGCTGCAACACTTTCTTTGCAGGCAAAGGCGCGACGGTTGTTGATGACGATGTTATGAGCCAGCGATATGTGTGGCTGGAGCCGTATGAGAAGGAGATGAGAGCTTCGCCGGGACGAAGGAGCGACTGCTGAGCATCGTGGGCTGAGGCTATCCAATCGCCTCTGAGTTTGCCGGGGTGGTTCGATGCCTCTGCGTTGAGAGCTTCTTCTTCGAGATAGAGCGAACGCAGCATTGTGGCGATGTTCTTGGTGTCAGTGCTGGTGAGGAGTGCTGACTTCTGCTTTTCGAGTTGTACATGGTTGGCGAGAATTCGTTGCCGTAGTTGGGGTTGCAGATCTGCTGCTTGCATGGAGTTCTGAGCACCAATTGCGTCGAGCATGGTGCGTGCCCGCGAGTGCTCTGCGTATCGAAAGGCTGTTTCACGGAAGCCCTTATTGGGCGATCGTCTGTCGAGTCTCATAGAGAGTTCGACAGCGAGTTCGTACCAGCTGTGACGACCAGTGAAGTAGCTTGCGGCGAGGTCTCGTGTCAAGAGAGAGGACCGAGAGTGCTCCACGATGTTAAGCGCCGCGGCTACTGCATTGAGTGCGGCTTCGTCATCATGCCGTGGCTCGTAGACCAGAGCGAGACCAGCATCGGCTGTGGCTTCTTGTTCGCGTTCCCCCAAATCCTGAGCGAGCGTGAGCGCCTGCTTGTAAAGATCTTCAGTTTGTGGGCACGATGCACATGTGTGCTGGTAGATAGCAGCTTGAGCGAGCTTGGTATCTAAACGAAGAGCGGGGAGTTTGAGCTCGTCTGCAAGGCGCGCGGCATCCGCGACATCGTTTTGCGCAGCGGTTCTTTGATCGATGTGTAAGTAGGTTGCTGACCGACGAAGGAGTAGAGATGCTTCCTCCGGCTTGAGTTCGAGCTTCTGAGCGACGGCGATGGCGGAGGTGTATTCGCGGAGTGCATCCTGCGGTTTTCCGTTGCGTTCGAGTACACTGGCGAGCATGCCGCGTGCATCGAGCGCGACCTGGCTGTCTGGCGATGCGTGGCTTAGACAGAGACGAAGCTGTGTTTCCGCCTCGCTGTTCATGCCAAGATCGAGATAGAAGCCGCCGAAGTCCTTTTCAATTTCTGCTTCGATGAGCGGAGCGTAGTGGATGCTTTCACCCCAGGCCATGGCACGGCGAAATGCGTAGAAGGCTTCTTCAAAGCGTCCCTGCTCGCGGTAGAGAGTGCCAAGTTCGCTGAGCGTGAATACAACGCCTGCGGGATCTTCTGTTTTTTCGGAATCGGCGAGTGCTTCCTGTCCTGCAGCTACTGCGTCGTCGGCGCGGCCCGCTTCGCCGTAAAGGGAAACGAGATTGCCGAGAACGATCCCTTGCCAATAGACATCGCTGTTTTTCCGGTAGAGCTCAAGCGCCTTTTCGGAGTCCTCGATCGACGCCTGGAGATTGCCGAGGAAGTATTCGTCGGCTTCAAGCGTTTTCCAGACGAGTGCCTGCACGGCTATATCGGAGGCATCAGGGAGGGTGAGCGCCTGTTGCAACAATGCGCGGGCTTCGACGTATCGGCTGCGTTGGTAGATGAGATAGCGAGCCTTTTGCGTGATGGCCCAGCGAGCGAGCGCGACGTCGTGGGCGGCAGTCGCTTCGGCCGCCGCAGCGTCGTAGAGGGTGAGCGCAGTGGGGCCGTCGGGGGCGCCGGGCATCTTTCTCCTCGTCATGTCGGCGCGGGCCAAGGCAATGCCTGCTGCCAGGAGGTGTTCGCGGTCTAGCGCTGAGTGAGCTGGGGTAACGTCTTGGAGGACAAGAGAGGCTTGTCGCGACTGCTCTGCCGAGGAGAGCTCAATGTGGGCGAGACCGTCGTTAGCGGTGGTGACCGCGTAAAGGAGCTCGCCACCATTACCGAGATCCAGGATGCGACGTGGTGTCTCTGTGGATTGGACGAAGAGCAGACCACCTTGCAGATGTAACTGCAGCAGCACGATCGTGCCGGGCTGAGCCGCGATCTGATAGGCCCGCTTTTCGCCGGATTTTAGAGTGCTTTGAACCGAGCCGCCGGACGGGATGGCCGTTTGCGCATGCGCGAACCCTGCCGTAAATGCTAAGGATGCAAGGACACAGAAGAAGCCACCGCGTTTCATGTCGACTCGTTTGGGACGGCAATGCGGTCAGAATACCAATGCATTCGAACTCTCGAAAAAAAATGTGTGATGTTTCTGCACTTCGGCTCATTAGGTTGTGAAAGCCAAAAACTAAGACCATCTGTTCGCTGTGAAGAGGCGCTTAGAGCCGATTCAGTTTCTTTTGCCATTGCAAGGTTCTCCGGAGAGTCTGTTATGTCGTTCGCAACTTCGATCCAAGGGATTGTCGGCGTCAGCCGGACATCGTTCGCGCGTGTAGCTATCGCGATGTTGACCGCCAGCCTTTCCGTATCGCCGCTTGTTCCCCAGGCTGTTGCACAGGTGAGCGAGATCAAAGCTCGGCCTAGCGTGATCACTGGGACCGACGGCACGACTTCAGGGACAGCCAGCTTTCAGGGAAACTTTACGGCAATCTCCGCGCCGTCAGGGCAGGCGGTGGGTCTTGCCCGCGAGGCGGATTGCTCGCTGAACTTCTATACCGGCAGCTACAGCCTTTCCACCACGAGCTTTAGCTATACGCGCACCAGCATTGCCACCAAATACGATCAGACACTGCACGCGCATGCGGGCCTGAGTACGACCGCTGGATCGGTTTACGCTGCTGGATGCCGCAACTATCCCGTGGGAATTGGATCGCGGCCCGGCCTGTTTCTTGGACGGACGCCGACAAATATCAATGTTTTCGCGGGCTTGTACTATTCGCCAGTTTCGATGGGTGAGGCTCTTTATGTGCTTTCCGGCGTGGAGGGTACCGTTACCGGGTACGGCATGAAGGTCTACAGCTTCTCAAGCGCCACCGCGCTTTCCACCGCAGATCTGAACGGGGACCACGTTGGAGACATCGTCGTTTCGCGTGGCACCGGAACTAGCACCGGCTCTATCTCTGTTCTGCTCGGTAGCAGCGACGGAAGCTTTCCGGCTTCTGGAGTTACGTACAACACGGGCGGTTCAGCTACGGTCGCATCTGTTGTAGACGACTTCGATGGCGATGGAGTGTTGGACGTCGTCGCGATTTCGAACGGTATTAATTTGGGCGATGCGCAAATCCTATCGTTCCTGAAGGGCAAGGGCGATGGCACGTTCGCCGCTGCAGCGAACATGAATGTGCCGCTGGTCGCGGGAACCACCTCGTCTTCAGCCCCCGTAACGAACCTTGCTTCCGCGAACCTGCGCGGGACGGGGACGAAGGACATTGTTTGCAGCAACGGACTCGTCCTGTTGAACAATACGGCAGCATCGGGCTCTACGCCGTTTACTGCTTTAAGCTCGTATGCGTTTCCTTACAACATAGCCAGCGGAAGCCCCGGACCAAACCTTGCCCTTGGTGACATTAACAAGGATGGCCGCCTGGACCTTGTTGTGGGTGGTGGCGGCGTTGTGCACACGTACCTCGGCAAGGGCGACGGTAGCTTTACGACCGGCCAGAGTTACGACTCCATCCCATCTATTGGCTTTGTCACGATTGACGATCTCGACGGCGATGGAAATGCCGACATCTATGTCGGGCTGGGAAACAACGGCGTCGATGAAGGCGACGGGGATTTCAACAATATGTCGTATGCCCTGATGGGCAATGGTGACGGTAGCTTTCAGGGAGCGTATTCCGGCAGTGCAACGTATAACGGAACCAATGTTGGCGATGTGAATGGCGACGGCATACCAGACATGGTGGCCGCGACCAGCTCTCAGGCCAACAATGGATTCTTTGCCAATTTCACCGTTCAGCTTGGCAACGGCAAGGGAGGTTTCACCGCTGGTTCTGCTGTGCCGCAGCCGAGCGCCTTTTCTCTGAATGGCTACAGCTTCGCTACAGGTAGTCTTTCGACTGCGCAAGTGCCTACCTATGCCCTTGGCGACATCGATGGTGATGGTAAAGCTGATCTTGTATTTATTGCGAATGGCCTGACTGCAACGAGCAGTGGTGGTTCTCTCGTCACATATCCATATCCGGTGTACTTCACCGCGCACTCAAACGGCGATGGCACGTTTGCTATACCTGTGCCAAATGCGTTCCCTCAGATTGCACCCGCGCTTGACTTTGATAACCAACTCGCCGTCACCAATCTCCAGCTGGTGGATGTGACCAACGACGGCAAGCTGGATCTGGTAGCGAGCTACAACGATATTGCAGGGACCGCCTTTGGACAGCCAGCGATCAATCCGTACCAGCAAGGTATTGTCGTGCTTGCTGGCACAGGCACGGGGACGTTCAGCACTACGCGCGTGTTGACTAGCCTTTACTCAAGCACCACCGCGCCGACCACTGCAGTTGTGCCTTACGTCGCAGGGCATGCCGACTTAAACGGCGATGGCAAGAACGATCTGGTTGTGTACAACAGCACATTCGCTATTGTGAACGGCACGGGTGTGATCACCACGACGTACAGCGCCTTTTTAAGTAATGGTGACGGAACCTTCGCGACACCCACGGTGCTGGCAACTGCTGCGAAGTTGAACGACCTGACCATCGGTGACTTCAACAACGATGGACATCCTGATATCGCCTACGTTGCGGAAGCAGTGAACGGTGGCCAGGCGACACTCAACATTGTTTTGGGTAATGGAAACGGTGGCGTTGGAGGCAATCATTCCTACAATCTGAGCGGTGGAGACGCCGTAATGATCGCAGGCCTTGCAGCGGCTGACTTCGATGGCGATGGCAAGGCAGATCTTGCCTTGATCGGCAGCAACATCGTAAGTGGTGTGTTTTATGGCAACGGAGACGGCACATTCACGAATGTTGTGAGCAATAATCTCGCCTATCCGCGCGATCTTATCAACCTTACAGGCGGTGGCGCTTCGACTGCTTTAGATCTGAACAAGGATGGGAAGCTCGACATTCTTACAGGCAGTACTGTGCTGCTGAACATGTATGGCTCCGCTCCAAGCCTGCTTGCAACGACGGCCACGGCACTCACAGCAAATGCATCAACCATTCCTGCAAATGGTTCGGTTGTGTTGACCGCAACGACAACGTCGACAACTGCAGGGACACTGACGGGGACGGTGAAGTTTCTGGATGGCTCAAACACGCTTGGTATGGTGACACTAGCCTCGGGCAGTGCTTTATTGACAGCGAAAAATCTAAGTGTTGGATCGCATTTGATCACGGCTGTGTACTCAGGCGATAACACATACAGTACGTCGACATCTTCGGTTGTTACGGTAGCAGTTACGGCCTCTGTACCGACTATCGCAACCACGACGACACTAAACGCCTCTGCTTCGAATGTGTTCTCTGGAACGACTGTTTCGTTCTCTGCTACGGTTGCGCCTGCTACGGGCGCTGCGATACCTACGGGAACGGTAACATTCACCGATGGATCGACAACGTTGGGCACTGCAAACCTGGATGCGACAGGTAAGGCGACGTATTCGACGGCAGCGCTTAGCGTGGGTTCACATTCTGTGGTCGCATCGTATGCGGGGGCCACCACTTCAGCGGCGATCTTTACAGCATCGGCTTCTTCGACAGTTGCCGTGACAATTACTCCCCCAGGGTTCACCATTGCGTTAGCTCAAAGCACGAGCACTGCTACGCGTGGTTCATCTGCTACAAACACTCTGACCATTACGCCTGTGGGCGGATTTAGTGCAGTGGTGAATCTAAACTGCACCGGCGCTCCCTCCGGTTCGACATGCACGATCAATCCTGCTTCTGTTACGCCGAATGGTACGACTGCTTCGACTGCAACGATAACGCTGCAAACGAGTGCCAGCGCTTCAATTCGGCCTGCATCCTCTACTGTCTTGCTCTCTTTGCTTGGTCTGCCAACAATCCTCGGGATCGGCGTTTCGTTCACCCGATTCCGTCGCTATGGCTTGCGGCTACTCTCGTTTAGCTTGCTCTCCATGCTGTTTGTGTTGCCGGGCTGCGGCAGCAGCACTCCTGCTACAAACGGCTCCACCGGCACGGCGACGACAGCGAACCTGACCATCACTGCTACCTCCCCCGGCCTTTCGTCACCCCCGGCTCCGTTGGCATGGACCGTCAACATCCAGTGACTCCATCGTGGGGTGAGCTCACTGGAAGTTGCTATGCATCGGATTTCTTTGGATGATTCGCTCCTCGTTTGAGGGTAGATTGGATCATCACTAGAAGTCGATTGCGGGTTGGGCTGAATGAAGGCGGTACCGGGCGAGATTACGCAGCTGCTCATTAAGTGGAAAGACGGCGAACCTCAGGCATTTGAAGAGTTGATGCCGCTGGTTTACCCGCACCTCCGAGAGGTCGCGGCCGCTTACGTTCGTCGTGAGCGAACACCCGGATTGATGCAGGCAACGGCGCTGGTTCACGAGCTCTATCTGCGCTTGCTGAGCGAGAACCGGGCGGTGCTGGAAGACCGTGTGCATTTCTATACTTTTTCCGCCAAGGTCATGCGCCTCATCCTGATTGATCATGCCCGGGGTAACAAGGCGCAACGGCGCGGAGGTGGTCTGCAACATGTGCCGTTGAGTGACGACATGCTCTGGGTGGATGTCGGTAGCCCTGAGATTCTCCAGCTCTCTATCGCGTTAGAAGAACTGCAACTGGTGGATGCCTACAAAGTGCAACTCGTCGAGTTGCGCTTCTTTCTTGGTTGCACCGCAGAAGAGACCGCCAGCTTGTTGCAGGTGTCGAAGGCGACGGTTGATCGCGATCTACGCTTTGTGAAGGCCTGGTTATATCGCCGACTGTACCCGGAGACCGTAGCGGCCACAACTGCGGAATGAGTCACTTTTCTATTGTTTTACGCAGACAGCAATGTAGAAGCGTTAAGAAATACTTCACACAAGAGGCCAATGAATAATTCTGCCGAGTGGTTGCTGCGCACGGAAACGATCTTCCACGAAATCATTGCAATCGATGAACCTGAACGTAGCGCAGTCCTTGAGGAGCGTTGTGGCGACGATGACGCACTGCTCATGGAAATACGCTCGTTAGTGGTCGCCTACGAGGCAGAAGAGTGCTACCAGAGAGACGCTGCTGAGGCAGAACAACCGGTCGCAGATGAGCCGCACAGAATTGGCCCATACGCCATGGACAAGCTCCTTGGCCGAGGCGGCATGGGTGCCGTGTATCTGGCTCATCGGGTAGACGGCCAGTTCCAGCAACAAGTCGCTATCAAGATAATCGACTTGCCCCTTGCAACCGATCTTTTCCGAGACAGATTTCGCACGGAGCGCCAGATCCTTGCTGGCCTGTCGCACCCGTATATTGCGCGCTTGCTCGATGGAGGCGTGAGTCCGGATGGTGAGCTGTACCTTGCGATGGAGTACATCGAAGGTGTTTCGATCACACAATACTGCGAAGCGCATGCGCTGAATGTCGATCAGAGACTCGCGTTGTTTCACAAGGTCTGCGAGGCAGTTCAGTATGCACATCAGAACCTGATCGTACATCGCGATCTGAAGCCAGACAACATCCTGGTGGATGCGGACGGTAATCCGCATCTGCTGGATTTCGGCACGGCCAAGATTCTGACGCCATTGGCGACCGCTGAGAGAGATCTGACGCAAGCTGGGTTTCAAACGTTTACCCCGCGCTACGCCAGCCCTGAGCAGGTACTGGGACAGCCAATAACGATTGCTTCCGACATCTATTCTCTTGGTGTTCTGCTGTATGTGTTGCTCACCGGTGGCCCTCCCTACGAACTGAATGAGTTCACCACGGAAGAGATGGTGCGAGTGATCTGTGGGCAGGAGCCACGAAGGCCCAGTGCGGCCGGCGCTTCTTTGGGCAAGCTTGATGCGGATGTAGACAGCATCGTGTTGAAGGCACTGCGCAAGGAATCACAAGAGCGCTATGCGACGGTCGACCAGATGGCGGCGGATGTGCAGGCGTATCTGGAGCAAAGGCCAGTCCGGGCTCGACGTGGAAACAGAAGCTACCTCGCAGGTAAGTTCGTCCGTCGCAATAAGCTTGCTATCGGAGCAGCCAGCCTGCTGTTTGTCAGCGTGATCGCGGGTGCTGCGGGAGTGGCATGGCAGTCTCGCGTAGCCAATATGCAACGACGCAAGGCAGAAGCCCGGTCTGAGGATCTGCGCCAGCTCAGCGCCAGTCTCTTGTCTGAGCTAGACGATGCGATCAAGGAATTGCCAGGATCGACGTCCGCACAAAAGCTGCTGGTGACGCGTGTGTTGGAACACCTGGATCGTATGTCGGCAGACGGTGCTGACGATCAATTGACGCAGCTTGATGTGGCGGATGGCTACACAAGGATCGGCAATCTACAGGGCAATCAATATGACCAGAACATTGGTGATGCAGTAGGTGGGCTCGCGAGTCTTGACAAGGCCGTGGTGATCACGGAGAAGCTCAAGACGTTGCATCCCAACGATCCTGCTGTGCAACATGCCTACGGGTTGGCAGAGCAGTCACGAGGAGAAGTCCTGTTCGGTATGGGACGCCTCAAGGAATCGGTTGAGTCCTTGCGCCATGCCAGTGTCACCTTCGGCGATCTCGCGCTTGCACCCAAAGCGACATCGTTGCAGATGAGCGAAGCTGCCACTGCTTACGGTGGGTTGGGCGACGTGTTGGGACAGACAGGGCGCTTGAGTCTGGGAGACTCACAAGGTGCGCGGGACGCCTATCGTGCTTCTCTTCGCTTTCAACAGAGCGCTCTTCAGGCTGATCCGCACTCTGCGCGGGCGCGCCGCAGTCTTCCCATTTCGATGATGAAGATAGGCAACACAGAATTTGACCGCGACCCGTGGGTAGCCAAGGAGCAATACCAGGCCAGCCTGCAGGCAATGGAGAACTATCCCGCGGAGTTGAAAAAAGGATTTGCCTACACGCGCACATACGGTGGAATCGCGCGCAAATATGCAGCAGCACAGGCGGAAACCGGCGATTATGCCGGCTCAATCAAAACAATAGAGACATATCGCCCCGCGATGGCTGCATACGTGAAAGCCGACCCGACAGATGATCGGGCGCTGGCGGACCTGAATGCCTTTCTGGAAAACGAAGCGGGTTCCTACGAATCGCTAATGAATCCGTTGCTTAATCCCGTCGATGCGAATCGCCCAGAGCATCGAGCACGTGCGATCGCCTTATTGGAACAAACGGATGCAAACTACTCGATTCTGATGAAGCGGAACCCGCATGACGAAACATCGAAGGGAGCTCAGGCAGATGTCCAAGTGCGCCTCGGCGTTCTGGAGCAGGCAAATGGACAACGGGCGCAAGGCGCAGCCAAAGTAGAGCAAGGCTTGGGAACATTGCGTGAGTTGGTTCAGCCTGCCAACGCTCCCGTGTTCCTTCTGGATCAGATTTCGACGGATCTGCTTCGGATCAAACCCCTTTCGCAACGAGATTCGCAGGCAGAGATTCAGTACGCACTGCGAGCCGTTGCTCTGAATGGGCAGAAGCCGATTTATCGCCTCACTCTGGCGCAGTCCTATCGCTCCGTCGGCGATGTGGACAGGGCACATGACGCAGCTCGGGCAGGTTTGTCCCTGCTCGCTCCGGCACGCCCAGGTGAAGGAATGACGCGCACCCGGCGTCTTCTGGAAGCTGAATTGAAGTAGCCAGTCTCAACGGGGAAAATAATCTCGAAAAAATTCGAAAGCGGTGAGTCATTGTTTGGCTTTCTTCCGCACCTCTCAGTAGCCGACGCATAGCAGTTTCTGCAAGAGCGGCGAGAACTCCAAGAGGTGCTCCATGCTTTCTGCCCGGGTCCGTCCCACTTTTCATGCCATCGTTCTCTCAATTGGTCTTCTCATCAGCTTCTTTGTGCTGAGCCTGCCGGCGTATGCACAACCGAAGTTGACCACGCTTTCTTCCAATGTGATCGACACCTGGGAAGGTGCCATCCAGGCCAGCGATGGGAACTTCTACACCACGTCCATCATCACCATGCGGGTCTCAACACCCTATTCCTGCGAAGACAATCCTGCCGACACCTGCAGCTACATCACCAAAATCAAGCCCGATGGCACTGCCACCATCTTCCACACCTTTCACCAGGTGGACGGTCAGGAGAACGTCGATGGCATGTCGCCGAACCCGATCATCGAAGCCAGCGATGGCAACTTCTATGGCTCTGCGCTGATGGGAGGCGCTGGAGGCATCGGCACCATCTTCAAGATCACTCCTGCAGGAACCTTCAGCGTGATCTTTACCTTTACTCACGCATACCAAAACGGTGTCGAAACCAGTCTTCCCTACGGTGGTTATCCTGGTCCGCTCGTCGAAGGCAGTGACGGTTTCCTCTATGGCACAACGCAGATTGGTGGCCCGGTCGGCACTGACTACGGAACGATCTTTAAGGTAAGCAAGACGGGCGCAATGACCGTTCTTCATGAGTTTCCGGGCTCCAGAGTAGGCGATGCCCGAAACTTCCCTGATGGCCTGCTTCCCATCTCGCTCATCCAGGGCGCGGACGGAAACTTCTACGGCACCACGTTGCAATCTCCCCAGGATTCCAAAGGAAACTTCCTCGGTCTGGGCACCATATTCTCCATCTCCTCCACAGGATCCTTCACCACGCTGCATAGCCTGGCCATTGACGGCAGCGAAGGAACACAACCCTTCGGCCCACTCACCCAAGGCCCTGATGGCAGTTTTTACGGAACGAATAAGGCCTTCGGTTATACCGGTACGCCTGATGCCCAACTCCCTGCACCGCTTGATACCTACAAAACCAACGGCAACTTTTACAAGATCTCCAACACCGGCAATTTTCAGGTCTTATACAACTTCACCGGTCAGGCTGACGGTCGAGACCCCAGCCCTTACCTCACCCTGGGCAGCGACGGAAACTTTTATGGCGCAACGCGCTACGCGGGCAGCAATACCGGCTGCGCTCCCTTCTCTGGTTGTGGTGTTCTGTTCCAGATGCAGCCTTCAGGTACGGAAACCGTACTGTACAGCTTCCTCGGCACGAAGGACTCCGGCATACCCTACGGTCCACTCGTACAAGCGAACGACGGTAGCTTCTACGGCACCAACGAACTCGGTCTTACCGGAACAGAGAACTACGTCCCCGGCTCGTTTTTCAATCTCGCTCTCAAGCCTGCGTTGAAGGGGCCAATCCAGATCACCTTCTCGCCGACTACCGTCAATGCCAACCAGCCTGTCCAGTTGAAGTGGTCGGTCTCCAACGCGTACTCCACGACGGCACAGCAGTGCCACGCCTCAGTACTCGGGATGCCTGCCGGGTCCGGCGCATGGAGTGGACCGCAGTACGGCGCGATTACTGGCGCAGGCTTCGGTGGTAGTACGACCCTCACCCCAACCCAGGAAGGCACATACACCTATGTGCTCAACTGCGGTGGAACAGAAACCGGAACGGGAACACTCGTCGTCGGCAATCTGCTGACGGTACAGACGACGTCCTTACCTAGCGCGACTGTTGGCAATGCATATTCACAGGCTCTTGCAGCCACCGGCGGAACACCGCCCTACACCTGGTCACAACTCTCCGGCGTTGTTCCTTCCGGTCTCTCGTTTGACCCCACGACTGGTGTTGTCTCCGGCACACCGGATCAGTTTGTCGACGCAAGCCTCTCGTTTCAGGTCAAAGACACAGCTTCCCAGCCCAACACGGCAAATGGCATCGTCACACTTTCGGTAAAGTCTGGCCTGATCATTAACACCATCTCGCTGCCCAAGGCGACCGTGGGCGTCAAGTACACACAGGCCCTTTCAGCGTCCGGAGGTAAGGCTCCCTACAGTTGGTCGCTGCTTTCCGGCAAGCTACCCGACGGTATCGTCTTCTCTCCATCCAGCGGCGTCTTTTCTGGCACACCCACCACGCCCGCAGCCGCTGGCTTCTCCGTTCAGGTCAAGGATTCCGAGGGCACACCCGCAATCGTCTCCGGCTCCGTCAGCCTCGACGTCGTTCCGCCCACCCTCGCCATCACCACGACGACCGTCCCCACCGGGCAGGTTGGCAAGAATTATTCCGTTGTTCTAGGGACGACCGGCGGCACCGCCCCTTTCACCTGGAGCCTGACGAACGGCACGCTGCCTAAGGGCATCGCCTTGAACGCCGCAAGCGGCATTCTAAGCGGCACGCCGCAACAGTTTGGCAACGTCACCATATCGGTTAAAGTCACTGACTCCAGCACACCGCAGATGACTGATTCTGCAACTTACCCGCTCACTGTCATCTCAGGACTCGACATCACCGACACGACCGTTGCGGACGGCAAGGTAGGAACGCAGTACTCTGCGGGTTTGACGCCCACTGGCGGCACCCAGCCTTACAAGTGGTCGATCATCAACGGTGCACTCCCTGCTGGCCTTACCTTCAATGCCGACAGCGGCGTTATTTCCGGCACACCCACCACGCAACAGGTCTCCACCTTCACCATCCAAATCCTCGATAACGAAGGCACACCCGCTGCCGCAACCAAGACCTTCAACATCAATATCGCGGCGGCTGCACTGGCTGTAAGCACAACCACGCTCAGTTCTTCTGCGGTCTCTACAGCGGTTGGGCAAAGCGTTACTTTCACCGCTACGGTAAGCGCAACAACCGGCGTGCCCAATGGAGTGGTGACCTTCTACAACGGCAGCACACCTCTCGGCACAGGCACTCTGAACAACTCTGGCGTTGCCACCTTCACCACTACATTTACCAGCGCAGGCGTCTTTCCTATCACCGCGGTCTATGCAGGAAATGGCACCTCGACGGGTAGCACTTCGGCGGTGTTATCGGAGACTGTCGTCGCCGTTGGCATCTCTGCTGCGTTCAGTCCAAGCAACCTGACAATCACGAGCGGAACTTCGGGGACGCTCACCCTCACCCTGACGCCCACAGGTGGTTACACCGGAACGGTGACCTTCTCCTGCGGCACGCTACCCGCACACGTCACCTGTTCCTTCGCTCCACCATCGGTGACCATAACGTCCAGCACGGCAACTGCAACCGACACACTCACCATCAACACGGCATCAACCGCAACCACGGCAATGCTGGATACCACCGCAGACCATCCAGGATCACGAGGAAGCAGTCTCCTCGCACTGGCGCTGCTCTTGCCGTATTCCATGTTTGCGCTCTTCGGAGTGCGGAGAGGGCGCTTGCTTCCGCGCCTGTTGATGTTGGGCTTTGTTTGTTGCGGGTTCGTTGCAATGGCTGGGCTTTCCGGTTGTGGTTCAACCAGCCCCAATGCAAGTGCGGGGACATACACGGTTCCAGTGACGCTTACCTTATCTGGTGCTTCCACTCAGACAATCAACGCCATGGTCGTAGTCAAGTAAACGGCTTAGTGCGAGTTGGCAGAACGGCGTCCGTCTGCCAACTCGTACTGCCATCTAGGCGACGGAGTCGAGCTTTGCCACTCCGAGCGTTGCGTTCCGCGAAATCGACAACGCACTACGCGCGGCAATTGCCGGGAGCTCTGGCCTTCTACACAACCGCGCTTCTGCGAGCGTCTCGGGAACTCGACACATCAGAAATTGAGGCGGAGATCTGGGCACGAGCGCTTTCTGCCGCGATCGAGTCCATATCGGAAATCGGCGGGGCAAAGGTTGGAGGCCACACAGTGCTCGATGCACTCGCGCCAGCAGTCGAAGCGATGACCAATGCGGTTGCTAACGGCGCATCATTGCACGAAGCGTGGGGCAAAGCAGTTCATGCAGCACAAAAAGGCGCCGATGCAACCGCGCCCATGCGCCCTCGCCTTGGTCGAGCAACCTATCTCAGAGCTCACGCTCTTGGTTCTCATGATGCCGGCGCAGTTGCCGTTCTCGTTTGGAAGCGTGCCCCTAAGGAACTTGATTGAATCTCAACCGTTGTTGTGAATGCTGTCAGGGTCGTGGTTCGCCGCGACGACCCGCGATCGCAGAGATGATGACGCGCACTCAACTCACGCGGCTTGCGATGATGGAGGAAGCGAACGCATTTCCTGCCACGCTATGCACACGCACCAGCAACTCAAATTGGGGAAATGTCCCATCTGGTCGCTCGATCTTAGCGAGATAAGTAGCAAACTGCGGATCAGTCAGAACGTATTTACCTGCAGCCTCGGTTCCAGACTGCCACAGACCACTCAGCAGCAGAATCTTTTTGACCCCGTCGCTTTCAGGACGGTAATAGACCAGTGCGTACACGGAAGAATCGGTAGTCCCGCTATTTGTGTCGGACGGCGCGTACGTTAGTTGTTCGCCCTTTAGCGGATGACGATTACGAAATGCAAAACGTCCGTCGCCGCTTGGCTCTAATGTGAAGTTCATCGAAGAATCGACAAGCGAGACCCAGGGATTTGCAACACGCGATCCGATGAGGATGAGGTTCGACTTGGCCGCGTCCACAGGCCGCAGGTCCCTAGCGAAAACCACTTCTGTTCGCTGATCCTCCCACTGCGGCAGATGTGTGAATCGAACGGCAAGGTTCAGGTCAGCGACCGACGTGTAACGGCGCGCAGGAAGATCGTTCTCCCACACGTTCGCCGCGGCCACCTCATTCTTCTCCTCAGGTCGGCGATAGCGACCTGCAATGTAATCAGACAACGTGATCTCACGGCGAGCGAAGGTCTGGTACAGGACTAGGCCACTATCCCCCACCACCACATAGCTACGCTCACTCCCTTGGAGCAAACCATTCCAGAAGCGCCGCTCGGCCGTCGTCTGTACCGATGTTTTCTGCGAACCGAATAGAGCACTTGTGTGGCCGGAACGGACAAGCACAACGGCGATCATCAGAGCAGCGAGTAGACCGGCGAGAAGCCCACCCATCACCCAAACGAATGGACTTCTACTTTCAGGAACAGCATTCGTGGAAACGTGCAACGGCAGTATCGGCAGCGGCGCAGACTCCTCAGATGGCTGAGAGAGAATGCTAGCGGGCACCGTGGGTAGAACATGTTCGACAAAACGCGGGACGTAGCCGCCACGAGGGATCTCCAGCCGCAGAACTTCGTCTGCTCCTTCGGTGCTGAAGTAGAGCTCCAGTTTCTGCCGGAGCCGTGTGGCGTGGGTGCGCACAATGGTGTCGGCTCCTGAGTCGAAACTAGGAGACCGACGAAAGACGTCAATACCAATACGCTGCTCATTCACCTCGCCGTCAAGCCCTGAGAGGTGCATCCTGCAGACGTAAAGCAACAGCTTCGACAACCGGTCCGCCCTGGCAAACGTATTTGAACGCGCGATGCGCCGGACTAGCAGCCACCTGGGATCATCGACCGTAAATTCCGCCTTAGCAGTTTCGATCGTCGGATTTTGAACAGCGTCCATCGTTCCCAGTGGAACGGAACTCGATGAATGGCGCATAAAACCTACCTGTAACCGTTACAAGAGCCCAGTTTTAATAGATGGCAAGTACCTCATTACAGGGCACATGTTCCTGCATCGGGCGATTCACGGTGAAAGGCGTACGGCTCGGTCATAGTCTCCCCTATGGTTGCGCTATCGCAACCGTTCACTCGCAGCCGGAAACCCGGGTTGCCGTGAAGAGATAAGAGGATACAGTGTCCGTTCCGCAATCGTCCCCGACGCATTCCCATATACCCCCTTGCATCCGCACCCGGTTGGGACTGGGACGAGGTGCCCGGCTCACCTTCACACTTCTGTTCGCCTCGCTGGCTCTGTCCGCCGTATCCTTCGCCCAGTCGATCACTGGGGCTGTCTCCGGCACTATCGAGGATTCAGGCGGAGCCTCCATCCCGAATGCACAAGTGATCATCACGAACGTGGACACTCGGCAGAGCCTTACGACTCAAAGCAACGCGTCTGGCAACTACATCTTTCCGTCGCTACCCCCAGGTCGCTACGAGGTGACGTGCGTCTCCCCCAGCTTCACGACGCAGCACCAGACCAACGTTGTGGTGGACGTAAACGGGAACGCCCACGTCAGCTTCGCCCTGAAGGCAGGATCCGTCGACCAATCTGTGACCATCACCGCTGAGACAGCGGAAATCAACGCGACTGACTCACAGCTAGGACAGACCATCGACCAAAAGAAGATCCAGGATCTTCCTGTGAACGGTCGTTCTGCCTACGGCTTAGCGCTTCTGTCACCCGGTGTGACGAACTACTCCGGGACGGCGCCGACCGGAAGCTACAACGGAGTGCTGTTCAGCGTGAACGGCCGACGCAATAACGACAACTCGTTCTATCTGGATGGCGCATACAACACATCGTTTTTCCGTAATAGTGGCAACCTGATCCCAAATCCAGACGCACTGCAGGAATTCCGCGTACTGACCAGCAACTTTGATGCTGAGTTTGGCCGTCTTCCCGGTGCTGTCGTTAATGTGATCACTCGATCTGGCACCAACGCCTACCACGGCTTGTTGTACAACTACCTGCGCAACGACAAACTGAATTCACAACAGATGTTTGTGAACGGCGTAACGCCGCTGAAGCAGAATCAGTTTGGCGCCAACTTCGGCGGCCCCATCCTGCGCAACAAAGACTTCTTCTTTGTCTCCTACGAGGGCATCCGCATCGCATCGCCAGTAGTGGTCACAAGTTCAAGCATCGTGCTACCCACACCGGCACAGGCAGGAGGAGATTTCTCGACGCTCGCAGCATCACGCTATCCAAAACAGGCGAACGGGACGGTCTATAGCTGCAATGGCGTTCAGGGCGTCATCTGCCCGAACTTACTTGACCCTGTGGCACAGAACATCCTTAAGCTGATTCCAAAGGCTGATGCGTTGACCGGCGTATCACCGCAACAGGTCACAAGCGGCAACAGCACCGCCAACCAGGGCTTTGCCCGTTTCGATACACAACTGACGGGATCGCATCGACTTTCACTGTCCACGTTCTTTCACCGCGGTTTTTCGCTGACGCCTACTGCTGGAGGCAACACCATCCTCTCGTACAGCGGAACGAATCAATCCAATGGCGTAACGAACCTGATCCTGAACGATGCGTGGATCGTGTCTCCGAGCAAGCTGAACAATCTCAATCTTTCGTTCTCGCTGAACCACAGTGTCATCGGAAACATCTTCAACAAGTACTACCTGTCTGATCTGGGATCTTCGATCAACGAAGGTGCGTTGTTGCAAACGCAACCTTTCGTCTCCATCACTGGCTATTTCACAGCAGGCTCTGGCTCCAGCAGCAACGATGACAAGACGCAGCAGGCCATGGCCATCTTCGACAACTTCTTGTGGACGCATGGCAATCATCAGCTGAAGATGGGCGGAAGTTTTGTCTGGAAGAAGTATCAGGACACCGGCGTCTTCGCAGGGTCTACGGTATCAACCTTCACCGGAGCCGTCACAGGAAACGCGTTTGCGGATTTCCTTCTGGGGAACGCAGCCACGTTCCGACAGAACACTGGTACCTACTTCCGTATGCATGGCACAGAACCTGCGCTGTATGCGCAGGACAGCTGGCGCATGACACATCGGCTCACCTTGAATGCAGGCGTTCGTTGGGAAATTTACTCGCCCATGACCGCGAATCACACCTTCGGCACCTTCGTCCCGAATGCGCATTCAACCCGCTTCCCGACTGCTCCCGTTGGACTACTGTTCTCCGACGATCCTGGCATACCTAATGGCATTCTGCGCACACAGTGGCACAACGTCGCTCCGCGACTTGGCTTCGCCTACGATGCCTTCGGCTCAGGACAGACAGTGTTGCGCGGTGGTTTCGGACTGTTTTATGAAGGCCTGCAAACTGGCTTGAATCAGAACCTGCAACAGCAGCCCTATGCGCTGGATCTCACCATCAGCAAAACACCAAACCTTGTGAATCCATACGGTTCCACACCCGATCCGTTTCCTTACATCGTGAGCAGCACGAATCCGGTGTTTCAATCCGGTGCAAGTATCGCCAGCATCCCGGCAAATGGCAACAGCAGCACGCCGTATGTTGAGGAATACAACCTGAATGTGGAGCAACAACTCCCTGGCCGCTTCCAGACGCAGATTGCCTACGTGGGCAGCAGCTCGCGTAAGCAATATGTTGTCCGCGACTCAAATGCTCCCATCTATGCGCCCGGCGCTGCTACAACTACTGCCGGTATCAATAATCGACGCCCCTATCAACCCACGCCCACGCAGTACGTCTTTGCAGGCATCTATGAATTGGCCCCCATTGGCAATGGCAACTACAACGCTCTGCAAGTCACACTGAATCGCCGCTTCCGGAACAATTTCTCCATCCTGGTCAATTACACCTGGCAAAAGGGCATCGATATTGCATCCGCTGACGTGGCAAGCATCTCCGGCTCACAGTTGGTGGATGACACCAACCTGTTGCGCGACCGCGGCATTTCGAACATCAACGTGCCGCAGATCTTTGTTGCATCCGCTTCCTATTCGCTACCAGCTATCCATCGCTTTGGCTTTATTGGTCGCAGTATTCTCGGTGGATGGCAGACGAACGCTCTCGTGCAACTGCGGAGTGGTGCTCCCATCAATGTACTGTCGGGCGTTGATTCCAACCTGAACGGGAACAACAACGACCGCCCCAACCAGGTCGGCAATCCCAATCTGCCCAGTGGCCGGAGCCGCGACGAGAAGATTGCGCAGTACTTCAACACGGCTGCGTTCACTGCAGTTCCCGCCGGAACCCCATATGGAACTGTCGCTCGCAACTCGCTAGTCGGTCCCGGCTATTCCAACGTGGATTTCTCTGCCTTTAAGAACATCACTGTGTGGCATGAACACTCACTGCAAATTCGCGGCGAGTTCTTCAACCTGTTCAACAGTGCGAACCTCGGGAACCCGAACTCCACACGGACCAACGCACAATTCGGCAAGATCACAAGCGCGGGTTCGCCACGCATCATCCAGGTCGCCGCTCGTTACTCCTTCTAAAGCAACAATCATCCGCGTGGCTGATGCATAGGCATCAACCACGCGATGTTCTCCAAGCGGAGTTCCGCGCCGATGGTCGCGCGAGCTTCTCCTCGCTTCACTTCCCTGGAGTTATGTAATGAACACAAGACACATCGTCTTCGCACTTCTGTCCCTGTGCGCTTCTGCCGCTTTAGCTCAACAGCCGCAAGCTACAACCACAACGCAGGCGGTTGCTGCACCTTCACCAGCCGATGTCGAACGGATGCGCACACCGCTTGCCGACTGGCCCAACCTCACACGCTATCGCGCGGAAGATGAAGCAATACCACCACCGAGTGCAGACGAACAACGCGTCGTGTTCCTCGGCGATTCCATAACGGACCGTTGGGGCCGCAAGGTGGGAACATTCTTTCCTGGCAAGGGTTACATCAACCGCGGCATCAGCGGCCAGACCACACCCCAGATGCTACTTCGGTTTCAGCAAGATGTCGTACGCCTGCATCCTTCGGTGCTTGTCTTATTGGCTGGCACAAATGACATCGCACGCAACACCGGCCCCTCGTCGCCAGCGATGATTGAGGACAACTTCCGATCCATGGCCGCAATCGCAAAGGACAACGGAATCCGATTGGTGATTGGATCTATCTTGCCAGCTGCACGATACCGCTGGAGGCCGGGCGTCAATGGAGTTACGGATATCCGCGAAGTGAACCGATGGCTCAAGACATTCTGCACTGAAAATAATTTCGTCTTCGTCGATTACTACACTGCCATGGCAGACGATGCGGGAGGCATGAAACCAGGCCTGTCTTCAGACGAAGTCCATCCTACAGAAGCGGGTTACGAGATCATGGCGCCGCTTGCAGAGCAAGGTATAACCCAGGCACTCAATCATAGGTAGCGAGCCTTCTACCTCTTCCGTATGGCGAACGAGCTTCTCATCGAAAAAGTTAACTTCTTCGATGAGAAGCGAGAAGAAGGGCGAATACTTGCGTCCCTCTAACGAAGGGAGCGAAATGCGGCGCAATTCTGTAGTGAACAGATCAGGAACACCCCGCAAAAGCCACCGTTGATTGTTGGAACCAGAAGGCGCGTAGCGCCCTTGACCTAGCATTGGGGGACAGGAATTGCTCCATTGTCTTTGCGTTTTTGAAAAGCATTACTTCATGTGATCGACTCGAGAAGAATCGTTCGTACCTGCAGCGAGGAGCAATAAAAGCCAGGGTGATCGCGATCACATCCTCGACTAAGGCTGCGAGCAGGTCTTGACCAAACGATTTCGCCGCGAGACTTCTTCATTTGGAACCAGCAAGAGTCCCGATCACTCTCCGACTATTCCCGTGATCAGGCCGATCGCGAAGTGTCCTTTGGAGAGACCAACCGCCGATCCGCTCAATGCTCCCATTACGATTCGTGCGCCGCATTGCGGAGGGACAAGGCGATTGGGAGTCTTTGGAAGTTTGCCCGCGACAAGCTCTCCGAAGCGATGAAGGTTGTGATGAACGGTGTAACTCGCCTCCCCAGAAAGGAAAGCCGGGTTCCCTCAGGTGAAAGATGTTGGACTGGCCGTCCAGCCTCTAACGACCAGTCCAACAACGGCATGCCGCACCGATGATGGAGGCGGAGACTATTACAGAGTTTATAATGCTTCTCTCTCTGAGCGATTCTTATCGTGGGCTGGGCTGTGGCTGAAACCAAAGCTGCAGCTCGAGAGGCAAGCCTTCACAGAAGAGAATTTCCACTCGAAAGACTTGCCCCGGAGGCGTTACTTCGAGGTGGCTTTCGAGGCCGCGTCCAAAATTACGCTGCCTCAGCGAAGACATCTTCTTCGCGCCCATCATGGCCCCAAAAGCCATCGCTGACGTCCCTACGCGTCAGGCGTGACAGCCTATTTATTTCGGCCCCACAATAAGACTTTACCCCTCTCTCATCGCGCCCGTATGCTGTTCGGACTTTAGGTTCTGAGGGCGTGCATGTGCGTTTTGCTTTTGCTTCTTCTGTCGATCGTCACTGCAACGTCCCAGGCACAATCCGTCTACCTCACAAAGCCAGTCGATGCTCTGGCCGTGACGGCGAGTGACCTGCGCGGCGACGGCGTTGCCGATGATACTGCAGCGCTACAGGCTGCCATTGACAGGGTTGCGGATACCACAGGCAGCGGCATCGTCTTCCTGCCACAGGGGCGTTATCGCATAACGAAGACGGTCTACCTATGGTCTGGCGTTCGTATCTTCGGATACGGAGCGCAGCGGCCGGTCATGGTGCTGGCGCCGAATACGCCTGGATTTCAAAGCGGCCACGACTTCCTCGGCACCGGCCGATACATGCTGCAGTTCGCTGCAAACAAACCCGCGGCGGGCGCAGCGATCATGGACGCGAACGAGTTCACGTTCTACAGCGGACTGAGCAACATTGACTTCGAGATTGGTGCCGGTAATCCCGCAGCAATTGCAGTGCGATTTCACGTCGCGCAGCACTCGTTTTTGGATCACATGCACTTCAGCGTCGGTGAGGGGCGCGCGGCGTTAGAGGACGTCGGCAATCAGGCTGAAAACCTGGATATAAAAGGCGGCGAGTATGGCATAGTGAGTGTCCGCACCGCTCCGGCCTGGCAGTTTCTGCTGATGGACTCACGCATCCATGGCCAGCGACGCGCAGCCATCCATACGCAGGAAGTGGGAATGACGCTGGTGCGCGATGAGATCAGCGATGCGCCCATCGCTATCGAGACACCGCGGTACATGCCGGAACAATTGTATGCGAAGGACCTACTGCTGAAGAACATCAGCGGGACCGCCTTCGTCCTGGGTGACACCACAAGCCAGCACAACCAGGTCACACTCGATAACATCTTTTGCGATCACGTAGCAGCGTTGGTCGCCGACCCAGTTGGAGGCTTGAAGTCTGCCGCTTCACCACGCAGTGGGGATCGGTACTACATCGTCGCGAGCATGACTGCCGGTCAGCAGATTCTTGGAGACGGTCGCGAAGGCGCTCTGACGTTGACCCTGTCCGGTAAGAAGCGTCTGACGTCCGCCCCAAGACTTCCACTGAGTGACATTCCAACCATGCCGCCGGTGAGCGAATGGATAAACGTACGCACGCTGGGTGCAGCGGGAGATGGTGGCACAGACGATACTGCGGCACTGCAGCACGCCATCGATTCACATCGCGTGCTGTATTTCCCAACCGGGATGTATCGGCTGAGAGGCACACTGCACACCAAACCTGACACCGTGTTGGTGGGACTGAATCCCGCAACGACCGTGCTGATGGTCCAGGATAGCGATGCCAATTTCATAGGCGCTGGGGCGGCGGTGCCTTTACTGGAGACCGCACCGAACGGGCACGAGATCGTCAGCGGTCTTGGTGTATTCACCGGAGACATCGCACCGCGTGCAGCAGGCGTGGTGTGGCGGAGTGGACCTCGCTCACTGATGCATGACGTGAACTTCCCTGCCGGATTGCGAGCAAGGCCGGTCATCGCTCCGAAGCTTATGCGTTCGACCGTGCCCATTGCGCAGCGGCCAGATATGCGCGCTTCGCAATACCCTAGCTTGTGGGTGCGCGATGGGGGCGGTGGACTATTCCGTGATGTGTGGACGGCGGACACGACAGCTCGCTCCGGCCTGCTGGTGGAACACACACGAACACCTTCCGTTGCCTACCAGGTTTCATGCGAGCACCATATGCAGAACGAAGTGCAGTTCCATGACGCCGCGAACTGGACGGTCTACGC
Source organism: Terriglobus sp. TAA 43 (assembly GCF_000800015.1). Taxonomy (NCBI): domain Bacteria; kingdom Pseudomonadati; phylum Acidobacteriota; class Terriglobia; order Terriglobales; family Acidobacteriaceae; genus Terriglobus; species Terriglobus sp. TAA 43. Next base: position 26,019 of record NZ_JUGR01000002.1, read on the forward strand.
CCTACAGACAGAGGAAGAAAAGCCCAACGGTGCGGACGCCACAGCATTAGAGCTGATCAACGCAAAGAACATCACCTTCGCAAACCTGTTCAACTATCGCGTCTCACGCAACGTCATCCCAAAGCTCGCGGCCACAACGGCTAAGGGTTCAGACAACATCCGCTTCGCGAATGTCCACGTGTTCAGCATGACGCGTTTGGCTTTCGACAACAGTCTGATCGACGAGGACAACGATACAAGGATCCGGACGCATGATTTCACCAGCTTCCAGCTTCGTGCAAGGGCAACTCAATCGCCGATGAGGCCCGTGCGTTTGCCGCTCTTCACGTCCGAGTTGAAGAAGCTCATCTCGGGATATCGCGATCTGTCGGGTCTTACCATCGATGGCCAGGGCACGCTCTACTTTGCAGATGCAACGTTGGCGACTGTCGCACAGTGGGATGAGACCACCGGGACCGCAAAAGTGCTGACCAAGAACGTGCCGGAGCCCATGGCGCTCGCGTGGCCGGGCAGCGGTGACACGCTCCTTGCTGTCGATCGCGACAAGGCTGTCTATAGCGTGAACACGAAGACCGGAGCAACAGCAAAGCTGACAGACGGCGGCCTGAAACAAGGTGTCCAGCTGCTGATTCCGGTCGGCTTTCACAACGATATAGGCAGCATCCAGCGCATGGTGGCGCACCAGGGCTTTGTATATTCTGGCCGCAGCAACATGGCGCTGGTCAGCGCAACCGAGAACGAGCCGCGCAGCTACTTCTACGGCCTAGGCACAAACACGGCAGTGATTGCTGGTGGAAGCTGGAAGGGCGTGCAGCAGTCAGTGCAACTCAAAGCATTCCACGTAGGCGACAGCGCGCTTGCAGTCAGCGAAGAAGATGACAAGGTGTACCGCGTTTCATTGGACGCGTTGACACATCTCACGGCAACGACGTTCATCCCGCGCAGTGGAACCTCCGTGGTACAGGACAAAGATGGAAACGTGTACGTGGCCGGCGCGCAACTCTTCGTCTATGACCGCGCAGGTAAGCCGCTGGGCACTCTGGAGGTACCGGAGCGTCCTTCCTCGTTGGCCATCAGCGGCAAGACGCTATACATTGGGGCACGATCTTCGCTGTACAGCATCGCACTGAAGTCTTCCACCACGAACTGATTCGACAAACGAGTCGTCAGCGACGGCGTGCTTGATATTAATCCGCGCTTCTGCCGCGCGGGCAAGCAGGTTTGCCGGCGGCTGCAGATTGATGGGCTGCGGACGATTCCAGTAGCTTCGCGAGAGGATTGGGCAAATGGGTCGTCAGCCCGCTCTCTCATGTGCGTGCGACCAAGATCTGACACAAAATGGTCTGGATGATTGCTATGAGTGAACGTGTCTAGAAGCCAGAATCCGGTGACTCTCAGGGACCGAGTTGAGGCCACTCACCTCCAGAAGAAATTCTGAAGGAGGAAGCTCCGAAGCAGAACGCACACCAAGATGCTGCAGCAACTCGTCTTTGGAATCAGTTGAGAGCAGATAACTTCCCGCGGCCTCAAGCGACTCCGCGCTAGTTGCACTCAGAAGGATGACATTGCCTGCGCCATCCAAATTGGGAATGATGGCAATGCGAACGTAATTCACAGTCAGTGCGCCATCCTGGTGCGGATGATAGAGAGTCGACTCGCCGGATGCGGGGTGCAGATTTAGGACGTCCGGCGTTGCCGGGTTCATTGCCTGCGGCACCAATCGGAAGTTGAAGCGGCTCTCAAAGAGTTGTCCCCAGGGATCGCTCCACGGACCACCAAGCAAAATGACCATTCCCGGTCCCTGGAAATTGCGGACGGAGAGTTCGTGTGGATGTCGAATCAACACGCGTTGCTGGACGAGACTTTTCTGTATAGCGGCACCGATGATCGCAGAGGAGATGTTCGTCTGGTCTGAGTTCGTCGCCATATGGCGAGCGCCCGTAAGGATAGGATTGGAGTCCGTTTCCTCAGGCAGGGAATAAACGCGATGGATATAGTCATCCAGCGTTATCTGATGCCCGAAGATCCCGCGATACGCCTGAAGGTTTCCGTCAACGGCGACAACGGTGACGGTATCCCCCTTATGGAGAAGACCACCGAGGACGCCCTGCGCGGGTGCGCTCGCCACGTAGAAAGACCGCACGCCGAGGCCAATCGCGAACGCGAGGATCACGCTCGCCGCGAATGTCCAAACCAAACGGCTCGGTCGATGAGGAATCCTCACGGCGGTAGAAGGCGGCGGCGCAGAGACTACTGGGTCAGGAAGGGATAACGGTTCGGCAACGGGTTCAGGAATGGCAACCACATCGCGCTGGACGAATGAGGGGACGTACTTCCCTTTCGGGATGACCAGAACCAGAGTCTCCGAAGCGCCTTCTGTTGCATAGAACTCGTCCAGGCGCGTACGCAGGTGGCGGATCGTGACACGCACAATGTTGTCTTCGCTAGCGTTGTAACCCGCCGGACGGCGGAAGACTGCCTGCCCAATAGTCTGCTCCGTGACGTCTTCACTGGAGCCTTCATCCATGATCTGAAGCAGATACTCCAGCACCGACCTCAGGCGGGGAGCCGAAGCAAACGTGTTGCTTCCCACCAACCTGAGCATGGCCTCTTTCTGCTCCGAGTGCAGTTTTCCCGGGGAAACGGCGTCGCCCATAACATTCATAGTCGTGCGCTATCTCCCTTAATAACAACAACCTCTCGGTTCTTCCCCGAGAACTTCTTGAATTCTCCTCTTCTTCCCATTCCACATCCCAGTGCTGTTCACGAAGACTTCATATCGCTTCGTAACCGAACGTATTTCCGTCGTGAGAACCGCAACTCCTTGATGGGAAGTTCCGGCAGACGTAACTCTTCACCCCTTGGAGGCTGTGTTGACCCGTAGACCAATTTCATCCCGAATCATGAATCAAGCCACCCGAATGGCAGTGGCACTGACGTTAGCACGTCGTATATACCTCCCGCTATCAACCGTATGCCTCATGTCCGCAGCAGCCCTGACCGCTGCGGGGCAGGTAGTCACCGGCGATGTCCTTGGCACCGTAACCGACTCCACCGGGGCCGTGATCCCGAATGCGACGGTACGCATTGAGAACAAAGGGACGCACGCCGCACAGGAGGCGAAGTCCGGTGACAATGGCGGATACATCTTCACCCATCTTCAGCCGGGTAACTACAAACTCACAGTGACGGTGCAGGGCTTCAAGACCTTCAGCAACTCGTCCCTGGATCTGGTGGCCGGAGACCGCGCACGTGTCGATGCAGCCATGGCAACCGGCGGCAGCAGCGAGACGATAGAAGTTACCACCCAGCCGTCTGCCTTGCAGACTGACAGCACGAACGTAGGCTCGACCATCGATAGCAAAGCGGTGGCTGACCTGCCGCTGAATGGGCGCAATGTCTATGGACTGGTACAGGTAGCTCCTGGTGTGAACGCGGGCGCACCGAACTCACTGACAAGCGGAACGCGACCGGATGACCGGCGGCAATCATCATCAGTTTCCGCAAACGGTCAATACGAGCTGGTGAACAACAACCTGATCGATGGCCTGGACAATAACGAGCGTTTCAAGGGATTGATCCTTCTGCGGCCCTCGGTAGAAGCGATCCAAACCGTACGCGTCGACACAAACACTTACACGGCAGAAGTCGGACGTACGGCGGGCGCAGCGATCACCATTCTGACGAAGAGCGGAACGAACAAATTTCATGGCTCGGTATATGAGTTCTTCCGCAACGACAAGACCGACGCACGCAACTACTTTGCTCGGACTAACGTGTTGCCGCGCAAGCCGGAGTTACGTCAGAACCAGTTCGGGGGCAGTATCAGTGGTCCCATCTTTAAAGATCGGACATTCTTCTTCGCGGATCTGGAGGAGTTTCGGCAAGTGGATGCCACCGGAACGGTATATACCTCCACAGTGCCGACGGCTTACCAGATTGACCATCCGGGCGACCTTTCTGACGTGGGCGGCCCTGTAGTGACAGGGCTGGATTCAACGGCACTGGCTTATTTCAAGCTGTATCCAAAGCCAAATCAGGCAGGCAGTAGCTATATCCCCGGCACGAGCGTGCCAACCAACAACTACCTTTACAACCCTGCAAGAACGCAGAATACGACACTGGGTGACCTGCGTATCGACCAGCACTTCCACAACGGCGATACCCTGTTTGGCCGGTACAGCTACAATAAGGTGAACACGTTCATGCCAGGCCAACTGCCCGCTGTCGGGAACATTGGTCCAGGCGGACAGGCTGGAACCTATCCAGGACTCTCAGAGATCACTACGCATAACGGTCAGTTGGGTTATACCCATGCCTTCACTCCCAATCTTCTGCTCGAACTGCGAGCTGGCTATACTCTGTTCCGCGATCACGTAAACCAGTTGAACGCTGGACAGAACCTGAATACCGGCGGCGCGTATAACATTCCGAATGCAAATGGCTGCATCGGCTGCGATGGTTTGGCTCCCGTTTCGCCGGGTGGTGGATGGACAGGACTCGGCGACGCCACATTCCTTCCCATTTTGTTGAACGAAGGTGCGTACCAATACGCAGGCAATGTCACTTGGGTACGCGGCAATCACACCATCAAGTTTGGCGATGCGCTGATCCGTCGACAGGTGAGCAACCTGCAACAGAACTATGGCAAACCAGCCATCAGCTTTAACGGATCGACACCGATTGCCACGCTCACCAACTTCTTCCACGGCCAGCCATTCAACTATCAGCGCCAGGGTCTAACGCGGCGTCCGCATGTAAGGACGTGGGAAGAAAGCGCTTTTGTGCAAGATGACTGGCGTGCATTGCCAAATCTCACCTTCAACATGGGTGTGCGGTATGACATCTTCACCGCGCCAAACGAGAAGGATGGCTACTTCAGCAATCTGGACCTGACCACAGCAACATTGACGGTAAACAGCACCGGCGGCATTCGAACTAACTACTCGAATGTATCTCCTCGATTTGGCTTCGCCTACACAGCGAGGCCCACACTCGTGCTGCGCGGCGGCTTCGGCGTGAGCTTCTACGCAAACGACGTGCAGAACGCCTTCTATCTGCAGAATCCGCCATACGCATTCGCTACAGGAACGTTGACCAGCACCACACCAGTGTCACAAGGAGTTCAGGCATTTCCCAGCACGGTCTCCACGACCGCACTGTCTGGTGCTGTGTGGGCCAAACCATATAACTACCGCAACGCTTATGTGGAGCAGTTCAATCTGCTCCTCCAGAAAGACCTGGGCGGCAATGTAATCACCGTGGGTTACGTGGGTGAGCTTGGCCGTCACCTGAATGCACAGATCGGCAATTACGACTTACCTGCTCCAAGCGGAGGCAGCACTGTGCCCGCGCTGCGTTATGCCACGCAATTGCCGAACGTAAATACGATCCAATACTTCGGCAGTTTTGCGGTGTCCGCGTATCACTCGTTGCAAACCAGTTTCGAGCGACGCTTGAGCCATGGTCTGACTTTGAACGCGAACTATACCTTGGCACACGCGATGGACAACACCAACAACCAGGGCACTGAAGGCGATGGCGGATACGGTCTACAGCCAGCACTCATCAGCACGTATGACTATGGCAACTCCACACTGGATGTGCGTCACCGTATTGCTGCTACCGCAAACTATGCCATTCCGTTCCATGGCGGCAAAGTCGCAACCATGTTCCTTGGAAACTGGCAGGTGAACGCATTAGTGTTCTGGCAGACGGGAACTCCACTTGCAATCACAAGCAACGTGACACAGAACGGACGAGCCTACATCAACCTGCCCACGGTGACTTCCGATCGTCCAAACCGGGTCAAGGGAGTGTCACTGTACTCGTCCAGCCGCAATGTTCTGACCGGTTTCTTGAATCCTTCAGCGTTTGCGCGACAGCCGATTGGCACGGCGGGAAACGTGGGTCGCAATGTGGTGTATGGACCGAATCAGCGTCGCGCCGACCTGTCACTCTTTAAGACGATCCCTCTTCATGAAGCGCTTGCGTTACAGTTTCGTGCGGAATGCTTCAACATCTCCAACACGGCGAACTTTGCTCTGCCTGGCGGCACAATCACCAGCTATGCTTCGACACCGGACGCATCTGGCAATTACATCGCCACTGGAAGCGGAAACTTTGGCGTAACCACATCGACTGCTGCGGGTTCCGCTGCGCGACAGTTCCAGTTTGCCGCGAAGCTGACCTTCTAATAACAAAGAAGTGCGTGGGCCCGTGCGAGTTTGCGCGGGCCTGCACCGTTTCCCGTTGTCGAATTTTCGAGGATGCATGAGCAACGATCGACGTACGTTTCTGAAGACAATGGCCGCGGGGATAGTGTCGCCGGCGATAGCCGCTGGCGCCGTTTCCCCCACGCTGGAAGCCGCAGCACAAGCAACAAAGACGAAGGCACGGCCCAATGTGCTGCTCATGATCTGTGATGATCTTGGCTACGGCGATCTGGGGTGTTATGGATCAAAGATCCCCACGCCGAATCTGGACCGCTTGGCTGCGGACGGCATGCGTTGCATGCGGCATAACTCTGGCCATCCCATCTGCTCGGCATCAAGAGCATCGTTGCTGACGGGACGCTATGCCACGCGAAGCCATACCAAGGGTGCATTGTTTCCGAAGCAGGAAGGCATGGATCGCGAAGAACAAACCATGGCCGACCTGTTTCGCGCGGGCGGGTACATGACGCATTGCATTGGCAAATGGCATTTGGGAGATATCGCCGGACACTGGCCTACAGATCGCGGTTTCGACAGCTTCTATGGCGTTCCTTACAGCGACGACATGCAGCCGCTCCCCCTCGTGCGAGGCACTACACCACTTGAGGCAGATACCGATCGTGATGAATTGACTCCGCGTTACACAGAAGAGGCTGTAAAGCTACTAAACGAAGCAGGCAAAAGCCCTTTCTTCCTCTATCTTGCATATTCCTATCCGCATGACCCCGCACGCGGATCAAAGGCGTTTCGCGGTAAGTCAAACTTTGGCGATGTGGGCGACTCAATCGAAGAGATCGACTGGAGCGTAGGCCAGTTGATGAACACGTTGAAGAGCAACGGCCAACTCGACAACACCGTAGTCATCTTCACCAGTGATCATGGACCGTGGTTTCAAGGCAATCCGGGGCTGGTACGCGGTCGTAAGGCTTCCACATTCGAAGGCGGCTCGCGTGTTCCCTTCCTGCTGCGATGGAAAGGACATGTTCCGTCGGGTGCCGTCAGTCAGGAGTGGTCGAATCATCTGAATTTGCTTCCAACATTGAGTGCATGGTGCGGACTACAAAAACCGAAGTTGCTGCTGGATGGCGTGGATTCAAGTGCAATCTTCCTGCACAGTGCACCTGCCCCGGAGAAACCAGTGATTTACTTCTCCACCGTGGGAAACGCGAACATTCACTGCATCCGCGTGGGATCGTGGAAGCTGCGGGTAGCGCAGTCGGACGGCCAGATCTATATCAATGACCGGCCCGGCTCCACAACAAACTACCTGCTGCCTCATCCGGAGCTGTACAACCTTGATCTGGATCCGACAGAAGCATACGACGTAGCGAAGAAGCACCCTGATGTGGTGGCGCGGCTGCGAGAAGAGTTGAAGTCGCTTATTCCAACTTTCCCCGACGACGTGATCAAGGCGTGGCAAGAGATGCGAGGCCGCGTATGCAGTGTGACAACGCCACCGGGTGCCGTCCCGAGAATCGTAAAAGGGCCATTGCCATCATGGGCATGGGAGCCGGAAAACCGTCGTGATTGAGTAACGGAAAGGAACGCATGGGATGCGTTCCTTTTTCGTTCCTAGAGACAAAGATTGCTATGATCACGGTTCCGATGACGCCTGTATGAGATACGGGACGCACCTGCTTTTTTCTTGACACGTTCGACGGCCACCCCCTATATTCAGCTAACGGTAACGTACACGTTATGAAATAACGCACGTTTCCGAATGATTTCTTCGAAACTGGCTGGATTGATTTTGGCTCTTGGGAAGGTCTCTGAACGATGACGCAACGGATCTTCAACCAGGAGACGTCGCCTGACTCCGCTACTGCGGGAAAGCTTGAACTGCCGCTTGCCCCATCATCGGAACAAGGCAAGGTGAAGGCGTGGAGTGAGCCGGTCGACATGCTCACCTATCTCCCCGCAAAGCCAGATACAAATCCACTGTTCCTTGAGAAGCGCGTGTATCAAGGCAGCAGCGGACGAGTGTATCCCCTGCCCGTGATTGACTCCGTCTCAACGAAGCCGGAGATGCGGTGGTGGCAGGCTGTTCACATTGAGAATGAATTTCTGCGTCTGATGGTCATGCCAGAGATTGGTGGCCGTATTCATGTCGGCTTGGACAAGCGCACGGGCTACGACTTCTTCTATCGCCAGAATGTGATCAAACCGGCCCTCGTGGGACTTGCAGGACCATGGATTTCCGGCGGCGTGGAGTTTAATTGGCCACAGCATCACCGCCCTGCCACCTTTATGCCGGTGGAAGTTTCGATCGAGCGGTCGGATGACGGCTCAGTAACCATCTGGTGCAGCGACCACGACCCCATGGCGCGCATGAAAGGCATGCACGGTGTCTGCCTTCATCCGGGTAGGGCCTACGTTGAGGTGAAGGTGCGTCTCTACAACCGCACACAGGACACGCAGACGTTTTTATGGTGGGCAAATGTAGCCACGCGTGTGCACGAGAGATATCAATCGTTCTTCCCGCATGACGTTCGATTCGCTGCAGACCACGCCAAGCGCGCAATCACGGAATATCCACTGAGCAAAGGCCATTACTACGGCGTGGATTATGCAGAACGAGCAAGCAACGGTGTTCCCGCCGACGAGCTTCCCTCGCAGTTCATACCAGATGGCTCCTATCGCGCCAACGACCTCGGCTGGTATGCGAACATCCCAGTTCCTACCAGTTACATGATCGTGGGATCACGCGAAGACTTCTTCGGCGGCTACGATCACTCCGCGGACGCAGGCGCGGTAGCCTTTGCAAATCACCACATCTCTCCCGGCAAAAAGCAGTGGACGTGGGGCAATCACGAGTTCGGCTATGCGTGGGATCGCAGCCTGACGGACAACGATGGGCCGTACATCGAATTAATGTCGGGCGTGTATACCGACAACCAACCGGACTTCAGCTTTCTCGCTCCCGGAGAGACGAAAACCTTCAGCCAGTTCTGGTATCCCATCAGCGAAATCGGCACACCGGACCTTGCAAATCTTGACGGTGCATTGCGTCTTGAAATGAACTCGCAAGATATCACTGTCTATCTGCAAGTGACTTCCGATCGTCCTGTAAGCAGGATCTCAGTGCTTCGAGAAGGTGTTGAATTAGCAGCTTGGGACGCAGATCTTCTCGCGACAGAGCCCCGGCAATTTCATGCTGCGGTAGACGGTTCCATTGATGCACTTGAGGTTCGCGTGTCGCAAGGAAACAACGTCTTCATGCGGTATGCCCCGGCAGAAATTGTCCCCGGGAAACAACCTGACGTGGCCACGGAACCGCCTCTACCGCAAGAGGTAACAAGCAATGACGAACTGTTTTTGAACGGTCTACACCTGGAACAGTATCGTCATCCCACACGCGCTGCTGAACCGTACTGGTTGGAAGCTATTCGCCGCGATCCTGGCGACAGCCGCTCAAATCACGCGCTTGGTCATTCCTTTATGCGCCGCGGCGAGTTTGAACGTGCCGAGGCATATCTGCGCGCTACGATTGCCCGCTTAACAAGACGCAATCCAAACCCGAATGACGGCGAGCCTTTCTACAATCTCGGGCTTACTCTGGGATACCAGGGCCGAACCGACGAAGCCTATGATGCCTTCTACAAGAGCACCTGGAATGCAGCATGGCGCGGGCCGGGCTATCATCGTCTGGCCGAAATTGATTGCACGCGCAAGGAGTGGGCAAAGGCGCTGGATCATCTTGACCGTTCCCTGCTTGCCGATGGTGACAATCTAAACGCGCTCAATCTAAAAGCTGTCGTATTAGAACGATTGAATCGAATTGATGAATCCGCGGCACTCATTGCGCAGGTACGTTCGCTCGATCCATTGGATGAAACAAGCCGCTTTTTGCAATCCGGGCATGCACCAGCCGACGCACAACGGCAGATTGATTTGGCATTCGACTTGATGCGTGCAGGCCTTCTAGAAGAAGCTCTTCAGACAATCAACGAAAACGCTCCAGATCACTTCGACGGAGGAACCACGCTTCGTCTCTATCTCCGTGCGGATATCCTCCGGCAACTTGGCTGCGATGACGAAGCTAAAACGGCAAGCCAGCGTGCAACTCTCGCTGATCCTTCTTATGTCTTCCCTAATCGCTTGGAAGAGCTGCTCCTATTGCAGCGCGTCATTGCTGAAAACCCTGCTGATGCGCATGCGCACTACTATCTTGGAAATTTTCTATATGACCGTCGCCGTTACGACGAAGCGATAACACATTGGGAACACGCTACTGAGCTTGATCCTTTGTTTCCGACTTCCTGGCGTAACCTTGGCTTCGCACGATTCAACGTGAAGCATGACGCTGCGGGTGCTGCTGACGCATTTGCGCGCGCCCGCGCGCTTGCACCCCACGATGCTCGTATCGCATACGAGCAGGATCAGTTGTGGAAGCGCATCGGCACACCGTTGGAAGAACGTCTGAAGAATCTTCTCGATCACCCAGATCTGGTAGAGCAGCGCGATGACCTTTCCAACGAGTTAGCGACGCTGCTAAACAGTACCGGCCAACCTGCGCGTGCGCTCGATCTGTTACTCGGTCGTAGCTTCGGCCCTTGGGAGGGTGGCGAAGGCCAGGTGCTGACGCAGTACGTCCGCTCCAACCTATTGCTGGCGCAACAGGCACTGAACGATGGAAATGCTTCCACCGCAGTCGCCCTACTCAAACTGGCAGCAAACCCACCACAAAATCTGAGTGAAGCCAAGCATCTGTTGATGAACCTGAGCATGATTGATTACTGGATGGGCATTGCGTTGGCGGCTGTGGGAGATACCGCACGCGCAACCTGCGCACTGGAACTAGCAGCGAATCACAAGGGTGACTTCCAACAAATGCAGGTGCAATCCATCTCTGAGACAACATACTGGACTGCCAATGCATTGCGTGCGCTGGGACGCGAGCGAGAGGCAGACAACCTCTTTCATGCAATCGATGCGTATGCGACGAAGCTCGAATCAGGGATGCCGAAGATCGATTACTTCGCAACTTCACTTCCGGCAATGCTGCTCTTTGACGAAGACTTGAAGGAACGCCAGAACATCACGGCACAGTTTCTGCATGCGCAAGCACAGCTTGGATTGGGCAACAAGACGCAGGCAAAGCATCTTTTAGCAGAAGTGCTCGAAAAAGATCGCGCCCACTCTGGCGCAATTGATCTCCTTGCAACCCTTGCGTCGGAAGAAGGCTGATCATGCAAGGTCCCGCCATACACACAACTGAGTCTTCCATCCTTGTACCGGCGGAACGCAGCATCTACGTCTGGATTATTGCGATCGTTGCGGCGCTCGGCGGACTTCTCTTTGGCTATGATTGGGTCGTCATCGGTGGCGCGCGCGAGTTCTACGAGATGTACTTTCATCTCGTATCTCCTTCGCTGATTGGATGGGTGAACAGTTGCGCCCTTGTAGGGTGCCTCATCGGCTCGCTCGCAGCAGGTTCACTCGCTGAGCGACTGGGACGCAAACCCCTTCTCCTTGTCGCAGCGGTGCTGTTCGCAGTCTCCTCTGCCCTCACCGGATGGTCTTATTCACTGTCGGCCTTCATCACCTGGCGCATCGTAGGTGGCGTTGCCATCGGTCTCGCCTCCAATGTTTCGCCGCTTTACATTGCGGAAATCAGTCCTGCAGACCTTCGCGGGAGGTTGGTGAGCTTCAATCAGTTCGCGATTGTCATCGGCATTCTGCTAGCGCAGATTGTGAACTGGCGCATCGCTCGTCCCATTCCCGCGGGCTTGAGCGTAGTACAACTGATGACCTCGTGGAATGTCCAGTATGGCTGGCGATGGATGTTTACGGCAGTGGTGATACCTTCGTTGGTCTTCACCGTAGCATCGCTCGTTATACCGGAGAGCCCGCGTTGGCTGTTGACACGTGGCCGTAACCAAGAGGCACTGAAGACTCTCGCGAAGATCGGTGGCAGATCATACGCAGAAGCTGAATGTTTCAACATTCAGACTGTCATCAAGCAAGAAAGTGCAGCCGGACGTTCCACTTGGAGTGAACTTCTCCAGCGTTCTGTGCGTCGGATTGTTTTCATTGGCATCGCGTTGGCCGTTTTGCAGCAGTGGACGGGTATTAACGTCCTCTTCAACTACGCAGCAGATGTTTACAAGAGCGCAGGCTATGGCGCGAATGAAATTCTTCTGAACATCGTCATCACAGGCGCAATCAATCTAGTGTTTACCATCATCGCGATGCTGTTGGTAGACCGCGTGGGACGCCGTTGGTTAATGCTGTTTGGCTGTGTCGGTATAGGCATATCGCATCTGGCATGTTCGTTTGCGTACGCGGCTCATTGGCCAGCCATCGCAATTTTGTTTCTGACGCTCAGCGCCATCGCTTGTTATGCTCTGACACTTGCACCAGTAACTTGGGTCTTGATCGCGGAAATCTTCCCGAATCGTGTTCGTTCCCAAGCTGTTTCCATAGCAGTCAGCGCGCTATGGCTTGCCTCATTCGCTTTAACGTATACCTTTCCTTTGTTAAACCGGGCATTGGGGACGGGCGGCATCTTCCGGACCTACGGTGTGATCTGCCTTCTGGGATGGACGCTGGTGTTTGTCTTCGTCCCTGAAACCAAGGGACGAAGCCTGGAACAGATCGAGCGGGCGCTGGCCCGACAGTGAGAATTGCCTTGGCACTTTGGATCTCGGGAATCGAAATTTCGAGATATCTTCTCTGGCGGAATGAGACAATGTCACCCATCCCGTCAATTGCTATGTAAGCAAGGAAGAGCATGTCTGAATCAAAAGGAACAGCCGGAATCAAAGAAATTGCGCGAGCACTGAACGTGTCCATCGGCACTGTCGACCGCGCATTGCACGGCCGAACCGGCGTTAGCGAAAAGACAAAGACACGCGTGTTGCAGATGGCGGAGCGAATTGGTTATACCCCCAACCTTGCTGCTCAGGCATTAAAGCTCAATCGCAAACTATCCATTGCAGCGATTCTGCCCAAACATATTTCGCATTTCTTCGACCCTGTGCGTGCCGGCATTCGCGCTGCTGCTGCAGCTACGGTTGGCGTTCAGGTTTCTGTTGAGTTCCACGAGTATCCGCGGCTCGGCGTAGGTGATGTGGAGGCTTTTGAAGGCGCTCTGAAGCGGCACTACGATGGCATCATCTTTCTCCCTGGTGACACGCGCAAATTCGACTCTCTAATCCGTACGCTCTCGCGTAGTGGCACGGCAATGATGTGTGTCGGGAGCGATGCACCAAACACTGATCGCATGGGATCCGTTGCCGCTCATGCCTACGTCAGCGGCTCCATCGCGGCAGAGTTACTCGCGATGCGACTCCCTCAACGTTCCAACGTAGCCGTCTTCAGTGGCGATCTATTCACCATGGACCATGCGGAGAAACTGCGTGGATTTGCTGCGACACTCGCGGTACAGGCTCCTCACTTGATGCTGCTACCGGCGTTGGAAAGCCACGAACAACCCAAGCAGGCATACCAGCAGGCGCTCGCTCTAATGCGCGGTAAGGATCATCCCAAAGGTGTCTATCTGAGCACAGCGAATAGCATGCCCGTGCTAAAGGCGCTTGATGAATTGAATTTGCTCGGCAAAGTACAAATCGTGACAACGGATCTGTTTCAGGAGTTGGTCCCTCTTATCGAGTTTGGCAAGGTGATGGCAACTCTCTATCAACGCCCATATACCCAAGGTAAGGTCGCGTTTGAAGCGTTGCTTCGATATCTGCGAGGCGATGACAAGTCGCACCCCTACGTGCGGCTTGCCCCGCATGTCGTTTTTCGAAGCAATCTTCCTCTGTTCTCCGGTCAGATCGTCGATATCGACGAAGAAATTGAAAGCGAATTGCCGTAGCACTCACGTCGCAATAGGGCTGTATTGTCTCCCGTCTTCCGTTTGTGAAAGCTCTCTATGCCATCTCATGCCCATCACCACATCCTGCAATCGGATCACCTCGCAATCGAAGTGCGACTGCAAGAAGGTGGCCGCATCGCATCATTGCGTAGTCTCTACTCCGGGCTGGAATTTCTCACGCAAGCGCAGCGGGACCACGTACCGCCCGAGCCGAGCCTGGTTGCGGACTTTCGCAATGGTCCATGCGCCGGAATTGAAGAGTGCCTTCCTACCGTAGCTAGTTGCGATGCTTCCACGGAAGGAGGAGCTGCCCCCGACCATGGTGACTTCTGGCAGCTCCCTTGGGATGTGAAACATATCGACGACCGCAGTATCACGCTTTCCGCCGACGGCTTCAGCCGCACACTGCGTTTCACGAAGCATCTTGCGGTCAACGACGATACGCTCCGTGTGGACTATTCCGTAACGAACATCGGCAGTAGGTCGCAATCCTTCATTTACGCCTGCCACCCGTTGTTTGCGGTGGACGAAGGTGACCACATCGTGTTGCCAACTGGCGTTCATTCATTGCGGCTTGATTACTCGCGCGGCAACAGACTGGGAAACCACGGCGATGTGGTTTCATGGCCCGTAACGGCATCAGGAGTCAGGTTGGACAAAGCCGGCAGTGCAGACACCGGGCACGCGGATATGTTCTATACGGACCGAGTAGACAACGGAATGTGCAGCGTCCTCCGCCGCTCCACAGGACAGTCACTTGACGTTCTGTTCGATCCCGGAACGCTTCCCTATCTCGGAATCTGGCTCTGCTACGGTGGATGGCCGGACGATGCAAGAGACAACCTTCAATATGCCGTGGCACTGGAACCAACTACATCCCCACACAATAGCCTGAATGCAGCGCAACAAGCGCAGGCAGCGAAGTCCCTCCAGTCGGGAAAAGCATTCAAGTTTTCGATCTCGTTCCGTGTGCGCAATACTCCCGAGCGGCTTCCAGAACAATGAAGTAACCCTTGAGGAAGGTTGTTTTTCACTAGAGCCGCCGCGAGAGTTAGGTCTTAATCGTGTACGAACACGGACGGGCGATGAAAGACTGACACACCTATTATTCGACAGCCTACTAGCCGACACAACGCGGCGATGTCAGGCATACGCATTTTTACCTGAAAGTGGTTGTCGAGCGTTATGTTGTCGGATTATTGTGTACGTTACCGTTTTTCTTACGCAAAAAGCGGAACGACCGTACAGGAGCTTTCATGCACCGCGGATTTGTCGCTCGATTCTGCTCTTTTGCCTGCCTTGCCACTCTTGCAGCCACTGCATGTGCTCAGCGCCCAACCGACGCCATTTACGTGGACGACGTGAACCATGTCTTTCGCATTGACGCAGGAGACACGACCTATGAGTTCGGCGTGAATGAAGACAAGCGGCTCCAGACGATCTACTGGGGAGAACAGCTCTCCGAGAAAGATCATCCGCAGACTCCGAAGGCGGCTCAGGGAATGTCGTCCTTCGATTCGTCGCGGAATACCACGCCTCAGGAATTCGATGCATGGGGTGGTGGACTTTATGTCGAACCAGATCTGAAGATCACCTTCCCGGACGGCAATCGCGACCTTGACCTAGGCTACGTAAGCCATAGCATGCATGATGGTGTGCTCTCCGTGCAGATGAAAGACATTTCTCTGCCAGTGCTCGTCACTCTGCAATACAAGGTCGATGACGCAACGGGAATCGTGGGGCGTCGCGCTCTCATTGAAAACGGGACTGGCAAGCCATTCATCATAGAATCTGCGAGCTCTGCGACGTGGAACCTGCCACGCGGGAAAAACTACATTCTGCGATATCTCTCTGGCCGTTGGGCTGGGGAGTGGACAGTGAACGACCAAAATGTAAAACCAGGAAAGACAATTCTCGAAAGCCGTCGCGGGACCACCGGTGCGCAGAACAATCCGTGGTTTTCCATCCGTAAGAACGACACGACGGAAGAGAACGGCAACGTGTGGTTTGGTGGCCTGGCCTGGAGTGGTTCGTGGCAGATCGCGGTGGAACAGGATGCCGTACAACAAGTGCGCGTCACCGGCGGTTACAACCCCTTCGACTTCGGTTATCACCTTAAGGCAGGCGCAACACTGGAAACACCATGGTTCTACGCGGGTCATACCTCACACGGACTGGGCGATGCATCACGAAGAATGCACCGTCTTGAGATGGATACGCTGGTTCCTCATGCACCGCACGAGAAGCTGAGACCGGTGCTGTACAACTCGTGGGAAACAACCGAATTCAAGGTGAACGAAGCCGGACAGGAAGTACTTGCGGAGAAAGCTGCAGCCATAGGAGCGGAACGCTTCGTGATGGACGATGGGTGGTTCGGTGCGCGCAACAACGATCATGCCGGACTGGGTGATTGGACAGTGAACTCGCAGAAATTTCCCAACGGCCTGAAACCGCTGATCGACAAGGTTCATTCTCTGCACATGGATTTTGGGCTGTGGGTTGAGCCAGAGATGGTGAATCCCGATAGCGATTTGTATCGCAAGCATCCTGATTGGGCGTTGAACTTTACTGGACGCCCACGTACAGAGGGCCGCAACCAGCTTGTGCTGAATCTTGCACGCGAAGACGTGCGGCAGTATGTCTTCACATTTCTCGACAAACTGCTTACAGAAAATGATATTGCCTTCCTTAAGTGGGATTACAACCGCAATTGGTCCGAGCCCGGCTGGCCCGCTGTTGCTCCAGAGGAACAGAAGAATGTCTATGTGGACTTCATTCACAACTTTTATGGCATTCTCACGGAACTAAGGAAGAAGCATCCAAATGTCGAGATCGAATCGTGCTCCGGCGGTGGCAGTCGCGTGGATCTAGGAGTGATTGGCTTAACTGATGAAGTCTGGCCTTCCGACAACACTGATGCTTTCGACCGTCTGCGAGTTCAGAATGGATTCACCCAAGCCTACGCTCCGGGCATCATGATGGCCTGGGTTACGGATTCGCCCACGTGGGTAAACCAACGCACACTGTCGCTACCCTATCGTTTCCTGTCTTCGATGCAGGGTTCGCTTGGCATTGGCGCGAACCTTACGAAGTTCACTACAGAAGAGTTGAACACCTCGCAGAAGATGATCGCAGAGTATAAGAACATCCGCGAGACTGTGCAGCGAGGTGACCTTTATCGTTTGGCATTTCCAACGGATGGCAGCGAAGAATCCGTGACCGAATCCGTGTCGCGCGACAAGCAGCAGGCGGTTCTCTTCACTTTCTTGCATTCGAGCGCGGAACTCTATCCTTATCCGCGCGTCTTTCTTCGTGGCCTGGATCCGGATCGTGTTTATAGCCTTCGTTCGATCTATGGCAAAACCAGCGTTGACACGGCTGCATCGGCAACGGGTTCATACTGGATGCATCGTGGAATCGACATTGAGCTGCGTGGTGACTTTCAAGCGGCTGCATTTGTGTTGCAAGGAGTAAGCCATTGAGTACGCGCCGCGAATTCATTGCAGGCGCTGCGGCTACGGCCGCAATTGCCACTGGTAAGCCGTTTCACGCGTCAGCATCATCCAACGCAAACACAGCAACTACCCTTTGGTACAGCCAGGAAGCAAAACAGTGGCTGGAGGCTTTGCCGCTGGGCAATGGCAATCAAGGCGCCATGATCTTTGGCGGAGTAACACAGGAGAGGCTTGCACTTTCCGACTCCACTGCTTGGTCCGGGGCTCCTAACGAGCATTCCGTCAATCCAGAAGCGAAAGCGCATATTGCTGAGATCCGGCAGCTGCTGTTTGATGGAAAATATGTCGAAGCGACGCAGCTAAGTCGCAAATATGTCGCAGGCCACGCCACGAACTTTGGCACGAACCTGCCGCTTCCCGATGTGTTAATCGACTTCGAATCGCCGTCTCATCCCATTACGGATTACCACCGTACGCTCACTCTGGATGACGCCGTGGCAGAAGTATCCTTCCGATCTGGAGGACAGAGTCACTCGCGAGAAGCATTTGCATCGCATGCTCACAGGCTGATTGCCTATCGCATTGCGCATCCTAGCTCGTTCCGTGTTCACTTTGCCGCGTCACAACTTCCGTTTACGGTGCACACCGAAGGCAATCGTTTGGTCTTGCTGGGCAGGGCGGTTGAAACCAAGCATAGCGACGGAAAGTCTGGCGTTAATTTCGAAATCCATGTGGAAGTCATCACGCAAGACGGACATACCGAACCTAACACCAATGGCATAACGGTCAAGAAAGCCCGTACTGCAACCATCCTTATCGCGATCGCAACATCCTTCCGTGGCAACGATCCAAACGCAGCCTGCCGACAAACTCTGACAACCGCGCGCAGCTTGTCATACGAGAAGCTGAAAGAAGCGCACATCGCAGATTATGCCCCGCTCTTCCGAAGAATGTCGTTTAGCTTGGGCAGCGATTCAAATGAGAACACGCCCACGGATATGCGGATCAGCAATGTGAAGAAGGGTGCAAGCGATCCTGGATTGCATGCACTCTTCTTTCAATTTGGGCGTTATCTCACAATCGCTGGATCACGTGCTGACTCACATCTTCCGCTGGCTCTGCAGGGCATCTGGAATGACGGCCTCGCTGCTGCGATGGGGTGGACCGATGACTTCCACCTGGATATCAACACAGAACAGAATTACTGGGCCGCGGAAGTCTGCAACTTATCAGAGTGCCAGACGCCGCTCTTCCGCTTCCTTGAGTTCCTGCGCATCGCAGGTCAGAAGCCAGCAAGAGAGATGTATGACGCTCCTGGCTGGATTGCACATACCGTTGCCAACCCTTGGGGCTACACTGCTCCGGGCGATGTGGGATGGGGTAATTTCCCGGTTGCAGGTGTCTGGCTTTCGTTGCAGATGTGGGAACACTATCGCTTCACGAACGACAAAGTGTTCCTGCGGCAAACAGCCTTTCCTATCTTTCGCGACGCCGCCGAATTTTTCCTAGCATATATGGCTACAGAGCCAACGCATGGATGGCTGGTAACAGGACCATCTGAATCGCCAGAAAACGCATTCAAAGATCCGCGCGGCGGCAACGCCAGTGAAAGCATGATGCCCGCTGTGGATCGGGTGATGACGTTCGCGCTCTTCGATATCTGCGAGCAGACATGCAAAGCTCTTAACTCCGATATGCCACTCGCCGATCGGGTAAAGACGGCGAAGGCAAAACTACCTCCACTCCAAATTGGCAGCCATGGTCAATTGCAAGAATGGCTGAAGGACGTTGAGGATGCCTATCCGAATCATCGCCACACCTCTCAACTGACCTCTCTCTATCCCGAATCACAAGTCGATGTCCGAACTACTCCCACCCTGGCACATGCAGCGGAGATAACAATTCAACGCCGCGTCGCGGCACCAGACTGGGAACAGACGGAATGGGGTCGCGCCAATTTCATGGCGTTCTATGCTCGGCTGTTGAAGGGTGATGAGTCAGTTCACTATCTTAACGATTTGCTCTCTCATGCCACGGGCAATAACCTGCTCACCTTCTCTCAGGGTGGCGTTGCTGGAGCAGAGCAAAACATTTTCGCAATCGATGGCAATACCGGTGGAACAGCTGCAATTGCAGAGATGCTGGTGCAATCGCAACGAGGCGAAATTGAACTTCTGCCTGCTCTGCCAGACGCATGGCCCAATGGCGAAGTGCGAGGCCTGTGCGCACGTGGAGGTTATACCGTCGACATTGCATGGCAGAACGGCGTGCTGATCCACGCAGCCGTTCGCAGCCGCTTTTCTGGAGCTATCCCCGTTCGCTATCGTGACTCAGTGAAATCGTTCAACATGGCGGCAAACGAGACGCTACGACTGCGTCCCACGATGTTCAAGTAACAGCAAAGCGCGGCCCTAAAGCCGCGCTTTGCTGTCGTGGCACTCTAACTTCACTTTGCAGGAAGGAAGCGTATTGCCGCTCCGCCACCTGGCGCAAGGTTCAGATTGAGCGTCGAATTCGATGTGACGGAAGCCTTCCGTATGCTCACATGCTTTGGTTGCGTTGACGCATCGGCGCCATCTTCGTACACCTCAGCCGTATAGTTGCCGTTGCCAAGAAACTTCAGTGGCACCTTCAGCTCTCGCGGTGTCCAGTTGGTCGTGCTGCCCAGATACCACTCGTTGCCGTGACGTCGCGCAACGATAGAGTATTCGCCAACATCTCCACCTAGAACGCGAGTTTCATCCCACGTTGTGGGAACATCCTTCAAAAACTGGAACGCGGCAGCGGCTTCGCCTTCATAGTTTTGTGGGCTGTCGGACACCATCGGGACAGGGTTTTCATACACGACATACAACGCAAGCTGCTGCGCACGCGTTCCCATCACCTGAGGCGATGCATTGCGCGCAACAAAGCTGGCTTCTGTCTGGCTGTCAAATGCGCCCGCCGTGTAGTCCAAAGGACCAGCGAGCGCTCGTGTCCATGCAAAGACTGAACGATCCACAGGGCTGTCGCGCCGGCCTACCTTGTTGTTCTCGAGTCCCAGTACTGCCTCATAGCTCATCACGTTGGGATAGGTGCGCATAATGCCCCACGGCGTATGACATCCATGAAAATCCACCATCAGATGGTGAGCGGCTGCTTCGCGCGCCACGTCGTAGAAGAACTGAATACCTTCCTGATCGTCACGATTGACAAAGTCAATCTTCATCCCAGCGACGCCCCACTTCTCATACAACGGAAAGGCTTCCTTCATCTGTTCCATCACTGCAGTGGAGTAGAGCCAAATCCACACCTTCACGTGCTTCGTCGCAGCGTACTTCACCAGTTCTGGAATATCGACTTTTCCATTCATCTTGGTGATGTCACCACCAGACCATCCCGCATCCAGAAAAAAGTAGGGGAAGCCAGACTTCGCCGCAAAGTCCACGTAATACTTCATCGTCTCCGTAGTGAACTGCGAATTACCGGATTCGCCTTTCGCGTTCACGTTATCAACCCACCAGTTCCACGAAGCCTTGCCTGGCCGGATCCAGCTTGTATCCTTCACACGGCTGGGTGGATTCAAATCTGTTTGCAGATTGCTCTCCAGCAGTTCTCCCGGCGTATCAGCGATACCAAGCACACGCCACGCGGAATGATGCGGTAGCGTTCCGGTAACAGCAAACGACGGATCATCCCACCGCGGTGATAACTTGACGCGCAACATATGTCCTGCCCAGTTCCCAGTCGGATTCGTAACATAGGCGGAGCTGTTCCCTTCCAGATCAGCTTCCATCAATGAAATCCATGCGTCACCCGGTTGGTGCAGCAACGTAGGCATGCCGATAAGGAAGTGGCTGGAAACTCCACCCTGATTGCTCAACGCGGATAGATTGTAGCGGACATATTCGCTTTCGTAGCTGGATCGATAATTCGGCAGCGCCAGTACCCACGCAGTATCGTCCTGGCTAAAGCGAAACTCTGTCTCTTCATCCCGCAGACGAAGTTCTGTATTGCCACGCGGCGGAGCAGGAAGCAGATAGCGGAAAGCAATACCGCTGTTGTATGCGCTCGCCTCCACAACAAGACTGCGGCCACGCCCGTTCGAACCGGGTTCTCTCAACGTCAGCGAAAGTGCGTTATAGGCATCGTGAACATGGCTCACCTTTGAAAACATGAGCGGATAGTCATCGATCCCACTCGATGTCTTTGCATCCTCAATTGTTATGTTCTCTCCCAACGAAAGCTGATCATCCAGTGCAAGCCCCATTGCGGAAGCATCGATGATTGGCTTGCCCTTGAATGTAACGGAGTACTGCAACTGTCCGCTTCCCTGCGTTGAAAGCGGCTTCGATGTGTTTACGGAAAACGTCATCACCAATCGCCCATCGGGCGACTGCAAACGATTGTCCTGGGCATGCGTCTGCTGTACCACCCCCAAGGTAAATAATCCAATCAAGATCCAGTGTTTCGTCATTGCGTGTCCTCTCACGTTACGCAGTTGCTATATGAAGTCGGAGCAGTTGCAGAAACTGACTTGCATTCCACCTCAAAGAAAGGACAGAACGTAACTCGTTACGTTCTGTCCCAAGTTGGAGGTACTCCTGCTTAGAAGTAGAACTTCGCAGCAAGCTGGATAAAGCGAGCATCCGGTGTGTTTGCACCGAAGTTCTTGGGACCGTCAATACGGCCGCCTGATACCGGATCATCGTTCTGCACACCGGGGTTGCCCCAGGTTGGGTGGTTGAATACGTTGAAGATATCGGCGCGCAACTGGAGGCTCTGCTCTCGCCAGATGGTGAAATTCTTGAACAGCGATACGTCATTGCGCCAGTAGCCAGGGCCATAGACGATGTTCTGCTTGCCTCCAAGGAACTGCGCCACCAAGTTGGGATCGGTAACGCCTGACGCATAACGGCAGGCCACACCATTCTGCACCGCACCAACAGGTGAACCCGGCGCGCAGATCAGATTGCCAGCGTTCAGCATTCCCATCGGCTCGGCCAGCGAACATGGGTTATACCAATGCGCCTTGGTTTTCACCTGCGTTGGGCATGGCGTGCTGCTGCTTCCCAACGTTCCAGGAATGCCCGGATCTCCTGTGCGGAACGCATCGGTAACCAGTACCGGGCGAGAACCTGCACCAGCGACATTCGATGTAGTTGTTCCCATACCGAAAGGCGTTCCCCCCTGTGCAGTAAAGGTGTCGCTGATCTCCCATCCCCCAAGTACGAGATCCACTGCACGGTTGCTCTTCATGTACTTCCGTCCACGTCCGAATGGAAGCTCGTAGTGACCATTCAGCGTGACGCGGTTGCGCACGTCGTACGACGAGTTGGTGTATTCGAACTTAGGACCACCAAGCAGGTAGTACGTGCGGGTACCAACTGCCGTGGATAGACCGCCCGAAGAACTGGTGTTGTCCATCGCATGGCCCCAGGTATAAGTGGCCAGGAAGTTCAACCCGTCAGAAAATCGCTTTTCCAGTTTGGCCTGCAAAGAGTTGTAACTGCTGTAGCCGGTGTACACCGTTGCACCAATACCGCCCAACGTTGGGAAGGGTTGATACGGCTGTGTATTCAATCCCGCTTGATAGAGCGCGACATTGGAGTTTTGCGCGAAATAAGTTGTCAGGTGACGAGACTCGTTGCCAACATACGCAATGGAGCTAACCAGGTTATTCGATAATGCGTGCTGTACTGACAGGCTGTAATTCTGGGTATATGGCGTATTCAGGTTTGCAGGTGTCGAATGGAATCCCGGGAAACCTGTTGCCGCGGTAACGGGCGTCAATGTCGGCAATCCCGTTTCCAATGTGTAGGGGAACGGTGTAGAACAGTTTCCTGCAGTGCAACTTTGTTCAGGGAAGCTCTGGGAGAGGCTATACGGATAGTTTGCGCCCAGGTTTCCATTGCCATTGCTTTCCAGCCCACCGTAGAAGATACCGATACCGCCACGTAGAACGGTCTTATCGTTCGCCTTATATGAGAATCCAAACCGGGGAGCGAAGTTCGTCTTTTGCGAACTGACCAAGCGGTTATTTCCCAGATACTGAATCTGCACATTGTTTGCAGCCAGTGTATTGATGAATGCCGGTGCCAGCGTCACACTCTTCTGTGACGTTGGCAACTGGAATACGCCAGCTCCAGTTCCCGCTCCAACTGCTGTGGGAATGAAGTTTGCCTGACGATCCCGCGACTCCGCCAGAGGCTGATAGAAGTCCCAGCGCAAGCCGATGTTAAGGGTTAGGTTCGGTGTGAGACGCCAGTCGTCCTGCGCGTAGGCGGAGTTGTACCACTGTTGATCATGAATGCCTGGAGCATTCGTAATATAGGCGCTCGCCACGCGACTGGAAAGGAAATCCGCGACACCGGAGCTTAAAGAAGTTCCCGGGATCTTCGTGTAGTGACCGTTGAAGGTGAAGTTGCCTCGAGGGCTATCCGCATAGGTGTAATAGAAACGAACATTCTGGAATGCCACACCGAACTTCATGGAGTGCTTGCCCTTGAGATAGGTCAGGTTATCCAGAATCTGATACACGTTCTGTGATTCGCGCGATGTGCCCGTGGAACCGAATTGCGATAAGCCAACAGCGCCACCGATCTGCACCAGCGGCAGACCACAGAATCCCGGGACGCACGGAACGTTGCCGAAGCCCAGCGAGCTGGCGATAGTTCCATTGAAACCGTTCGGCGTATCGAAGTTGAAGACGCCCCAGTTGTAGCCAAACCGGAATTCGTTGATCAACGACGGCGTGAAGGTATGCGTATAAGATCCCATGCCGTTTTCAGCAAGATTGCTCTGGATATATCCACCGTAGCCGCTACCGTCAAGAACGGGACCAAGAGGAAGTGCACTCTTCACGATCTGATGGACATAGCTGAAGCGTCCGTACAGCAGATCTTTGGGGCTAGCGTTCCAGTCCACACGCTGATCAAACTGTGTTGTGCTATCCAGGCGGGGAACATTCTGCACATAGTTCTGTTGAAGTCCCGATCCGTTGTTCGGAGTGGGATACATATTCAAAATCTTCAACGCGTTCTGATCGATATCTGCGGCGCACATTACGTTTTCTGCGTTCCCACATGGAGCCCCCAAAGGTACCGACCCATTGGTGTTCGGTTGCTTCAAGTGAATCGGCTGGTTGAAGCCACTCACGGTTGGATTCAACAACTCCGTGAAGTTACCCTGTCTCTCCAACGCAGATGGCACATTAAGGCGGTTCACCTGCGCATTGGTAATACGGTTTGCCTCAACGTCGCCGAAGTAGAACAGCTTGTTTTTGATCAGCGGGAACCCGATCGTTGCACCGAACTGGTTCTGATGAAAGCGCGGAACGGAAAGTGCATTCCAGTCCTTCGCATTCATCTTGTCGCTACGGAAGTATTCCCAGAAATTCCCATGAATCTGGTTCGTTCCGGACTTGATGCTGGCGTTCATGACAGCGCCGGCGGAGTGTCCAAACTCCGCGGAATAGTTGCTGGTCTGGATGTTGAACTCAGCCAAAGCATCCGGTGGCGGACGCTGCACAAAAGTGGAACCGTTGAGAAAGTCCACCAGGTTTGTGTTGTTATCAACGCCGTCAAGAATGAAGTTGTTCTGCGTAGCACGCTGTCCGTTGGCAATGAAATCTCCCTTACCCGATCCGCGCGTATTGCCAAGCGAAGGAGTAACTCCGTTCGTCAGCTGTGCAATGAATACCCAGTTGCGACCATTGAGGGGTGTTTCATTGATTGTTTTAGCTTCGACAACCTGGCCGACGGCACCTGTTTGCGTCTCGAGAAGTGGAGGAGCCGTTGAAACTGTCACTGTCTCGGACGCTCCGCCAACCTTCAAAGACAGATTGACCGCAACGCGAGCCTGAATATCCACCTTGATGTTCTGTTGTGTGGTCGTCGCAAATCCGGCAGCAGCTGCAGTGATGGAATAACTGCCGATCTTTACCGGTTGGAAGG
Source organism: Terriglobus sp. TAA 43 (assembly GCF_000800015.1). Classification (NCBI taxonomy): domain Bacteria; kingdom Pseudomonadati; phylum Acidobacteriota; class Terriglobia; order Terriglobales; family Acidobacteriaceae; genus Terriglobus; species Terriglobus sp. TAA 43. The sequence continues at coordinate 51,445 of NZ_JUGR01000002.1, forward strand.
TATAAAGCCCCGCCGAATTTGTCGTTTGTGTGAGCGCAAGTCCGGTATCAACAGCGGTCAGAGTGACCGTTGCACCAGGAACGACGCGGCCTTCGGAATCGTACACGATTCCCGTAACTGCTCCTTGGTCGACCTGGGCCAAGAGTCTTCCCCCAGGAAGGAAGAGCACTAAAAAAGCGAGCAACAGGCCCAAAAACCGAGCCTCTGTCGCACCACGCCTCTGAGTTTTCATTGTTTGCATGTTGGCCTCTCAAAAATGGCCACCTGCGCGTCCCGGTAACCACTCACAGCCGAAAAACGTATACGTTACCGCAACATAGTGTCAACAAGAATCAATAAATCCTTAAAATAGCCCGATATTTAGTATTTCCTAGCCGTGTACGATAACGTTTTTGAAAACACGTCACCATTGTTACCCATGGAAGCCAGGGATTATGACATGTGGGGAGACGTGTTTTTGCGATAGGGAGTGGCCCCGTGCCGCGCAGAATCTGCTCCCGACGCTCGGGCTTCAAATATGCTGAGTGATCGGAGAGCCGGGACTTGGATCCGCGCTCGTTGGCAGCGACACAGGACGTCGGCCAAAATCGAGAGATTGTTTCAGACGGTCCAAGGTTATAGGCTGATCCTCCGTTCAGCGGAACACAAACACAATTAGGGGTTCGTCATCCCAGTGGCACTCGCATCTGGAACGCTGCCATTGGAGGCGCATCTGGCATTGGTGTCTGTGACGGGCGGCAGGCCACTAGAGCGAGCTTGGAATTTGCATTCTCGGTAGTTGGTCAGTTCTAAAGATCGACGAACAAGCCACACGACGCCATCGATTGGAAGAGCCAACTCGTATCACAGTCCTGAAGAACATCCCCCACAAGCCCGCCAAGTATCCCCCCTTCGGTTTGAAGGATGTGGATGGCAGTAGAAAACACCACAGCATTGTCGAAAGCTACGTTGCTGAAACTCTCACAACTAATCGTTCGGCAAGTACAATCATTTTTTGGAAGTTTCCCCAGCGCATTCCTTCCGCTCGATGACATACCGTACTCCTGAGAACTTACCTATGCCTTCTGCTTTAGCCACCATTCAAAAGACCCCGACCGGAATCGAAGGTCTGGACGAGATCACCGCGGGTGGCCTGCCCACCGGCAGAACTTCCCTGATTTGCGGTAGCGCCGGTTCGGGCAAGACTGTGATGGCGCTTGAATTCTTGGTGCATGGCGCCAAAGACTTCGACGAACCCGGTGTCTTCATGGCCTTCGAAGAGACCGAGCACGAATTGACGCAGAACATCGCATCATTTGGCTACGACCTCGAAGAACTTGAGAAGGCTGGCAAGATCTCCATCGATCACGTGTTCATCGAACGCAGCGAGATCGAAGAGACTGGGGAATACGACCTCGAAGGTCTTTTCATCCGACTGGAGAGTGCGGCCAATGCAATCGGAGCGAAGCGCGTGGTGCTCGACACCCTCGAGGTGCTCTTCGCTGGCCTGACGAATCAGTCGTTGATCCGATCCGAGCTGCGCCGTCTCTTCCGCTGGCTGAAAGACAAAGGTCTGACGGCTATCGTTACCGGTGAACGGGGCGAGGGTCAGCTCACACGGTATGGCCTTGAAGAATACGTCGCAGACTGCGTCATTCTTCTCGACCATCGCGTGAACGACCAGATTTCAACGCGTCGTTTGCGAATCGTGAAGTACCGCGGAAGCGCGCATGGCACGGATGAATATCCGTTCCTCATGAGCGGCACGGGGATTTCGGTACTTCCCCTGACGTCGGTTGGCTTGACCCACGGAGCTTCCGAGAAGCGTATCTCTTCCGGGATCACCGCTCTCGATGACATGCTCGGCGGAGGGAAAGGATTCTTCCGGGGCAGCAGCATTTTAGTATCCGGCACACCGGGAACGGGTAAGACAAGCATCGCCTTGTCGTTTCTCAAAGCGGCGTGTGACCGGGGAGAAAAGACACTTTACTTTGGCTTTGAAGAGTCGAAGGACCAAATCATACGGAATACAGCGTCCATCGGTCTTGATCTCCGCCCGGCAGCCGAGAGTGGCCAGCTCCACTTTCATACGGTTCGACCGAGCAATCTTGGTTTGGAAGCACACCTTGCTTCTATGCACCAGATCATCAAAGACGTGAACCCAACCGTCGTCGTTGTCGACCCCATTTCCAATTTCATCAGCACCGCTGATCAGAGTGGCGTGAAGTCAATGCTGATCCGACTGGTCGACTTCCTAAAGATGAAACAGATCACGGCCATGTTCACGCATTTGACCCCAATGGGTGTTTTAGGAGAACGCAGCGACGAGAATGTTTCTTCCATTATGGATACCTGGATTTTGTTGCGCGATCTTGAGCATGAGGGCCAGCGCACCTATGGGCTATATGTGCTCAAGTCTCGTGGCATGTCCCACTCACATGAACTTCGGTCGTTCATATTGAGCGATAGCGGCATCCAACTGGGTGAAGTGTACGGGAAACGACGTCTCTCATAGCGCCCCATGAAGCGCGGAAGGTATCCATGACGCCCAGAGCGCCACGAACGGATCAAATAGCAGAGCCAGAGGACAAGAGCAAGACGTGGCTCCTTCGTCTTTATGTCGCGGGGCAAACCGCGAAGTCCATTGCGGCCTTTACGAACCTGAAGCGCATCTGTGAGACCCATCTCAAGGGTCTCTATCAGATCGAGGTTGTCGATCTCCTGGTTAGCCCGCAACTCGCGAAGGGCGATCAGATCGTCGCTGTTCCGACCTTGGTTCGCCAGCTTCCCCCACCGGTGAAGAAGATCATTGGCGATCTCGCCAAAGAAGAACGGGTCCTGATTGGACTTGATCTCAAATCGGCGCAGGCCGATGGCGGCAGAGATTAACGATGCCTAACCCAGCTGGCGATTCCCACGACGAGGATGTTGAAGGAGAGATTGCGAGCCAGACGCTGCGCGAGTTTGAGGCTTTGGTTGCGGATTTGTCTCAGCCGAAGTACGTTTTCCGGCTCTACGTCGCTGGAAACAGCAACCGGTCCCGTCAAGCGATCACGAACGTCCGCGAAATCTGTGAACGCTATCTCGCCGGCAACTACGAGTTGGATGTCGTGGACGTCTATCAGCAGCCGGAAGTCACGAAGCACGCTGATGTAATCGCTCTTCCCACCTTGATCAAAGAATTACCCTTTCCTCCGAAAAAGTTCGTTGGCGATATGTCCGACACCGAGCGAATCGTTGTGGGCCTGAAGCTGAGGAGCTGAAGAAACGATGCCGACAGAACACCCAAACGAAATCTCACCGCAGGAAGTTGAACAGCTTCATGCGAGGATCGCGGAACTCGAGAACGAGTTAGCCGATTCGCAGGAAGTGATCGCGGCGATACGTTCAGGCGAAGTGGATGCCGTTGTTGTGTCTGGCCCTGATGGAGAGCAGGTGTTCACGCTCCGTGGTGCCGAAGCGGCTTATCGCGAATTGGTCGAGGCAATGAATGAAGGCGCCGCCACGATTTCGGCTGATCGCACTCTCTTGTACTGTAATCAGCAACTCGCATCGTTGCTCGATATCCCGCTCGATCAGATCATGGGACGTCGCCTCGACGAATTCCTGGATGCTGACGCAATGTCCGTGACTCAGGCCCTTATTGCCCGTGCACTCGTTGGAATCCCTGGCAAAGCAGAGCTGAACCTGCGATCGCTGGATGGTCACCTTGTACCGATTCAGCTCTCCGTAAGCAAGATGAAGATCGAAGAACCAACGGCGCTATGTCTTGTGGCAAGTGATCTGACGGAGTCGAAGAGGTGGGAAGCATTAGTGGCTGCAGGCAAGCTGACCCAGTCCATCCTTGAGAGCTCCGCCGAGGGAATCGTCGTCTGCGATCGCCACGGGTACATACAATCCATCAATAGTTTGTTGAAGACGATGTCCGGTCGAAACCCGCTTCTCGAACATTTCGATGAAGCGTTTCCTCTCCTGATGGAGAAAAAGGCAGGCCCAGAGTTTCCTTTCCGGATCGCAATGGCGTTGCACGATTCCGTGCAATCACAGGAAGTTCGCTACCGCGCATCGGATGGTTCTGATCGGTATCTCCTCCTGAGTTCTGGCCAGATATCAAACGAAGAAGGGGCCGCAGGTTGTGTGCTGACCCTGACCGATATCACCGCGCGTAAGAAGGGAGAACAATCCCGCTTGGCGAGCGAACAGAGGCTTCGAACGGCGGCGGAAATTGCAAACCTCGGAAGCTGGGACCTCGATCTCTTGTCGGGACGAATGATCTGCTCGGATCAATGCAAGAAGAACTATGGTTGGCCTCTCGATCGAGACTTCAATTATGCGGATCTACGGGCGGCCATTCATCCCGAAGATGAACTCTTCGTGGCGGAGGTCGTGGCGCAGGCCATCGCAAGTCGTGAACTCTACCGCGCGGAGTACAGAAATGTCTGGCCCGATGGGTCCATTCATTGGGTGGTTGCCGCCGGTCGAGCGCAGTACGACGATGCAGGGACGCCTGTGAGCATGGCGGGGTTCACTCTCGATGTGACGGACCGCCACAAAGCCCAGGAAGCACTGCTGCAATCGGAGAAACTCGCGGCCGTGGGACGACTGGCATCCTCCATTGCCCATGAGATCAACAACCCGTTGGAGTCCGTGACTAATCTGCTGTACATCGCACATGGCTCGGATGACCTGGGTGCGATCAAGGAACATCTCACGCTCGCTGACCTTGAATTGCGTAGAGTTGCCGCGATCACGAACCAAACACTCCGGTTTCATCGTCAGTCCGGCAGGACCAAGGAAGTGACTAGCGGCGAGTTGTTCGATAGTGTCTTGTCGATCTTCCAAAGGCGTCTTGAGAATAGTAGCGTCCAAGTTCGTGTCCAAACACGATCGACAGGTACGATCCGCTGCCTAGATGGTGAGATCCGACAGGTGCTCACAAACCTGGTGAGCAATGCCATCGATGCCATGCAGCCTGGCGGGTGCATGCTCGTCCGCAGCCGAGATGGACATCGGGGTCCGATCAGAGGCATCTGGCTCACCATAGCCGACAACGGATCCGGTATGTCTACGGAGGTTCGCGACAAAGTGTTCGACGCCTTCTATTCCACCAAAGGGATCAACGGTACAGGACTCGGACTCTGGATCAGCCAAGAGATCGTCCAACGGCACGGAGGTCGCCTCATCTTTCGAACAGATACCTCGTCGACCAAACACGGCTGCGTGTTTTCTCTCTTCCTCCCCTGCGAAAGCCCGTTAGACGCTGCACGTTGACCTCGATTTCTCCTTTCGATAACGCCCAACAACTTATGGCGACCCCAGGGGCTACGCGGCATTACGACCGGTTTGGAATTTCAAGGCTCATTCCACCACCAGGCATCACGACTTGCCGCCCAATCGGAACACGCTATGATCGACACCATGCGAACGAAGGGTCTTGCATTCGCTATGAGACATTGGGGCATCGGTTTCATGTTTGTCCTTGCCTTGGCAACTGGCTTTGCGCAAAGTGCTACGACGGCTCCGCCGCAGTCACCACCCACTCCGAGTCCCACAAGATCGTATGACGGAGTCCTACGAAATCTACTCAAAGCTTCTACCCGGGAGAGAAATTGAGTGGGGTAACGTACCTCGAGCATTTTGGTTACTCGAGAACACAACGAAAGCCTTGCCGCTGGATAGCTCCTGCAAGACCGCTGGCATGATGAACCCTCATGTGGCTGTTCGGTCTCCCGAGCCTCGACAAGCAGACTTCGCCGAAGTGTTGGCCGACTACGATGCTCACTGCCATGATCGCTATCAACTCGAAGCAACGGAATTTCGTTTGAAGGTGCCGGTTCATCTTTTGGACGAAGACGCTCAGAACCGATATAGGAGACAGGTTGCGGGTTATCTGCCACCTAAGAACAACATCATGCAGGCGCCACCAACTCCAGACGAGTTCAAAGGAGCGGCTGGCTTGCACAGCTTTACGGCTGTCTACTTCAATCGCGCACACACGTTAGCCATGACCGAGATTGGTATGTACTGCGGTGGGCTTTGCGGGAATTGGCGTTGGGTCGTCCTGGAGCGCAGCGACGGCTCCTGGAAAATCCTGCCCTGGGCAACGATGTCCGCGATTTCATGAGGCTCTGATACCAAGAAGAGGAGAATTTGCAATATGCGTGTCCAGCTATTTTCAGCGGCGGTCGTAATGGCCCTAGGTCCCGTCATGATGCATGCCCAGGGGCGCGATGTCCCCGTACCGTCAAACTGTTCTCCTCAGGTCAATACAAAACTGCAGACCATGATTCAGGAACATCCGAAGGGATACGTTGAGAACGTCATGGCGTGCGGCATCTCTGCGGGCACTCGTGTGAACAGTGGTGGCAAACATGGTTCTCACCACATCATCACCCTGAATGTAACGCTCCCCGATGGACAGGCGGCAAAGATTCAGATTGCCATTAACGACAGTCTTGACGGCGTTGTATCTGCGAAGCCTGGAGACTCGGTGTTCGCCTACGGGGAGGGCTATACCACTAGCGGACTCTGGGTTGCAGGCATCCATGACGTGCACTGTTCCACACACCCCACCGCGGATAATGGCTGGGTTGTGGTGAACGGGAATAAGACGCCGAAATCATGCCCAACGCGACGATCTCGAAACTAGCAGCCTATGCTGCAACAGCCATCAACGGACGCCACTTTATGGAGTGGACTGACTGCCACCTCTTAAACGCCCTGACACCAACGAATCCAGACACGATTTTCGACTTTGACTGATCGTCTCCATCATCGGAGATCGTCTCATGTAGGTCAGCCGTAACCTTGAAGACATCCGCGACGCGCAGCTTGTCCGAACCTCGTTTGAATGGACGGCACATATTAGGTCAGATGCATGAAGCGATAAGGATGAAACAAACGGCCAGCAGCGCAATGGGCGGTCGCACGGACGAACTTCAGACCATCCGAGCCAACCTCTCTACTGATTTTTATTTCGTTTTGAACGGTGCGGCGGTCCTACGCGTTGGCAGTCGCGTGCCTGCTGGCTTCTCGTTGTCGCATCGCAATAGCGGAACGGTATATAGCTACTAATCTTCTTGCAGCGGATCGAGTAAAAAGCGTTGATCGCTCATCTAAGAAGATAGGGGCGTAAAGAATAGTCCCGGGTTGATGTCAAAAGACGCACCGCCGCCTTTGCTCAAAGCTTTGGCTGCGGCCTATACTCATTCCGTTTCTTGAGGCCTGCCTTAAGCAGTTCGCAGCAGGCACATCAATTCGACCTACGTTGCGAGGCGGATATGAATCGAATAATCGTTGCAGGTTTTACCGTTACGCTGGCAGTCGCGCTCTATTGCTCAACATCAACAGCGCAGACACCCTCCAATACTGCCCCGTCGAGCTCGGCAGACAAGGCTACACTGCATGCCGGTACGAACGATGTTCAATCAGATGAAAAACCCGACGCAGCGAATGCGATCCGTATTGTGCGGCTGAGCCAGGCAAACGGCAAAGTTGAGATGGATCGCAATATCGGCCGCGGCTTTGAAGCCGCCTTCAACAACCTTCCCATCACACAGAGCGCACGACTGAAGACAGATGAAGGCTCTGCAGAAGTGGAGTTCGAAGACGGCACCACACTTCGCCTGATCCCGCAGACAGAAGTGGACTTCACCCAGCTCGGCCGTACGACCATAGGCGCCACCATTTCGTCCATGAACGTGCTTCGAGGAACGGTCTATGTCTCGCTTAACAAGACCAAGGGCAATACGTTCGACCTGACCTCAGGCGACGGCGTTATCAAGCCGCGACCGGGAGCGCATCTGCGATTAGAAGTGAAAGATCCGGAGAGTCGCCTTTCCGTCATCTCCGGCTCGGTTGACTTCACGAACACAGCCGGCTCGTACGAAGTCGGCAAGATGAAGAGCCTCATCTTCAACACAACCACCCATGTATCCGCTGACTTGATCGCAGGTATCGAAGATGCCTCCTTTGACGAATGGGACGAGCAGCAGACCGAATACCACAAGCGTTACTTCCACGGAAACGCTCTTGCAGGCTCTGGTTCCTCCTACGGTCTTGCAGACCTTAATTACTACGGGGCGTTCTCCGATGTAGATGGCTGTGGTCGTGTCTGGCGGCCTTATTTCGCTTCCGCAGCATGGGATCCTTACGCCAGTGGCATTTGGGCCTTGTATCCGGGAAGCGGCTACAGTTGGGTGTCGCCGTATCCCTGGGGATGGGCTCCATTCCATTACGGCTCATGGCTGCAATGCGGCGGGGGCTGGGGATGGCAGCCCGGTGGCAACTGGTACGGACTCGGCGGCCGTAACCCGTATTGGGACCGCGACGCTCGCCATCGCTTTATCAATCAAATTCATCTGCACCCCAACCCGCCGCATCCTCGTCCGATTCCCGGTCAGACAAGCTCTCTGATTGCGGTAAACGCGAAACGGCTCACATTCTCCCATGTCGATCGCGCCACGAGCTCGTTCAACTTCCGCAATGACTCGGCAGGGCTCGGGATTCCGCGAGGCGAATTCGGCAAGCTGAATAAGCTCTCGGAAACAGCAGCGAAAACTGGATCGAGCAACGTTCCTGTGTTTTTCACTCCGTCAAATCAAGCCATCCCTTCGACAGTCGGCCAAAACACTCTCGCTCCGCATGACGCCAGGACACCCGGAACTCGGATTGGGAATACTGGAGTCTTCAATCGCCCTGTCAGTCAAACTCCTGGCATGCACAACACCTATGCAGCGCGAGGCGACAGCAGCAGCCATAGCAATGTCGGCCCCGCCAATGGCGGTAGCTATAACAGCGGCCCACATGCCAATGCCTACTCGGGCGGCGGAGGTGGATATTCCAGCGGCTCACATCCCAGCACGTACTCGGGAGGTGGTGGCGGCAACTCCAGCGGTCCCCATCCAACCGGAGGCGGATATTCTGGGGGGCCTGTCGGTGGTCCTCGCGGCGGTGGATACTCAGGTGGAGGTGTAGGCGCCCCCCACGTTTCCGCGCCTGCGCCAGCCCCCTCAACTGCTCCATCATCCGCCCCGAGTGGACACCGTTAGCGAGTGCGGTTAAACGCTTGGGATAGGGGAAGTCGTGTCCGAATTGCAGGCGTTTCCCGGTGTGTTTGTAATTGCTTGATTCGTGATTCTCTCGGATTCATCGAGATGCGCGTGCACTAGTAGGAACAACAGCGGCGCTTGAAGCAGCACCCGCGGTGCGACGGGGATAAAGAGCGTCAGCAGGTAAGGCCAACAGGAGGGCAAATGAGCGGGACAGAAGAACTCCACAATCTAGGACAAAGCTTATGGCTCGACAACATTACGCGTGATTTGATCCAGAGCGGCACACTGAAACGTTACATCGACGAATGGTCGATTACAGGGCTAACGTCAAACCCCACGATCTTTGAGCAAGCGATTTCAAAGAGTACTTCCTACGACTCGGAGATCGGCAAGCTCTTGTCTGAAGGTCTTTCGGGTGAGGACCTGTTTTTCGAACTCGCGTTGCAGGATCTCACACGAGCCGCCGACCTCTTCTCTACAACTCATCGCCAGACTGCTGGCGTCGACGGCTTTGTCTCGCTCGAAGTCTCGCCCCTCCTAGCTTATGACTCCAAAGGTTCTGTAGATGCGGCAAAAAAGCTACACGGCATGGCGAACAGACCCAACCTCTTCATCAAAATACCTGGAACGAAAGAAGGAAATGCGGCGATTGAGGAGTCTATTGTTGCTGGCATACCGATCAACGTCACTCTTCTGTTTTCCCGCGAACAGTACCTCGCATCGGCAGAGGCTTATCTGCGCGCGCTTGAGCGGCGTGTGACCGCCGGAGAGAGTCTCGAAGTTCACTCGGTGGCTTCGGTCTTCCTTAGCCGCTGGGACGCAGCAACAATGGACAGGGTTCCGACTCAATTACGGAATACTCTCGGTATCGCAATTGGTCGACAGGTTTACAAAGCCTATCGGGATATCCTTGAGTCCGACCGGTGGCAACGGTTGGCCAATTTTGGAGCCCGCCCTCAGAAACTTCTGTTCGCAAGTACCGGCACGAAGGATCCTAACGCATCGGATGTTCTATATGTCGAAGCTTTGGCGGCGCCAAACACGATCGACACGATACCTGAAAAGACCTTGGCAGCATTCCGTGATCACGGCAGAGTGACTCGAGCCATTCCGCGCGATGGAGGAGACTGTGAAGTTGTTCTGGCCGACTTTCGAAAAGCCGGAGTTGATCTGGTGCAACTTGCCTCAGATCTTCAATCGCAGGGTGCGCGATCATTTACTGAGTCGTGGGACAAACTGCTCCAGGCGATCGAATCCAAGAGACAGGAATCGGGAATCCCTTCTTGAGTCTGCATAGGTATCCACTAGACTGCGATCGTCTAGTGTCCAGAACAACCTTGCATGGAATATGCATTGGCTCGAAGCGGTTGGTGCGAAGGTCACCGTTCAACAGAAACTCATGCGTCATACGGATGTCCGCACAACTTTCAACGTCTTCGGATATGTCGTCACGGATGAGATGACAACAGCAGCTAGAAGCGTCTCCAATATTACCTTTGGGACAAAAGGAGCGCAGAATTTCTTAAGTTGTTGATTGAATGGTGGACGCGGTAGGAATCGAACCTACAACCTGTCGATTAAGAGTCGAATGCTCTGCCAGTTGAGCTACGCGTCCAGGTTGGGAACACGCTGAGAACGTACCGAAGAAAAAACCGGCAGGGAGCGGAGAGCTCCGTCACAGCTGCGTTACTTCGTAACTATAGCACACACTGGGGCATGCCTCAAAGCGTTCACAAATGAGGAAAACATCTTAGAAGGTGAACGTCAGCCCGGCCTGCAAAGCACGCGGTGTCTGCGCTAAATAAAGCGTCTGTCCGTCCGTGGAGAGGTACGGTTGATAGCCTTCCGCTAACAAATTCTGTAGATCGACGACTGCTTCCAATCCCTGCGGCAATCCCGGCAAACGTCCCAGTGATTGGCGCACGGAGCACGAGAGATAGGCTCCATCATCACTGACGCGATAAGCATCTACAGCCGTCAATGTCCGCGCTGGCTGCCAGCGATAAGACGCGCGCAGTGTTGTTCCCGTGCGCAGAATCTTTCCATCTGCAAAAGCTGTTCCGGCATACATGCGATCCGGCGAAAGCCCTGCGAGGACGTCGTTCAAACTTCCCTGCTGTTGCACAAAGGCTGCGCGCAAAGCACGTCCTGTAGCGACTTCTGCTCCAAGGCTCAAGCTGTGTGTCACAGGCTGGCGGAACGAAACACGCACTCCGTTGCTGGAATAATCTCTACCTGCCGCACGATAGGTTCCGGTCGTTGGGTCTGCAATAAAACCTTCTGCAGGAATCTCAGCAACAGCCAGTGTTCCCGTGCCACTGATCAATGGATTCTGCAGTGAATCCTGATACAGCGCCACCTCAATCACACCTTCGCCGCGAATCTTCTTTGCAGCGGATATCGCGTGATGGCTTCCCGTCTCCATGCGGAGATGCCCTTTGCGTATCACGGCAACCGGAAGCGGAGCCTGGACACGATCCAGATCTTCAATCGATTCTGTACCGCGCGACCGCGTCATTCCGTAGGCAAGTATGAGGCCACCGGGACCATGCGCCTGCACTCGCAGGAACGGCTCCATAGCCACCGCATTCCCGCTAAGATTCACTTCGCGTAGAACGGATCCTACGTCCACGCGGATCATGTCGCCCAGCTCCATCCGTTCCGCGGAACGAAGCACTGCTCCCTGCAAGCCGGTCTGTCCCACACCGGAAGTCAATTCCGGATGGCCGCTATAGCTCAGAACCGTGCGTGCATATCCGTTCAGGATGGTGCGGCGTTGAAACCCAACGCTCACATCAGCGGATGGAGAGACGGGATAGGGCGTCCTTGGTCCGGACAGATCAGCACGCATAACAGAGCCGCTGCCGTGTTCATCGACACGTGTCAGAACCAGCACTTGGTGGCTGCCGCCGCGTCCAAATCCACCATCGCTGGCCTTCAACGAAACGCTGCCGCCCGTTGCTCCACGGCGGCTTTCCTGCTGGCTCGAGGAGACGCTTAACTGGCCGCCGTCCTCTGTATCGACTGTGTAGGTCTTCTCATCCGCATATCGCAGCATGGGGCGGCTGGCCGAGGAACGCAACGTCCACATCCAGTCATCGCTCGGTTCATTCACGGTGCGACGCGACGCAGGAATCCAGCCGCTGGGAGCCAGCAACGTAGACAATGTCATGTCAACAACAGTGCGCCCACCGCGTGCCAACACCAGATGGTGACGAACCGCAGGCATCAGCAATGCCGCGGTTGCTTTGATGTTGTATTGTCCCGGGCGCAGATTCAACCGGTAGCGTCCGCGTGTATCGGTCACGGCAGAGGCCACCAAACCGGTGTCCGGCAGGATCACCTCCACGAGCGCACCCATCTGTGGAACGCCTTCCGCGTCGCGGATCACGCCGGTTAGCAGTCCGCTTCCTGCCGCATCCACCACGCGCCGCGACTGCGCATCCGCCAAGGGCGAACACGCCAGCGCTGCCAGCGTAAGGAGCATTCCGGATTGCAACGTCGACTGCTTCACTGCGTAGGTGTGCCTTCTCTGCGTATCAGCCTCACCCGGAAAATTCTCATCGTGCGAACCCGGGAAAACGAAATACCTGCGGGTGAGCGGCCATGTCTTGTCTTGCCGAATCTCGTCCCCAAGAACGGGATTCCCATTTACGGAATCCGTCCGATGCACTTACCAGCCGAAGCCGTATCCTGGCGAACCAGTCTGCCCAGCAGTTTACTCCACAACAAAGTTCGCTGTCTGCGAAATCTGCTGTTTCGAAATGCCATCATTCACTTTGATGGCGAGTTGGTACTTTCCGGGTGCCAGGCTTCCCAGCGGGAGGCTCTTTTCCAGAGTTACCTGGTCGGCGTTCGGATTGGTCTTCACGGTGGACTCTGTGGTGTCCAAAACCTGCTTGTTCGTGTCCAGGTTGGTCACCTGGTACTGGATTTCCGCGTTGTTCTGCTTGCTCTTATCGTCAATACCCAGGTTGTACACCTGCATCCAGAAGTTCAGGTTGCTGGCTTTCTTGAACGTAGCCGGAACGCCAGGTCCCGTGGTCACGCTCGGCATCACCTTGGTATTGCCGATTACGAACGAGCCAGCGCCGATTTCCTTCGACGGCACGCGCGTCATGCTGGAAGCCAGAATCAGAGAAGATGCCGACAGATGGTCGTCGTCATACTTCGGAACGTTCACAGACCGCTTCCACGTACCTACATGGTCGGGGTTGTTCACGTCCTTAATGACGATGTCGACCTTGTACATGCCCGGACGCAGCGGCAAAGCCTTCCAGTAGAGCTGGCGCTGCTCCTGCGTCTTCGTCAGGAATTCACTGGGCACCTGCACATTTACCGTGTCTTCAAACGTCTGCACCACACGGTGGTTGATGTTCGACACCTGGCCCAGAATGTTCACGGTCGCGGTGGATACGCCTTCCTTGGTGTTGAACGTCATGTCCTTATTGCGGATCTGGAGAGTCACCGGCACCAGAACGGTGTCGTTCGTGACCTTCACATAGTCCGTGCGGACGTCGAACAGGAACGGCGGTCCCTTCAGAATTTCAGACGTGGTCAGGTAGTGCTCCATGTCCTTGAACTTGATAGGCGGCGCAGCCATGATCTTGGCGTACAGGTTAATGCGGTCAAACTGCTTCGACTGCTGCGAGGTCGCCATCGGGCCGTTGCCAAGCTGTTCCAGGCCGTTGTTCATACGGTCTTCGCGCTTGGCAATACCCATCTGCTCATACAGCGTGGAACCCGCACCGGACACATACTTCAACGCGTCCTTTTCAGAACGGTCAATGGTCAAGTGGTAATCGTTGCATTGGCAGGTATCGACAAATTCCAGATCAATGTTGTCGCCGATGCCCTCGATGTAGCGGTAGTGCCACGTCTCAAATGGGAAGGTCGATGTGGTACCGCCACCTTCTTCAATCGGACGCTGGTATGTGCCACCCGAAGGGTGTGTATCCGTGGAATCCGGCTTGCCGAAAGCAATGTAGATATGGCCGCGATCGGTCTTCCAGCCTGGCTTACCCGCTGCGAAATGCTCGTTCGCGTAGGCAATGCGGCGATAGTGCTCGTCCTTGTACTCGTTCTCTGGCGAATCCGGGTTTGGATTGCGACGTAGCCAGAAATTTTCGACGAAATTTTCGCGCTCTTCGTCGTTCTTCAACTGCTTGAACGCCTGCATTTCCTGGTCCGTGATGATCCACACCACGTCCTGGTCCAGCCACTTCTTCCAGGTGCCGTCCGGCTTCAATTCGTTCTTAAGATATTTCTGCTGCTGCACGCGTTCGCGGTCAGAAAGACGGCGCTTCATCGGGTCCGGTCGCTCTTCCGGCGGCGTGCTCTTGTTCACGGAGGGGACAGCTTCCTGCTGCTGTTGTTGCGAATCAGGCGGGGTCGAGGTCTGCGCGTGAGCGCTTCCGGTCATTACCATCCATCCACAGATCAGCGCCACTGCACCGATCTTTCCCTGCCAGACTGCCTTGCTCATGCTGTTGCTGCTCCGCCAACCCGAACGATATTTCGGGTAACTGTATTGTAAAGACCTAGCACCAGCGGGGCAAGCGACGCATTGGATGCTCTCAAAGCCGTCCCCGAATCGGTGCTACCGCGTCAATTTACGACTGCTATGATGGTTCCGCGACCGGTCCGAACCACTACCCAGCGCAATTCCAGGGTGTAATTCAGGGAACCTTCCCGCGAATCCATCCGTATCCGTGCTGAAACCGTTTGCTGACGGATAGACGAATCTCTATGAAAAAAGTCCTGTTGATTGTTCTTGGCGTCATCCTCCTCGCTGCCATCATCGGAGGAACCATTTACCACAGCCGGTCCGGCGTTACCGCCGTCACCACAGCCAAAGTCACTCGGCAGGACCTGACTTCCGTAGTCACCGGCACAGGTCAGATCAAGCCGAAGAACTACGTAAATATCGGCGCCACTGCCTTCGGTCGTATCACCCGCCTCTACGTGCAGGAGGGCGATCACATCAAGAAGGGCCAGACGCTCGCCACCATTGAAAGCGTTCAGCCAGCGGCCACAGTCGCCGCCCAGGCGGCGAACATCGCCTCCATGAAGACTGATGTCAACAGTTACACCGCCGCGGAGAAGACTGCCGAAGCCAACCTCGTCCAGGCGAAGGCCGATCTCGTGCAGAAAAAGTTCGACATGGATCGTGCGCAGCAGCTTTACGACGCGAAGCTGATCGCAAAACAGGACTACGACGCGAAAAAGGCAGCTTACGATGTCAGCTCTGCCACGGTGCAACAGCGTGAGGCTTCGCTCGCGCAGTCGAAGGCGCAAACGACTTCGGCCGTCAGCCATGTGAACCAGCAGGTAGCCTCGCAGCGCGTGAACTACGACCAGCTCGACCGCACCATCTCACGCGCGCCATTTGACGGCCTGGTCACCAACGTCCCCGTCCGCGAAGGCGAGACGATGGTCACCGGCATCCAAAACGCCCTTGGTTCCACGCTGATGACCGTCGCCGACATGTCTGTCGTCACAGCCGAAGTCAAGGTTGACGAAACGGATGTTGTCTTCGTGAAAAACGGTCAGGCCGTAGACGTCACAGTCGATGCCCTGCCCGGCAAGGTCTTCAAGGGTCACGTCACCGAAGTGGGCGACCAGGCGTTGTTGCGCACCACCGGCATTGCCACCTCGCAGTCCACGACCGGTACGGAAGAAGCCAAGGACTTCAAGATCGTCGTTACCCTCGACAATATCGACGGCCAGAACAACGAGGAGCTTCGTCCCGGTCTTTCTGCCACCGCGAAGATCAGCACTGCCACCGTCACGCAGGCCACCGTTCTACCGCTGCAAGCCCTCGTTTCTCGCGATACGGCTGCAGAGGCTGCGCTGGCCAAGAACCATGGGAAACCAGCGGAGACTTCCGGCGAGGCAGCGTCAACGGAAGCATCTAAGGCCGCGCCCAAGGTCCAGGGCGTCTACGTTCTGCGTAATCAGGACGGCAAGCTCCGCGCTTACTTCACGCCCATCAAGACCGGCATCACCGCTCTGACAGACATTGAAGTACTCAGTGGCCTCAAGCCGGGCGACGAAGTCATCACTGGCCGTTACAAGGTTCTAAGAGAGCTCACCAGCGGCACAGCCATCAAGCGCGACAACAGCTCCGGCAACGAAGCCAAGAGCTCCTGAGCATTACACTGAAGGACACTATGGGTTCAGTAGCAAATTCCGGCGTAACGTGCGATCCGAATGATGTGATCGTCACCAACGACCTCTGGAAAACCTACATCATGGGCGAGCAGGAGGTACACGCATTGCGTGGCGTCAACCTGCGAATCCAGCGAAACGAATACACCGCCATCATGGGTCCGTCCGGCTCCGGCAAGAGCACGCTGATGAATCTCATCGGCTGTCTTGATTCACCGTCGCAAGGCTCCTATTGCCTGAACGGTCATGACGTTTCGCGTCTCACAGATGACGAACTGGCCCGCATTCGCAATAAGGAAATCGGCTTCGTCTTCCAGACATTCAACCTGCTGGCACGCGCATCCGCCCTGCACAACGTGGAACTGCCGTTGATCTACAACGGCACGCCCGCCGCAGAGCGCATTGAACGCGCGAAGTTTGTGCTGGAATCCGTTGGCCTTGGTACCCGCATGGATCACAAGCCCAATGAGATGTCCGGCGGTCAGCGCCAGCGCGTGGCCATTGCACGAGCCCTGGTCAACAGCCCTTCCATCATCCTTGCCGACGAACCCACCGGCAACCTTGATTCGAAGACCTCCATCGAGATCATGAATCTCTTCGAGGAACTACATCGCCAGGGCAACACCATTGTGCTTGTGACGCATGAGCCGGATATCGCAGAACACGCGAACCGCGTTGTCACCATCCGCGACGGTGTCATCGCTAGCGACAAGCCGTCACACAAACTTGTTCCCGTAGCCGCGAATCACTAGCGACTGGGAAAGTTCTGACGGATACGTAGTAGGTCGGTGAAGGAACGGATAAAGTCGTTCAATTTCACTTTCGAACCCGGTACGTCGATCCACGTCTGCAATGGCAGTTCGTAGATGCGTCCATCCGGGTTCAGCCCCTCTGCTCGCCACGAGTTCAGGAACCGAGCCAGTATCTCCACGTCGAAGATCCATCGCGACACAAAGGGTTGCCGCAGCACCTGCTCCAATCGCGGTGTAGCGCGGAACACCTTCGCGCCGCACTGCGAATCGTAGATAGCCAGTTTCAGCATGATCGACACCGTCGTTGCGAAGACGCGTCCTGCATAGTGCCGCATGGGATTGCGGGCAACATGCCGCCCCAGCAGTCGAATGCGGGCTCCAAATACCATCTCGACTTCGGGCCGCGTTTCCAGCACTTCGCGAAACTCTGGATAGGCATCCAGCGGCGTTGCCAGATCTGCATCCCAGAAGCCCACGGTGTTTCCGGGCACCGTCTCCATGGCGTGCAACATGCCTTTGCGAACGGCTTCGGCCTTACCGCCATTCGGCTGAATATCCAGCAAGGAAGTTTGTCCCGGATGCTCTGCGCAGAAAGCCTGCAAACGCGCCAGCGTGCCATCGCTGCTGCCGTCGTTGACAAACAAAAAATGCACATCGGGCTGCGTCGCAAGAAATGCAGCAAACGCGTCCGCGTAAAAACGAAGCTCTTCGTTATAGCAGGGCACGACCAGAGTGCAGCATGGAATCGGCGTCAGATCCATAGTTGGGCCAGCCGCCTCCTCATGCAGCACAAGCATCATGCTAACGCAGCACTAGGCCTGAAGTTCAGGCGATTCACAAGGAAGGAACAACGCGAATACCGTACCGTGCAACATCGTTCCCTGCGCCGATCGAAGCGTCAATCGACCATGATGCCGATCCACAATCTGCTTTGAGATCCAAAGCCCAAGCCCGTTGCCGTTCAAATCCTTGGTGGTGAAGAACGGCTCAAACAACCGCCGCTGTGTGCTGGAAGACATGCCTGTACCGGTATCAGCCACGGAGATTCTCACGCCCGCTGCACCCGTCTGCGGGTTCACTGCATCGTGAGCTCGTACGAACAGCCGCCCTCCGGTTCGCATCGCATCCATCGCGTTCGAAATCAGGTTATTCAACACCTGCCGAATATCGTTTTCAAAGCATAGGATCGGAGCCACCGTACTGTATCCGGCCTCCACATGAATGCCACTGTTCAGTAGCCTGCCGGCAAACAGGTTCAGCACAGCATCCACCAGCTGCGCCGATGTCACGCGCGTTGGCTTATTTGCCTGACGATGAAAACGCAGTGTCTGCGTGGCAATCTGCGAGACCCGCACAAGTTCATCCTGCGCCAGGGACAGGTAGGAACGAGCCTCTTCCGGCAGTCCGTCCACTCCCTGCACCAGGTACAGCAAATTTGTTACGGCTTCCAGCGGGTTATTAATTTCATGAGAGATCGACGAAGCCAGTCGTCCTACCGCTGCCAGCTTCTCACTCTGCACCAGCGCCTTCTCCGCCTTGCGTAACTGCGTCACTTCCAGGACAGCCGCGCTGATCGCACGCACCTCACCCGCCTCATCCATGATCGGCGAGTAGTTCACGTTGAAAGATCGAAATTCGCCAGGCCGGGTTCGCAACTCCGTCTCGTAGAGCATGTCGCGAATCGACTCGCCCTTTGACACGCGCTCCCGAAACAGATTGGGGACAGCAGGGTCTACCACGACATCTTCAATCCGCTTGCCAATCAATTGTTCCGGTGGAATGCCTACCACTTCGCTCTGACGGTCATTCACCCGCAGATAACGAAACTCCTTCGGCTCAAAGAGGGACAGCCCAACGGGAGCTGTTCGATAGACCGCTTCTAGTTCCGCCTTCTGTCGCTCTGTCTCCGCCTTCTCCGCCAACAGCGCGGCTTCAGCCTGCTTCGAACGCGTAATGTCGCGAAAAAACAATACGACGCCATCCGGCGCCGGCTGCGACTCCAGGCGAAACCATCCATTGAGCGGCTCGGGATAATATGCCTCGAACGTCGTGGCGATCCTGTCGTTCATCGTGATGTAGAGGTTCTCAACGTAGGGCGACTTCTCGTAGATCGTTTCAGGAAACATGTTCCAAACGTTCTGCCCTAACAATTCCCTGCCATCGCGCTGCAGAATCTCCTTCGCCCGGCGATTCAAATACGTGTAACGCCACTCCTGGTTCAGCACGGCAACGCCGTCGGATGTCGCTTCAAACACCTGCTGCAATTGCACAGTGAGCTTGGCTGCCTCATCCTGTGCCTGATGCAGCTCAGTCACATCGCTGAAGATCACAGCAATGCCACTGAAAATAGGCACGGCTCGCAGATGAATCCAGACCTGGAACGGCGGATAGAAGAACTCCAGCTCCTCCATCACGCGCTGCTCCATCACGCGACGGTATTTTTGTTCCTGGTCGGTTCCTACCGATGCCGGAAACAGCTCCCAGTGCGTTGGGCCATTCAGGTCTTCCGGATGCAGTCGGCTGATCTTCTTTCCCAGTTCATTGGCATAGGTAATGCGCCAGTCCCGATCCATGAACAGAACGCCGTCGGGCAGATTGTCCAGTACCTCGCGAAGGTCTGTGGTGACATCCGCAGCCATCACCGCCTGCTCCCACGCAGACGGTCTCGCCTCAGACTTCTGATTGTCCTCAACGCCATCTTTCATGAACGGTTTCCGGGGATAACTGGACACAGTCTATGTCACACCTGTTGCAGAACGAAGTCACCTGTCAAAAACAGAATCGACAAGCTATCGACATACAATAAATCGCGGTGGCGGACTTCACCCAAAAACAACGAATTCTTCTGGCCATCGTTCCACGCGTGGCTAGCGGCCTCTTGCATCTTGTGGGCGCTACCTTGCGGTGGCAGACCACCTACACGCCACTTGCACGCCCCGCCGATGTCTATCCCACCGAACCCGACGTCTACGTCTTCTGGCACCGCTGTCTTCTACTGGCAGCATGGCGGTATCGGCACCTCGGCATCCGCATCCTGATCTCGGACTCCTTTGATGGAGAGTTGATCGCGAGGCTGGTTCAGCGCCTTGGGTTCGTTCCCATCCGCGGCTCATCCTCGCGTGGAGGCGCAGCAGCGCTCCTGGCAGCGACACGTGCCCGCACGGAAGGCTACAAGGTCGCCATCACGGCCGATGGCCCACGCGGCCCTAACTACATCGCCAAGGAAGGCGCAGCCGCCATCGCCAACCGGAGCGAAAGCACCGCGTCCTGCTTTTACCTTCACCCCGAAAGCGCATGGACGCTGAAAAGCTGGGACCGCTTCCTCATCCCCAAGCCCTTCAGCTGCGTCCGCATCGTCTGGCAAGACCCGGTTTCCTTAACCACAACGCAGCAACTCCAGCAACTGCTGAACGAAGCAGTAAACCAGGCAGAAACGCCCTCTCAATGACCTGAACGCCTGTAATAGCTATGGGCCATGAACGATGTATTTAGCCACGTAACCGTGCATCAATTCACGATGAGCATCACGATAGGCTCGGAAATCATGAGAAATGCCCTCATCCACGTGATTGAGCAATACCCAACTTTCCAGCATCCCGTCTTTATCTAAGGCCGCAAGCGTTTTAAGAGATGGGTCTTTGTCGACAACCTTTGCTTCTTTCGCACTTTGCAACACCGCTCTCAAGGCGGTCGTCTCAATCTCTAGCGAGTGCCTTACCGGTTTTCCATCCTTCGAGATCATGGAACCTGCGAGGACAAGTTGATAGGTCATCCATGCCCCCGCAGCGGGATTTTTGTCTGTTCCTGGATCGACAGTGATCGTAATACTGCCAGGTTTCTTGTTGTCTGTTGACGGGGCGGCCGGTGTCTTGATCTGTGGAGAGCCCAGTGTATGACCGGAAGCACGCGCCCATCCGTCCAGGTAAGCCCAGGTCGCGCGTGTATAAGGCTCACACAATATCCCCTCGATGATCTTGTCTTCCGCTTCGGGAAACTTTTGTTCCGATATCAAGACATCGCCCCAAAAGCGATACGCGGTATCGCGGTTCGGGTCAATGGCAACAGCCTTGGCATACATACGTTTAGCCGCGTCGAGCTGCTTCATCTTGAAGAACGCATCACCCTCGAAAAGCGCCGCTTCGTAGTCGTTTGGGTTGAGTTCCAAAGCCTTGTCGTACAAAGCGATCGCACCCTGCATATCGCCTTGGTTGAAATGCTTCTCAGCCTCGTTAAGAACAGTCTTGGCTGGTGTTTCAGAGGCCGAATTAGGCTTTGCCGCAAGCGCGTTTCTCATCGCTTCCTGCATGACCTGCACATGTGGAGAGTTGTTTCCGTTCTTCGCTGCCAGGTCAAAGAGTGTCTGCGCTCGTTCCAGATGCCTCTGCTTCTCTTCTCCGGATGCTTGCGCCGCCAATCGAACTTCTAGACCACCAAACTCTTCCGCAATCACCCCATTCTCTGGGCGCTGTCGCAACGCGTCCTCAAACAACGGAAAAGCATCCTTGAGCTTGTTTTGTTCTCGCAACGCTTTTGCGCGTTGGAACTCATCCTGAACCTCAGCATCACTTTTCGGGCCTTTGCCCACAGGAAGCTGAATGGTTCCCGGTGGAACGATCGCTTGTGCGAGAAAGGAAGCAGGCTCAACGCTGACCAAGGCCAGAAAAAGGAAAGAAGCGAACCGAAGCATGTTCCTTTAGACACCAGCCCGTCCACTTTGGCAAAGAATATTTTGCCGGCCGGGAATGCTAACATCGGCATGGAATGAGCCAGGAAACCGCACTCGTCCTCTTTGAATTTGTGGCGTTGATCTTCGCCTTTACCTTCCACGAATTTGCACACGCGTGGACGGCCTCCTACTTTGGCGACCAGACAGCGCGCATGATGGGTCGCGTCACGCTCAACCCCATCAAGCATCTCGATCCAATTGGTTCCGTGGTGCTGCCGTTGCTCTCTGCTTTCACCCACATGCCGCTTCTCGGCTGGGCCAAGCCGACGCCTGTCACCACGCGCAATCTCCGTAACATCAAGCGCGACGACATGCTGGTCACCCTTGCCGGTCCCGCATCGAACCTGCTGCTGGCCATCGTTTCGCTCATCCTGCTGCTGGCCATCAAGCACATCTTCAAAAACGGAACGGACGCCGTGTTCAATGCGGTTGACTTCCGCCATGGACTGGTCGACGCCTCTCTCTCGGGCACTTCGGTGATCTATCCACTGGCGCTTCTGTTTTACTGCTCGGTCGTCATCAATATCGTGCTGGCCATCTTCAACCTGGTTCCCATTCCACCGCTGGATGGCTCGCATATTCTGCGTAATTTCCTGCCATACAACATCCAGCAGCGCTACGACAGCATGACCGGCATTATCAGCATTGTCGTATTTCTGGTACTCATCCGTACACCCATCCTCGGCTGGTTCTACATGCCGGTACTCTCCATCTTCGATCATCTGATCGTGCTGGCCTGATGCATCTCTGAAACGACGCAGTTTCAGCTATCCTCAAAGAGGAATGACCGAACAACTGAGCAAGCGTCGCGTCCTGAGCGGCATGCGCCCCACCGGGCGTCTTCACCTGGGCAACTACATGGGTGCCCTGTACAACTGGGTGCGTCTGCAGGAGCAGTACGACTGCTACTTCTTCATTGCAGATATTCACGCTCTGACCACCGACTATGCCAACCCCGGCAACGTCGGCGCCAAGTCGCGTGAAGTCGCACTCGACTTTCTGGGTGCGGGCCTTGATCCCGAACGCTGCACCATCTTCAAACAGAGCGACGTGCCGCAGCATAGCGAACTGAACACGCTCTTCGGCATGTTCACTCCGCTCGGCTGGCTGGAACGCGTGCCCACATACAAGGATCAGCAGGAACAGCTTCGCGAGAAGGACCTGGCCACCTTCGGTTTCCTCGGCTATCCCCTTCTGCAATCGGCAGACATTCTGCTGTACAAGCCGGATTTTGTTCCCGTTGGACAGGATCAGGTTTCGCACGTGGAACTCACGCGCGAAGTAGCGCGTCGATTCAATCAACTCTACGGCTCAGCCACCACGCCCGAAGTGGCAGCGGCAGAATCCGACAAGGAGTTGATGAAGGCTGAGATCAGCGAAAACGTTCTCGAACGCCAGATTCTTCCTGAACCGAAAGTTCTCCTCACGCCTTCGCCTAAGCTCCCCGGTCTCGACGGCCGCAAGATGAGCAAGAGCTATGGCAACACGCTGGGTCTAACCGAACCTGCAGACGACGTACGCAAGAAGCTGAAGGGCATGGTCACCGATCCCGCACGCGTTCGCCGTACAGATCCCGGAAATCCTGACGTGTGCCCCGTTGGCGATCTGCACAAAGTCTTCTCGACACCCGAGACAATGGCGAAGGTCTACGAAGGTTGCCGCAGCGCGTCCATCGGTTGCATTGAGTGCAAAGGATGGGCTGCCGATAGCATCCTGCGCGAGATTGAACCCATCCGCGAACGCCGCGCTCACTACGAAGCGCAACCGCAACTGGTGACGGAGATCCTCGCATCGGGCGCACAGCGAGCCCGCCACTTCGCGGAAGCCACCATGGTGGAAGTCCGCGCTGCTATCGGCCTGTAGTTACGACGCTAACTGCGCTCGCTGCAGCGCCTTCGACACAAACTGTATGTGACCGCGCACGGCCTCCACGGCTCCTGCGCGGTCACCTGTAGCAAAACGTTCTGCAATCTCTCCGTGCGCTTTGGGTGTGTCCGTCGAAGTGATCTGATACGTGTGGCAGCGGCATAGCCACAACTTTTCCTGAATGTTGGCATGAACGCGGGTCAATTCTGGATTCCCCGCCGCCTCCACAATCCGGGCATGAAACGCAATGTCTTCTTCAATGTGCGCAGCCTTGTCATCGCGCTGCAGAATTTCCTTTGTCCGCTTCACGCTGGCACGCAGCCCGTCAACAAACTCTTCCGTCAGGTCTGCATGTGTCGCCGCATACACTTCCAGAATCTCGCGCACGGTATACAAGTCCGCAATCTCCCGTTCAGAAAACGTTCTGACAAACGCACCCCGCCTCGGCTCAATCCTTAGCAAGCCCTCGCGTTCGAGAGAATTCATGGCTTCACGCACAGGGCTTTTGCTGATGCCCAACTCGCGCGCGAAAAACTCCTCTGTAAGCCGTTCTCCTCGTGTCATATCACTGCTCAGGATGTGACGCTTAATGCTCTGATGTGCGTGTTCTGTAAGACTGGAGGCAGTCTTTGGCTTGGGGGCTGTCATAGAGCCTTGTCTCCATCCCTTCCTGTTCGGGTAGTGCCACTCAGATTACACGGCGTTTCCCAGTTTTCTCTGGGTCAGCGGGCGAATCCTCACCTGATTCCCAATTTGGGCCAAAATTTACTAAGTCGCCAACCGGGGATTATGGTTCGGTCTTCAGTGGAATCCGAACGTTATAGGTGGTCTTTGAATCCTCATAAATTGCCACGAGCAATACCTGCGCCCTGCCGCGTTCATCGAAGAGGATCTGCGGTCGTTCCATCCGTGCAACCGTTTGCGGAGCTCGATCTTTCCAGTGCAGAACCAGGTCAGACACCAACAGATGCTTCGCTGCTTTCCAGTCCTTGGCATCCACTGATTCATATAGAACCAGCGACGAGCGGCCTGTTCCCGAAACTGCTCCCTTGTTGTCCTTCATGATCACGAAGTAACGATTGCGCTGGCGATCAAACCAGAAGTAGGGATCCTCAAACGGAAAGTTATTTCCAGCAATGGTGAACATCGGCGTCAGGTCTTTCTGAAAGGGACCTGTAGGAGACTTCGAAGTTGCCATCAGATGAACGACCGGTCCGCCAAACGGCAACGGTTTCTGTTGCCCCACTGCCTTGTACAACAGATAGAACGTGCCATCCTTCCCCTGCGTCAGGCTCGGATTCGAAATGGAAAGCGAGTCGGGTGCAGACGCATCCGCGCTCACATCAATCAGCGGATGATCCAAACGCTGCCACGGCCCATTCGGATTGTCAGCAGCAGCCACTCCTACACGATTGTGATTGCGATGTGTCCAGTTCAACGTGGGCAGAATCACGCCATCACCTGTATTTCCTGTGTAGTACAGGTAGTACTTCTTCCCAAATTTCTGCACCGTCGGATTGTGCGTAACCATGCCGTCCCACAGATGCGGATCGCGTGGTGGCAACGCAACATCATGAAACGCAAACGGTCCCGTCGGCGAAGTTCCAACCGCATGTGCGACCTCAGAAGCTGTCACCCAACTCTCAAATCCAGTCGCAATCTTCCAGCGCGAGTAATAGAGGTGATACTGCCCATCTTCACCGCGCACCATTGTCCCGCACCACACAAAATATCCCGGGTCACGAAACGCAGCCGTAGCGGGGATGGGCTGCATCGCCGACGCCAAATCAAGCTCATCCATCCGCGATGAGGCCCGCTGTCCCGCAAGCGGCACAGACCACAGCACAAGCAGAAGTAACCCAAAACCAACTGGCATTCGAAATGGGCAGAACATGCGCTGAACACGCGAAGTTGAACGATTAACCATCGCCCCGCAGTCTCTGCGGACATGCAGTCGCGTGTCAACGACTTCCTGAGTCCGGTCGCCTGCCTTTCGCCATCGGCGCATCCTGGCAGGTACGATAATCCCGTCGCAATCCGCACACAGGGAGACGTAATGACACTGCAGCAGTTGTTGGACGGCGGAAACGATTGGCAAACACTCCGCACCCACGACGCCGGGCCGCAGGGGGCGCTTCCCATCACGCCGGAGATGTTGCTTCAGCAACCTTCCGGCAACCTGTTCGGGCTTTCGCAGAACGCCGGCATGGGATGGGACCCCGCACGTCTGCGCGACCCGGAATACCTCATCCTGAGCACCCACGGTGGTCTCCGCGCAGCGGATGGAACGCCCATCGCGCTGGGCTTCCACACGGGCCACTGGGAAGTGGGATTGCTGGTGGCGGAAGCCGCACGCACTCTCCGAGATCGTCACGCGATCCCGTTTGCCGGAGCATGCACTGATCCATGTGACGGCCGTACGCAAGGCACCGCGGGAATGCTCGACTCGCTACCCTACCGCAACGACGCAGCGATGGTGCTGCGCAGGCTGATGCGATCACTGCCTACGCGGCGCGGTGTCATCGGCGTTGCGACCTGCGACAAGGGGCTGCCCGCCATGATGATGGCGTTAGCCTCGTCCGGCGAGTATCCCAGCGTCCTCGTTCCCGGCGGCGTCACGCTACTGCCGGAGAGCGGCGAGGATGCGGGCAAAGTACAAACGATCGGCGCCCGCTATTCGCAAGGACAGATAAGTCTGGAGATGGCCGCAGAGATGGGCTGCCGTGCGTGCGCGTCACCCGGCGGTGGGTGCCAGTTCCTGGGCACCGCAGCGACATCGCAAGTGGTGGGTGAGGCCTTGGGACTCTCGCTGCCACACAGTGCACTTGCCCCGTCAGGTCAGCAGGTATGGCTGCGTGCAGCAGCGCAGTCAGCAGAAGCCATACTGCGCATGACGCAGTTGAGCATCGGCACGCGCGACGTTCTTACGGACGCTGCCATCCGCAACGCGATGGTGGTACATGCGGCCTTCGGCGGCTCGACAAACCTGCTTCTGCACATCCCTGCGATCGCACACGCTGCGGGTCTAAGCCGCCCCACGACGGAGGATTGGATCGCCGTGAACCGCGCGATCCCCCGCCTCGTAGATGCTCTGCCCAACGGACCCGTGGGGTATGCAACCGTGCAGGTCTTCCTGGCAGGTGGTGTTCCTGAAGTCATGCTGCATCTGCGTCGTGCAGGTCTACTCGATACCTCCGTCCACACCGTCACAGGCGAAACGCTGGATGCCAACCTGGATTGGTGGGAGCAGAGTGAGCGTCGTCGCGGCATGCGACAACGCCTGCAAGACGTGGACGGCATCGATCCAGACAACGTCATCTTCTCTCCGGATGGCGCGCGTGCTCGCGGCCTGACCTCCACTGTAAGTTTCCCTGTCGGCAACCTTGCACCGGAAGGATCGGTGATCAAGAGCACGTCGATCGATCCCAGCCTCATCGATGCCGATGGCGTCTATCGCCACACTGGCCCAGCGCGCGTCTTCCTCACCGAAGAGGATGCGATCCACGCCATCAAGGCAGGCGAAGTTTCACATGGCGACGTGATGGTGATGATCTGCGGCGGCCCGATGGGCGCGGGCATGCAGGAGGTGTATCAGGTAACGTCTGCACTCAAGAACCTGCCCTTCTGCAAACATGTCGCGGTGCTCACCGACGCGCGCTTCTCCGGTGTATCGACGGGAGCCTGCATCGGCCACATCTCACCCGAGGCGCTTGCTGGTGGACCCATCGGAAAAGTGCGTGAGGGCGATACCATTCACATCACCGTGAACCGCACAACGCTTCACGCAGAGGTCGACCTGGTGGGCGAGAACGGTGACACATTCTCCGCAGAGGAAGGTGCGCGTCGACTGGCGATACGAAGCCTGCGCGACGACCTGCATCCACATCCCGCAATGACCAACGACACACGACTATGGGCCGCGCTGGTGCAGGCCAGTGGCGGAGTGTGGGGTGGTTGCGTCTATGATGCGGATGCCGTCATAACCCAGCTTGCACGCGGCGCGAAAGCCGCACTGAAGGAGTAACACCGTGAAGCTCTACCGAACCACCACAGGCATCTTCGTGGACGACAATGGCGCCACCCACCGCGTGAACGCAACCGATTGGGATGCCCTGGTCAACAGCGAAGACGTGATTGCCGCAGTCAACGCCGCCAAAGGCAACGCCGAAACCATCACAAGCGACGTGCTGACACCCGTAACATCGCAGGAAGTTTGGGCCTCCGGTGTAACGTACTATCGCAGCCGCAATGCGCGCATGGAAGAGAGCCAGGCCGCGGGCGGTGGTGATTTCTACGACCGTGTCTACATTGCAGAACGGCCAGAGCTGTTCTTCAAGGCATCGCCCTGGCGCGTGGTGCATCCGGGCGGCGAAGTCCGTATCCGCCGCGATGCCACGTGGTCGATCCCCGAACCCGAGTTGACGCTGGTGGCAAATAACAAGGGCAAACTCATCGGCCTGACCATCGGCAACGATATGAGCTCGCGTGACATTGAAGGCGAGAATCCGCTCTATCTACCGCAGGCAAAGGTCTACAACGGCAGTTGCGCCATTGGACCCTGCATTTTGTTGTGGGATGGCCCGATTGATCGCTCCACGACGATCGCATTGCAGATTCTGCGCGGCAATGACACCGTTGTCACTGGCAGCACAACGCTTGCCGAGTTAAAGCGCGATCCGGTGGAACTGCTTCAATACCTTTACCGTGAACTCGATTTTCCGACCGGAGCATTTCTGCTCACAGGCACCGGCATTGTGCCACCTGGCGAATTCACACTGTCCCACGGAGATGTGATCCGAGTAACCATCGACGGCATTGGAACTTTGGAAAACCGGGTAGCCACGCGATAAGCAAGACTGGATTGCCATGCTCATCGTGGCAATCCAGTTCTGTGCTTCGAAGAAAACAGGATTCCCGAGATTCCGTTACGTTGACACCTTTCGCGCGGCGGTCTTTGCGACGGCCTTCTTCGCGGTGGCCTTCTTCGAAGCAGATTTCTTTACGGCGGATTTCTTCGCAGGTGCTTTCTTCACTGCAGACTTCTTGGCCACCTGATACTGCGCCAGCAAACGCCTACCCTCCGCCGCAAGCATGTGTGCCTCATGCATCGTCTTCGGCAACTTCTCGCCCCAGGCCTGCGCACTCAACGCCAACCGAGTCGGCCTTCCCTTCGCATCCTGCATTGGCCCACGCGGATTGGTAAACATTCGCGCCAGAAACGAACCCTTGCGGCGCATCTTCTCCGGCGTATCCGGCGGCCCCTTCACGCCCGGTTTCAGATTTGCGCCAGTCTTCGCGGCATACCAGGCGCGCCCCGCCTCGGTCAGTCCGCCCTTGGGATCGCGTCCCTCCTTGGGCATGGAACGCCGCACAGACTTCTTAGTTGCACTCGCTTTCTTCGCAACAGCTTTCGCCATAGACACTCCGTTCTCAACCATAAGAGCGTCTCCAGCGCATTTGAGTTGATTCGCCACGATAAAACTCATGCCATCCTGCAAAAGAAAAACGCGCGACCTTTTCAGATCGCGCGTCTTGCTGTTGCAATTCAGTTTTACGCTGCCTGGTGCACCAGTTCTTCGCGCACCTCAGTGTCCTTCTTCAGTTCGGTCATGGTGTGCGGCAAAGCAACTGCCAACACATCCTCAATGCGCGATGCATAGTGAATGGTGATGCCTTCAGTCTGATCAGCCGTGAGATCTTCCTCGACGTTCGGCTTCACATCAATCGGCAGAATCACGTCCTTCACACCAGCACGCTTTGCAGCCAGGAACTTCTCCTTGATACCGCCCACCGGCAACACATTGCCACTGAGCGTGATTTCACCCGTCATCGCCAGCAACGGACGCACCGGCATATCGGTAAGCAAGCTAACGATCGCCGAGGCCATCGTCACACCCGCACTTGGGCCATCCTTCGGGATCGCTCCTGCAGGTACATGCAGATGAAGATCAATGTCCTTCAACACATCTTCATCCAGCCCCAGCTTGGTCGCGTTCGAACGCACCCATGTCAGTGCTGCCTGCATGCTCTCCTTCATCACATCGCCAATCTGGCCCGTGATCTGGAAACTGCCCTTGCCCTTCATCTTGTTGGCTTCGATGAACAACACATCGCCGCCCACAGGAGTCCACGCAAGCCCAACCGCTACACCCGCACGCTTCGTACGCTCCGCAATCTCCGTATCCACGCGCACCTTGTAACCACCAAGGAACTCGCGAATCACCTCCGGCGTCACGGTCAACGTCTCCGTCTTGCCTTCAGCGATGCGGCGTGCCTGCTTGCGGCAGACCGTGCCAATCAACTGCTCCAACCGGCGCACGCCAGCCTCACGCGTGTAGTGCCGCGCAATGATGCCCAACGACTCACGCGGGAAGATGATCTTTGGCTCATCCGTCTGCTTCGGCAACTGCGACTCCGGAACCTCCGGGCTGCTTTCCGCAGTGGAATGCGCAACCGCCGCATCGCTACTCAGCAGATCACCTCGATCGTCGGACACAGCAGCCACCGGAACGCCGTTGCCTGCTTTGTGTTCCTTCTCTGCGCCCTCGTTGCCGTCGATACCGTTTTCCTTGATCTGACGCGGAGCGAGATACCGTTCCGCAATGCTGATCTTTTCCTCCTCGGTATAACCAGTGAGTTCAATGATCTCCATGCGGTCCAGCAACGGCGCCGGAATCGGATCAAGCTGATTCGCCGTGCAGATAAACAACACCTTGCTCAGATCGAACGGCTGATCCAGGTAGTTATCGCGGAACGTGCCATTCTGAGCAGGGTCCAGCGTTTCCAAAAGCGCACTCGCAGGATCGCCACGGAAGTCGCGGCCCAGCTTGTCGATTTCGTCCAGCATGAACACCGGATCGTTCGTCTCCACGCGCTTCAGGTTCTGGATGATCTGCCCCGGCATCGCGCCGATGTACGTACGACGATGTCCGCGGATCTCCGCCTCATCATGCATACCGCCCAGCGAAATACGTGCA
Organism: Terriglobus sp. TAA 43; assembly: GCF_000800015.1. Lineage (NCBI taxonomy): Bacteria > Pseudomonadati > Acidobacteriota > Terriglobia > Terriglobales > Acidobacteriaceae > Terriglobus > Terriglobus sp. TAA 43. Next base: position 81,968 of record NZ_JUGR01000002.1, read on the forward strand.
AACTTACGTCCCAGCGCACGTGCAATGCTCTTGCCCAGTGAGGTCTTACCCACGCCCGGAGGTCCAACAAAGCACAGGATCGGTCCCTTCATGTCCGGCTTCAAGCGCCGCACCGAGAGGTAATCCAAAATGCGATCCTTCACCTTCTGCAGACCGTAATGATCCTCATCGAGGAACGCAGCGGCCTGCGGAATATCCACTTGCTTGCCGCTAGACTTGGCCCACGGCAGCACCGCCAGCCACTCGATGTAGCTGCGCGTCATGCCGTAATCCGGCTGCGCCGGGTTCATCCGCTGAAGACGGTTCAGCTCCTTCAGAGCCTCCTTCTTCGTGTCTTCTGGCATGCCGGCGGCTTCAATCTTGGCGCGCAGCTCTTCGATGGCCTTGTTGGTCTCGTCCGTCTCGCCCAATTCCTTGCTGATAGCCTTCTGCTGCTCGCGCAAATAGTACTCGCGCTGCGATTGCTGCACGGCATCCTGCACTTCGTTCTGAATCTTCGAACGAAGCTGCTGCACCTCAAGCTCCTTCACCAGGTGCTTGTTCAGGCGATCCATGCGGGCTTCCACATCTGTGGTTTCCAGCAATTCCTGCTTGTCCGCGGTGGTCAAAAACGGCAACGACGAACCAATGAAGTCCGCCAGACGGCCCGGCTCCTCGATATTCAGCGCAATCGTCTGCAAATCGTCGGAAAGCGTCGGCGACGCCGCCACGATCTGCTGGAACTGCGAAACCACATTGCGCTGCAATGCCTCCAGTTCGGGCGTCTTGTCCGAATCGTTGTCCGGAATCGTCTCGTAGCTGGCCGTCAGAAACGGCGTACGTTGCTCAAATTCTCCCAGCCGGATGCGCTCCGTGCCTTCCGTGAACACAAAAAGGCTCTGGTTCGGCATCTTCACCACTTTGTGGATCGTAGCGAGCGTGCCGGTCTGGTGCAGTTCGCTGGCGTCCGGCGTATCCTGGCGCGCATCGCGCTGCGCCACCACCAGGATGGTCTTTTCGTCACCCAGGGACTGGATGAGCTGAATCGAACTGTCACGCCCCACGGTCAAAGGCAGCACCGCATGCGGAAACAGCACGGTATCGCGGACGGGAAGGACGGGGAGGGCGCGCGCGCTGCGCTTGCGGTCCGGGTCCGACGCCGTCGGCTGGATCACACTTACAAAATCGTTTGACATAGTTGAGTGTCCTTCCATCAGATATTCACACATCTGATGCATCAAGTCACGCACGGATTCATTCCGGTGTCAAAAACTGCAAACCAGCCGGAAACCTGTAAGGACTTACGCTGCCTATCGGCAGAATTGCCGTCTTCAGAATGGATGCCGCAACCCAAATTCTTGCCGCTTGTGCTGACGCGCGTTTTCCGCTGCAGATTACAGCCCGCGTCAGGCGCAGCGGAAGTCTACTCCTCAGGAAGCACCGCTGCCTCGTAGCGACCCAATTCCACCACTTCCCGGCACGATTGGCGTAATCCGGCCACAACCGCATCCGCGGCATCCGGAGACGGAATCCGCAGGTCGACGAAAAACGTGTACTCCCACGGCCGCCCCGGCACCGGCCGCGAATCGATCCGGGTCAGGTCTGCCCCCGCCGCTACCAGCTTCTTAAGGGCCTCCAGCAGTGACCCCGGTCGGTGAGGCAGGTCAAACGCTAATGAAATCTTATTGATAGCCGCACCCGCCGGTCGAAAACTCTCCGCATTCTCCTTCCTCGTCAGCAGAAAGAAGCGTGTGAAGTTTTTCGGATCGTCTTCCAGATCACCGCGCAGAATCGTCGCCCCATACACTTCGGCGGCAAACGGAGCGGCAATCGCCGCTTCATCGGTTATGTGGTCTGCTATCAAGTGCTTAATCGCCCCGGCGGTGTCATAAAACGGCACCGCTTCCAATCCCGGATGTTCCATGAAGAACTTGCGACACTGCGATAGCGCCACGGGATGGGACAACACATGCTTCACTTGTTCTTCTGCCACGCCGGGTACAGCCATCAATGCATGACGGATGCGGAGGGAGCACTCCGCCACAATCTCCACGCCGTAGCGCAGCAACAGATCGGAATGGTCCGCGACAGCGCCATGCAGACTGTTCTCCACCGGCAACACAGCAGCATCGGCTTGTTTGGAGCGCGTGAGTTTTTCCAGCACTTCCACGGACAGCGCACACGGCACTAGTTCCACTTCTCCCAACAGTTGGCGCGTTGCCAGGTGACTGTTCGAACCCGGCTCTCCCTGGATGGCAATCTTCTTCAACTCACTCTTCTCCTGCGCGTGTCTTCTGTGAAAACCAACATTGTTTTCATGCAAAGACAACTCGCCAAGTTTACCCGGCAACTATGTTGATGTGGCTGCAAACGTCATGTCATGCATGGCGTTGGTACACACTAATTCCCCGCCCCGGCCCGGCTGGCCAGGGCATCTGGAGAGTCGACGATGCTTTGGACAATTACCGTAATTCTGCTTGTATTGTGGCTGCTTGGCCTTGTCAGCGGCTATACCGTCGGTGGCTGGATTCACATTCTGATTGTGCTTGCAATCATCTCGCTGATCTTCAATCTACTGGCGGGACGCAGATCGCTTTAGAACTTACAAAAAGAACGCGACATTTTAAAACTCATGAAAGGTCATCGCATTTGCGCGGTGACCTTTCTCATTGCGTGCTGCATCATACCCATCGTTCGCGTAAGAACGCAGCATAACTGCGAAGGAGAAAACGATGAACAGCGATCAAATCAAGGGCAAGATGCAGAATGCATTCGGCAAGGCAGAACAAGCAGTGGGCGAAGCTGTAAATAGCCGAGACCTGGCCAATGCGGGAGCGGAAGATCGTGTGAAGGGCGCCGCGAAGGAGACTTGGGGAAATGCCAAGGACACGGTGCACGAAATGCACAAAACCGCCAAGACACATGCGGACATAGTCACCGGAGAACCCGTAACAGCGCGCGACAAGTTTGCAGCCGGCGTGGAGCACATTAAGGATTCCGTAAACACCAAGATGGATGAAATGAAGACACGCGAGCAGATCAAGCGTGACGAGCTTCGTCGCAGCGCGTAATAACTTGCGCTAATGACAACGGCGGGAAGATATCTTCCCGCCGTTCTCTTTTCATCGCTACAAACTACTTCGTATAACGAACCAACGCACGCTCCACAACAGGAGCTAACAACTCATATCCACGATCGTTCGGATGCACGCCGTCCACAGTCAACTCAGCACGCATCTTCCCTTCAGCATCTTCCAGCGGCGAGTTGAAATCCAGAACATCCCAGTGTTTCTTCTGCGCCATCGCTACGAGCAGTTCATTCAGATGATGGATGTGTTCCACCGTGCGCAATCCGGTCAACGGACGCACACAATCGCACACTGGCGTCATCTGCACAACGTACACTTTCAATCCATTCGCCTGCGCAAGCTCGCCCATGGAGAGAATGTTGTCGCGAATCTCCTCCGGCGAAAATCCCAGCCGCATGTCATTGCTGCCACCTTCCAACACCACTGCCTGCGGGTGTAAGTCGAGCACGTCATGCCGCTCGCGCAACAGAAGTTGCTGGGTGGTCTGTCCGCCAATGCCGCGGTTGATCCATCCCGTATATGAGAACCACTTGCCGTTGTGGCTGCCCCAGTAATCCATGATCGAATCGCCGAGAAACACCACGCGCGCTTTCGCATGCAGGTCGTCATCACGATAGCGACGGCTTTGCGAGAAGTCTGCGTCAGCAGAGTTCGCAGGGAGCGTTGTCTGCGCCATTCCAACCCCAGACAACACCAACATCACAACGCACACAACAACACGCATCGCTCTCCTCGCAGCCATAACCGCTTCCAACGGCCACCGAAAGGTTAAACGATACACTTCCCCAAAAGCGATATCAATTATCGCGCCTGTAGATTCCGCACAGCGATATCCGCAGCGACAGAAATAAAGAACACGACGGAGATGATTCCATTCAGCGTGAAGAAAGCGGCATTCATACGACTGATGTCTTTCGGCGAAATCAAGCTGTGCTCATACAGCAGCAATCCTGCCACCAGTACAACGCCGATCATCGCAATTGGGCCAAGGTGAAACAGCACCACCAGCCACGCCAGCAATCCGAGCATCAGCACATGCATCACCCGAGCTAATAAAAATGCGCCCTGCATACCGAATGCCTGCGGCACACTGTTCAAGCCATGCGCACGATCGTGCTCAAAGTCTTGGCACGCATACAGCACATCAAAACCAGCAACCCACAGCAATACCGCACCAGTAAGCACAATGATGCGCGGATCAAGAGTGCCTCGTACAGCAATCCAAGCAGCTGAAGGTGCAATGCCCAACGCCAGTCCAAGCACCAGGTGCGACCAGCGCGTAAGCCGCTTCATGTAGCTATAGGAAAGCACCACCACAATTGCAATCGGACTCAGCAGCAGCGTCAGATGATTCAGCATCGCCGCAGCGAACAGAAAGATCGCCAGCGAAACGAGGGTGAACATCCCGACGAAGCCCTTGGACAAGAGCCCTGCGGGAATGGCACGCATCTTGGTGCGCGGATTCAGGCTATCAATCTCTGCATCGGCCCAGCGATTAAACGCCATCGCTGCAGTACGCAGAGACACCATGCACACCACGATCCAAAGCAGCGTCACCGCATGTGGCCAACCACCTGCGGCAAGCACCGCTCCGGTCAAGGCAAAAGGAAGCGCAAAGATCGAGTGTTCCCACTTGATCATTTCCAGCGTAATGCGCGTGCTGCGCCATGTGTGTGCAAGCGAAACGGCCATACACCTCTTAGTGTATGGCCGCACGCCTCCTGCAATCTACTTTGTCACTTTTCGCCGACGGGTTCCCCGGCCACCTGCAGGTTATTCGTCACCTTGAAAGCTCCGGCAACACCATTCGCCCGAATGCCGGCAGCATCTTTATCCGCCTGCCGATCCACCACGCCAGTCAGCGTAATGTCGCCATTCACCACCGTAATGCGAATCGGCTTTGCCGGGTCCATGGCGTACCGCTGGAGCGACGGAAATCCGTAGATCGCCCGCGCGGCAGCCAAACGGATACGATCATCATTCGGCGAAAGCGGCGCCACTTCAATGTCGTCCACCACATCTCTCACGCCGGGATAGTGCGACACCAGCGAAATGGCGGAGTCCTTATCGGTAGGGCCATACGCCACGCCACCGAGCGTCACCACGCCACCCTGCACACCAATGGTGAAGCTGTTAAATGCCGTTGTGCCATAACCAACGCGGTCATACGCCAGCTTTTCCGCAAGCTTGTCACGCAACTGCGTATCTGAAACTTCGCCGCCTTGCACCTTGATCAGGTTCTGCACGGCTACAACGCCTTTTTTGTGATGAATCTTGTGTTCCGCGTCTTCCTTGGTGGCGTACAGATCCACATTGCCAGTCAAAGTCACCATGCCGTTCTTCACGGTGCTATGCACATCGTGGAACTGTTTGTTATCCAGCGACTTCTGCACGTCTGTCTGAATCTGCGCGTCCGGCACCTTCGACTGGGCACGCATCGCAAGCGTCGGCATCATCACAGCTGCCAACGCCAAGACCATTCCCGCATTTGTTCTGACCTTCATTTCCATCTCCAAAGAAACAAACCCGGCTTGACTCGCAAAGTTGCCCTAGCGATACCGCTTGCGAATCTTGTACACCATCGAGAACACGCCATTTTCGTCTCGAGTTACCACAATGGATTTGTTATCGCTCAACTGGTATTGCAACTGAATCAATTGCTGTGCCGACGTGTTGATGCTGGTCGCAAAGGTCACCGTAATCTGGCGCGTCACCTGCTGCTCAACGGTGATGCGCGCGGACGAGGCGCCGATCGTTCCCACGTATGCAGGATCAATCTTCACCTTGCCGCTACCGCCAAACAGCTTATTCACGCGGTTGGAAACCGTCGCGTTCAACGCGCCACCCAGCAGCGCATTCGTTGTCGGGTCCTGCCCCTGCTGCTGCAGTTGCTGCGTATTAATCGCCGCTTCTTCCTGCGTGCGTCCCAGCGCCAGCAGGTTGAAAATATCAGCCTGCGATAGCGGTGGTTCCGAACGATACGTCAGTTTGAAGTTCTTCGACGTGCCATGAACACCGATGGTCACGTCGTAATTCTCCACGCGTGCCGTGGCATCCAGATCAATCAGAGGATCAATGCGAATCGGGTTGTTGAAGTAAATCTGACCACGCTGCAATTGATACTTCGTTCCAGAGAAGGTCGCAGAACCATCATTAATGGTCACCTTGCCCAGTACTGCCGGGACTGCGGCCGTTCCGCGCAACGACAGGTCGACCGTACCCGCAATGCGCGCATAGCTGTTCTGGAAATCCAGCGCAGGCGACGACTGAACATGAACATTCAGAACGATCTTGTTCAACAACGAATCCGGGTCTGGAGGTGCAGACACATCGCCGCTACCACCTGCAACAGAAGCAAAGTCAAATGTCTCCGCAAGTCCGAATCGCGTGATGAGAATGTTGCCCGAAAGCGAAGCACCATCACCCGATCCCTGGAGTCGAAGCGACGCATTCATCGTTGCGGACACGCCGTAGTAACGCACACGCACCGCGGTCGCCGTCGCTGTCATGTCTGCAAACAAGCCGCCGCGGAACTGGACAAATCCTGTCAACTTGATGCGACCACCACCGCTCGTCGCTGTGACGTTGTCCATCACCAGGCGGTCATCTGTAAACGTTGCAGTTCCGGTAATGTTCGACAACCCATTCGGAATCGTGTCGTACGCAATGTTCGTGTTGCTGAACGTCATCTTGCCACCGAGAATCGGTTTCGATGTCGTTCCGCTGGCCGTCACGTTAAAGTTCACCATGCCAGACGCAATGACCTGCGGCTTCAAACGATGCGCCAGCGCGACATTCAAGCTGCCATTTGCCTGCGCATTAATCGCGCCTCCCTGTGCGGGCAGCGGCTTACCATCCGGAGAGAAGATCTGAACAGAGCCGGAAGCATGCAGATCTGTCTCAGGGCCGGTAACGTGTAGCTCATCCAGCCGCACTGTGCCATTCGTCAACGAAGCATGCACTGGCGCCGCAGAAACAAACGTCAGTCCTTGCGTAGTCACCTGCAGCGGATTCACCGTCAGCGTTCCGCTCAACGCCTCCGGCTTCTTCGCCGGTCCACTTACATTCAGTTCACCGGCAATCACAGAAGTCGCTTCGAACGACGATCCCGTTAGCTTCAGAACCGGCGCCACATCCAGATTGCTGAAGGTCGCATGCGCCTGCATGGGATAGTCGCCCACCAGTTGCAACTGACCATTCGCATCCAGCTTTGCAGTCAATAGATCGCTGTGCGCCTTCAGGTAGATCATGTTGCCGCTGCTGTTCACATCGGCAGTTAACTGCCCCAACGCCTGCTTCTGGTACGTCGCATTTGCCAGCTGCAGATGTGCGTTCAGTCCCGGTGCGTCCAGCGTTCCATCCGCATCTGCGCGGAAGGTCAAGACACCATCCACCGGCGTGCCCGCCTTGCGCACAGCCAGTAGATTCGACAGGCGAACATCATTCGCCTGCAGATGCGCCTTCACGTGTTTCGACGTCAGGTTGTAGCTGCCGTTACCTGTGACCTCCGCGCCCTGCGCCTTCACATCCAGCGTCGATGCAGAGATCTCCTGGCCGCGTACCGAAACATTCGCCGTCACCGCATCGTAGGGCTGGTCGTATGCCACACCATTGCGCAACGACAATGTTCCATCGCCCGTAAGATTGCCAAACGTACCGTCAACACTGCCATTCACAGCAACGACGCCGGTAACGGGAAGCGCACCTTGGCCTGCAATCTCCAGCACATCGTGAATCTGTGCATCGGCAAGTTGCAGCTTTGCCTGCACCTGCGTTTCATCGTCGAACTCATACGACACCACACCGCGCTTCACCACACGATGTGGTTTCACCAAGCCGGATGCATTCAATACAGCAGTGCCGCGGTGAATCGTGGAACTCGCCACTGTCACACCGGAAGGCGCATACTCAGCATCGGCCACAAGCGAATCAATAGCGACGTCGCCCATGCTACCCAGGTGCGCCGTGAGTTCGTTCGCTTGAAGATGTCCCTTGATATCCAGCCCGGCAATCGGGCCGGATGCGACACCCTGGAAATGCGCGTCACCATGCAATGCAACAGGCAGTGCGGCGCTTCCCTTCTTGCCATTGCTCTCGTAGCCAATGATGTTCAGGATCGAATCGAACTCAGACAGGTCGCGGAAGTCTGCAATAAGATTCAGGCTCGTCAGCGGATCGCCATTCGCCACACCCAGTGTTCCCGTAGCCTGGACGGTGGACGCAGGCGTATGCGCATCCAACTGCTGAATCGCAACAGTCTCATTCGATCCGCGATAGGTCGCCTTCACCACACCAGTCAGTGGAATATTCTGTATCGCACCGCGGCGGTGAAGGTTCTGTGGTGCCAGTTTTAGATCAGCGCTGACAATCACCGAACTCGGCAGATCCTTCGCCGGTCCGCCCCACTCCACATGAACAGGACCATTCACGGCAGTATCAATGCCAAGGTCTGAATAGTGACGTGGTTCGGTAACTTCATTAATCGTTCGCAGCGAGATTCCAGCCAGCTTCACGTCAACGTAAGCGTGGGCGCGCTCCACCGGCGTAATTGCAAGAGAGCCTGTCGCGGGCGGCTTGGCATTTGCAATCTTCGCGGTTGCATTCGCCGTCTTCTGCCCTGCAACAATCGTGGGAGATTGCGCAGGAGCTTCGGGCGGCACTTCTCCTAGCCAGTTGTTAATACGCATGTCACCGGCAATCGTGCCGCCACCGGGAAGGTCTAGCGCAATAGCGTTAAACAGAAGCTCAGTCGGCGTTACTTTCAAAGACGCGCCGCCATTCACCCCGTTCACGACCACATATTCATCGTGATATCCAACGGAGTGCAGCTTCGCACTGCCCACCATCAGGTATCCCTTTTCGCATTCGGGAGCAGGCGGCAATGTCTTGGTGCTGGCAGGATTCGCATTGGGATTGCGACGCTGCCAGAAGCGAGGCTTCTTCTGTGCCTCCTGCGGTGCAACGGCGCAGGAATGGCCCGCCAGATCCAGATCGACGACGCCTGCTGTAAGTCCCGGGAAACCGCTTAGGACGGAGATTTGCGGAACCTCCACATTGCCCTTCACAGTAACGTTCCATACGGGATTATCAAAGTTCTCCACGTGCGCCGTCGCATCCAGATGGGAGCTCTTGCCCGTATCAAAGCTGAGTTGCTGAATGCTAATAAGCTTGCGCCCGATTTCAGCCTTTACCTTCAGCCGCGACTGCGCCTCCGGCATCTGATCCATCCGCGTACGGATGTCGCTCACGCCAATGTCAATGCCGTAATGATCGGTGCTTGTGATGTAACGAACGTCCACGCCAAGATCGCGCGCTGCCAGATCGAATGGAATCGCACGATCATTCAGCAGCGCCACACCGTTCGCCAGTTCCACCTTCGACGCCTGCAAATCCAGCAGCGTATCCATCACTGGTTCATTGCTGGTGCTCTTCGTCTTGGGAACAGGTTGGTTCGTGGAGCCGTCCTTATTCACGATCAGGTGAATCTGCGGCTTATCCACATGCAGCAGCGACAGCGTGATGTATTTCATCGCGCCCTTGGAATTCGTCGCATGCGCGAACAGGCTCTTCAACGTGATGCGCACCAGAATGCGATCTGCCGAAAGGTATGGGGCTTGGTCCGGCCCCTCGAGCCCATGAATCACCAGTCCATCTGCTTCCACCGCCAGGTGCATCAGGCTGAACTGCACCTTCGCCAAATCCACCTTGCCGCCTGTGGCATCTTCCAGCGTGGCAATCAACTGCGTGCGAACGCGATTCTGAAAGTCATCCGTCGTGGTGTAGACGCCGAGTCCCACAACCAGCAGCACCACCAACAGCAGCACGGAACCCGTAATCCATGCGGTGATGCGCCATGCACGCGACTTTTTCGGTGTGGGTACGTTCTCGTTCGGAGGAGGAGCGTTTGCGTCCAGCAATGTCATCAGGGCGCCTCCTCATTCGGTTGCATCATGCGAACGTGCCCGGAGTCACGCAACGTCTTTAGCCACGCATCCAGCAGCGTGCTTACCTGCTCCTGCAAAAGGATCTCTCCAATACGGTCGCGAATCGAATCGAGCGGAGGCGCAGTCGCCTTCTGCTTCGCATACTGCGGCAACAGCGTGTTGTTGTAATAGTCCTCAATTTGCTGATCGCCAATGCGGATGCCGCTGCGGAAACGTTGCTCAATGAAGTGCACAACCTGCGCACGTTGCTTTAAGCGACTGCGCAATTCCTCGGAAGTGAATCCTGACTTTTCAAGAAACTTCTTCCATCCGGCATCGCTGGTGCAATCCGCATGGGCACATGCAGGCAGATCCTTGCGCAAATCCGCCTCTTGCTTGTTCACTTCGTCATCAGAAATAGGAACCGCAGGAAAGCCACCGAGCTGCTGCAAGACAAGCGTGCGATCGACGAGACGCGTGATGGCCTGCTCGCGCATCGGCTTCGAATCATCCTCACCGTACGGATACAGCTTTGAGAAGCGCTCCTCTTCCTCCACATCGCTTTCAAGTACAAGATCACCATTCACAATGACAACAATGCGATCAATCACATCGCCTCGTTCTGCAGGAAGCTTGTGCGCATCCGCGCGCGCCTGCTCCTTCGTCTGCGGTTTGCCTTCCTCCACCGATTTCGGCGCAGGCTTTTGAGATAGCAACGGCGCAGCCGCAAGTGCTAATCCCAGCATCAGCAGGCAATTCGCGATATCGAAACGGAATGGATAGAAGCGCGTCATCAGAAGCTCTGGCCGATCGAGAAGAAGAACTGGAAGTGGCTTGACTGACCCACATGATGCGTGGGCACGGACTGTGTGTAGTCGTCGATGATGGGATAGATCGGCGGATTCAGGTTGTACGAGGCATCCAGACGGATAGGACCGACCGGAGTGTTGTAGCGCGCGCCAAGACCCACAGCGTGAGAGAAGTAGGCGAAGTCGCACGTGCCAACTGTGACAAAGCCCGAGACCTGGCGGCAGGTATCGCGGTTTGGTTGATGGAAACGAGCAATCGACGGGAAAACATCTCCCACGTGCAGAAATGCATTGCCCATGTCATGGAACAACACAAACGAAACACTGTCGCCCACAAGCGGTAGCACGGGTGCTGGCATACGCAGTTCCAACGTATTGATCAGTACAGCCGATCCGCCAACCGGATATCCCGTCGTCAAATCGCGCGGTCCAGCTTGATTAATGCCGAAACCACGATGCGAGTTAGCACCGCCTGCATACAAACGTTCCGGCAGCGGAACCGAATTGCACGACGCATTGGTATTCAGCAACTCGCCCTGGCAACCTTCAATGCCTGCATTCGGATTTGCACCTGAAGTCGTCTCCACACCAAAGCGGGTGTTACGTGCGAACGTATACTTCCGCTTCTTACCCCACGTGTAGTAGCTGGAGTAAGTCACATCGACCTTGTTGAAGTCCGTCTGCGAACCAAAGACACCGCTCGCCAGAAAATCCGTGAACGATAGATACATGCCCTTCTGCGCATCAAGCTGAATAGGCGCACGCGTGTCGTGATACCACGTGAATGCAGGTCCACCAACTCGCACCGGCTGCGACAGCAAAGGAATCAGGTTTGCCGTAACCTGCAAACTGTTTTGGTCCACCGACACGCGCCGATAGGTGAAGTCGTAGATGAACGTATCTGCCTTCGGAACCTTTTGCGTTAAACGGAACAACCCCTGCAGTGTGCTGGCCTTAAACGTGGAGATGTTCTGCACGTTGGAATAACCGCCGCTCACCTGCGTAGAGAAATTAGGACGGCCCAGAAACTTCGGCGTATTCCACGTTGCTGTAGCAATGCGTTCCAACAGGCCATACGTTACATGGAACGCAAGCGACTGATCGGTGCCGAACAGGTTGATGCGTGACACATCTGCGGATACGCGGAAGGAAGCGCCAGCTTTGCCTTCTGGCGAGCATGTCGTATTACCAATCGATTGCTGCGCACGGCAATTGGGTTGCGGCGTGGAGAGCTGCGCCTCAAAACCCGCACCATACGTCACATCCCAGCGCTTCGCCTCAGTCAACTGCACCAGTACATTCTTACGGTCGGCCAGGCCTTCCGGATTCTGCACTGCAACGTTCGCCTCATTGAACAACGCAAGGTCGTAGTAGCGGCGCTGCATCTCCACGATAGCGCTTTCATCCAGTGGATCCCCGGGCTTCAGCAGCAACCGGTCAGTCACCAGTTTCTGGCGCACATGCTGCACGCCCGAAATCAGCACGCGATCCACATTCACCTGTTCGCCTTCAGTGACGAGGTAGGTCACGTCAGTGCGCGTCGCGTCGTCCTTGCGCACTGCCTGCCGCACTTCCACCTTGGCCTGATCGAAGCCCTTTGAAAGATAAGCTTGCAGAATATTGTCGCGGTCATTGGAAACATTGGCCAGCGCGAAAGGCTGATTCGTCTCCGCCGTGATCAGAGCCTTCATCTGTTCGGCTCGCGCAGTATCCACGCCGGTCAACGTAATATTGCCGAACTTTTGCTGCGAACCTTCATCAATATGAAGATTCACAGTAATCGTGCCTAGCTTCTTATCGTCCTCACCCTTCTTCTCATCCGTCGTGATCTTCACTTTCGTGAAGCCATTGGCCATGTAGAGCGAGGTGATGGAATCAATATCGTTGGACAGCAGCACAGGCGAGAAACGTCCGGAACGGACATAAGCATCTGCCTTTACCACCTGCATCCGTTCCTTGATGTTGTCGGTCTCGAAATACTTGTTGCCGGTCACATTCACGGCAATCACTTTGTATTTCTTTCCGGGGACGGCGTGAAACGCAACTGTCTCTGTCAGGTTGCTGGGCGGAGGCAGCGGAGTGCCATCCTCTGCATACGTCGGAGTATCCGGAACTCCGCGTACATCCGGCGTAACCTCAGCATCGAAGTAGCCCTGCCGCTGCAAAAATTCGCGGATGTTATGCGCGCCTTCGTTGAGCAGGTCGTTATCTACCGCGCTCTCTTCGTAGATCGGCAACAGCTTCTTCTGTCGCGACTTCGATACCTTCGCCCCGTCAATGCTCACCTTGACCTGCGGCCCCTGGAAGGCGCGGAAGGTGTAGTCCAGTTGCTGACGATCTGCAGCATACTGGCTCTTTTCCAATGCAATCGCGGCTTCCAGGCGATCGTTCTTCTGGTAATACTTGCGCAGACGAGTCAGGCCATTGCCAACCGTATCGCGCGTAACTTTGTTCTTCGTTTTGAAGACAAACAGCGTCTTATTCTTTTCCTGCAACTTGCTTCGTTTGCGGAACTCGTCCACCGTCAGGCCGGGATCACCCTTCACGATCACGTTCCCCACCAACGCCTGCTTGCCGATGTCAATCAGGTAGAAGACATCCACCTGTTTACCGTCAGGAAGGTGTTCGGTTGCAGAGTGCACCACCGGAGCGTAATAGCCGTTCTGCGCCAGTGTCTGACGAAGTCCCTCTTCGCCCGCACGAACCTGCGAATTTGTGAACGGCAAGCCGGGCTGCAACTCAGACGCGGCTTCCAGCAGCGAAGTCACTCGCTCCGAGCGCACCCCTTGGATATGAACGCGCCCAACAAAGTACCGCGGCGTGCCCACATACAGAAGCGTGACGCTGCCATCACTGTTCACAATGCTGCGCACCTGGATATCGCGATACAAGCCCGTGAGAAACAATCTGCGTGTCGCGGTGCGCACCTTGTCTGGAGCGATGGTGTCGCCCGGATTCAATCCCAATTCTTTCTGCGGCAACGGATCGTTCTCACCGAACTCAACGCCTTCAAACTCGACGGAACGTAGTTTCCTGCCGCGAAGCGCCCACACTCCCGCGACGGCGTTGTCCGCAGCCTTTCCCGCCTTCTCGCTTTGATCCTGGGCGGCATCCTGCGCCGCGGCACCTGCGGTCGTGGCCGCCGTGCTGGTGCCACTCGTTACATCACCAGCCGCATTCGTTTTTCCGGGGACTACCTGGACGGTCTTGCCGCCGCCAGGAACGGGCTGTTGCGCACCTGTCGCTGGCTGTTGCTGACCATTGCCAGAGGTGGCCGGGCTGGACGGCTGGCCATTTGGCTCCTGCGCGTACATCGTCAGGGCAGCGCCCGACAGGATCATGACGGCCGCCGAACACAATGCCTTTCGTCGCAATGCAACCCCACCTGTCCACAGCTTCACCAGCACCAGCGTTCCTGCTCCCCAAAAGTCTCTCAGTCTTATTGCCATGATGCCTGTTTTCAAGCAGTAACGCTCGGCATCGAGACGTAAACAAATGCTTTACACCCAAAACCACAGATATGGAGCGGTTGGATGCAGGTTCCCTGCATCGGGTTCGCTGCACCCTCGCTTCATACCTCGTACACTCAAATAGCAAGGAGTTGCTTCAGCGTGACCGTAGTTTCCAGTGAAGAATTTTCATCAGACGATCGCTATTCACGCCAGCGCCTCTTCCCTGCCATCGGCGTCGAAGGGCAGAAAAAGCTCGCAGCATCCCATGTCGTTCTGGTCGGTTGCGGAGCCACCGGGGCAGCCTCTGCGGGATTGCTTGCCCGCGCCGGCGTCGGCACACTCACCATCATCGATCGCGACTTCGTGGAACCCTCGAACTTGCAGCGGCAGATGCTGTTCACGGAAGCCGACGCAGCCGAGGCTCTTCCAAAAGCCGAAGCAGCCCGACGCCGCATCGCTGACATTAATGCTGATGTAACGGTCCACGCCCACATCGCGGACCTGACACCTGCCAACGCCGCCACGTTATTGGCAGACGCGGATGTCATCCTCGATGCCACGGACAACTTCGAAACGCGTTATCTGATCAACGACTTCGCCGTGCAAACCGGAACACCGTGGATCTACGCAGCCGCGATCGGCTCCTATGCAGCGACGATGAACATCGTCCCCACTGGCGATTTCCGCACAGCCTGCCTCGCCTGCATCTTCCCTGAGCCACCGGGAGGCACCGTGGAAACCTGCGACACCGCAGGCATCCTCAATACCGCAGTAAACTTCACAGCATCGCTGCAGGTAACGGAGACGCTCAAGCTCCTCACGGATCAACCCTCTGCCTTGCGACGCACACTCCTGTCATTCGATCTCTGGACTGGGGAACGCTCTGAGGTCCAGGCAGGCAAGCCACGTTCCACGTGCGAGGTCTGCGGCCAACACAATTTCCGTCATCTCGCAGGCGAAGGTCGTCCACACATCACACTCTGCGGCCGCAACTCCGTACAGATTCACGAACACCATCGTCCCGTGGACTTCGCATCACTGGCCCAGCGTCTTGGCCCGCTCGGCAACGTGCGATTCAACAGCATGATGCTGCGCTTTCAACACGGCGAATACACCCTCAGCGTCTTCGCCGATGGCCGCACCGTGATCCAGGGAACCAGCGAAGTCCCGAGAGCGCGCGCTCTCTACGCCCGCTTCATCGGCAGTTAAACCTACTTCGTCCCCAACAGGATCGGATCCGTCTCAATCAGCGTCAGCGACTTCACCATGTTCGCCGTCGCGCTCTTGTATTTCTTGAAATGCGGTGTCAGCAGGTGCGCCTGATACGCCCCTTCATCCCGGTAAATCTCCAGAATCCGGATCTGGTTGGGATGCCCTTTCACTGCCACTGCCAACAAAGAAAGCACTCCCGGCTCGACGCGCAGCGACGTGCTGATCTCCTCCGTCAGCGCAGTCCGATACCCGTCCAAATGGTCCGCATCAATCGTGAGTTCCGCAATGCGAACCAGGCGTTCTTCCGGCACAGGAGACGCACCCGATCGCTGCGCCAGCAGAACGCAAGCTGCCACCATCGTCGCGCAAACAAGAAAACGATTCCGTAGCGTCATACCTCATCCTCCCGCGCCTTCACAGCGTGTCAAATATGGCATCCCAATTCTTCGGCATTTCGTCTGCCCTGCTTTTCCTCAGGTCAGTAATCGATAGTTCTGTTCGCCGTACAACCTTCATCCCACGAAAGTAATCCACTAATCTTGCGCATCGTAATCAGTGCAAATCTTTGGCAGTGATGCCGTCCTGTATGGTGGAGTACAGCCTGCAGGTCTTTCCAGGAACGACGGCTCACCATACTGGTGGTGCCAGACCGGGGTTGCAATGGAAGTTCAGGGCTACGGAATGACACAAAACAATACGACCCCGGTCGCCGGGCACTTCAAGCGGAATCCCCCCATCGCTGGTGAGGCAGACGCTCTGGAGCGCGCAAAAAACGGCGACCCGGATGCTTTCTCAAAGTTGTATGCGCTGCACAAGCGGCGTGTGTACACCTTATGCCTGCGAATGCTGGGCAATGTTTCTGAGGCAGAGGACATGACGCAGGAGGCTTTCCTGCACCTCTACCGTAAACTCGGCTCTTTCCGCGGCGAAAGCGCATTCTCCACCTGGCTGCACCGTCTTACGGTGAACCTGGTGCTGATGCATCTCCGCAAGAAAGGTCTTCAACTCGTCTCCCTGGAAGAGACCATCAACCCCTCAGAAGAGGACGCGCCCAAGCGTGACTTCGGTTCGCGCGATCCGCGGCTGTCCGGGTCCGTTGATCGTGTCGCCCTGGAACGCGCCGTGGCCACGCTGCCGCCGGGATACCGCCTGGTCTTCGTGCTCCATGACGTTGAGGGATACGAACACAACGAGATTGCCGAGATGCTCGAATGCTCAACCGGCAACAGCAAGTCGCAGCTTCACAAAGCGCGGCTAAAACTGCGGGAAATTCTGCGGCAGAATGAACATGCCGCCTTGGTGCAGGAGTCGAAATAATGCCGGAGCATGATGAAAAGCGCTGGACCTGCGAGGAGTTCGAAAAAGCTCTCCCCGAACTCTTTGAACGCGCAGAAGGCGGTAAGCTGAGCGCCGACCCGCGTTTCGCGGCAATCCTGCGGGACTGTCCGCAGGCCGCTGAACTGGTCCGCGATCTTGAGTACATCGCTGAAACCGCACGTATGCTGCTGGAACCAGAAGGCGAAGGCCCATCTTCTGATCTCTGGGGCAAAATTGAGCGAGAGATCTCGTCGAAAGACAGCATCCAGTAAACCCATTTCAGATACGACAACAGCGGCGTCCCAACCGGGGACGCCGTTTTCTTTGCCACAAGCGAAATTCCACAAATCGCTTGCCCGTCATCTGCCCCGGGTGTATGCTCCTCACCAGAGATGACGCAGTTTACCCAGCCCGCTTCCTTTTGGTACCGCTACTGCTTTACAGGCGCGGCCCTGGCGGATTCTGCGGTCTTGAAACACTAAGAAACACCTAAGACCAATCTCGATCCTCCTGAGCCGCGACCCACAAAGGTCGCGGCTTTCGCTTTTCCGAAACACAACCAGACACAAACCTGAGACCATCATGACAACGCTCGTAGCCGAATCCGCCGTGATCCCACCCCCCGCCACCCTGCTTACCGAACGTGTCGTCCTTACCGGCTTCATGGGCGCAGGTAAGAGCACCGTAGGTCGCCTCCTCGCCGCTGATCTCGGCTGGGACTTCCTCGATGTCGACGCAGTGATCGAACGCCACGCCGGAAACACCATCGAGGAAATCTTCGCCACACACGGCGAGGCCGAATTCCGACGCCGGGAATCCGCCGCCATCGCCCGCAGCCTGGGTGCTCGCAACACTGTCATCGCCCTTGGCGGAGGCGCCCCCGAAGAGGTTACGAACCGCCTTCTGCTGGAGCAGACACCCAACACCACCGTTGTCTTCCTCGACGCCCCTTTCGCCGTCCTCTTCGACCGTTGCGTGCTCCAGGAAGGTGCCGCCGTCCGTCCGAATCTTCAGGACCCCGACGCTGCCGCAAAACGCTTCCAGCGCCGCATCCCGCATTACATCCGCTGCTCGTCGCACCGCATCGTCACAGAAAACCTGTCAATCGAACAAACGGTAGCCGCTATCCGCGCGCAGTTGCTGTAAACGTCAATCAACGCCAGAGGGATACCCTGCATCAGACGGGAAGCAGTGCATTTATAAACTCCGGAGACCACCTCTGACCGATCAGCTTCAGCCCGCGCCACAGTCCGCCGACATCCAGCGGGCCGATGCAGATACCGGCTTCCCCTCCCGCGACTTCCGCGAGACGCGCCGACATATCGTCTTCACCATCTGTCTGCTGGTGATGCTTGGACTGTTCTGGAAGATCCGCCACGTCCTGGGCATTGTCTATGTCTCGGGCCTGTTGGCCGTCGTTCTGAACCCGGTGGTGATGAAGATCAGCCATCTCCAGTTTCGCGGGCGCACCATGCCCAAACCACTCGCCGTAGCCACTCTCGTAGTCGGAATTGGGTTAGGCCTGTTTCTTCTCTTCTGGTTTGGCCTGCCGCCGGTTCTGAATGATTTCCGCAACTTCCTGACGGACGCTCCCGGACGTCTCCCAGCGCTGATGGCTCGCTTGCAGCGGATTCCCATGGCCGACAAGATCGGCCTCACCCACTTGAATGACCGCCTTGCCTCCACCATGGAGGCGTTTGCGGGCTACGTATTCAGTTCCCTGCCACAGTGGGCCGAACATCTCCTCGACATCCTCACCACCACCATCCTCTGCGTCTATTTCATCCTCGAAGGCTCTGAGGTCTACGAATACTTCCTCTCCCTCGTCGTGCCCAAATCGCGTATTCGATTGGCGAACACCCTTCAAGTTGCTGAGGAACGGGTTTCACGCTGGCTCATCGGCCAGTTGCTGCTGATGCTGCTGGTGGCCATCTATAGCGTTGTCGTCTTCCGCGTTCTGAACGTCCGTTATTTCCTTCTGCTGGCCGTCTTGATGGGCCTCACCAACATCATTCCCGTCGCTGGCAACCTCGTAACCATCCTTCTGGTCGCTCTGATTGCCGCCGCGGACTCGTTCACCAAGGCCGGTCTCGTAATCCTTGCCTACGGCATTTACACCCAACTTGAAAACGCCTTCCTGACACCCAGGATCATGAAGTCCAGCGTCGACCTGATGGGCGTCACCGTACTCATTGCCTTGCTCATCGGCACCGCCATCAGCGGCATCCCTGGAGCACTTGTCGCAGTACCCAGCGCGGCAGTGGTCGTCGTCTTCGCAAACGAATATCTCGTCCAACACGAAGACCCCAACCGCCTCTCCGTACTGGATTAGCCACAAAGAGCGTCCCGGATTCGCGCAACGCGCGACCACGCGAAGCGTCGAGAACCGTACGAAGTACCGATTAGCGGCAGTCGCTGGCCACCACTGCGATATCCTTATCAGTGGAACCCAAATGGTCACCGCAGCATCCATATCGGCCACGCAGAGTGCTCGTCGCAGCACCCTCTTCGCCGACTACAAGGAATTGGTGAAGCCGCGCGTCACCCTCATGGTGATGATCACCGCCGCGGCTGGTTTCTACCTCGGCTGCCTGCGTTCCGGCATTAGCCCTTTCAATCCGCAATTTCTCGAAGCGATGATCGGCATGGCCGTGGTCACCGCCGGTTCCGGCACGCTCAACCAGGTCATTGAACGTCGCACCGATGCCATGATGCCGCGGACCGCCAGCCGCCCCATGGCGGCACAGCGCATCTCGTACGCGCACGGCCTCATCCTGGGCTTGCTGTGCATCGTGCTGGGCTCAGCATTTCTTGCGGTCACCACCAACCTCATCACCAGCATGCTCACGCTGCTCACGGCCATCAGCTACGTCGCCATCTACACGCCGTTGAAGCGCATCAGCATGATCGCCACCTTCGTCGGCGCATTCCCCGGCGCGCTGCCTCCGCTCATCGGCTGGACCGCCGCTCGTGGATTCATCGAGTGGCCCGCCGTCGCACTCTTCGCCATCCTGTTCGTGTGGCAGTTCCCCCACTTTGAAGCCATCGGCTGGCTCTATCGCGTCGATTACGCCAAGGCGGGCATTCAAGTCACCGCCGTCGCAAAGCCCAGTGGCGTAGCCACCGCCGCACAGGCGCTGTTTTACGCGGTCGTCATGATCCCGGTTAGCCTGTGGCCTGTTTACCTTGGCACCGCTGGCTGGATCTACGGCATCATCGCCATCGTGCTCGGTATTGTCTACCTCTGGTACACGCTGAAGTTCGTTCGCATCACGCGCGATCTGCCAGCCGCAGAATCCCGCAAGATCGCTCGTGACCTGCTCAAAATCAGCGTCATCTACCTTCCTCTTCTGCTGGCCGCCATGATGCTCGACGCGCAGGGCCGCATCTTCTTCTAACCGAGGCTCCATGACTGCCAACACTCAAACCATTCCCGAGCAGGAACGCATCAAGACGCCGCCGTCCATCATTGCGGCCATCCTTGGCGTCTCCGCCGTGGCAAGCCTCTTCCTCTTCTGGCTGGTCTACTATCACGCCCCCGCCGACACCAACCACACGAAGCTGCTCTTCCTGCCATCACTGAACGCAGTCTTCAATGGCCTCAGCGCCATCGCTCTGGTCATCGGCTTTGCGTATGTGAAGCAGCGCAAAATCAAGCAGCACCGCGCCGCCATGTTTACTGCGTTTATCTTCTCCACGCTGTTCCTGGTCAGCTACATCCTGAACCACGCGCTGCACGGTGAATATCGCCTTCCAATCGCGCACACCGGCCTGCTCTGGAACACCTACTGGCCCATGCTGCTTTCGCACATCGTGCTCAGCGTCGTCGCACTGCCCATGATCCTGATCACGTTCTTCCTGTCACTCACGCAGCGCTTCCCGCAGCATAAGAAACTTGCGCGCTGGACCTTCCCCATCTGGCTCTACGTTTCGGTCACCGGCGTTCTGGTCGCTGTCATTCAGGCGGTCGTTCACGGATGAGTACTCCTGCAACCAAAGGCCGCACCCGCCCAGACACCCGCGCCATTCTCCGCGTCTCCACCATCATTGAAAGCGTCGGCATTCTCTGCGCGCTCGGAGTATGGATCAGCGGCGGCATGACCGTCCACGGGCCCAAAAACAACTTCGGCTGGCTCGTCCTCATCATTGCCCTCGGCTGCATCCCAACAGGCACTTTCTTCCTGCTGCTCGGCGTCGCCAAATGGTTCGGCGACCGCAGCCGCACTGACTAGTAAAATCAAGCAGTGACCGCAGCACGTAAGAAACCCGCAGCAACGAAGAAGCCTACCGCCGAGTACCTGGAATCCCCCGAAGCCATCGCCGTCGTCGATGACATTCTGGGAGCCATCGGCCTCACCCACGGCACCCGCGCCACACGCCGCAACACATGGAACGAAGGCGCACGCCGTCTCGTGGGTAAAAAGGCAGACCTCGCCCAAAAAGCCGCCGTCACTCCCAAGGAAAACCCCAAGCCACTCTTCGCAGAAAACCTCAGTGCCGCTGAATCGCTCGTACACGGCTTCTCAACGCGCACCGGCGGCGTCACCCGCGTCTATCGCCCACATCTGCCCAAGATCCTCGGCGACCTGAACCTCGGCTTTACCGCGCATGACGAGCCGGAAGACGTCCGCACCAACCGCACGCGCTACCTCAAGAGCATCAAGGCCAGTCGCTTCCACAGCTTCGGCATGCTCCACCAGATTCACTCGCCCATCGTGCGCACCATCGCGTCGTCAACGGAAGCGACCGGCGACTTCCTCGCACCCGCGCAGCACAAGGCCGACGCCATGCTCACAGACGTCCCCGGCGTGCTGCTCACGGTGCAAATCGCAGACTGCGTTCCCGTCCTTGTCTTCGACCCCAAGCGTCGCGCCATCGGCGCATTCCACGCGGGCTGGCGAGGCACCCTCGCACGCATCGTCGAACGCGGCATCGGCACCATGCGCCGCCAGTACGGCAGCGACCCCGCAGACCTCATCGCCGCCATCGGCCCATCCATCGGCCCCAGCAGCTACTCCGTCAGCGAAGACATCCGCTACGAGTTCTCCTCGCAATTCGCCTACGTCGACACGCTCTTCAAAGACGTCTACGACCTCGGCCCCATCCGCGAGAAGTACCCGAACCTCTTCCTCACCGCGCGCGCACCAGGCCACTCACCCCTCGGCCCCCTGCTTCACCTCAATTTGTGGGAAGCCAACCGCCGCCAGCTCATGGACGCAGGCCTGCAGGAAAAGAACATCAGCGTACTCGAAGAAGACACCGCAGCCGACACCGGCCGCTTCTTCTCGCATCGCGCGGAAGACGGCTTCACCGGCCGCATGATGGCCTCCATCGGCATGTCAAAGTAGCTTCTCAAAACACACGGGCGCGGAGTTCCATGGCTCAAAAGGAACTTCGCGCATTTTGCGTTCTAAGAAGAATTACAGCTCGAACGTGTCGTCGTCCGTGTGCTCTTTGATCAGGCGCTCCGTCAGCGTATCCAGATCCTCGCCGGTCTTCGGCAACACAAACTTTCCGTCCGCCCAATCCAGCTTGAAGCTGGTCGAGAGCGCGGAAATCCAGATCTGCCGCACCGGCGTGTTCGGCGTGAAGACAAACTTCGCCTTCGGTGCGTCGAACACCACGTTCAGCACACCGTTGTTCTCTTCCGTCTCGTAGCCACCCAGGTCCTCGCCATCAATCAGGCGTTGCTTGAGCTGTTCGAGAGCCGCATCGGAATCATGTCGAAAGGTCTGTTCGTCCACCATGGTGAAAACAGTCTACGACGATTCATTTCCACAAAGCAGAAAGCGGAGCCCGAAGGCCCCGCTATCTCGCAAACTGACGCACCGCACTTAGAACGGGATATCGTCGTCCGTAATGCCTTCGTTGGCAAAGTCATTCTGGGGCGTGCGCTGATCGAAGCTGGCGGTATTGCCATAGTTCCCGCCACCAGCCTGGCTATAGCCACCGCTGCTGCGGCCACCGGAATACTGGCCACCGCCGCCGCCTTCACCACCGCTGCGTCCACCCAGCAGCGACATGTCATTCACAATGATCTCGGTGCGGTACTTCTTCTGACCGCTTTCCTTGTCGTCCCACGAACGCGTCTGGATCTTGCCCTCAATGTAGAGCTGCGACCCCTTTTTCACGTAGTCGCGAACAATCTCTGCCGTGCGGCCAAACGCAATCAGGTTGTGCCACTCGGTTTTATCCACCCAGTTGCCGGTCTGGTCCTTCTGACGATCGGCCGTAGCCAGCGTGAAGTTTGCCACAACGGTGCCGCCCTGGGTCGCCCGCATCTCCGGGTCTTTGCCTACATTTCCCAGCAGAATTACCTTATTTACGCCCTTAGCCATTACACCGCTCCGATCAACTTTGCTATCGACCGAGTATAAAGGAAACCCGCGCCCCGCCGCTCCCGGTACCATGGCTTAGAAATGCCTGCGCACGTCATCACACCGGAATCCCTGCACCAACGCGCCGGACGCATCTGCGTCGCTGTCTCCAGCCCGGAAATGTTCTCGCTCGCCGAACAAACGCTTCCGGACTGCCGTTTCCTCGAGTTCCGTCTCGATTCCGTGCCCGACCCCGCAGCGCAACTGCCACAACTCCGCCAGTTCCTCGCTGAACATCCTGAAGTGACGGCTGTCGCCACCTGCCGCCGCCAGCCCTACGGCGGAGGCTTCCAGGGCACCGCGCAGCAGCAAACCGAAATCCTCGCAGAAGCCGCAGCAGCAGGCTGCCAGCTCGTCGACATCGAGACCGAAACCGCCGAAGAACTCGGCACCGCCGCGCTCGACACACTCCGCTCCAAAGGCGCCGCCGTCATCCTCTCCTGGCACGACTTCCAGGGCACTCCCGCGCTCGCACCGGAACTCGGTCGCATGGCGCCCTTCGCGCCAGACTTCCGCAAGATCGTCCCCACCGCGACCACGATCTCCGAAGCTCTGCAACTCATCGACCTGCTCGAAACCCATGGCTCCGATGGCCGACTCATCGCCATGAGCATGGGCTTCCGCGGCACACTCACACGCGTCCTGGGCCCACGCTTCGGCTCACTCTTCACCTTCGCATCACCAGAAGGCAACGCAGGCACCGCGCCTGGCCAGGTCAGCATCTCCACGCTGCAGGACCTCTACCGCGTAGAGTCCATCACAGCCCAGACCGCAATCTACGCAGTAGCAGGTCTGCCCATCACCGGCTCGCTCTCGCCGCGCATGCACAACACCGCATTCCGTACGGCAAAGCGCGACGCGGTGTACATCCCGCTCGAAACCGACATCCCTGCAGAACTCCTCGCAGTGGTCGATCGCCTCAACATCCGCGGCCTCAGCATCACCATGCCATTGAAAGAAACCATCCTGCCGCACCTCGCCGTCAGCGATAGCGCAGTGCAGCAGATGCAGACCAGCAACACTCTCGTGAAGACCGCCGAAGGCTTCGCTGGATACAACACCGACGTCCCCGGCATTGTTGGTCCATTGCAACGTGTACTGCCCCTCGAAGGCGCAAAAGTCCTCATCCTCGGCGCAGGTGGAGCAGCACGCGCGGCTGTCTTCGGTCTCCGCGATGCAGGCGCACACGTCTACCTGCTGAACCGCACACACGCCCGCGCAGAAGCACTCGCAGCCGAGGCTGGCGTCCACGCCATCCGTCGCGAAGACCTCACCGCACACACCTTCGACGCCATCATCAACAGCACGCCCTACGGCATGAAGAATCAGGCCATGGAAGCGCCCATATCCTCAGATGAGATGCGCGGCAAAGTCTTCTTCGACCTCGTCTACAACCCGATCGAAACACCGCTGCTGCAACTCGCGCAGCACAACGGTTTGTATGTCATCCCCGGCGTAGAGATGTTCGTGGAACAGGGCGTCCGCCAGTTCACCTTATGGACCGGCGAAACGGCCCCACGCGAAGCCATGCAATGGGCCGTTGTCGAAGCCCTTTCATAGCCACAAAGCCGCTCCATTCGAGCGACGCTCGACCACGCGAAGCCTCCAGAACAGTACGAAGCACCTTGCCCGCACCGTATTGCTCCGAATAGAGTCAAACGCGTATGCGTCTTCTTCGCGTGTTGATTGCCCTGCTTGCCGTTGCCGGAACGGTCGTCTCCATCCTTGCCCTGCGCGTCCACAATATGGACCCCAACGCCGCGCCACCGTGCGCCGTCACAGAGCAGTGGGACTGCGGCACCGTCAACCACTCGCGCTTCGCCGTCTTCCCCGCACGCGGCTTCGATGAAGACCCCAACAGCAAGGGCCATATCCCCGTCGCCACCATCGGCATCATCGGCTACGTTCTGATCGCCATCCTCGCGCTCCTTGGCCGCGACTTCCTCACCTTTGAAGCCGCGCAGATCGGCTGCTTCTGCGCGCTGATCCTCACCTATCTCGAAAAATTCGTCATTGAGAAGTGGTGCATCTACTGCGTCTGGTCACAGAGCATCATCGCCGCCATCGTCATTCTCTCTGCAATCAATTTCTGGATAGCCAATCGCGACAAAGCGCGTACCGGACTCCACATTCGCGCCATCTAAGGCAAACATGGGCTGGCTCGACATCATTCCGCTGCTGCAGAAGGCGCTGCCATTGTTGGTGCGCGGCGTTCCCATGCTCGAAGTCTTCGTCAACTCACGCGGCAACGCACGCGAAGAGATGCGAGCCTCCTTCGATCAATTCACCACGCAGGTGCGCGGCGACATCACATCGCATAACGCCGAGCTATCCGACGCCCTAGCCGCCAACGCCGAACGCCTCGGCCATCTCTCATCCGACGTAGCGCGCCTGCGCACCATCACGGAAGAGCAATCCACACGCATCGCCGCCTCGGAGCAGAAGATCGCCTCAATGGCTGGTTCACTGCGCACGCTGCTCATCCTCACAGGCGTGCTTCTTCTCATCTGCATCGTGCTTCTGGTTCTGCTCGTAACCCATCACGCATGATCCAACAGCCCATCAACGGCTTCCATCAGGATGAAGAAGGCCACTGGATCGCCGACCTCGCCTGCGGCCACACGCAACACGTCCGCCACGACCCTCCCTGGCAATCCCGACCCTGGACACAAACCGAAGAAGGCCGCCAGTCCATGCTGGGCCACACTCTTCCCTGCAAGCTCTGTGAGCAAGCGGTAAACTAAAAAGCATGGGAATCACGCGGCAACAGGCCCTTGACTGCTTCGCTTCAGACGACCTTATCGGCATCGGCATGGAAGCCGACGCAGTGCGCCGCCGCCTGCATCCCGAAGGTGTGGTCAGCTACATCATCGACCGCAACATAAACTACACCAATTTCTGCACGGAATACTGCACCTTCTGCGCGTTCTACCGCCCGTTGAAGGGCAAACTCGCCAGCGAAGGTTACATCCTCGACTTCGACACGATCTACGACAAGATTCGCGAAACCGAAGAGATGGGCGGCACCGGCGTGCTGATGCAGGGCGGCATTCACCCCGACCTGAAGATCGACTGGTTTGAGAAGCTTTTCACCGGCATCAAGACGCGCTTCCCCAACATCTGGCTGCACTGCCTCTCCGCCAGCGAAATCCTCGCCATTGCGGAGTACAGCGAAATCAGCCTGCGCGACACCATCATGCGTCTGCGCGATGCTGGCCTGCAGTCCATCCCCGGCGGTGGCGCTGAAATTCTCGACGACGACGTCCGCAAGCGCATCGCGCGCCTCAAGTGCCGCACGGAAGATTGGGTTAGCGTCCATCGCACCGCACATGAACTTGGCATGCGCACCACCGCCACCATGATGTTCGGTGTGGGTGAAACCATGGAGCAGCGCGTGAACCACTTCGAAGTGGTACGCCAGCTTCAGGAAGAAACCGGCGGCTTCACCGCATTTATCCCGTGGAGCTTCCAGCCGCACAACACCGCTCTCGGCGGTCGCGGATGGGACGAAGCTACGAGCGTCGAATATCTGAAGACCCTCGCCATTAGCCGCATGTACCTGGACAACATCCACAATGTGCAAAGCTCGTGGGTCACGCAGGGTCTGAAGGTGCTGCAGATGGGCCTCCGCTTCGGCGGCAACGACGTTGGTTCCGTGATGCTGGAAGAAAACGTGGTCAAGGCAGCAGGCACCGCCAACTGCACCACGGAAGAAGAACTCCGCCGCATCATCCGCGGAGCAGGCTTCAAACCAGTTCAGCGCGACACCCTCTACACCACCTACTTCCTCAATTAAGCGACTCCCCTACGCCCAGGTGCAAATCACCTGGGCATCGCTCATTTTGAGCGAAGAATGCGCAAAGCAAATCCAGGCCTAAAAGACCGTGGGATTCTCTCTTCCCCAAACGTCTAATTCGCAGCAAGCCAAAATGGCGCACAGAGCATCCCACAACTAAATCGAAACAAGCGTGTTTCTGCCATACGCACGGCTTTACTTACAGGAGTTCAGTGATCCCTATGAGACGATCTTTTTACATTCATGGCCTCTGTGCTGCGGCGGTGGCTTTTTCAGCGATTTCGCTTGCTCCAACCGCCTTGGCCGCAAGCCCATCCACGCCGGATTCCCCCAAGCCTCTGGCGGCAGTACCACTCTTCAATCCCAGCGCGGTCAGCGTCTCTTCCGACGACTTTCACTACCAGCCTTCCGGCATCAGCAGCAGTTCTGACGACGCCATTGCTGCCGCAGATCCCGCCGGTTCGCTGCATTTCGACACCGGGACGCAGCCGCCTCCGGGACGCCGTTCGTACGGTCGCTCGCGCTATCAGGACCACCTGCACAACTCTGACGGTTCCACCAAGATCGCCTTCATGGCGGGCGCAGGCATGACAGTCCCCACCGGCAACACGGCAAAGTACTACACCCCCAGCTGGACAGTTGCTTTTGGTGGCGGCTGGAACTTCAACCGCATGTTCGGTGTCCTCGGTGAGTTCCACTATGACCGCATGGGCGTCACCGGCGGAGCCATCAATTACGAGTACAACAACGTACTTAACTACATCGCGCAGTACGGCTACGGCCCGAATGATCTCGCCGGTTTCGATGCCAATGCGCACGTACTTTCGTTGACCGTGAACCCCATCGTCAACTTCTCGGACCCACGCAGCAAGGTGGGCGCTTACGTCACAGGTGGCGGCGGCTGGTATCGCAAGAGCACCAACTTCACGCTGCCCACCGCGCAAACGGGTTGCAATTACTACTACTGCCAGACCTTCTACACCACGTACAACTTCGACTCGTACAGCGCCAACGCCTTCGGCTGGAACGTCGGCTTCGGTCTCACTTACAAGCTCAGCGAGTTCTCCAGCGAACGCCTCTTCGTAGACGCACGCTACCACTGGGTTCCCATCAAGGATGAAGGCGCAGCACAGGATCCGTTCTTCCCCTTCAACCGTCGTCACACCGGCTACATCCCGGTCACCGTCGGTCTCCGCTTCTAACTTGTTCTTCTAACTTTGCGAGCCCCGTCTGAGTCCAACAGACGGGGCTTCGTCTTTATGCAATCAACAAGGTGTTCCCCACCAGATTCCCCACATCCTCCAACGCCCCGTTTCCCACCGCATCCCATCCGTTAGCCTGAAATCAGTCCAATCTTTCTGGAGTTCTGTTGTCGCGTCGCCGTTCTGCCTCCCTCTGCCTTGCCCTTGTCGCCGTCACCAGCTCACTTCAGGGCTGCAAATACTTTCGCCATCAGGAAGAGAAGCAGAAGAAAGCGCAGGCCGCAGCCGTAGCCAAGGCGCAGAAGAAGCCCAAGCCGGAACCACTCGGCCCTCCCATCGACATCGCGAACGACTACGCCTATCGCATCTTTCAGCGCACTGCATCCACCGGCATGATCGCCGTTGTCGTCCGTGGCGATGAAACATGGATGGCAGGCTACGGCCATGTCTCCCCCGCAAATCACGACACGCCGCAGGCCGACACGCTCTTCCGCCTCTGCTCCATCTCCAAGATTCTTGCGACGGACCTGCTCTCGAAGCTCGTCGCCATGAAGAAGGTCTCCCTCGACGACCCGCTGCAAAAATACGCACCGCAGAACGTGACTGTACCCACCATGACAGCGCGCGGACCCGCCGATCGACCGGTGGAACTGGTCGATCTCGCCACACACACTGCAGGCATGCCGCGCGAAATTGCATACCCACCGCAGGGCGCGGCCCACTTCACCTTCCCCGACTACGACTACCGCTGGCAGTGGCTGCCGCAGTACCGCATGCGTTCGCAGCCCGGCACCGCTGCGCATTACTCCAACATCGGCTTTGACCTTCTGGGTGATGCTGTCGCCTCCGCCAGCGGCATGAGCTACCTCCAGTTCTTCCAGCAGCAGACAGCGCAGCCGCTGGGCCTGAAAGACACCACCCTCACCCCCACGCCGGACGAATGCGCCCGCCTGATGGGAGGCATGCACGAACCCATTGAATGCACCGACACGCAGGCCGCAGCAGGCTCCGGAGGCATGTACTCCACCGCCAACGACATGGCGAAGGTGCTGCGCTACTTCCTCAACCTGCCCGGCGTCCCCATCCACGCCAACGAACTCGCCACGCAAACCGTCATTGACCCCGCCAATCTCCACAGCATCCAGGGCCTTGGCCACGCTGGCCTGCCCGACGGCCTCGGTCTCGGCTGGATCGAAATCAACAAGGACTACGGTCCCTCGCGCATCGTTCAGAAGACCGGCGGCGGCGCTGGCTTCCAGACCTACATCGCACTCAACCCCGCGCGCCACACAGGCATCTTCTTCGCCCGCACCGAGGGACGACGCCCCGCCGGCAACATGTTCCGCGAAGCAAACGACATGCTCCTCGCCATGGTCGGCCTGCCGCCAGTCCCAGAGGACACGAACGATCCCGAGCGTGAACTCTCCGCCGAAGAACTCCGCGCCGCCAACGCGAAACTCCGCGGCATCCGCCACGGCAAAGCCCCGGCCAAAACCGCAAAGTCCGCGAAACCAACACACGCCGCCGCAGCAGCAAAGCCCGCAGCAAAACCGGCAAAGTCGACAACGGCCAAGCGAACCACCGCCAGCACTCGAACCGCAAAACCAAAGCCGCACACCGTCCATCACAAACAGCGATAGACGAACAAAGCAGTGTCAGACCGAAGCATGGTGAAAACCTCATGGAGGGTGCCCAAGTCTCGCTTCTGAGACGTGGGGCCAGCTTCGCAACGCGAAGCTCATACGAACGAAGTTCGTCCACGCGCAGCGTCGAGAGCAGTACGAAGTACTCGAGAACGGTACGAAGTACACTGATACTCCATGCGTCCCGGCCAGACCAATCCCGAAGTGGAGCCAAGCCTGGCCGA
The DNA here is from genome assembly GCF_000800015.1 of Terriglobus sp. TAA 43. Lineage (NCBI taxonomy): Bacteria > Pseudomonadati > Acidobacteriota > Terriglobia > Terriglobales > Acidobacteriaceae > Terriglobus > Terriglobus sp. TAA 43. Next base: position 111,991 of record NZ_JUGR01000002.1, read on the forward strand.
GACCTCAGAGCTGAAGCGCAACACGGCTCTGCGCAGCGTCCTCGCCGCCAGCGGCATCACGCTGCTCAAGATCATCACCGGCCTATCCACCGGCTCACTCGGCATGCTCAGCGAGGCAGCCCACTCCGCCATCGACCTCGTCGCCTCCTGCCTCACACTCTTCAGCCTTCGCCTCTCCGACCGCCCCGCCGACGAGGACCACACCTACGGCCACGGCCGCGTGGAAAGCCTCTCCGCCTTCATCGAAACCGGCTTCATGCTCGCCTCGTCCATCTGGATCATCTACGAGGCAGTCCACCGCATCCTGCGCTACGCCCACGGCCAAAGCCTCGACCTGCAGACCTCCATCTGGCCCGTCGTCGTCCTCCTGCTCTCCATCGCGGTCGACTACACGCGCTCTCGCGCCCTCGCCAAAGTCGCGAAAGAAGCCCACTCCCAGGCACTCGAAGCGGAAGCCCTGCACTTCGGCACCGACATTTGGTCAAGCACCGCGGTCCTCATCGGCCTGCTTGCCGCATTCCTCGGCAAACGTCTCGGCATCCCCGCGCTGGAACTCGCTGACCCCATCGCCGCCCTGATCGTCTCGCTCATCATCCTCAAAGTCACGTATACACTCGCGCGCGAAACGGTCGATGCCCTGCTCGACGCCACCACCCCGGAGATGCGCAAGCAACTCGTCGACGCCATCCGTCACGTCGAAGGCGTCGCCTCCGTCAACGACCTCCGCATGCGCCGCGCCGGCACGCGTTACTTCGCCGACGTCGCCATCGGCATCCGTCGCAATACCACACTCCAGCGCTCGCAACAGATCGTCGCAGCCGCCACCGAAGCCGTGCAACAAACCATGCCCGGCACCGACGTCGTGATCCGCACCATCCCCTACGCGGGCCGCAGCGAAAGCGTCTTCGACCGCGTCCGCGCTGTCGCCCTGCGCAACAACCTCTCCATCCACGACGTCTCCGTGCAGGATGTCGAAGGCGGCCTCGCCGTCGAACTCCACCTCGAACTTCCCGAGCACATGCCACTACGCGACGCACACGACACCGTCACCCGAGTCGAGTCGGAAATGAAGCAGGAAGTTCCCGAAATCCGTTCCGTCATCACGCACATCGAGTCCGAAGAAAGCACCATCGAACCCGCGGTCCGCCTGCAGCACGACCGCGATCTGGAAGACGCCGTACGCCGCGCCGCCGAAGGCTTCCCTGAGGTCCTCGATGTCCACAACATCGTCACCCTCCGCAGCGGCGACCACCTCCAGATGAGCTGCCACTGCTCCATGGACGACGACCTGCCCATGGGCATCGTCCACCGCGTCATCACGCAGATGGAAGCCGCCTTCCTCCGCGAGCGCCCTGAGGTCGACCGCCTCCTCATCCACCCCGAACCAGCCACGGACAACGACCGATAGCTCGCGTTTGAGACGCAGGACCAGGCTTCGCAACGCGAAGCTCATACGAACGCAGTTCGTCCACGCGTAGCGTCGAGAACAGTACGAAGTACCGCGTAGCGTCGAGAACGGTTACGAAGTACTCGAGAACGGTACGAAGTACTAAGATACCCACAGTGAAGATTCGCATCCGCTACCACGACAACTCAGGCGAACTCTCCGCTGGTGCCGCCCGCGCCTTCCGCATCGGCACCACCGTCCTCGCCATGTCCACCGTGGCCCTGTTCTCCGCGCTCATCACCATGCGCCTCGCCATCCACACCGGCGAAGTAGAAACGCCCAGTCTCACCGGCATGACGCTCGAAGAAGCTGCAAACGCCTCCAACAATCGCAAACTCAATCTCACCGTGGAGAACCGCTTCTACTCCACCACCGTCCCCGCTGGACGCGTCCTCTCACAATCCCCCGCCGCAGGCGCCAACGTACGTAAGGGCTGGCACATGCGGATCACCGAGAGCCTCGGCCCCCAACGCGCCACCATCCCTGACACCGTCGGCATGAACGAGCACGACGCAGGCATGGCCATCCGCCGCGCCTCGCTCGACCCCGGAGCGATGGCCCACATTCCCTCACCCGGCCTGTCCGACACCGTTCTCGCGCAAACCCCGCCGGCCAACGCTGAAGGCGTCGACAAACCCGAAGTCAGCCTCCTGCTCACCGAGCCCTACACCGCGCAACCCAAGGCATGGGTCATGCCCAACCTCGTCGGCATGAGCTACTCCGCTGCCTCCGCAAAAATGCGCGAGATCGAACTCCGCGTCTACGCCATCGTCCCAATCCCCGCGCCCCCCGCTTCGACCGACCCCAGCATCCCCGCGCCACCGCCAGTCCCAATGGCCCCGGCAGGTTACGTCCTCTCGCAAACACCAACCGCAGGCGCCCGAGTCACCGCAGCAGACATAGCCAAGGTCAAGATGAGCGCAGCAGCCGCCATCTCCGACCCCACGACGCTCATCACACCAACGCCCGCAGCTAACGCGACTCCACCCGCAGTGAAGCCGCGCTAATCCACAAGGCACCCGGTCTGTCATTCTGAGCGAAGCGAAGAATCCCGACGAACCATCGCAGCAGCACAACTGCAAACACACTTCAGCCGTAGAAACGGGTGCCCCACATCTCGATTCTGAGATGTGGGACCAGCTTCACAACGCGAAGCTCAGGCGGTCGAAGACCGCCCACTACTTAATCCCGTACGCAAACGCCTCAATCGTAGTCGGCCCATAGAACTTCTCAGTGTCAGGATTTCCAAAGTGAATCCAGCCTGAGTTAAAACTCTTCACCATCTCGATATAAAGTCCCGTCCGATCCGCAGGCGTACCCATCGCCACCAGCACACCCTGCCATGCGGCCTCAGGCAATTGCACAGCCTTCACATCGCGCCCCAGCGCCTTGCCGAACGCAGCGGCCACCTCGTACAGATCCGTTCCACCCTTCGGTCCATCCACCTCCAGCACGCGCTCTCCACTCCAGCTCTCCTGCAACACCTGCGCACCGGCCAGCCCAATGTCACGCGTCGCCACCAACGGATACTTGCGATCCAGAGGCGCATAAAAGAACGGCATCTCGCCCGTCGCACGAATGTGATCCAGTGCACCCATCCAGTTCTCCATGAAGCTGCCCGCGCGCAGAAACGCCACTGGGATCGATAGCGTCCGCGTCGCCTCTTCCATCAGGTACGTCGACGTAATCAATCCCAAACCACTCGGCTGTTCTGAACCAATCGAAGAAAGAAACACAGCCTTACCAGGCTTCGCTATCTCCAGCCCCGCACGAATCGCAGCAATCGTGCGCTTCTGATCTGGCAACGCAGGATCAGGCGCAAAGTCCGGCGGAATCATCGCAAACACGCCCTCGGCACCTGCAAATGCCTTCGCTAATCCCTGCGCGTCGTCATACGCAGACTCCACCAACTCCACACCCTTCTCAGCCCACGCCTTCGCCTTTTCCACGTTGCGAACAACACCGCGCACCTTCTTACCCGCTGCCAACAGGTTCTCCGCAACCGCTCCGCCAACCCTGCCCGTAATTCCCATCACCGTGAACATATCCGCTCACCTCCTATGCAAGTAGATACTTGTATTCTGGAAATGGATGCAAGTTTTTACTTATGTTTGTAAATTCTGCGAAAATCACAACGTGGCAGTCTTTGACCCCAACCGGAAACGAAACGCACGCGGCGAACAACGTCAGCAGGAACTGCTACATGCAGCCGCCACCGTCTTCGCACGCCTTGGTTATCACGAGACCACCACCAACGCCATCGCTGCGGAAGCAGGCGTGTCCCCCGCCACGCTCTATCAGTTCTTTCCCAATAAAGACGCCATCGCCAGCGCGCTCACTGCGTCATACGCGCGCGAAATGGCCGACGCAGAACGCGCACTCGACCCGGAATTTTCCTTAGACTTCCACGAAGCCATCCACGCCCTGCTCGACCTCTGCATGCGCTACAACCGCGAGAAGCCGGAGTTCCACACGCTGGTCCTCAACGCACCACTCTCCGATGACGCACGCCACGAAAAACACCAGCTAGGCCAGGTCTTCGTAGACTTCATCGCAGAGCGCCTGCACCGCGCACAACCCAACCTCTCACGCGCCGAACGCACCCACCACGGTCAGGTCGCGCTACTCATCTTCCGCGGCATCCTCGATGAACTCACCACAGCCACACGCGCCACACGGCCACGCCTTCAACAGGCAATGCACGACGCAGTTCTCCGCTACCTCGAACCACTACTCCCCGCAAGTAAACGCAGCAAAGCCTAAAAGCCACAAACATCGAAGCTGGTCATTCTGAGCGAAGCGAAGAATCCCGAATGAACCATCGCATCTCCTACACAGCCCGCCCCTTCGGCCACAGAAACGGGTCCCACATCTCGACTTTGAGATGTGGGACCAGCTTCGCAAAGCGAAGCTCATACGATTCGTAAGAATCGTCATCCTGTACAAAGGAAACCCCTAGTTCGGGCTCGGTCGCTCAATACTATCGACAACCCAAATCATCGACGACACTTCTTCCTTATCAGCCTTCAGACCCAACGCGCGCAAATCGTAAGGTACAGGCGGAGCGGAGTCCTCATCGGCTGGCAAACGGCGCAATACAAACTTGTATCTGCCTTTTAAACCGGTCTGGTCTTCCACCGTATGTTGCGACGTGAAGGTGAGATAGCTCGCCAGAGAAGACATGGAAGTGTTGTAAAAGGTGTAAGTTCGCTCGCCATTCTGCATCGCAAAAACAAACATGGCGCCATCCGAGAAGGGCTGTCCCGCCCCTCCCTCAGGCAAGCTTGAATCCTCCACCAACGCGGTCGCCTTGGCCCCAATGCGCAAGGCGTAGCCGGTAGTCTTCGTTGGCTCACTGTGGATGCGTAACTTACAGCGCTCTTCCAAAACCTGTCGAAGCATCTGCTGCAACACCGGAGATGTTTGAGCGAAGTTCTGTTTCAGGCTGCTCCAATGGGCAACATCCGCTGGAGCCACCTTCGCCTGTAGGTCATAGTTCTCACTGCCGAGCCACGAAGGGGCGCTCTTCAAATCGTCAAAATGATTAAAAAGGGGTGCCGGAAAATAGGCGACTAAAAGCGTGTCTACTAATGGGAGTCCAATCGCCTCATAGCCATCCGGCGGTACCTTCATACCTCTTCCCGACGAACTGCCACTCGGTCGAATCGAGACCACATCAAACTTCAGAGATTTGGCGTCATCGACTCCACTATTCACTTGGGACACAGCAGTGGTCCCCATGGAAAAACAAAGAACTCCCGCAAGTAAGGGAACAAGAGCTGCGCGTGACGCTATTCTCATCGAACTTCACCTGCATGAAGATGGCGAATCATTAGCTGGCGAAAAAATAGCATACGCAAAGAGGACATGGCTATGTAGTATTCGTTAGAGTCAACTTTTTAATACCAATTTGACAACTCACTTCGCCGACTTCGCAGTGTCACGCACCAACTTGGCGAACGGCTCAACAATGCGCTCTCGATCGCGTCTCCAGGCCATCGCAATATCCCAACGAGCCTCCGTCTTACGAACGGAATGAAAGGCCACACCCGGAACCCGCATACGTCGAGCAGTCGAAGGAACAAGACTCACACCAAGTCCCGCACGCACCAGGCTCAGCACTGTGAATAGTTCTTTCGCCTCCTGGACCACATTCGGCTGAAAGCCAGCCAGCGCACACAGGCTCAACGCATGACTGTGATATGTTGCTGAAGTTGATCTGCCAATCAACACAAACGGCTCATCACGTAGGTCACGTAACGAGGCTGTGGCGGCATGCTTGCCAGAAGCAGCGACTGCAATAAGCAATTCTTCTCGAAGCACTACAAGCGTCTTCAGCTTGCTGTGTCGGACTGGCATCCGAACAAACCCCAAGTCAATTGAGCCTTCCAGCAGAGCATCCATCTGCGCACGGCTACTCATGTCCTGCATCTCCAAACGCATCTTCGGGAACGCAGCGCGATACGCAATCACCGACTGCGGCAACAGATCACTCAACGTCGCAATCCCAAACCCAATGCGAAGCGTGCCAACCTCACCCGTACTTGCCTCACGCGCAAAGCTTTCAAAACTCGCCCCTGCACGAACAAGCTCTGCTGCCCTTTCCAGCAAAACCGTTCCCGCAGAAGTAAGGCTCACCTGCCCGGTAGTCCTCGTAAACAGCGAGGCAGCAAGCTCACTCTCAAGTCGCTGTATCTGTTTCGTCAGAGTTGGTTGCGCAACATAGAGACGCTTTGCTGCCCTGCCAAAATGCAGCTCCTCTGCCAAAACAACGAACGATCGCAGTGCATCCAGATTCACGCTCATTCCCAAAAGCTATCAAGATGTGACGAATAATTCATCATCAGAACGAGCCCTGTTGCCCCTCTAATAAAAGCATGAGCCGTACCGCAAAATGGGCAATCGCTTCCCTCTTCCTTGCCGATGGCATTGGATTCGGCGTTTGGGCAGCACATGTTCCAGTGATTCAGACGAACCTGCACCTGGATACCGCAGGACTATCGTTCATCCTGCTGAGCCTTGTCGCCGGGTCCATCCTGTCCATGCCGCTCGCCGGATTCTTCATCACAAAGTTCAGCAGCCGCTCCACCGTGCGAGTCGCAGCCGCCTGCTACATCCTCGCCATCGCACTACTGGCAGCCTTTAAATCGCATTGGACTTTCATGCTGGGAGCGGGTTTGTTTGGCGCATCCAAAGGCGCGCTCGACGTTTCCGTAAACGCACAGGCACTTGCAGTGGAAGCGCACGAACAACGCTCATGCATCAACTTTTGCCAGGGCTGCTGGAGCGTCGGCGGCCTCTTCGGTTCCGGAATCTCCAGCGTCCTGCTGCATCATCACTTCACAGCCAGCACCGACCTCTTCCTGTGCGCCGGTGTCCTCTTCCTCGTATGCCTCCCATCCTTCAAAGGAGGCCTCGTCGCGGATCCCTTCGCTCAAAAGCAGGAATCCGGCGGCTCACACTTTGATCCCTATCTCATCAAACTCGCCATACTCGCCTTCTTCGGCCTCTTTGCCGAGGGCTCCGTGGGCGACTGGGCCGCGGTTTATCTCCACCTGAACGTCGGCACAACACTCTCGTGGGCCGCCGCGGGCTACGCCGGATATGCCATCTGCATGGCCGCCTCGCGCTTCACCGGCGGATGGCTCCTCGCGCGCTTTTCTGAGGCCAACGTGCTCTTCGGCAGCGGCGTTCTCGTCGCGATCGGCTTCAGCACCTTCCTGCTCGCCCCAACGTGGCCACTCGGCTTTGCCGGTCTGGGACTCACAGGCGTGGGCATGGCCAACATCGTCCCCATCGTCATTAAGGCGTCGGAACGATCCACCCGCATGAGCGCAGGCGCAGCCATCTCCATGGTCTCAACCGTCGGCTATTTCGGACTGCTAGCCGGCCCACCGCTCATCGGCTGGGTAGCGCACGCAACCACCCTGCGGTTCGCTCTCGTACTCATCATCACCGCCGGCCTCATCGTCGCCGCCGGCCCACGCTTCACAAAATTCTCGACGGAAGAGCCATCGGAGCCCGCAGCAAACCCCGTCACCTCCAACCTCGGCGAGCCAAACCCCGTATCCTGAAACCAGCGTGAAATCGAACAACCAACCCGCCATCTCCCCCGCGCGCGAAGCCGCCATCCAGATCCTCTATCGCGTCATGTCCAGCGCCGCCCACTCTGACGACCTGGTGCACTCCCCCGCCGTCAGCCGCCTCTCCCCGGAAGACCGCAACCTGACCACCGCCCTCGTTCTCGGCGTCCTCCGCTGGCAGTTGCAGCTCGACGCCGTGATGCGCCCCATGCTGCAGCGACCCGACGCCGAACTCCACGACGCCGCCCTGCTAGCCCTGCGCCTCGGCATCTTCCAATTGCTCCACATGGACCGCATCCCGCCGCACGCCGCCATCAACGAAAGCGTTGAAATGGCCCGCGCCAACGGAGCCGCCCACGCCGCTGGCATGGTCAACGCCATCCTTCGCCGCGTCCAGCGCGAAAAGGAAACACCCCAGCGGACCCCGCTGGTCGTCGCCATGACGCCCGAAGAACAGGCCCACCCCGAGTGGCTGATCACCCGCTGGCGCAAGAACTTCGGCAACGCTACCACCCGCCGCATCGCCGCCTACGACCAGCAGGAACCGCCCTCCGGCCAGCTCTACACCCCGGAAGAGGGTCTGCCCCAGATCGACGACGGCTCACGCCTCATCGCCGAAGTCACCGCCGCCGCCGTCCCCAATCCCAAGCGGATCCTCGACTGCTGCGCCGCTCCCGGCGGCAAAACAGCCATCCTCGCCATACGTCATCCGCAGGCAGAAATCATTGCATGCGACGTCAGCCCCAAACGCCTGGAAGCCATGCGGAAACGAATGGATCGCTCCGAATCCACCAAGCATGTGAAGACGCTCCTGGCCGACATGACCGCCCCTCCCGCCGACTTGCAAGCCGAAAAATTCGACCTCATCCTCTGCGACGCACCTTGTAGTGGAACTGGAACTCTTTCCCGCAACCCAGAGATTCGTCATCGCTTACGACCAAGCGATCTACCCCGACAAGTCGATCGTCAAAAAGCGCTTCTGAGACAAGCGCTCCAACTACTCGCACCCGGGGGACGCTTGATCTACTCCACGTGCTCGCTCGAACCCGAGGAAAATCTGGAAGTCGTAACCGCGGCAACCGTCGCCGGAACCTACCGCTCCATCGACCTCTCATCCCTACTCCCAGAGTCCGTCTCATCCGCAGCCATCGGCGGCACACTCCGAACCCTGCCCGGCACCCAACCCTGTGACGGCTTCTTCGCCGCCCTGCTGGAAGCCACCCCTAGCTCACCGTAACCGCAGGGTACGCCTCCACATATTCCTGGTCGTCGCTGCCGGTGTAGGTCACCGTTCGCCCCTCCAGGTCCACCTCATAACGAACAACTCCGGCTCGCCACGTAGCCTCCAGAAACTCGGGGAAGGTACTCTCGCCAGCCTGATCGGTCCGCAGCGCTCTGATCAGTGCCTCCCGATCAAAGTCCGGAACATCCACCGCCCCCGACACCAGCGGCGAACCCTGCATCACCACCGGACCATCGTCCGTGAGATACAAGCTCTGCGACGACGGAAGAGACCACACATTCCGTTTCACTCCGGCCTGCCGCAAGACCTCGGCCAAGTAGGGAAAGCCACCCACGCGCGGACGATTCGCCTGCGCCCGCCCCATCGCACCCATCAAATTGTCGATCGCCTTGCTCATAGCTCACCCCTCACTCGGTTGGAACATCACGGATCTGGTTCTGCTGCGCCAGTTTGACCAGGACCTGAAGCAGAACTTCGCGCTCGTTTTCAGTGAGACAATCAAAGAACTGCGCTTCATTCTGATCGGCCAATTCAGCCAGAACAGGCAGGTTCCGCTTCCCGGCTTGCGTAACGGAAAGCAGCCGGAACCGGCCGTCCGCACGATTCGCTTCCACCCGGATCCACTTTTTCGCTTCAAGCTTGTCGACGATCTTGGATACCGCCCCGCGAGTCAGCCCGAGAGCATCCGCCAGCTCGGCCGGCGCCGCTTCACCGCGCGAGTAAAGCTCACGTAGTACCACCCACTCGGCCACGGAAGTCTGTTGTTCCCCTAAAGCTCGGCTAAAACCGGCCGAAACAGCGTTCGACACGCGCCGAAGCCAAAACCCGAGATGGCTTTCAAGGCCCGGAACGCTGTCGATTTGGCTCGCTTCACTTTCCATGGAAACCATTATGATTTCCACGGAAACTGTCTGTCAAGAAGAGACCTTCGATTGGGTGCGTCTATACCCAAGAAAGTGAACGGCCACTCACACCCATAAGTTCCCTTATGGACATAAGTGGCCGCATAACATTTTCCGTACTTTACTTACTAACTATCGTTAATCCTGAAACTCGCATGCGTGAGATAAGTAACTACCCAATTACAGGCTAGCCTCACGCTCAATGTAAATTGGGCCGCCACATTTCTATGGCGGCCCAACCTGGGTTTATTGGTAAGCTCCCATCGACGGAGTCGTACCACGCTGATTTCCAATAATGTCAACTGGAGACATCTTGGAGGAAGTTCCTGCCGACTTACCAGCAGAGCTCGACTGCAGTGCGAAGTTAGTGCTCGAGGTAAAGCTGGGTGCCGTTGTAACCGGACGTGAGTCGAATGACGGAGCTGCTCCGGCACCGGACCACAGGTTATTCGTACCCGTTACACCCGCGCTCTTCGGCTGAATGTAAGGCTGCGCCGCTGATGGCTGAACGCAGATGTTGTTGGTTAGGTTGATGCCTGCTCCAGCGTAGACCACACCGAAGCATCCATTCTGGTTTCCAGTCGTGTAGGCGCCTGCATCCACGACGGTGTTGTTGTAGATCTGCACCGTGCCGCTGGTTGAAGCCGGAGGATCAGAGTTGATAGCAATGCCAGCTTCGTTTGCAACACCGTAAGGATTCGCGGCGGTCGCAACGTGAGCTACAACGTTGTTGTAGATCTCGACCGTTCCCAGTGAAGGATCAACCGATGCAAGCTGAATACCATCGCAGTATCCACCCGTGATGTTGTTGTCGTGCACGTGCAGGTCATACTGGTTGCCGCCTGTCGTCGCGTGGAACATGATGCTGCGGCAGTAGCCCTTAAAGTTCTGACCGATCGTGTTCCAGCCCACATCTGCGTGGTTCGCGTTCGAAGAGAAGTAGACAGCATGGTAGGTCTTGTCTACGTTTCCGCCGGTGTCGTGAACATTGTTTCCCTGGAATGCCCAGGTATCAGAAGTGGTGGTGGTTTCAGCAAGAACACATGCAGTTCCGCCAAGACCCGAAGGAGGAGCGGGGCAGGAAAGGCTGTTGTTGATGATGCGGATGTTGCCAGCCTCTGCATCGATAGCAGAGCTCTGACCAACAATGTTGAGGTTAGCGATGGTGATGTTCTTGCCCCATCCCTTTACGCCATTCGAAATGCTGGTGCTGCCAACATTCACGGTACCGCCGGGGTAGCCGACGATTGAGAGCTGGCTGGTTGCAGACTTACCGCCAAGATCCGTTGAAATGGCAGCGTTGTATCCGCGACCATCATCCATGCTGACGTTCGCTCCCGGCATCAGATAGATCACGGTGTTCTGCGAAGGTGAAGCCGAGTCCTTCGATGTTACGGAGTTGAAGGCTGCGCGCCACGTCTTAAACGGAGCTGCGAAGGTTCCATTGTTTGTATCAACGCCGTTAGGCGATACGAAGACGATCGTCGTCGGCGTGACAGTAAATGGAGAGCCGTTGGAAGCAAGTCCATTGGCGTTCACAACAATATTGCCCGTGGTTGCTGCCGATCCAAGCTGAGCAATAATCATGGTGTCAGACCAGGAGCAGAGGCTGCAGTTGGTTACAAGGTAGCCACCCAGCGTGAGGGTGCTTGATCCCTGCGATGCTCCGAAATGGCTACCGAAGATGCGAACGTAAACGCCGTTTCCGTTGTCGCCGCCCGTACCGGAACCAACATTAAGATCCGTGTAATTGATGTGGGGTGCGCCAGTTGTGGAGCTACCGCCAGATGGCGGCGTGGCAGTCACTGCAACAGAGGTCGATGCAGTCTTGCTCGTGCTGCCGTTGCTTGCAACCAACGAGTACGAAGTCGTCGCTGTTGGCGAAACACTCATCGAGCCTGAAGTAGCAACAGCCGCACCGTTAAGCGTTACAGATGTTGCCGAAGTCGAGCTCCAGGTAAGCGTTGTGCTCTGACCTGCAGTGATCGAAGTTGGCGAAGCGGTAATCGTTGCCGTCGGAGTTGCTGCTGAAGTCACTGCAACAGATGTTGTCGCGGTCTTGCTTGTGCTTGCGTTCTTTGCAACCAGCGAATACGAAGTCGTCGCTGTTGGCGAAACACTCATCGAACCAGAAGTAGCTACTGCCGTACCGTTAAGCGTTACGGAGGTCGCCGATGTCGTGCTCCAGGTAAGAGTTGATTTCTGACCTGAAGTGATCGAAGTTGGCGAAGCTGTAATAGTTGCCGTCGGAGTTGTTGCGGCCGCCGTGACTGCCACAGAAGTTGTAGCCGTCTTGCTCGTGCTTCCGTTCTTGGCAACGAGCGAATATGTCGTAGTCGATGTAGGGGAAACTGTTTTCGAACCTGACGAAGCGACCGTAGCACCATTAAGTGTCACAGACGTAGCCGATGTCGTACTCCAGGTAAGAGTTGAGCTTTTGCCCGACGTAATAGAGGTAGGTGAGGCACTAATACTCGCCGATACATAGGACCCATGTCCTGAATGGCGCTGTGCAGATATACCCTGGCCGCCGCCAACGAGTATAGACGCACCGATGCATAAAGCTGCGAGACGACTTCTGTGAACTATCAAACTGAATTACTCCAGGGGGAGATACATTACTTGCCCGGGTAATTGCATTTCGGTGGCCGCAAATGACCTGAATATTTTGTGTGTGGTATGAGCAACTTAGAAGCATCAAAGAGAAGGCACAGAAAAATTCTGCTCAGTTATCGGTAACTTCTTCCGGAGAATCCTGCCTAATTAAGGTTTTTACCGATAAGTCAACTTGCCGCGCGGGGGATAAAACATCAAAATCTGACCCCGAAAACTCAATAATTAAGTGTGAACAAAATTTGTCGCAAAAAATGCGATCTTATCCATTAGCGAGTATGTCGATCACGTGAACACATAACCGCTCGTCCCGAAGCAACCCTTGGGATTAATTAACCGCACAATAACCTCATCTTTTTTCACCAGATGATAGCGAGATAAAAACGAACTTCTGCCACGAGGGAGTCGACCCGATCAGAAGCAGGTTCTCGGCTCAAAGAGACGCGAAATGGGGAGACGCTCGCCAGAAGCGTCGAAGGATCTGACTCTCTCCATATCGGACAGAAACCAGCAGCTAACCTGGCCGGGGACATGGTGGGACCGAACCCGATCCAAATGCTGTCAAGCCCTGAATCGCACAACCGCCACAAAACAGGATGGTTACAGCTGGCATGGTATTTAGCTCAAACAGCTACAATAAGAAATAGACAGTTAGGGCCGCGTTATGCGCGGCCCTAACTCTTTTAGAAAGACGATTTTGCCTCTAACCCCAATGGGCAGACGATTTTACAGCCACCCACGACGTAAACCCAATAGAAAGAAGATTTTAGAGAAACGGGGGGGGGGAGGGGGTGGGACGGCCTGCCTGGCTAACCGAAGACTTCGCCGCTCTTCAACTGAAATCCGCGCAGAAATTCCGCAGCGGCCATCCGCTTCTTCCCTTCAAGCTGCACTTCGTCGAAGACAACTGCCGATCCAGAACCGCAAGCCACTTCCATCGCTCCATCGCGAATCGTGAGCGTTCCAACAGCAGCGGCACTTTGCTGGGAAGCAACATGCAATCCATGAACGATCAGCTTCTTCCCGCGGAGAGCGGTAAACGCTCCTGGCCAGGGCTGAAAGCCACGGAAGCGCTGGTCGATCTCGCGCGCGGTGAGTCCGAAGTCGATGCGAGCATCATCCCGCGTCAGGATAGGAGCAAGCGTCATCAGCGACTCATCCTGCTCTTCCGGCGTAATGGTGCCCGCTTCCAGCTTGGCAAGCGTCTCCGCCATCAACTCCGCACCAATCTGGGCGAGCGACACAAACAGCTCCGGCGAAGTGGTCGTATCAGTAATGGGAACAGACCGCTTCAGCAGCATCGGTCCGGTATCGAGCCCCGCATTCAGCCGCATCGTAGTCACGCCAGTCTCCGCGTCACCCGCCGCAATCGCCCACTGAATGGGTGCGGCGCCACGCCAACGCGGCAACAACGAACCATGCCCGTTCAGGCAGCCATGCTTTGGCAGGTCCAGCATCCACTGTGGAATGATGCGGCCGTAGGCAACCACGATGATGGCATCGGGCGCACTGGCTTCCAGCGTGGAGCGAAGCTCCTGGTTAGTCTTGAGCTTCTCCGGCTGCAGCACAGGAATACCGTGCGCCGTCGCCGCCACCTTAACCGGCGTAGGATTCACCTCGCCACTGCGACCCACCGGCTTATCCGGCTGCGACAGCACCAGAGCCACCTCGTGCCCGGCGGCAATGAGCGCCTCCAGCGTAGGCACGGCGAAGTGCGGTGTCCCGCAGAAGACCAGCCTCATACCGCCCCTACCACTCACCATTCTTGATGAGCTTCCGAATACGCCGAAGAATCAGGTCCTTCTTCAAGCGAGAAAGGCGATCGATAAACAGAATGCCGTCGAGGTGATCCAACTCATGTTGGAAGGCGCGAGACAACAGCTCCTCGCCGTCGATCTCGAACCACTTGCCGTTCACATCCTGCGCGCGCATACGCACGTGGAAGTGGCGGCTCACCTTGTCACGGATGTCCGGCAACGAGAGGCAGCCCTCTTCCTCGATCTGCTTCCCTTCCTTCTCGATGATCTCCGGGTTGATAAGGACAAGGCGTTCTTCCGGGTTCTTGCCTACCGAAAGGTCAACCACGTACATACGCTTGCTGATACCGATCTGCGGCGCAGCCAGGCCAATGCCCTCGGCGGCATACATGCTCTCAAACATGTCGTCCGCCAACTTCTTCAGGTCGGCATTGAACTCGGTAACAGGCTCGGCCTTCTTTAGCAGCACCTGCTCCGGATACTTAACGATGGGATAAATCATTGCCTTAGAACTTCCGGATCTGCTCAAGATAACCGTTGAGGTTGCGCTGCGTTTCCACCAGGCTGTCACCGCCGAACTTCTCCAGCACCAGCTTCGCCAGTGCAATGGCAACCATCGCTTCGGCAGCAACACCAGCAGCGGGGACCACGCAGACGTCGCTGCGTTCATACGCTGCCTTTACCGGCTCACGGGTATCGAAGTTCACCGACGCCAGCGGACGGCGCAGTGTGCTGATGGGTTTCAGGTAGCCACGTACAGTCACGTCCTGACCATTGGAGATGCCACCTTCAATACCGCCAGCGTTATTGCTCTCGCGGGTAAAGCGCGTGTGTGCTGCGGCAGCTTCCTCTTCTGTGGCGTAGTGGATGGCGTCATGAACGGTCGATCCCATGGACTCCGCCGCGGTAACGCCGCGGCCGATCTCGACCGCCTTCACCGCCTGCAGGCTCATCACAGCCTGTGCCAACAAGCCATCCAGACGACCTTCCCAGGTCACATGGCTACCAATGCCCGCGGGCACACCGTGTGCCACCACCTCAAACACCCCACCCACGGTATCGCCCGTGCGAAGAGCCTTATCCACCTCACCCTTCATCTGCTGCTCTACCTCAGGGTCAATGCAGTTCAGCAAGACTGTCTCACGGGCGGTGCTGGCAACAATCTCATCCCACTGATAGGGCCGTTTCAGTTCCACAGCGCCCACGCGGACGACGTGCGAAAGCACCTCAATCCCCAGCGACCGGAGGAACATCTTCGCAATGGCACCAGCGGCAACGCGCGCCGTGGATTCGCGGGCGGAGGCACGTTCCAGGATGTAGCGGGCATCGGCGAAGTTGTACTTCAACGCGCCTGCCAGGTCTGCATGACCGGGGCGAGGCGAAGCAACTGCCTTATGTCGTGAGGGATCGCCCTCTTCTACCGGGAGAATCTCTTCCCAGTTCTTCCAGTCGCGGTTGGCGATGGTCATAGCAATCGGCGAACCAATCGTCTTGCCATGACGAACGCCCGAGAGGATATGCGCTGTATCTGTCTCAATCCGCATGCGGCCGCCGCGGCCAAAGCCCTGCTGGCGCCGCCATAGTTCACGTGCAAGGAATGCGCTGTCCACCGGAACCCCGGCGGGGAGGCCGCTGAGCATGGCCACAAGAGCCTCTCCGTGGCTTTCACCGGCTGTAGAGAATTGAAGCATCTTCCACCCTGATCAAAACTTGATTGTAACAAGTGGCCACCGGGTGTTTCAGCGCGAATTGTGGGAGAGGGACTCTGGAAGCGATCGCAAATTTGTGTGAAGACGCGACAGTTCCTCCCCCGAAAGGTGGGGTCGGTTTGGCTCCGCAGTGGCATAGCGAACACTGCGGGTGAGGACTAGGCTGATTTCGGTAAACCTATGGAAACTCAGAATCAAGCTGATATCACGCCGCTGCTGAATGAAGAGATCCGTCGCTTCGAGACGGGCCGCGTTGCGTGGCTGCATTTCACTCCGGAGGTTGAGACGCGCTACCTGCGCGACACAGCCGCATCCCGGGCAAGCACGCTGCTGACCCATGGCCTGTTCGCGGGCATTGTGTACGACTTTTTTCTGCTTAGCGACTACTTCATGGCGCCCGACCATATCCTACGCGCCGTACTTGTACGCCTCCTGATCTTCACGCCCATCATGCTCCTGGCCGCGACGATCGTCCGCTACCAGCAGAATGTAGCTTTGCGTGAGATCAGCGTCGCTTTCGCCTGCCTTACAGGCGCCTTGGGCATCCTTTACCTGCACAACGAGATAAACACAACGGTCTCCATCGAGGCGCAGTTGGGATTGATCCTCATGTTGTTGGGTATGAATTGCCTGATCCGCCTTGAGCTTGTGTATGCGACTGTGACGACATTTCTGCTAGCTGTAGCGGATGTGCTGTGGCTGAAGAACGACGGCTTTCTCCCAGTAACCCACAAGTTGGTACTCGGCGGCATGATGGCCTGGTCTGTTCTTCTAACTCTCGCTGCCAACTACGCAATCGCGCGCGATCGCCGCTTTTCCTATCTGCTTCAACTTCACGGAAGGCTGCAGCGAGGCATGTTGGCCGATGCGAATGCAGAACTGGTGGCACTTTCGTCCACCGATCGCCTGACTGGACTGCCGAATCGTCTGGCCTACGATTCTCGACTTGGACATATATGGAAGATGACTCGTGAGAGCCGGACACCCCTGAGCGCGGTGATGGTGGATGTCGATCATTTCAAGCTGGTGAATGATACGTATGGTCACCCATATGGCGACCGCGTTCTGCAGCGTGTCGCCTCACTGTTGCAACAGGCCCTCCGCGAGGAGGACGATTTTGTGGCTCGGGTGGGAGGCGAGGAATTCGTCGTTCTGCTGCCTCACACCGACTCCGCTTCCGCAACCAAGGTGGCCGAACGTATCCGCACCCTGGTTCAGGTGGCCGGCTCGCCAGCGCTGCAGCGCGATACGACGCTACACCACGAAGTGTGGACCACCGTGAGTTGTGGCGTAGCCACCCTGTGGCCGTCGCATCCCGGCAGCGATCCCGCACAACTTATCGCCGACGCTGACGCTGCGATGTACCGGGCAAAACAGGAAGGAAGAAATCGTGTGTGCTGTGCGCCCACTTCACCATCATCATCACGTCTGACCATTTTCCCTGGAGGAGCGCAACGCGCTTAGTCTTCACATCCGCCCATGACAAAACGGTTAACCCTCACGGATGCTACGCTTAATGCCATGGCGATGACCCTTTCCCAACACGTGCGCCAGCGCCACACGCCGGAACTGGCGGCGCTGATCACCGCAATTGCCGATGGCGCGACCACCATTGAACGCAGAATTCGCACTGCGGGTCTGGACGATATTCTTGGCGCCGCTGGCAGCGAAAATGTGCAAGGCGAAGCGCAGCAGAAGCTGGACGTTCTGGCTGACAATACGCTCATCGAAGTGATGAAGGCTCTCCCTTCGGTGGCCGCTGTGGTTAGCGAAGAAGATGATGAACCCCTGATCTTTGAGGGTCGGCCGAATGCCAAGTTCATCGCGATCTTTGATCCGCTCGACGGCTCGTCCAACATTGACGTCAATGTCAACGTAGGAACGATTGTCTCCATCCAGCCGGTGAAGCCTGGCCTCAGTGTCAAAGAATCCATCGTGCAGCCCGGCACAGAACAGATTGCGGCGCTTTATGTGAACTATGGCCCATCGACGATCCTGGTTTATACCGCAGGCGATGGCGTCCACGCGTTCACGCTCTCAGAAGGCGAGTTCCTGCTGAGCGCAGAAGACTTGAAGATGCCGGAGCAGGGACCGTACTACTCCATGAACGAAGGCAACATTGCCGAATCACAAATGGTGTACGGCAAGGCCATTTCGCGTTTTCGCGATGGCACCCTGGTGGGTGGCAAGAAGTACAGCTCGCGCTATGTGGGATCGTTCATTGCGGACTTCCATCGCACACTACTGAAGGGCGGCGTATTTCTCTATCCGCCGACCAAGAAAGCTCCCAACGGCAAACTCCGCCTGTTGTATGAAGCAAATCCCTTGAGCTTCATCGCGGAACAAGCCGGAGGCGCCGCCAGCAACGGACGCTATCGCATTCTGGAAATTGTGCCCACCGAGCCGCACGTGCGTACGCCTTTGATCATCGGCAGTCAGTCGGAAGTGGCTGCGATCGGCGGACTGATTTCCATCTCACCAAGGGAGTAGTGTGACGGAAGTTCAGTCAGCCAACCGCATTTACTACGACGAGCCTGCAACGCTGGAGTTTACAGCCGAAGTCACCGCCATACGTGAACTGGCAAGAGTGGACGGCCAGCAGGTATGGCAGATCGCGCTGGATCGCACCGCTTTCTACCCGACAAGCGGCGGACAGCCATACGACACGGGCGTGCTGGTAGCAACCGCGCGCTCGGGGGCTTCGCTGGAAGTGCCGATTACGAACGTCGAAGAAGATGAAGCTGGTGAGGTGTGGCACACCACCTGCAAACCGTTGCAGGAAGGTACGGTGGTTTCTGGGCGCATTGACGCGACGCGCCGTCGCGATCATATGCAACAACACAGCGGCCAGCATCTGCTCTCAGCAATTCTGGACCGTGACTTCGCTGCACGCACAGTTTCCTTCCACTTGGGAGACGACGTTTCCACCATTGATTTGGAAGGCCCGGCGCCGACCGACGCGCAGTTGAAAGCCGTAGCAGACGAAGCGAATCGCATCATTGCCGCAGCACTTCCATTCGGTGTCCGCGATGTCACCAGCGAAGAAGCCGCCACCATGAAGGAACAGGGATTGCTGCGCAAGCTGCCTCCTCGCTCCGGTAACATCCGCATCGTTGAGATTCCAGGCATCGATACGAACGCCTGCGGCGGCACACATGTAGCAACTACCGCCGAGATTGGTCCGCTGCTATTGCGCAGAACCGAAAAAGTTCGTGGCAATCTGCGGCTCTCGTTTATCTGCGGGAATCGTGCTCTTGCCGTTGCGAACGCTGATTTCCATCGATTGCAAGAAGCGGCATCACTGCTCACAACGGCGACGCCTGAAATCATCACTAGTATTGAGCGTCTCCGCGCAGAAAACCGCTCTCTGCAAAAGGAACGTGTCAATCTTCTGGAAGAATTGGCATCGCTCGAAGCAGCTAAGCTGGCCTCCGTGGCGCACGGGAGCGTCATCTATTCCCTGCCCTCGGATCGCGACGCTGCCTATGCAAAATTGCTGGCGTCCAAAGTGGTCCGCGAAACAACTGCGCCCGTTGCTTACATCGTCGCTTACGAGGAAGCGCGAGCCAATGCCGTTTTGGCCGCTAAGTCCGGGGTACTCGACTGCGGAACCACTCTGCGAACCGCCCTCAACACGCTTGGGGCTCGGGGCGGTGGAAGTGCGGAAATGGCGCAGGGAGCGGTCCCGCTGGAACAGGCGGAATCGTTATTGAACGCGTTGCGTCCCTTACTTCCCTAAAGCACATCCCTACGTTCAGTGCGCCCAGGAAGCATCTCCGTGACGCTTTGAGCGCGGAGACGCTTCCTGTTACACTCTGGATGTTGCTCGCGTCGCAGGATGCGACGCTGGAGCGGCAAGTAGGCCAAACGCCTGCCCCTCAAAGGGCCTGTAGCTCAGCTGGGAGAGCGCCTCGTTCGCAACGAGGAGGTCAGCGGTTCGATCCCGCTCAGGTCCACCAAATAAATCAAGCATTTAACTTGAAAACGTGGGGCCAATAAGCTGGGCTTTTCAACGCGTGGGGCCATTAAGGGTCCACTAGGCTGCTTGTTCACTTCCCAACAAGAGAGAAGCGATCTTCCTGCCTGCGTCCCTTTTCTCATTGCCTACGGTTTGCGCGTACGTGCCTAGCGTCATATCCGGTGTGGAATGTCGCATCAGCTCCATGCTCACTCTCAGACTCACACCACTCGATAGCAGCAAACTCGCGTAGCTGCGACGAAGGGTATGCCATCCGAGCTTGGGCTTAGTGATACCGGCACGTTCAATCGCTGGAGCAATGTTCCTACGCCAGAGAGTACCCGGCCAGAACGGATGCTTGCCGAAAGCCACATCAGATGCGAACACCCAATCACCGGGTTTGGTATAGGTGGCCTTCGTCTTCCAAGCTGTGAAAGCTTCCAACGCTTGAGCAGGAATTGGCAATGGGCGACGTGAGGACTCAGTTTTCGGTAGACCTTCGACACCATCGACGTATGACCGTCGAACATGCAAAATCGCACGTTCGAAATCCACGTCTGCCCACTTGAGGCCGAAGATTTCTCCCCGCCTCATACCCATAACAGCAGCTATAAGAAATGCTGTTCGAACCGGTTCAACTCCTTCAAGCTCCCGAAGGATTGCAGCCGTTTCGGCGGGTTCGAGAATCTCTGGCTCTACCGCCCTCTTCCTCACCTGTCGAACATTGGCTATCGGGTTGACCGGGTGCAACTCGTGACGCATTGCATGACGGAAGGCGGCGCCGAACACTTCCCTGACCTTTGCCTTGGAACCATTAGCTAGCGGCAACGTCTTGAGCCAGTGTTCAACGGCAACCGCCTTAACACCTTCAAGCGGTAGTTCGCCCCAGGTCGGCAAGATGTAGTTCTTGAAGATATAGAGATACGCCTTGCGAGGCTTCTCTGCTTTTCCTGAACCGACTCCCAACTCATGTTCGCTGTAGTGATCCACCAGTTGGTTCACTGTTAAATCAGAACCTCGTTCGTGTTGAGGAGTATTAGCAAGCTGGCGATATCCGTCGGCCTTCTTCTGAGCCTGTGACTTGTTCAGCTCTTTGGTGGTACCGAGAACAACCTTGCGTTTAACAGTAAGGTTGCCACTCTTCTCGCGCCAACGATAAACCCAAACTGCTGGGCCATTGGTCCGTCCCTCTGTTGTCAAAGAGCCAAGCTGAAAGCGCGTACGTTTGTGGATGAGGTTCATGTTGCCGTCCTTTCGGGCTGGGCGACATGACCGACGCTTTCAGAATACTCGGAAGCGAGCCAGTGGTTGATCTGAGAAGGTATGAAAACAATTCTTCGGGCGCTCAGACGACGGTGTGGAATTTTGTTTTCACGAGCCCAGCGAAGGAGCGTCACAGGATGCAACGGCACGATTTCAGCTAGCTCTTGGGCAGTCAGAGGGCGTTCAATAGCCTGGTGGGACAACAGGAGGGCTTGTTGATGGCTGGATGTGTGCTGTTCGACAGACGGCTTCATGGCTTCTGTTACTGAGACGTTGAGATGGCCACCCCTGTTCGACGGCGGCGGCGCTGCGCAGAAAATTCTTCCCTGGCAGCAACCATTGCACTCTCCAGATCCTCGTCTGAGAGGCGATTGATCTCTTCATCAGTTGCCGGTTTGGGTTGTGCCGGTTGGTCGGTCTCCTCATGCGCTTCCAATTGGTGGGCGAACCAAGCCGCTTCGATCTGTTCAATCGTCGGAAGCTGGATAGCGGAGAGCCGTCGTACGGCGAATTCTTTGAACTGATCAGCCGTTACGCTTCCCGCTTTGCTGTGAAACCATACCGTCGAGCAAGCCTTCTTCAACAGATCCGCGTTGGTGACCATGACTTTCCGCACGTCGACCGTGCGGGTACCCAATGAGAACTTCAAGTAGGTCGCGATCGCCTGCGCCGCTCCGTGCGTGCGAAGATCGGCAATCACAGTCAGAAGTTCTTCCCGGCTCAATTGTTTTACGTGTCCCTCGCCGACATCCAGAGCGCCTCTACGAAGCAAAGCCTCAAATGCGGCCCTCAGATTGACTTCCGTAAAATCCCCGGATCGGAAGAGCTCGAATATCACTTCTTCGTCTTTCAAGTGATCGACACCATTAAGAAATCGTTCACAGAGGTGCCGCAGCATCGCCGCGGAATTCTTCTCAGTGTTCATGTAGGTAGGATGGGCCTTTCGAAAAGCGAGAGCTATGCGTTCGCTCTCCGAGTCGGCGTACTCACGGAACGCCTTCGGATCACGCCGCGCGGCCTCTTCAGCCAAACCTGGGTCTTGCGCCAGCGCTTCTGCGAAGCTGATCTTCGGTGCGATGGTCTGATCTGCTAGCCGTGGCTCAAAGCCGTGTTTGGATTGCCGCCAGAGGTCGGTGGTGTTTTCTTCTGACTCTTCGGGGCGACGAAAGCCGGTAAGGTCTACATTGGCATCACCGGCCAACCACAGATTATTCAACTCAGACTGAGACATATCTATTCTTTCTTGTGTTTCAAAAAGTTATTGTCGACGCGGCTCAACAGACGTGAAAGCACACGCTTCAAGCGAGTTCGCTCTGCATCAGCCATACTCGCAATGCCGCTAGAGCGATCGGCGAAAATCGCGAGAACGAGGCTGACTTGTTCCGAGGGAGTCGAGGGATTCTCCAAGATGCTTAGGAGGTTTTGAGTCTCTTCAACACTTTGGGAAGGGCCAAGTATGAGATCAGTGATTTCTTGGTTCACAGCGATTTCTCCGAAGCAGTGATCTGCTGACTTTCCGGACTGAAAGCACTAGCCAAAGTGTCTTCAACGCGCAGCATCAGTTCGGCAGATATTTTCTGATTGAACCGAGCGACGCCCTGCAGAGCGTCGATGGCGAGACTCTTCAATTCGCCCGATCCCGTGTTCTCGAGAATGGATATGTACCGTTCCACTTCTGACGGACCTTCTTCGCCATTCATAAGGAACACCGAGGATAGGACACGAGCCCACAACCCAACACCCTCTACAGGCGGCCAAGCAGGTCCATTAACGTATTTCGATTCCTGCGGTTGATTCGTTTTATCGAGATAGAAGACGACTTCGTTGTCGAGTCGTGAACTGTACTGCTCCCCTGGCGCCAGAGCGAAGACGTCGTTGGGTGGCGTGAGAGAAGTCTGCTTCTTCTTGGCGGGAGGAGAAGAAGTTCCCAGGACAACTGCTAGTTGTTCTGGTGTTAATTGTTCGGGCATGTCGGTAGTTCTTTCATTTGAAGTTGGGCGGCCTTGAGCGAGTAAAGGCGAGCGGCGTATGCAGCAACCCTGCCGGATGTGGTTTTGTCTGACACGATTGCCTCCAGGCATCGAAACGACATTCTCGTCCCGAGAAACTTTAATGCGTGGAGCCGAGCGGACTGCGCGGCG
Organism: Terriglobus sp. TAA 43; assembly: GCF_000800015.1. Lineage (NCBI taxonomy): Bacteria > Pseudomonadati > Acidobacteriota > Terriglobia > Terriglobales > Acidobacteriaceae > Terriglobus > Terriglobus sp. TAA 43. Next base: position 135,107 of record NZ_JUGR01000002.1, read on the forward strand.
CGCGGGTTAAGAGCGAGCTTTCGCATAATGCGAGAGACGTTAGTGGGGGGCACGAAGCGGTTTCCTAGAGAAAGTGCAAGTACGGTTCAGTCCGAGTCCGAGTCGGACCCGAAATTGAACAAGATCTTCTCAGTTTCAGATTTTTAAAATTTGCTAAGGGGGTGCTCGTTGATCGGAAGCTTGCCCACTTACAGGACGGGAAAGTGCTTTGGAAAGGGTGGGTGGGTTTCTAGGTGATGGAAGGGGTCGTAGAGCAGCGCCGAGGGGACAGGCCGGGGTATGGCATTGAGCCTCCAGGAACCTTCCCTTCAACACCGATATGTTCGCGTCGGGCAACAACGATCTCACTATCGGTGCGTTTGTGTTCTTTGTCCAGGCTTTGCGCAATAGTACTGAGTGTAGTTCTCACTCAGCTACGAACGGGGCGCTTGTGTAATGGGCGACCGCGCAGTTTCTCGCGGCTGTGCGTGGAGTGGAAGTGCGGGCCTCTTGCCCGAGAGGCCGCACGGTGAAAGACGGTGTACATATCTGAGCCGTCCGGGTTGATCGCCTCCCCAGTCTGAGGCGTATTGGTGTCACTTCGCGTCGCGACAACCAATGTGCAGAACATCGGTCCGTATGCGTTGGATCGAGTGAACATTCTGCGTATGCATCCACCGTTCACTGGCGCCCAGAGATGGTGAGCAATTCGCTCTCCTCTGGTGTATCGACTCATGCGGTCTTTGCCGCCTTAGTGAGTCGAAAAGAAATCTGTGCCATAAAACGGTCTCAATTAAACCGCGCATTGGCGTGGGGTTTTCGTTGTCTAGAGGGTGTTCCATATAACGGTCGTTATGTGGTACATACCGGACAGGAGCAAAACCTAATGAAGACCGCTATCTACGTGCGAGTGAGCAGGAGTGATGGCAGACAGGACCCAGAGAACCAACTCCGGGAATTGAAGGCCTTCTGCCAGAAGCAAAGGTGGGATCTCGTGGAAGTTTATGTAGATCACGCCAGTGGCAAACGCAGCGATCGCGTGAACTTCAAGAGGATGATGACAGACGCGTCCAAGCGCAAATTCGACAACGTCCTCTTTTGGGCAATGGATCGCTTCTCACGCGAAGGGATCGAAGCAACGCTCGCATACATCAGGCAGTTGACGAGCTACCGCATTGGATTCCGAAGCTACCAGGAACCGTTCTTCGACAGCGCCGGACCTTTTAAGGAGTTCATGATCTCGGCTTTTGCGACATTCGCAAGCTTGGAGCGAGCACGTATCTCTGAAAGAACGTTAGCCGGACTAGCGAGAGCACGCACACAAGGTCGAATCGGCGGGCGTCCCAAAGTTGACGATGATCCCAAGGTCGTGAAGTCGTTCAAACGTCTTAGGAAGGATGGGCATTCCGTTCGGCAAATAGCAAGCAAGCTGGATATCTCACCGACCACTGTCCAAAAACTCATCAAGGTCATTGGGTAGTCGAATTTGGCACAGCCTTCTCAATGGATTTGGTATTCGCAATCCGGAATTCACGAAATTTCGGACAGAACACCAAGCATTCAGCCAAGTAACCCTCGCTTGCGAAGAAGCAGAATCGATCCGGTAGTCTGACTGGCAACATCGTTCTTCTCTACCCTCTACCGCCTCTCCCGACATTCCCCCCTGTGCTCTTCTGAGAGAAGAATTGACTCTCTGTCTCCCCTATCGGAGCCTCTTTCGGTGTGCGGGCTTGGGTGTGCGGAGTGCAGGATTTTCCTGAGAGCCGCATGTCCATTACCGGAAAAAGCCCGGTACGTCAGCCAACGCTCGCGAAGGTTTCTACGTCCCGTATGACTCCAGCAGACACAAACCCGAAGCGGAACAGAGCGTGCCTCAATGCGCCTATGTCATAGCGGGCTACTCCTGCCGCGGGTGTCACGTCATCAGAGACTTCGGACGTTAGGCCCGAGGTGGGATCGACCGAAAGACCTATCCATGTTTGGCCACCGTCCATGCTTGCCTGAAGAGCAGGAACAGCTCGAATCAAGGTTCCAGAGGTAGAGCAGATCACAAGGTAGTGAGCACTTACCGCTTCCTCATTCTCAATTCGGAAGGACACAAAATCGTTGACGGCGGTGAATTTGCCGAGGCGCGTCGGTTGAGTGGAGATAAGGATCGCTTCTGATGGCGCCACGTCGGTGTGTCGCCGTGTCCACTTTCTGGATTTGTCAGTCATCAGCGCCCGGCGGCCTTCAACGCAGCAAGGATGGCGTTAGTCGCATACTGGCCACCTGTCTGATTGGGGGTTGTGCCGTCCGCAGAGGTCTGAGTGGCGGAGTTGGGTTCCCAACATGAGGTACTCTCCGTCACAGGCGTTCCGCACGTTAGGCGCACGGGCACGACCTGAAACCCATCTCTCTGGAGGGTCGAAGTGTCTTGATCTTGCCCCGCATTGACTACCGAAACGAGCGCGTCTGTCCGAAAAGAGTACGAAGGGCTGGTGTGCGCGATTCTGGTCGCATAGTTACTAAGCACTACAGGACGGGCGTCCGTAGGAGTTGATGCGACCACGCCAAGTACGCCGATGCTTCCAGCGCTACCCGCAGAAACCGTGATCGAAACGGAGTGATCTCCTAGACTTAGCCCACCGATTCTGGTTGCCACAATCCCAACGGGAACCGTACCGGACGGGTCACCAACGGCATCATCAGTTTTGTTTGAGCAGGATGTCGATCCGCTTGGAAAGCCGCAGGATACAGATGTTCCGTCTACGCTGATACCGAATACACCCGCCGTACCGTTACTAACCGTTGTAATCACAAAGCATGTGCTTGCCTGAGGGCACTTACATGTCAAAGAAGCACCTGCGGTCGAAGCGTATCGCGCGAAAGACGGCAGCCAGCGACTCGACTGCGGTGACCACGCGCCCACAGCAGGGACACAGTCCGCTGCCAAAGTTTTCCGAGCCTCAAGCGAACCTGCCCAGGTAAGCCACGCCATCTCTTCGGCGGAAATCAAATTCAGGTGTACCGAGGTAAGCGTAGCGCAAGCTCCGCCGCCTTCTGTCTGACACAGATCCGTCGAAAGCTGATTTGCGCCCGACAACAGAACTACCGTTCCGAGCCCCAAGTTACGGCTCCAATCCCAGTTCGCCCCTAACGCGTGATAACCACGATCGAGAGGCCCGGTGTCATCCACTCTATTAGTCAGACTCCAACCGCGTGCGGCTGCTAACTGAGAAGCAACAGACTGTTTCGATGTGCTCAATTGGTTTGTCCCCAACGAGTTGTCGCCCACTGCAAGTAATTCGAGACCGCGGCCAGCGCCAGCAAGAGAACTCACATCGCAAGGACCATAGTCGAATGAGCCAGCGACTCGGCAACGAAGGTTGATTGTGGTCGCTGGTTCAGAACGAAGCCCGTCTGTGGAGTTGGTTGGCACCGGTACACCGTTCGGACCAGAAAGCGTGAATGGTGTGCCTTGGGCATGGATCAAACAATTGGGACCGAAGCCGAGAAGGATGAGGAGAAGAAGAAGTTTTCGCATGTGTACCGGGGGATGTTGTCTGGGTGGGCGTGCCGGGAACGCCAAGGAGAAAAGACCGGCACACCCACGTGGTCCAGAACTTTTAAGAGTTGGTGACGGTCTGTCCAGAAAATGGATTGAGCTCAGTACCGCAGCACTCGATGCCGATCGAGATAAGCCTGCGCACAGCCTCGCTGCGGGAACATCCCACGGACTGAGAAATGCGATCAAGGAGATCAAGCGTTTCGCGGGTGAACTGCACGCGGGTGGGGTAGAGTTTGGCCATTGGATTTCTAGGGTTGGGCCGCAGTGTGCCGCAATGTTCCCTTTATGCCCTCATAATCGGCAATCTCCTGGGATTCACTACTGACAATTAAATAATTCTTAGTCCGATGCGACTCCACATCCAGAACGTGCCTCTGATGCGGAAGTCGCCACCGTCGTGGCATTCAGTTGTCAGCCCTGCCGCTGAGGCGACACGTAGCCCTGTTAAGAGCAAGGGTTACGGTCTACTGACAACACGGGGGAAGAATGCAGTTCACGCTGCAAGTCCACCTTTCAATCACCGCGAAGTTGCGATGGCTGGTTGTGGTGTGCCGACGTCGCTGAGGTAACGCGGTAACCAACCCGACGAGTGTGGGAATCACTCGCTGGACTGCGAGCAGTGTATCGGGCTATGCGGCCATTGACAATTCAAGTAAGACATCGCATTCAGTCGGCACTCAGCGCCTCTTCTACCTGTGCCTCTTCTGCCGCGCGGAGTCTCTGCTGCTCTTCCATCTCCCGCTCCGCAATCTCGACTATCCTCAACTTACCTGCTGCTACACGGGCCTGTTCCTCTGCACGCTCCTGCTTCTTGCGGCGCGCGGTGTTGATCAACTGGTCTGCGGTCTCCACGAAGTTCCTGGCAGCGAAGCCCATGTCTTTCAAATTGTCCGTATCCTTGCCTTCGAGGAATGTCCGGAGAGCGGACACGATCTCGGCTTGCGTGTAGCCGTCTGCCAGCAGTGTAGCAATCCGACGCTTCTCGCGGTCCGTGAAGGCCACCGTGTTGTTCGAAACGTATGCGAGTTCCATCGCGACGGTCTTGGCCTGGCCTAGCCTGGTTTTCGCTCCACGGCTCAAGGACCGTTTCACTCGCTCTTGTCCGTCTGTCTTTTCAAAAGAGAGGGGGAGGGAGTGAGGAAGGTGGGCTCCTTCTCCTTCCTCTCTAGTATCAAAAACAGTATCGGACCCAGAAACAGAAGCAGAATCGAAAACAGAAGCAGAAGGCTTTTCTGGGCTTTCGTTTTGTGAGACTCCGGTTTTCTCGCCCGAAAGCTCCAGCTTTCGGGTGGCTTTATTTCCTCGGCCTCCCAACTTTCCTTTTTCGGACTGGGACTCGCTGTACTTAACTTGTTTCTCTGCTTCGTGAACCATACGTATGTTTGCCCGCCACCCTTCTTCGACGGGCGGAAATTTAGACAAAAGCAAAACCTTACTTCGGTCCCATTGCTCAGGAGTCATGTGAGCAAGACGACGTAGTCGGTCATCATTATCTGGAAGGTAGCCGTGCTTATCGGAAAGCCATGCGTTGCATAGAAGAAACACGTAAGCACCAACCTCTTCGAGATCCATCGCTTGAACACCCGGCGATGCCACAAAGTCGGAAGGGTAAAAACGAAAGGCTGGACTCTTCAAAAGACATCTCCCTGTCCCGGTGAGAGTGAAGCCCTTGCGTGCCGGGAAAACACGCAAGGGCTGGTGCGAACCAACGAGGGCCCGACTACCGGCGCATGGTTCTCTAGGCCATGCGCTTGGCCATTGCTGACCAAGATGATTTCGAGAGTAGAACTTATAACTCGGAGCTAACCGCTATTGGGATGCAAGCAATGCTCTCTCGAAGTATTCGAGGTCAATCTCTGGATTGATGGTTCGCTTATTGCTGAGATCAACCACACAGAATCCCTCAACAATCCGCGAGGGGCGCACACGAGTCGTCCATCCCTTCGTTCGAAGAATGCGGTTGATTCTTGCGACTTGACGCTGTGTATCCATCGATCTGCACTCCAGCTGATAACGCTAAAATATTCGTCGTTTATATGACGGTGAGTTCAGATGATTGTTGCGCGCGTCGCGAGTTTCTCGCCATCAGGCGACTGCTTCGCTGAAATGAGCGTACATCCCGACAAACAATAGTTCGATCAGCGTCGAGGAGACGATGGAGAAGAACGAACGCGCGCCTTCTTCTCTGTCCGAAGAATGTCAGCTAAGGCATTGCATGCCTTTAATCGAATCGCGATCGGAACTCTTTCGGCTTCAGCAATGTTGATCAGAGTGCGTTTGACGCGGCGAATGCAAGCATTCGTCATGGCTTTCTCCATTTCTGTACAGCGGCCATAAAGTTGGTCGGGCTCTTTAGTGTCGCCCTTTGTCCAGGCTTCAATCATTTGGACGTTGAAAGATCAAGCATGTTCTCACGCAACATCCACACGCTTCCAACGTCCAAGATGCTGAACCTTTGCCTGTGAAATAAACTCAGTGGCCTCCATTGCCGACACTCGAAAGGCTTCGAGAAGGACCGCGTCGACTCCGCGTCTACATCAATGTCGAATCGCACATGCACTCGCGAAATACCGCAGCCGGCGCGTACTCTGCCAGCCGACCTCTCTATGAGGAAGACAGTGGGGAGGTTGAGCGGCAGAAAGCTCTAGAAACGAACGACCGTTCGGTAATTTCCATTAGAGGCGAGAGGTCGGCTGGCAATTTCTAGCTGTGTCAAGGGACCTGCCTGCGATCCCGACTCGATGCATATCCACAGTCGAACACTCCAAGTCGCTACATGATTGGTGTTGTTGCCCCATGATTGGTTGTTGTTGCTACATGAAGTCTTCGGTACCCATCGGTTGCTTCATGTTGCTATCAGTGACTACCGGTTGCTTGTGGTAGCCACCAGAGACTACCTGTTGCTATCGAAGGCTTGCAGTAGCCAGTGGTTGGTTACTGTAGCTACCGGTTGCCTGTGGTAGCCATTGGAAGGTTGTGGTAACTACCGGACAGTCGAAGCGGGCTTAACTTCGGGTTGACACCTGAGCATGGAGAAAAGACAAGAACGTCTGTATCAATCTTCCTACTTGCCATACCGGTAAAGTTCGCGATATTGTCAGTGAAAATCAAACGGGACTCAATGATTGCGTCAACAATCACCAAGTCCCTAACCTCAGCAGTCTGTTAAGGAGACGTGCCATGGCTTTTCCTACCCTAAATTCAATTCCCTCGAACCGCCACTCTAAATCTTCGAAGCTCCGTCGGAGATCGAAGAAGCTGACACCTTCTCTTGCCACCGTCGATATCGACAGCAGTTTGATCGCCGAGGTTGAGGCGTATTGTCATGTCACAGAGGCTTCATTGAGAGACTCGATCAATGAAGCCGTTTCGGACTGGCTCCAGACCTCAGCCCTCTCTCGTCTGGAATACTTCGTAGCCAAGAAGAACGCTATCGCGATGCCGTCGATGGAGACGGTTCTCCTCGGTCATTCGTTGCAGTAGATTGTTCTGGTCAGAGGTGACGTCAGTCCATTTCCCGGAATGGTCTCGCAATTCCGTTCTGGGTGATGTGTTGATTTCATTTGCAGCGACTGCCTGAGCTGCAGCTGAAAGGAGTAGCGGTATGGAAAGCCAACGAACAAACTTCCATGCCGCTAAGTCATTCGCGAGATTTGGTCCCTTTTCAGAAGGCAACATCTCGTTACTTACCCGAACGGCACTTCACAAGCACCGATCAGTTCTTTAGTAGCAGTCTGCGCAAGCCACTGCAAGCTACCGTACTATCGTACGCATGATGCACGACGAGGATTTCCTTGGTCTGGAGGCGATGTTCGCCTCTACCAATATCACCATCAGGGACATCGAAGATGGCCACCGGAATGACGTGACACAGCTTTCTAAGATGGACAAGCTGACCACTGTTTCCACATTGGCCTCACTCTTGGTAACTCCGGAACTACAAGCAAACGCGTTTCGCATCGAAGCACTCGTTCACATCGCAGTTTCACGTTCTTCTGGAAGACAACATCCTGGTTCTGAGTTCATACGAAAGGTTTTCAAACGATTCGGTAGCGGAATCTGTGGCCGTCTTGAGGATCCAGCGGAGGATCTCTTCACCACTGCCGTTCATTGCCGCGATGGCAATTTCATCGTGTTCGAAGGATTGCGTGAGGGCAATGGGTTCTATCTTCAGCGAATCCTCGATGTAGTGGACGAGATACCCCAGCAAGGGCGATTTATCGCGATGCGCCGATCAGTTCTGGCGCTACTCACCTTGTCGCATGCGATTGCGATTAGAATCGGCATTCCTGCCGGCATCATCGGGACGATTCTGCCACAATCCGATCTTCCAAAGAAACTCCTTGGACGGCTCAATGCGATGCGGCGGTGGGTTCAATTCGAACCTCGCGACTTCGATGAGATGGGTCTGTCCGTTCGGGATCTCGCTCCATTTGTCCTCCCTTCGGATCACCTCGGCCTTGAAGACAGCCCTCTGCTCGACAGCGCGTTAGAACACCATCCAGTTCTCTTGGTGGATGGTGTCGTGTGTTTGGCTCTTCCAACGCACGTGGGTGCAGCCATCACACGGTATGTCCTTCAGACCGTCCGAGCTTCGGGCAACATAAAGGTGCTTGAGACGGGGCTGGTGACGAAGTACTGGGAACAACTCTGTTGGACCCCCTTTGCCGAGTCCGACGCTCCTCCTCCCTTTCAGAAGCAAGGAGAGAATCAGCTTTGGATCGGTTCCACACTTCGCGAAACCGAGCCAGGCAGGTATATCCACCTTGTGGTCTTGGCACCTCCGCTTGATTTACCAGAGGACGATGATGGAAGCTCCCTGTACGCAGCCTCAATGGAACTCTCCCAGTTCGCGATGGAGTCGATTCGGCGCTCCTCGCAACTGGCGGCGGCGCAGGTAGGTTTTCGGGAAGGTATCTCGCTCGTCGTGAACTGCAGTCTCGGACGAGCCTCCTTTTTCGTCGGAGAAGCGATGCCCGCGCAATGGGAGGTGGAAGTTCTCCCCATCCACGATGTGGTCAGCATGGCTTCGATGGAAAACTTCAGTCCCATCGATCTCTTCCGTATGGCGCATTCCAAGAATGCCGTAGCAGCGGCCGGAATCCGGCTCGTGAACACCAATGGGCTGCTGAACCTATGGGCCTGGGCGAATGACCTGAACGGTCACCTCATACCGCACGGGGATCTTCCCGAAGATTTCCGAGGGACAGAAACCCCACGCCTGATCGCTGTGAGACAGAATGGTCTCCTCACCCTCCGGCAAGAGAACTACCTTAGACACCACACTCGCATGGCGATGCGGCCGGACGGCAACTGGATTACGGTTCGTCGCGTCACGGAAGCTCTCTACGATGACGACATGGAATCGCCTCTCTATGCGGACTCAGTCGGGTTCAAAGGCGGTTCGTTTTCAACTGTGTATATCTCAGACGTTAGCTTCTGGTGGATATCTATCGCATCTGGATCAACCAACATGGGCCAGCTGTACGAACATTGGCGGATGCTATGTACCTGGCTCATTCGGTTCGTACCTCCGGTCGAAGCCTCAACCACGAAACCGATTCCAGAGGCTGTCAAATTTCACATCCACTTTGAATCGGTCATTGACATCGATCCCCACTCCATCACGATTCCCAGCACAGACGAGCTCGAAGCCGCTTTTCGTATTCGAACCGACGCGACCAAATCGGAAGTTGAAATTCATGTTGGTAGGGCGTTTGATCTTGCTCTTGCCAGTCCCGAAAATATCGCGGAGAAGGCACTGGTAGCAGCAATGCTTCGAGGCTTGAGGACGATGGTAGAGGAATCCTCTCATCCAGAGGCCGATTGCGGTGTCGTCGGACAGATATGCGGTTCGAACCTCGCACGGAGTAGGCACATCATGCCAGCCCAAACGTTCCGCGATATGCTGCACACCATGGCCGGGAAACCAGTACACATCCACAAGATGGACGATGCAATCGCACGCATTGGAATCGCGTTCCGCGTCCAGTCGGATGTGGGTGCCGAGATTCTGGGAAAGCGAGAATGCACTGCCTTTCTGAACGAAGCAGTGAAATTGACCCAGCGAGAGATTTGTGCCCAACTGCGCCTGTTCAATCGACGCCAATTCATCAATGCACTTCTGCAGTGCCACGAAGAGGCGGCGATATCCCGTCATCACTGGTTGCGAACCGCGCATGCCAACATCGCACTCCACGGCGATGCAGCAGAACAGGCCATCGCGGAACACATGGCAGAGATGACGGCATGCTCGATTTCGACCCGTGTACTAATCGAGGCAGCCAATTCTGAGTGCCCTGCTGAGGGTGGGTTCACACCGGGCGATCTTGACTTATCCAAGGTCATGGCTCGCGTAATCTTTGCATTTCACGTTGGAGGATGGTCCGATGCTATTCACTGGGGAGCAATCGCACCCCAAGTGCGTATCGCGCCCGTCGGGGACATACATGTCGATCACAGGTTCATTGACACGGTATATGTTCCATTCGCTTCCGGCGGCACGAGGCGTGAAGTATTTGAAGCGGTCGATTCCTACGGCGAAGCCTACGGTGAGCTGCCGCCAGTAAAATCAGTCGCAAGTGCTTTTGACGAGCGCTTCCTCGAGGCCTGGGAGGATGAGTTCGGAGTTCCGCTCGACGTGTTGCGGAAATTTACGGACACCTTGGAGAATCATGGAATTGATCAGCAGAAACTCTGGTTCGAGCTTCGACGTTCGGAGCTGCTCGAAATGTTATCCAAGTGCGCCGAGCAGCCAGTGGAAGACGTGGCAGCAACTCTTGATCGCCTGACTCTGCCGGTTCGGACTCACTGGGGCGAAACACCAACCGGATTTCGCGATAAGGATTGGCATCCCTGGAGATTTCGGCGTCGACTCTCGCTCTTGAGACGCCCGCTTATCGCACTTGAGACCACCGAAGATCCACTCATCGTCATTGCGCCTGCAGTCGTACGAGAAGCCCTTCACATCCTGGTCCGCTCTCATCACACGGGCGAGACGCCAGACTGGCAGGTCTCCTCGCGGTCCATGTTGAAATGGCTCGGCGATACGAACAATGTGACACGCACCGCGTTCAACGCGACAGTCGCGTCTCAGTTGGAGAAATTCGGTTGGAAGAGCGCATCCGACTACAAGATATCTCGACTTCTCGGAATCCCATTGGATCGAAACTACGGAGATGTCGATGCGTTGGCCTGGGATCCCCAGTCCGGTCGCGTCCTGGCGATTGAATGCAAGCACCTCCACTTTCACAAGACAATTGGTGAGGTCGCAGAACAATTAAGCGATTTCCGAGGCGAGATAAAACAGGATGGGACACGAGACCTCCTTCGAAAACATCTAGACAGGATTATCGTCATGGAAACCAACGCCAAGATAATCCGCAAGCGATTAAGGCTGAGAGAAGACCCCCAAATCGAAGCCTACGTGGTCTTTAAGAACCCTGTCCCCATGGAATTTTCTTGGCCGCAAACAACGCCTAGGATAAGACCTCTCATTTTCAGTCAGTTAGAAACGCTGCGTCTAGCTCCTTCCTCGCACTCCACAAACAGTTAATTCCGTGTGCGTCTCCGCCTAACCTTCAACAAGAGCGCCTCCAACGTCTCTTTTCTGTTGGAGAGCAACATCTAAACACGCAACAGATCTTTGACTGGAAGCCGCAAAGCGCGTTTGAAAAGCAGCATGCTCCGAATGCATCCCTTGGGTGGGACGGACATTCCGAACGATTGCTTTCTACTGCAGAACCAACCTAACTTCATCCCTCCAACGGTTCCATCGCAGATTTAGTCGAATTTCGGAATTTTTCGGGACTACTTGAGCGATTGGCACTCGTTCAAGTGGGTCACTCACGGTAAACGCTCTTCTCGTCAGCAATCCCAACTTACAGGAAGGGGTTTACCGTAACCTAGTTCTTGAAAGCGCTTGCCAATGCGCGAACTCGAGTTGAGTGCCGAGATCAAGATTCTTGGCGTCTAGAGAAAGTCCAATCTCGCCAAGGCCCCCCTGATGAATTTTCTGATCGACCCAAGTCAAGAGTTTCTCACTCAATTGAGCTTGGGCATGCTGAGGTTGACCTAGGGTCTCCACATCGTAGAACAACTCCCCGCGCGTTCCCACTCGGAATCGATCAGGATACTTTGCGACTTGGCTAACGTAATTCCAAGCGATGCGTCCTTCGGCAGCCATAGCAACTAGCTGAGGCATCAGAATAGTATGCAGAACCTCTTTCGACTCCAAAGGCTTTTCGTAACGAATCAACACTGATGCTGGAAAATACAGATATTTCGTTATCCGGCTCTCATGATAAAAATCCATGTCAGTCCAAAGAACGTGTTCACGCCCCGCGTTTTTGGAGATCAGAACAAGACCAGGCATGAAGTCGCAGCCGTAATTTGGGATGTACTCGTTGAAAGGTATAAACCAATCTGGATGCCCCATGTTGATCAGCAGCATTGAGGCAAGCTGAGTTACGTGTGCGGCCATTTCAGCAGAAATGTAGGCTGTTAGGAACATTCGTATTTCGGAGCTACTGAGTCCTGCATTGGCATATCGATCGTCTGCAAGATCCCGAATTATGGCTGCGCAAATTCTAATGCCGGAAGCAAGACGAGTCGTCTCAGGTTTTGAGAGCTGTGCACTAAATAATTCGCGGGTTTGTGCTTTAGCCTCCTCCGAAATACCCGCTGGCCATTGATTCATTTGAATCATTCGACAGTTTTCTGAAATCCAACTGGCTACAATGCTTGGCCATTCGATCTTGAGCGGGAGCTCGTTCAAAAGAGCAGATTCTTGCCACCTGAGAAACGGACCCAGACTTTTCGTAAAATGCTCGACGTCAGGATCTAGTAACGAACGAAACGTTAGTTCCGCAGGAGATTGAAAATCTGCTTTGCGTGAGTCCAATGCCACTTGCTGAGGCGATATGCCGAGTTTCGTAACAACTAGATCGGCAATCGCTACTATGGAATGACTTTGCAAATCCAAATACGCAGTGGTTGGGAGAATACCGGGAATTTCAGTGTCGTCAATCCGAACCGGAAGGATATACGCCTCATTCTCTTGCAGAGCCCGCGCCTGCGCGCTCCGTCGTTCGTGAGAGGTCCAGTTCTTTCTTGCGTACGCTGCGGAAACAAAAACAATGCAGTAGCGTGCGCGCTTACGATAAACCTCGTCGAGGTAGTCGTATAGATTTCGGCCCCACAAATCGTGCTCGACGTCAGCGTCATAAAAGACTCTGACCCCGCGTCCTGTTAGTGCACGATTCAGCGCGTCGGCGTGTTTCCTATCCTCGCCGGCAAATGAGAGCGCGATGTCGTAATCAGGCGTGATCTCCATATGCTGAGCTTAAGCGTATTCAAATATAGACGAAGCTGAGAAACACAGGCAGCCGAATTATCGACTTTCTGGACCAATGGCCTTGGAACCAATTGTTGCCTTGAACGCCAATTCACTCGCTTGGTCTCCGCTAGTGCTTTGGCGGCGCCTGGCAGAGAACGAGATTAAACCAGCGCTACACACCGAGATCGTTCGCTTATTGTTGAAGTTCTGCAGCAAGAGATTAAGGTCGTTTGGTCGCGGCGGTGAGTGCCGTAGAAGCCCACTTTGCGTGCTCCTGAGAGACAAGCGACTCGACACGCTCGGCCAGCAGAGCATGGGGATCGCTTACCTGCGAATACGGGGATGCTTTACCGAGATAGACATATTTCTCGTGCCGAAGTGCTTCGCACGTTGATCGGTAAGCAATCCAATTGGCCTGATACTGGTTCAAATGAAGCATGCCTTCGAGTAATGTGATCAATATGCCGAGCAGGGCTGCTATCTGATTCCCATGCGGAATGGATAAGGTTGCGAGGAAAGGGATGAAGGCGGCAGCAGCGATTTCAGTCACCTTGATACGCTTGAACATTGCTTGATCTCGCAGGCTTTTCCGGTCATACCAGTTGATCTGGTCTTCCAAGCGAGCCATTGTGGGATCAATCTCTCCGACGACATTTTCCATGCCGACATACTAACAAAGAGTTCTAGGACATCAATTGCGTCGTAGTAGTGGCTCACCGCTTCAGATACTCAGGTGCAGGCGATTAGTCGATACGTCTCCGTCATCGCTTTACCGTTCGCGCGCGATCGGCTTCCACTTAGGTCACCCACTCTTCCTGTCAGGATCGCCTTTCCCTTGCAGTCGGGCGGCGGACCGTGCATTTTGGAAATTGAGCCGGGTAGGCCGCCGCCGAGATTTCTCTTTTCTGGGAGCATCTTTACGCCGGACCCGATCACTAACGAGAAAGTCGACTTCTCAGAAAACTTCCGAGAAGATAAGAACCCCTTAGTATTTATTTCAAATGCAATGGTTTAATGGTGGCGTCGCAAACCTAAGACAACCTGTTCGTGTTTTGAGCCTACTATTCCAATTTCGAGAAGGGCTTTCGTGGCAGAGGTATTCATTTCTTACTCCCGTCGGGATCGTGGGTTTGCCCACAAGCTGCTCGCCGCCTTCCAAGTAGAGGGGCGCGAAGTCTGGCTCGATGAGAAGGAAATCGAGGTTACATCGGACTGGCTGAATGAGATCTTCAGCAACATCGAATCTGCCGACAATTTCCTCTTCATCATCAGCCCGGACTCGATTGCCTCGGCCATCGCCCAGCAAGAGATCGATCACGCTGCAGCCAACAACAAACGGATCGTTCCAGTCTATTACCGCCCTGTTCCAGACGCCGACATCCCTCAGGCCGTCGCCCGGTTTCACAGGATAGACTTCACCTCAGCGGCTGATTTTGATTCAAGCTTCGCCACGCTCGCAAAGGCTCTCGATACCGATCTCGATTGGAAGCGAACACACACCCGCCTGCTCACTCGCGCCAAAGAGTGGGAGCGGAGAGAGAAGGACCACAGTTTTCTGCTCCGGGGTAAGGACTTGAAAGAGGCCGAGCAATGGGTGGTCAGCAGCACAGCAAGAGATCCCCGGCCAACTAGCCTCCACTCACAATACGTCTTGGCCGGCCGCCAGGCGACAGCAAACACGTTGAGGATGGTCATCGCAGCTATCGCCGTTGCACTCGGAGTCGCAATTGGTCTGGCGATCTTCGCATTCATCCAAAGGCATTCTGCTCGGACCCAAACAAAAGAGGCACAAACACAGAAAAAAGTCGCCGATCACAATGCAGCAGAAGCAGCCATACAGAAACAAGCAGCACTCTCAAACGAAACCAAGGCGAGACTGCAAGAAAGTATTGCCGATGACAAGGCCGCTGAAGCGACACGACAGCAAGGCATCGCAGAAGCGGAGAAAGCCACTGCCCAACGCGACGCAAACGAGGCCAACGCCAGAGCACTGGCTGCCTTCTCGATGGAAAGTCTCAATGACGATCCTGAGAAGAGCATCCTCCTTGCCATGCAGGCGGTCTACGCCACACGACGTTTCGGCCAGCCTACAGTAGCTGTCGCCGAAGACGTGTTACACCGAGCAATCTTGTCGTCTCAAGTACGCGAGACTTTGCGGGGGCACACCGGCCACGTGGATAGTGTGGCTTGGAGCCCCGATGGTAAGAAACTGGCCACGGCGAGTATAGACATGACCGCGAAAGTGTGGGATGTGGTCGCTGGACGGCAACTAATAACCCTGGAGGGGCATACCGGTAGTTTATCGAGCGTGGCTTGGAGCCCGGATGGTAAGCGGTTGGCTACCGTGAGTTGGGATCGAACCACGAAGGTCTGGAATGGAGAAAGCGGGAAGGAACTGCTCGCACTCAAGGGTCACAGCGGACAAGTGTGGAGCGTGGCTTGGAACCCCGATGGCAAGCGGTTGGCCACAGCAAGTGACGATAGGACCGCTAAGGTATGGGACGTGATCAGCGGGAAGGAACTGCTCACATTGAAAGGCCACCTGAACGCCGTGACAAGCGTCGCCTGGAGCACGGATGGCAAGCGGCTCGCCACAGCGAGTACGGACAAAACCGCGAAGGTATGGGATGCGGCTAGCGGGAAGGAGTTGCTCACCTCGAAGGTTCACGACGAGCCTGTGTGGAGCGTGGCTTGGAGCCCCGATAGCAAGCGGTTGGCCACAGCAAGTGACGATGAGACCGCCAAGGTGTGGGATGCGGCCAGCGGGAAGGAACTGCTCACATTGAAGGGCCATGAAGGCGCCGTGCTAAGCGTCGGTTGGAGCCCGGATGGCAAGCGGCTGGCCACAGCGGGTAATGACAAAACCGCAAGAGTTTGGGATGCAGTGAGCGGACAGGACCTGCTTATCCTAAAAGGCCACACCGACCATGTGGAGAGCGTGGCTTGGAACCCAGACGGCCATCAGCTCGCCACGGCAAGTTGGGACGAGACCGCGAAAGTCTGGGACACCAACCGACAAGAATTACTCACCCTGAAGGGACACACAAACAATGTGTATAGCGTCGCTTGGAGCCCGGATAGTAAGCGGCTGGCTACGGCGAGTGCGGACAAGACCGCTAAGGTGTGGGATGCGGCCAACGGAAAAGAACTGCTCACCCTCAAGGGACACACCAACTACATACATGGCGCAGCCTGGAGCCCGGATGGCAAGCGGCTCGCCACAGCGAGTAGCGATGAGACAGCCAAGGTATGGGATACGGCTAGCGGAAAAGAGCTGACCACCATGAAGGGCCACACAGATGAGTTGTTGGGCATAACTTGGAGCCCGAACGGCGAGCGCCTGGCCACTGCTAGTGGGAGTGGGGTGAAGGTTTGGGATGCGACCAGCGGAAAGGAATTGTTCACTAGCACCGAGACCGCATTGGATTTGGCTTGGAGCCCGGATGGTAAGCGACTCGCCGCGAGCGATAGCTTGACTGCGAAGGTGTGGGATACAGCCAGCGGGAAGAGGTTGCTAACCCTGAGGGGTCACTTGGATATCGGCATTTTAGGAGGGACGGTGTATAGCGTGGCCTGGAGTCCTGATAGTAGGCGGTTGGCTACGGCGAGTTCTGACAAGACAGCTAAGGTGTGGGATGCAGTTAGCGGGAAGGAACTGCTCACCCTCAGAGGACACAACGATGCCGTGTTCAGTGTCTCCTGGAGCCCAGACGGCAAGCGGCTAGCCACGGCGAGCGCGGACGGGACTGCGAAAGTGTGGGATGCGGCCATTGGAAAGGAGCTAGTCACTCTGACGGAGCGCACTGAGCCAGTGAATAGCGTGTCTTGGAGTCCCGACGGCAGACGACTAGCAACAGCAAGTGAGGATCAGACGGTACAGATTTATGTGACCGATGTCCGCGAGTTACTCGATCTAGCACGCAAACGTGTCACCCGCGCTCTCACTCCTGACGAGTGTGAGCGCTACTTTCAGTCGTCCAAGTGCCCGCAGGTGCCATGAAATAACGTGGCCTACTGCATTTAGCGTAAGAGCACATCAATCTGTCCTCTACATTCCACACTCACCGGCCAGTCGAGTTCGGCATCGACAGTTCTGTCGGGCAGCGTACGATGCGACTAGTCAGCCTCCAAGCGGTTCTGCGGACGACCTGCGTGGCCGTATGTAAACCTAGCCGGCGAGAAGCTACGACTGTGGGGCAAAATACGTTGGCATCTGTATGCATGAAACAGATTGCAGTGATCCGACTAACTCGGTCTTCAATTGACGATGTCAGGCCGATGCACTCGTCCCCCGCCGTGCGTGAGCTCATAACCAATTCTTTGGCTATGGCTGCGCAATGCCAGCAATATCGGACAGCTTCGCCTTCAAGTGGGCTTGAAGATGGTTCAGGCCCTCGCTATTGTTCAGGTATTTCAAGAAGCGTAGATGGCGTAGATCAAATGGAATGTCTGATTCGGCCTGTGTGATCAAGATGACGTCCCGCCCCAATGTATGAGCAACGCCTATTTCATAAAACACATTGGCGTTTCGGCCGCTGCAATCGCACACGATCACCTTGGAACGGTCTATGAGCGAAACAACATCCTGAATGATGGATGCGTTTTCCCAGATGTCATCCGCACGACGGCAGTGGAAGCCAACCGCCTCGCCTGCTCTCTTAAGCGTTTCGTAAACTTTATCGAACTTCATATCGAAAGGCATCATTGCAGACATCAGATTCGGATCAATTGTCTCCACTTCAGGCAAAGGGAACACCTTGGGTAGCTGTCTGCGGCGATTGGCCCTCTTGAGCAGGAAGCGGTACAGATCAACTCTCTTTACTGACCAATGTGTAGTTGAAAACTCGAATTCCTTGATATCGAGATCTCTTGCAAACTCCTGTAGTACTCCCTGCGAAACAGGCGGAACATTCGGTTCGTAGTTGTACTCAAGCGTTATGTACCTGCCGTCGAGCCTCGCATCGGTGATTATTCCTACTCGTGCTATCTGGCTTTTCTGTCTATCCGTCTCTTCGACAAAGAGCGCTGGAAGCTTTATCAAAGCGTCCAGGTCGGCTTTCGAATCTGGCGCGAAGCGTTGCTCGAGCGAGTCTTCCGTATATTGCAAAACCCTGCCGGCAGGCAGCGAATCACGACCATCTCCCCACGGGCCATACTTAACGAGAAGATTAAACACACTGCCTCCTAAGAACACTTATTTCTCAGGCTAACAGTCTCCTCCGCGGTGGCTCCAATCGCGAAGCCGCCATCAAGAGCTTCTAACGGATGTTTCCGATCAATAACAGAACATGTCCTGCTCCCCATCAGGGAGACCTTCTTTCCTATTGGCGTGCAGGCGCAAACCGCAGAGCTGAGCGCCAAGACGCGGGAGGAAACTCCCCCACTCTGCTCGTTTTCCTTTGAGGTATTGCGCGATGTATCCCCGGTGCACTTCTGAATATCCGTGACTGGGCTCTAGAAGTTGCGCTGTACGTCACGAGAAATCTTGATGTCTTCGCCTTCGGCGCGTCGCCTGTAGGCGTCTTCAAACGCTTCCCAGTCCACTTCAGCGCCATAACGCTTGGAGAGGTGATCGAAGTGTTGTTTGACCCGTGCGGAGTAATACATCGGTCCCATTATAGATTTTCGCCAGACATTCGCCACACAGAATCAGTCACTTGCGCGATTTTGCACAGTTCGCAGGGCAATCTGCGTCTTGACGCACAGCCTAGGCAATAGGCGAATATAAGGCGAATACGATGCATTCAAGCGCTACAGTTCGCCACCAGATTGAATCCGCTCTTTCGCAGAGGATTCCGTCTGCCTTAACGCCCCCGCAGCGGCAGGTACGCCCCGTCGTTTCGACAGGCATTGGTGAACTCGATGAATTGATTCAAGGCGGCCTGCCGGTTGGCGCGGTCACGGAGTTGGTCGGTAGCGAATGCTCTGGAAGAACGTCAGTGGCTCTATCCTTCCTCGCACATGTCACTTCAACAGGCAAAGTCTGTGCGTGGCTCGATGCTTCCAACACCTTCAATCCAAGTTCGGCGGCTGCCGTGGGCGTCGATCTGAAACGGCTCTTATGGATTCGTTGTGGCGTCCAGGAGAGTGTTGTTGCGCAGGAGACGCGGAAGTTCACATTGCCGGGAGCTTGTTTTGCGCCGAAGGCAGTGATGAAGGGTTTGCATGGTGGCGGCCATGGGACGCACCCTCGTTCGGAGGTCAAAGGGCTGTCGGCGGCTGTAGACCGTTTTTTGAGTAACGAGGCGATTGCTGCCCGTTGTGCAGAGCCGATTGCGAAGCAAAGGCCGATACCGCAGCAGTACGAATCGAGTCTTGTCCCTGCAACAAAACCGATGCGGTCAGATCGTCGCGCTCGTGTTTACGATGCCGTCGAACAGGCTTTGAAGAGCGCAGACCTCCTGGTTCAGACTGGCGGCTTTAGCGCCATCATTCTCGATCTCGGCGGCATAAAGCCAGAGGTGGTTTCTCGCATCGAGCTATCCGCCTGGCATCGCTACCGTGTTGCCGCAGAGCAGACACAATCGAGCATTGTGCTTCTCTCGCAGTATCCATGTGCAAAGAGCAGTTCGGAACTGCAACTCCAACTCTTGCCGATGGACAACACGCGCGAGGAAAGAACGGTCTTCACTGGGCTAACCGCGCGAGTGGAGATACTACGTCAGAGATTCGCCGAAACGCCGGCGAAGGTCGTTCCGATGCGTAAGCCTCCTCAACGTGTTCGTGAGGCTTGCTGGAGTCAAAGAACGACCTGGGTGGGGCCGCGATGAGTGTCCCGGAACTCTATGCCTGCATTTATGCCCGCGAGCTTCCCGCCCAAGCTCTGGTGCGTTTGCGGCCAGAACTCCATGACAAACCGTGCGTGGTGATTGAAGGCGAACCACCATTACAAACTGTCTGCTCATTGAACATGCGAGCCCGTCTGGTTGGGCTGCGTCGCGGCATGACGAAGGTCGAAGTAGACACGTTCGAAGGTGTCATCGTTCTTTTGCGGTCACAGCGCACGGAAGATGCTGTGACGAGGATTCTTCTTGAGTGCGCAGGGTGTTTCACGCCGCGTGTCGAGGATCGCAGCTTCGATGGTGCTTTCTTGTGTGCTCTTGATATCGCGGGCACTGAAGCCCTCTTTGGACCGCCATTGATGCTGGCGAAACAGCTCCGCCAGCGGTTGAGGTCAATAGGCATCTCCGTCGTCGTGACGGTATCAGCAAACTTGCACACGTCGATCTGTCTTGCTAAAGGGATTACCGGAGGCATTCCTATTCAGATTGTTCGGCGAGGCGATGAAGCGAAGGCTCTCTCCATACTGCCTTTGACCGTCCTGGATGTGACTGAAGCTCAGCAAGAAACATTTCAAGCATGGGGCATACGAACAGTAGGCGCCCTTGCTGCGTTGCCGGAGAAGTCGCTGATCTCGCGACTTGGACAGAACGCAAAACGTTTGCTTCAACTTGCGAAGGGGCAACACCCGCATCTTCTTCAACCCATCGACGTGCCGTTCGTATTGGAAGAACGAGCGGGGTTGGATATGCCGTTGGATGATCTGGAGTCTCTGTTATTCGGCCTCTCAACGATGCTGGAGCAACTGATTCTCAGGGCGAAGTCGCGTGTATATGCTCTTGCATCGGTGAGAATCACTCTCTGTCTGGATGGCGGTGGAACACACGAACGAGTTGTAAACCCTCGTGTCCCCACGAACGATAAGCAGCTCTGGCTCAAGCTCCTCCACCTCGAACTTCAGAACCACCCTCCACAGTCAGCGATTCTTGCAGTCGATCTCCATGCTGAACCGGGAGAGACGAGCAAGATGCAACTCGGCCTTTTCTCTCCGCAACTGCCTGAGCCAGGCCGACTCGATGTCACGCTTGCGAGAATCACTGCGATTGTTGGAGAAGGCAATGTTGGGCAAGCCGTGCTGGATGATACGCGACGGGCCGGAGACTTTCATGTAGAAGCGTTCTGCATTCCTTCGACCGAGCCAGAGCAAACCGAGATGCCATCGCGGCTATGCCTCCGCGTCTTGCGACCAGCGGAGCGCACAACCGTACAGCTACGGTCAGGCAGACCGCGCGAAGTCTACTTTCGGCAACGCCGATACATGGTGGAAGAGGTGTACGGTCCCTGGTTGAGTGGTGGGGATTGGTGGGACGAAGCAATCTGGGGCAATGAGCAGTGGGATGTGATCGGAAGAACAAGCGATAGCGGCTTCCTTGCTTGTCGCTTGGCGCACGACTTCATTCAAAACGACTGGCGTGTGGCAGGTCTTTATGACTAATCGCTACATCGAACTGCACGCAGCAAGCGCCTTCTCGTTCCTCGAAGGCGGTTCTCAACCTGAGGCATTGGCCGAACGCGCCTGCGCACTCGACATGCCTGCGATGGCGCTGATGGATCGCAACGGCTTCTATGGCTCAGCAAGGTTTCACAAGGCCGCTTCCGAGAACAAGATCATCGCTCATGTCGGATCAGAAGTTGCGATCACCGGCTTTGGTCATCGTCTTGTCCCGCCTGTTTGGCTTCCGCATCAACATCTATCGGAACCAGTGCGTCTTCCATTGCTTTGCGAAACACGAGAGGGCTATCAAAATCTTTGCCAACTCATCACGCGCTTCAAGATGCGGGAGAGCACAAAGCAGGAGGGCTCCGCAAGACTTGCGGACATGGAAGACTTTAAGCGAGGACTTATCTGCCTCACGGGTGGCGATGAAGGACCGCTGGCCGCTGCGCTCATGCGAGGTGGAGAATCCGCTGGACGCGAAACAGTGGAACAACTCGTTCGACTTTTCGGTCCGAACAACGTTTACGTCGAACTGCAGCGTCATCGCGAGCGTGCGGAAGAGTGGCGAAATCAGGCAGCACTACGGATCGCGGAATCACTCCGACTTCCGGCGCTCGCGACCAATGGAGTACGCTATGCAACCAAGTATGATCGCGAAATTGTCGACCTCTTTACTGCGGTGCGTAATCACCTACGTCTCGATGATGCCGGACGTCTTTTAGCTTTGAACAATCAACGGCATCTTCGTCCAGCGAGTCGTATGGCGGCTCTCTTTCGCGATGTACCTGGAGCGATTGAAAACACAGCCGAACTCTCATCGCGGCTTCAGTTCCAGCTCTCGGATCTGGGTTATGAGTTTCCGCGCTATCCAGTCCCCGATAGCGAGACGATGGACAGCTTCCTGGAGAAACGCGTTGATGAAGGCGTTGCACGGAGATATGGATCGAAGCGCAACACAGGACTTCTCGAACGCGCAAAGAAGCAGGTCGCACATGAACTGAAGCTGATTGCGAAATTAGGCTTTGCAGGCTACTTCCTCATCGTGTGGGACATCGTGGAGTTCTGTAAGAAGCACGGCATTCTCATTCAGGGACGAGGGAGCGCCGCCAACTCTGCCGTTTGTTATGCGCTTGAGATCACAGCAATTGATCCTGTCGGGATGGAGCTCCTCTTTGAACGCTTTCTATCGGAGAGCCGCGGAGAGTGGCCAGACATTGACCTCGATCTGCCTTCTGAGGAGAAACGCGAACAAGCCATCCAGTACGTATACGAGAGATATGGACAACTTGGTGCGGCCATGACTGCGAATGTCATCACGTATCGTGGCAAATCTGCAGCACGTGAGGTTGGTAAAGCTCTCGGCTTTGATCCCGAATCTCTCCAACGTCTTTCAGGGCTGGTAGCCAATTACGAATGGAAGGGTCCAAACGACACGATGACTCGTTCGTTTCAGAACGCAGGCTTCGATGTGCAGCATCCTCGTATTGCGAAGTACCTGGAGCTCTGCATGCGAGTGCAGGATCTTCCGCGACATCTCGGACAACACTCCGGCGGTATGGTGGTCTGTCAGGGAGCGCTGGACAAGGTCGTTCCTCTCGAACGAGCATCAATGCCGGGACGAACCGTTGTGCAATGGGACAAGGAAGACTGCGCGAACCTCGGCATCATCAAAGTCGATCTCTTAGGACTGGGGATGATGGCTGTTCTAAAAGACTGCCTGACGCTGGTACCGCAACACTATGGAGAAACACTCGATCTTGCGCAGCTTCCAGAAGACGAAGAGGTGTATCGCACACTTCAACGGGCGGACACGATCGGGATGTTTCAGGTTGAAAGCCGAGCGCAAATGTCCTCGTTGCCGCGCAATCGCCCTGAGAAGTTTTATGACTTGGTAGTTCAGGTCGCCATCATTCGCCCAGGTCCAATCGTCGGGAAGATGATGCATCCCTACATGCGGCGTCGACAGAAGCAGGAAGAGGTCAGCTATCCACATCCTTCGCTGGAATCCACATTGAAGCGAACACTCGGTGTGCCTCTCTTTCAGGAACAACTACTGCGCATGGCGATGGTCGTTGCGAACTTCACTGGCTCAGAGGCGGAAGAGTTGCGTCGTGCCGTCGGCATGCGCCGCTCCTGGGAGCGGATGAAGAATCTCGAAGGTCGCTTACGCGAAGGGATGACGGCAAACGAGCTCGATACCGAGACCCAAGAAACGATTATTCAAAACATCAGTTCTTTTGCGCTGTATGGCTTTCCGGAGAGCCACGCCGCCAGCTTCGCACTGATTGCGTATGCTTCGGCCTTCATCAAAGTGAAGTATCTGGCTGCATTCACATGCGCCATGCTCAACAACCAGCCGATGGGTTTCTACAGTCCGTCAGTAATCGTGGAAGATGCGAGGCGTCACGGACTAAGAGTGAAGCCCATCGATATCCAAGTCTCCGATTGGCCATGCTCTGTCGAGCATGAGGAGGATTATTCCTTATCGCTACGCCTTGGTCTCGGATACGTCCGCGGGCTACGGAGTCAATGTGCAGACGCTATCGTGCATGCGCGAATGCAGGCACGGTTCACGTCGGTGGATGATCTTGTCCTTCGAGTTCCACAATTGAATCGGAAGGAACTATCACTACTAGCAAATGTCGGGGCTTTGAACAGACTGGATGGGGTGGAGCATCGAAGGGATGCATTGTGGCAGATTGAACGAGCAGGCCGTTTGGAAGGCCCGCTGCTCATGCAGCAAAGCCAATGGCTCAGGGAGGAATCCTCCGAGTCACCGTTGCTTCCCATGACCGCAGAAGAACGATTGGTCGCCGACTACGCCGTCAGCAGCGTAACGACGGGACCACACCCGATGTGGTTTCGTCGTCAAGAACTTCAACTCAAGGGCTATCTGAGGGCGGTGGATCTCGCTCATCGCCCCGACGGCTCCTATGTCAGAACTGCTGGCCTGGCGATCGCCAAGCAACGACCAGGCACTGCATCTGGAGTTGTGTTTCTCTCAGTCGCCGATGAGACAGGCGTCTTCAACGTCTTCGTTGGCCCTGGGTTCTTTGAGCAACACCGACAGGTGATCACAACGGCCAAGTTTATCGCGGTCGAAGGTCCTCTTCAGAAAGAAGGACCGATCATTCATGTCATGGCGAGTTCCTTCAAAGAACTCTCACTCGATAACGCCACAGGAACTCTTCAGGTGACTTCCCATGACTTCCACTAACGATGGTTCACGTGTCGGTGGATATCGGAATGAGGTCGATCAACAAAAGCTCGGGCCAGCTTTGGTCATAACCGCAGGTCTCATTCTTGGGATGAGAACAATCCGATGGGAAGCCACACACAGCGATGGGCTTGCAGGAGAAGAATGGGAAAAGGAGGTCGAACACAGCGCAAGAGTGGCGAAGCGGATGCTAGGCTTTCTGGTCTCCCGATACCCTGATCTATTCCAATCAAAAAAGGTACCCTGGTACGTCGCTACAGACGAAATCTGTCCAAAGTGAAACAATCGCGCTCAAAGCATCTGCGATATGCAGAGACTACGAGGATGGGGCCTCGATGCAACGTTGAGATCGCGCTCGACTCATAGTAGAGACACTATCCCCAAGCTCGACGCCCGAACAGTTTCATCACGAAGTGGCAATTGATTCCTCAGATTCGCAGACAAGCTGATGGAGATGCCGTGCAAGCCATGTCTGAGCGCGATCGACGCAAACCGGCTACAGCATCACGATAAAACTCAAAAGCACATCGGCCCCGCGCTCGATCTCTCAACTGGGAGACGGGTGCGGGGCCTTTTCTGTTTCCAGACGGACTAATCTCCCATATGGATGCCGTGCTATTTCAGGGCGTCCTGTTGCGGTCTTCGTTTCTTTTCGATGTTCATCGCCTTCTAAGGCACCAGATCCTACGAGAATGCAGTGCATCCTCCGGTCACCAATGATGATAGGACTAACAGGCTTCAATCCGTGATCAAATCACACGATCATAGCTGACTAGGCAATTCGGGAGTTCTAGCTGCAATGCGGAGACTGCCTCGGGAGAAATATTGGGACAGTTATCAATGGAGAGCGATGTTAATCCCTTGATCTTGTAGAGGTAGGAAAGGCCATCATCGGTAATTGCGTTCAACATGCTTAGGCGAAGGACCTTGAGATGTAAGGCACTCATTGCTAGGCTTCGCAAGCTCGCGTCTGATAAATTCGCAAATTCAGGTAAGATCAGCTCTTCTAAATGGGGAAGACGGGCCAGGGCGAGTACACCCTCGTCTGTTATTTCCTCACAGTTTCGAAGAGATAGCTTTGAGAGTGATCTGGAACCGGACAGAATCTGGAGCCCAACATCTGTTATTTGATAACAAGAATCAAGTACTAGGCTGCGAAGCTGTGGCAGGGAGCTAAATGTATTCAGGGCCGCATCTGTGATCTGATTGCAATAACTGATATCGATTGATTCTAGAGTCGTTAGATTGCTGAGAAGAGCGATCGAGTGATCCGTTAATGAGTCCGATCCACTCAGTGAGAGGTGCTTAAGCTTTAGATGCTTGTCGGATAGCAATTTTATCCAGGCATCCTCTGCCCGATGAGCTTGGATCTCCACGGTTTCCTGAGACAACTGATTAATGTCTGAAATCGAGTTTATAGTCATTAGAATGTCGTTCCTGCTTTGATAAAGGCGGTGCCAATGCGTGGCATGCCATTGATTACATTGCCGCGAACTGTGACGTTGAGCCCACCGACTGAGACTTGTTGTTCGAATTGCCCGGTAGCGGTCACCTGTTCTTTCGTCGCCTGTTCTAAGGCACTGTAAGCGGCTTCTTCATTTCCGCCGAAACGTCGGAGCAATACTTCTAGGTTGTGTCCACTCTTGGCGAAGAGATGATGAATTGTATTTGATCGTCCTGTACTTGAGCCACCACCTCCTGAGCCCCCGCCCGAGCCACTCCCCCTACATATAGCCAGCCCTGCAAGGTTACCTGCAAGTGCACCGCCAGAAGAAAACGTTCCGAAGGCGGCAGGTGCAATCGCGGCGTCACCCGGTCCCGTCGCAAGGCCAAACGCACTAACCACAACGGCTCCCCCAGTACCGATTGCGGCCCCTGTGCCAGTTTGGCGAGCCATACAACCTGGGTCAACTGGTCGTTGGATATAGCTCTTAACCGCCTCCGCCGCCATAGCGAGTTGGTTGAATGTCGCCATCGTTATTTGCATTAGCGTTACTGGATTTATCTGGAAAGGACCATCCTCTTTAGCGACGACGGTGATCTGGTCGGTCATTTTAGCAACGGGGCATGCGCCAGCAACGGTGCCATCGCTGCAAGCTCCCCTGCCACTCGCTCCCCATTCGGCCATGTGTCCATCTGCGTCGCTTGCGTTAACAGGATTGTTGCCAGCGTAGGAATAAAGATTGAGGCTTTGTGGGTTCTCTAGACTCGCATACGGAACCGCATCGGGATCGCTGCTCCAGTCGGGCGACATGAAGCGTCCCATATTGCTACTCAGATACCTTGCCCCGAAGTAATCCAGCCCCGATTCTGCGTCTCTTTCTTTGCCGGTGAACTTGTAGTGATTGTCAGTTGGCTGGTTGTCAACTTCTTGGCCGAACGGATCGAACTCTCCTTGCCACACCGGCCAACCTCCAGCCGCGAAGTGGAGCTGAGTTGTTCCGAGATGATCGCCGACATAGTACGTAGTATTAAGCTGAACCAGCGCTGCGTCGCCCGCACTGTTGGAGTGCTCGACATTGGCACTGAGATTCGTCATACCTCCTGTACCAAAAGGCGACAGAGAAATCGTCGGAAGACGGTTATAGATTGGTGTCACCGTCCCTTTCAAACTTACAATGGCGATCTCAGCAAACCATTCATCCCAGTCGCCAGGCTGAGTCTGCCCCTCCACCCCTATCCAACTGTCGTACACAGTCTTTCCCGCGAAAGCACTCAGATCGACTGTTCGGTTCACCCACTGATTGTGGGTTGTCAGATTGTTCATAACCTGACCGCTAGTGTCGGAAGTTCCCCAGTTCGTGTTCGATCCGTCGGTAAAGTTGAGGGTAAGCCCACCGATTCCAGTTCCATACTGGTATTGCCGCCAAGAAATGGTGTCACCAGCCTGAACTGTATAACCACTGAGTGGAAGCACCCAAGCCGCCGATTGCCAGCCGCACCCTGAACATTGGGTACCGTGAAGATGGATGCGCTGATCGTAGGAATCGGCACGAGCAATGCGCTTCGTCCCCGCATAAATATAGTCAGAATAGCTCGTGTCCTGCTCACGCTCTTCGAGAACCTGGCCATCGAAAGTATAGTATTCACGCCAGTTGCCACCAGTTGTGTCGGAACGAGTGCGTTGTCCCAACGCATCATAGGTGTATGCCGCTGCCTGGTAGTAAGTGTTGTTGTTCTGCTGTGTCCAGACTTGAGAGATGCGACTTTCCGCATCCCAGACGAACGCTTTTGCATCCGTGTTTTGGTTGCCGGTACACAGCACGTTTCCGGCAGCGTCATATCCGCCTGTTTCGCCATTCTTCCCATAGCAATTGAATTGATTGGCCAACAGACGGTTGTTTGAGTCATAGGCTTGGGAGGCGGATGCTGGACCTCCCGGCGCAAGCTGCAGGAGATTGCCAAGCGAGTCATAGCTGTAGTCGAGATGCCGATAGTGACTAGCCATGTTGGGGGCAGTCCATGCAGTTAATCGGTTCAACGCATCATAGCTAAAATTCTGACTATAAAAACCTCCCAAGGCGTCATTGATATTCCAAATATTGCCATTGTTACCGGCAACCGCGTTGCATTGTTGTCCTGAGACATTGCTGGTCCCGTAGAAATACTGTCGATGATTAAACGTAGTTGACGAGTTGTACACGCGGCTCTCGCAGGTCTGAAGACGACTATTCTCTCTGATCGTTTCTGACGTTCCATTACCATACACATACGTTTCCGGACTTCCATCAGGATGGTAGGAGATTGAGGATACGAAGGCATATCCGGGGTTTGATGGCCCTCCTGTAATGCTCGACAATCTACCAGCGGAATCGTATGTCTTGGTAATTTGACGACCGCTGGGGTATGTCAACGAGGTCATGTTGCCAGCGAGATCGTAAAGCGCACTCGTATAAGTGATTCCACTATTCGCGTTTTGCTTTGTCTGAATACGTCCCATTGCGTCGTACGCGAACAAATAACCGACTGAGGTATAGTCGGATGTTTGGGAAAGCCTTCCTGCGGCATTGATGCTATAGGGTGCTGGAAGAGTGTAGCCTTGGATCGCTGTCCCGTCGTAAGAGTAATACTGCGCTCGTGTGCCATCTGAGTATGACCTCAACGTAACGCGATTTAACACATCGTACTGCGAGATTGCCGTGATTCCACGCGCATCAGTCCTTTGAAGGAGGTTGCCGTTGCTGTCGTAGAGATAGCACATACTCCACGAATTTCCCGGTACTCCGGAACAAGTGCGACCGCTCCCAGTTTCTAGATTGTATGAAGCGAGCAATCGTGAAGCAGAATCATAGGCGAATGATCGGGTTCGACCACTTTGGTTGACACTCGTAAGGTTGCCCAGAAGATCGTAGGTGTAGTTTGTATAGGCTCCTCCAGGCTCTTGAACCTGCGTTACGTTACCCCAAATGTTGTAATCGCGTACGTACGAGTTCTGAAGTTCATCTGTACTAGTTACAGTCTTTCCCGAATACGTTGTGGATGTACTTGAGACACCATCGCTCTCCAATACTGAGTTCTGTCGATTCAGCGAGTCGTATCCATAGGTAGTTACGCCGTATGTCGAATCTGAAGTTGAAAAGTATGGGTTCGAGACGGTATGGACCCGCCCTAAGGAGTCATAGCGAGTATCCACTGTTGCGTTGTTTGCAAGCGTCTGTGAATAGAGCCTTCCGTATCCGTCAAGCGTCCTTGTCGTTGTGATTGAGGGATTGGGGTCCGCCTTGGTTGTGCTGGTAACGACAACATGTCCACCGGAAACGGCATAGGTCGTAGTTTGGTCTGCCTGAAGATTGTTAGCAGAGTCTCGTGAGGTCGACCCAGAAGATCGCAACATGGAATCGTAGTGGTAAGTCGTTACCACCCCATTCAGATCGGTGGCTGTTTCTTGAGCTCCTGTGTATGCATTGCAAGTCGATGACTCTGATAGCGGTGCAGATGCGCCTGGTACGGTGTACGCGTACCTGCGCTTCCAGAGACAAGAGTCGGTGGATGGATCGTAATCAAAGTACGTCCAGTTTCCCAACCCATCTTTCTGTCCGGTCACTTGACCAGCGCCGTCATACTGCCAGCCGGTGTCAATGGTGCCTCCGGTAGTGTTGAGCCACACGTGTTGATCCGTGCGATTTCCCTTTGTGTCATATGCATAAGACACCTGGCTAACGATCTGATCGCTTCCGTTCTTAACGGTGACACTATGAACGCGATCCGAAATGTAGTTGCTGAGGCTTTCGTAGGACGTAAGTGTCTTTTTGGTTGGAGTAGACGCACCGAAGTCATACTCGTCGAGTTCAGTGGGTAGAGAAACTGAATTGAGGAACTCGACGGTTCTCGACGTGGCACTACCACGAGTGGTGGTTGTGTCGATCTGAGAGACAACGCCGTTGACGTTCGAACCTCCACAATTGCTCGTTGCACCGTTGTAACAATGGGTCATCGTTTGGATGGCCGTTCCAGACGCAGAATTTCCTTCGTAGACAGCCCGGCTAGTCTCCAGAAATCCAGCGAGTCCTCCAACGAAGTTGTATGTGGTCGTCCGAAGCTGCTCACTGACCGTCGTTTGACGCCAAGCAAATCCAGATTGGTCATTAACCCAAACACCGTTTCTGGAATTGTCATAGGTGACGGCACCATCAGAGGTCGTTCGGGCCAAAGACGAGATATAGGGATTGAAATTGCCGTCGGAGTCCCTGTCTGGGCCATCGGTATACGAATAGCTAATCGTTCCGCCTGTCGGCAAGGTTACAGAAGCTAGACGGCCCGTATACTTGCCGCTGTATCGGACAGATGGCTCGTAACTGAACGCGTAGCCGGTCCCGTCGGGGAATTGAATTGAGGAAGGTAGATATACCGTCGCACTTCCAGTTGCCTGCAACAACGCCGGACTGTAAACAGGGTAGCCCTGCGTATTGATCGTGACTGTCTGTGTGTTGCCCGAAGTGTCCTTATACGAGACTGTCACCGGACTGCTCGAAAGGTATATCCCACTGCTAGTACCTGAAATGTTCAGATAGCTTCCGGCAGGATCACTAAAATGCAGGCCGTAGGTATCGAGGTAGATTTGACTGCTGTTGCCATTGCTATCCGTGGTCGAGCAAATATCGTTTCCATCAGAAGATTGAGTGCATGATATTCGCGCTCCTGAAGGAGTCCCTATAACGTAGTGCGTTCCGTACGACGTAGAGATCAGCAGATAACCCGAACCATCCGTCGCTGCGACCGGACTTGTGAGGTCGGTGAAGTTACCCGTGCACCCGTCATAATGAGCGCGGAATGGAAAATAGTGGATGTACCCAGAGTTATCCGTGACGGTGTAGTCGAAATAACGATCTTGCGCGTTCTCTATCAACGGGCAACTGGGGTTGCCATCCATCTCGGCCGTCGAATGTCCGCTCGCGGATGCCGAAGTGTCAAGTGCCAGCCGCCAAGCGTGGCTTCCAGGGTTGACGATCGTCGATCCGAAACCATCGTCGAGGGCGCCACCGTCGTAGACGAGGTGTACGAGAATGTCCGTTCCGGCTCCACGTTCCTTGCGGGTGAAGAGCGGAATGTCATAGTGCACCGAAAGCGTGGCGATGCTGATGTTGTCAACGCCAGCGTTGTAGGTTCCTAACGGTTGGATCCCAACCTGAGAACGAGCACTAGTGAGAGACAACAGGGCCAAGGCATAGAGGAAAACATTTCGCAGTTTCGACATCGTGCAACCCGATCAGGATAAGTAGCACGTAACAGCCGCAGAGATCCTGAATGCCTTTGTTGGCATCTCTCGTCTCTGACTACCGCCGTGGGCGGCCAAACTAAGGAGTTTGGCCAATATATGTCATGAGGAATGCGACGTAAACCAATCGTTGTGAAAATCTCGTCTTTATCTCGTTGTCCCCTAGATCAAACAGTTTCCCGATGACAGAAAAACCCAGCTATCTTAGCTGGGCTTGTATTTGCTGCTCGTTGATCACCCGTTCGCGGAATAGCCGGGATTTACTCCCAGCTATCGTTTTGTCAAACATTGTCGATCATCTTGCGAGGGGTTAACCTCCGAATGCTCCGGCGGCGGCAGCACCGGATATGTCCGGTGCTGCTGGGAGAGCTTTACTGATACCACGATAGAACTGCGAACTGCTGTTGTCGCCGGGTTGTGGCCCGTCTTCTGCCTCTGACGCAGAGACTTGTTCTGCACCTGGATGTGTTTGGATGAACAGCGCGACCTTATCTGGAGGAATGTTCGCGTATGTTTGGCGATTGAAAGTAAATGTCGCGGGTGTCTTCTTGATAACGCTTCGAAGCACCATCTTCTCTGAATTTGTGTAGGACGTGGAGGAGCTGATTGCCGCCAGAGCGTCTGCCTCCGACATACTCCCTAAGACGCCGAGACCTCTGTCTATCAGACTCATGTCAAACCGGTCTTGCCGGTTTTGCTGCACCGCGAACGCTTGGTTTACCAGACCACGCCACTGGCCAATCTGTCTCATTGCGTCTGCTGCGTAATTGCTTTTGTCAGAAGGATCGGCAGTCAGTACGTCATGAACAGTCTTCTCGGCACCTTCAATCAGCTTGCCGAGCGACTCACCAATCACGACCTTGTCACCGGCGTCCAGTTTCTGGAAGTCACCGCCGGAGTCAGTCAAGTCCTTCAGTGCTTTCGGCAACATCTGCTGTTGCTTCAGAGCAAGCCCAGCCATCTCCATCTGCTTCCTGGCCGCACCGGTTTCCGCCCACGCATGGGCGGTCTGCGCCGCAGCAAGAGCCTGTTTGGACTTGAACTCTTGCGTTTGCTCGTCAGCTTTTTGGCGGACAAGGTTGTCACCGAACAGCTTGGAGTCGAGACGCTTCAACTCGATGTAATGGGTAGCGTCGATCTCCTTGCCGGGCTTCAGAATGTTGAAGACCTCGGGATAGGACTTGTCCATCCCGTCCTTCTTCCATTGGTCGATGGTGCCTTGGGAGACTGGCACTTTACCCTTGGGGTCGTAGGCGGAATAGGTGTATTGATACGTCGGTTTGCCGTCGGCTCCGGTAGCCAGTTTCACACCGGTGGCTTCCCAATCAAAGGAGGAAGCGCCTGGGCGATTCTGGATAAGATTCTGCATCTCCACTTCGGGGATTCCCTTGAAGACGGGGGCGAGACCGGCGGCGTCGAAGTCAGCGAAGTGCTGCTTGCCTTGTTCGGCCAATTTCTCGTGTTGTTCGAAGTCCGCGCCTTGGGTCATCATATTCAAGCGAAGTGTCTCGGAATTGGCCTGCGCAACCTGTGCCTTGCGTAGAGTCTCATGCGTGGCGAAGGCATCCTGTTCTCGTTGGTCGCGGTTCTTCTCCAACTGCATTTGTTGGGAGTGTTGGTTGTTCTGAAAGTCCTGCTCGGCCTGTTGACGCTTCAACAGGTCCTGTTGACGAGCATCGTTCACGGCTGCGGCGCCGCCACGGGCAAGCCCACCGACGAAACCTTGGGCGGGATTGCCATTAGCTCCAGCGGCACCGCCCAAAAGCGCAGCGGTCACTACGTTCCGAAAGAAGTGGCCGGGACTCGTTGGTGATTCAGTGGCAACAGTGTTGCCGTTGTCGTCAACGGAGTAGGTCGCCTGATGTCCCATCAATGCTTTGGCCACTTGGCGAAATACATCGTTGTGCGAAGTATCAGGTGCTACGGGCTGCTCCTGGGCAACTTCGACAGGCTGCGGCCGGGACGGGGTCAGGTCGGGTATCGAAGCAGTACCCATCAGAGGGCTCGGAGGGATGTAGGGGGAGGAGGAATCTATCGATTGGTCAAATGGCATAAGGGGAGGTGGGTTCTTTCGTCTGAAGAGACGTTCAGTTCATTGAACCGAACAGTGGGGCTGGCTTGTCGGTCATGCCGCATGGATGCGGATTAAGTGCCAGCGTGGGGCCAATCTGGGGCCATTAAGGGGCCAATAAGGATTTCGACCCGCTTCTTTTCGCGTAAAAGGGTGTTGTTCTGTTTTGCTAAGTTGTTGAAAATGCGTTCCACAGCGTTTTCGCAACGAGGAGGTCAGCGGTTCGATCCCGCTCAGGTCCACCAAATAAATCAAGCATTTAACTTGAATATCTGGGTCACGAAACAGCCGTATACGTCTCGTGGGTCACGAATGGGTCACGATGTAGCAACTTCGTTTCCCAATACAAGTGAAGCGATCATGCTGCCGGCGTCACGCTTCTCGCTTCCCACCGTCTGCGCATATGTTGCTAACGTCATCTCTGCGGTACTGTGCCTCATCAACTCCATGGACACACGCAAGCTGACGCCACTGGATAAAAGCAGACTGGCATAGCTTCGACGAAGCGTGTGCCAACCGAGTTTGGGCTTCACAATCTTGGCGCGTTCAATGGCCGGAGCCACGTTCCTCCGCCACAGTGTTCCGGGCCAATAGGGTTGCTTTCCGAAAGAAACACCGGAAGCAAACACCCAATCGTTAGCACCCGTGTATGAAGCCTTTTCCTTCCATTCCTTGAGTGCTTCCAAGGCCGGTTCTGGAATTGGCAACGGTCGACGTGAAGACTCAGTTTTAGGTAAGCCCTTAACACCATCCACATAGGATCGACGAACGTGCAAGATACCACGGTCGAAGTCTACGTCTCCCCACTGGAGGCCGAAGATTTCTCCCCTCCTCATCCCCATAACTGCGGCGATGAGGAATGCTGTCCTTACAGGCTCAATCCCACGAAGTTCGCGGAGGATTTCTGCGATCTCCGCGGGTTCAAGAATCTCTGGCTGTTGCGCCCGACGCCTGCTCTGTCGCACGCTTGCGAATTCAATTCCCTCAGTCCGCTACCCCAATCCTTCAAAGCCCCGTCGCGCGTGCTACAAACAAAAGCCTCTTCTCACAGCTATCAACGCCGACAGCGCTCTAATCGCAGAAGTCCAGGCGTATTGCGATCTCACTGGAGCATCGCTGCTCGAATCATTGAACGAAGCGATATCGGATTGGCTGCAAACTTCCGCGATCACCGTATGGAATTCTTTCTAGCCGAAAAGAACGCTATCCTTAGACCCGCGATCGAAACCTCATTCTGCGATCATCCTGTGCAATGAACTTCTCCTTGCGAAATTCAACGTCGGTCCACTTTCTGGAACGATGGCGCGTTCTTCAGGGATTCGCTAGTTTCGCTTGCAGAGACTGGCATGAATTTCTGTGAAAAGAATAGCGGTATGGAGAGCCAGCAGGGCAACTTTCCATACCGCCAAACTCGTTCGTCAGGGGGATCGCACCTATGAGCCTGTCGATACTAATCCCGTCGATGAGCGCATTGATGATTTCCATCATGTGGCATCCCAAAGACATGCCACAGAACCACCCCCGCTGTCGGAAATCACATCCCTCGATAGCCGATGATAAAGTTCGATTTGATCTAGCGTGCGATCTAGGTAAACGAGCGGATCGCGATATGAGTGGCCGCTTGGAGGAGAGTATCCGATGGAGTCAAATTGTGGCGTAACTTTGGCGAACTTTAAAGCGAATGTTTGGCTTCTCGGAGTACAACTCACGGATTGCGGCCGACATGATGGTATTTTTACTAATGTCGTTATAGGCTGCCATTCTCCCCCAAGTCGAATGCCAGACGTCCCCGAAAACGATCGCTTCAACCATCTGGGTATTGATATCCATTAGCCTCAAGAGCCGAACCGATTCGGTGTCGGTCGGATTTATCCAACTAAGATATTTCCCGTCCGCGGTGCCAACGTATCGCACCCAACATGGCGCAGCATTAAGCCAGATTCCAGCATCCCCGATCATCTCCGCGGGATTGACAAAGAAATTCACGCGACCAGCATGGCCAGTCAGTGTCAGATCCCCTACCTGCTTTTCGAGATCATACTTCCGCGGGTCGGCCCGGTGCTCGTCGAAAAGATGCGCACAAATTTTTAGAGACCAGGGATCTCCCAGTCCTTTATGCGCCTTATCAATCCACTCTAAAATTCCACTTCTATCTTTGTCCAGAACACCGCGCGGATGCGGAATTGCACCTCTGTTTATATTGTCGATAATGTGCATGAAGCGTAAGGCGGGACAGAGCTGTTTGGCCGACCCGAGCGCCAAGGTATCGGCGTTGATTTCTTCTAGTACCGGAACCTGCATACTCGCGAAGGCTACAAGCGCGACGCTCTTATAGAGCTCGAAGCCTTGCTTAAACACGTGTGCGCCACTGACATACTCGTCGAGTGACACAGGCGCCGAGGAGAGCTGCTCAATCGCGAGGAGCAAGGCAGGTTGATCCAAAGCCGCTGGCAGTCGCTTTGGATGTGTCCGCTTGATGTCGATAGAAGTCGTGATCGCTTTCACAAATTCGGCGATAACTTCGATCGTAATTGCGTATGCCTCCATAACAGAACGCGACGTCACCGGGATCCCAATCTCGCTCGGACTAAAACTAACGATCGGAGTTAGTATCTCGGCATTATCGAGCACGCTAACATCCGTTGTGTAATAGAGTTGCCGGAGAAATCGCCGATAATAGAGCGTATTAAGGGTGATGTTCATCCAGGATGAAGAATCGTCATCCGGGGCTAGGAGTCTGAACAGTGATTCGATGTATTCAGAGTTGAATAGCTGTCGCGGGGTTTTGTTGGTGCCGTATCCCAAAAAAAGGGCTTCCAGCGATCGGAGCTGGTCTATAACTTGTTGTCCGCAACGAGCGATTTCGGAAAGGTCCTCGCTTACAACAAGCGGCACTTCGAGTACTCCATCAGAGTGATTTGCAAAGTGATCGATTAACACTCTGGCGATGATAAGCCGTTGATTCTTGAAA
The DNA here is from genome assembly GCF_000800015.1 of Terriglobus sp. TAA 43. Classification (NCBI taxonomy): domain Bacteria; kingdom Pseudomonadati; phylum Acidobacteriota; class Terriglobia; order Terriglobales; family Acidobacteriaceae; genus Terriglobus; species Terriglobus sp. TAA 43. The sequence goes on from NZ_JUGR01000002.1 coordinate 171,225, forward strand.
AACGTGTGTAAATCTACAAGGCCGGAGGCCATGTAAGAGGAAAAGTGGGCGTGCTCATGGCGAAACTTGATCTTTGAATCTATTGAACCTCCCGCATCAGCATAGATATGAGGCCCGAGTTTCCAGTCACCAATCGCCCTAAGGTATTCAGCGGCGGTATGCGGTACGAACAGTGTTCCACTGAGAAAGTCGTATATCGGGTCCATCGCGATCCTTTTGAAAACACTATCTATCCAAAGCGGATTCACCTTCTTGAGTACCACTCGACGGCGTTTGCTCTTTGTTCGCGGCTGACGCGGCACGCAGCAGGAGAATAGCTAGGGCGATCGCCGCCGAATACTCGGCGAGGTCGAGGCCAAACCGCTGAAGCAGTAGAGCGGCTATGCTAGCAGCACCCGTCTTGAGAGCCCACTCGAAAATTTTGTCGACAGGCTTGCCTGATATCTGGATCAATAAACTGCGCCAATAAGAATTCATCCAGTCTTTTGAAAAGGGCTCGTAGCCTGCGTCGATGGCGAGTGCTGGCATATCGGCAAAAATCGCGCGCGATAGACGCATGTTTTGCTGAACCAATATTTGTAAATCGCTGTCACCTTTTTGATCCAGAGAGGCTACGATCTCATCGTCTTTATTCATGTGAGTTCACTCCGAGCTGAAGCTAATACCTACGGTTTGGCAATGCTGCTGCAACTGAAACCAAGCTCATATTCCGGACGACTTAAGAATTTCTGTGCAATTAGCTTATCTTGCTTTTCCCGCGTTATCAGTAACCGATTCCTGAGCCCAATGTCTGACCATCATTTGTCTGGTCTTGTGAACATCGCAATTCTCTATCCGCTACAGTCAATGCAAAGTCGTATGTGAGCAGCGCGAGAACTGAATGGCAAAATTTCTCGAGAAATCTGCTACGGGCATGCATAGCTTTGCACCCTGTCGTGAACAACTCACTGTTCTACTAGTTGCTAGGCGACCGACATGCGGATTCTTTCACATTCGCGATTGAGGTGCATTCTCTTTTTTGGCGGCCGAACTTGAATAGTCGGAGAAATTTTCCAGGGCGTCAATGTCCTAGAGAAGGCTTTCTCCCTCCTCTTCAATGGCTCTGTTTTCTTTGATTAAGAGCTCTCTTCTGTCCTCCCATTCTGGGTCCGAAGACTCCCAGTGTCCCGTGCCATCTGGTAGCTCTTTCCACTTATTGCACATTCCGAATAGGAGGTTGGTATCACTTCGCGCAGCAGAAAGGAGGGGTTGGACCGGCGAGCGCAAGAAGTACAGCTCCACTAGGTCCATAGACAGTCGATAGTCGTCAATCGTCTTCGACTTAAACACGTCTTCGTTTACCCGATCATTGTGTTTGCAGAAGTCTGAAACTTGTGCAGTGTAAGCGTGCGATTTTTCTAAGAACATTGCTAGTGCTTGCGACTTTTGCTCACGTTGAAGCTTTAGCTTGTCGGTCATCTGACCCAAGATGAATGCAGTTGCGACGGCTCCCAATAGACCCAAAGTCAAAGTTCTCCAAGTCTCCGCCCAGAACTTCTCAGAGTCCGTCCATTTACCCTGTTCAGCTTGAACATCTTCAGAAGACATGTGCAACTCTGCCTGTTTCACTGGCTCAGGCTCTACAGCGCCCGAAATGTTGCGAGTCGCCTCGGATTCGAACATACGCACCTCGTCACAGATGGAAATGGGGAAACCAAGAGAAATTCAGATCGAATGTCAAAACAGCATTGACAGCGAAATGTAGCTCAATTCGCAACGACTCCTCCAGCGAGTTCAACATATTTCGGAAGATGTTCTCGCAGCTGTGGCCAAACCTCCCTCAAGGAAATGATCATAGTGCGAGCACCGGACCGTAAGTGTGTCAGCGCAGAGCTTCTCGAAAGTTCCTCCTCGCGCAGACGATTCTCGGTCTTGAGCATCTCCCACAAAGTTTCGTCGCCTTGTATGGCAACTAGGACGATGAGAATGTCATCCGGGATGACGTCACTTGCGACCAAAGTTCCGACAGCATCGATGTCTGGCTCCCCCTTCAACCTCGGATAAAGAAGCCGCGCTATTCTGCTCGCTAAGCGATCGAGAGCGGGCATAGGATCCATTTCCGTGAGCCCCCGTTGTCGCATCGCGAGAAACCGAACCTTATTCATATATCGCTTCAATGATCGCGGACTGTGAAAGATGCCGTGAATGAGCGGAATCCAGCTGATGAGCGCCTCCTGAAACGCGGCCGAATCACTTACTGTGAGCGACTCATCCATAGTCAGCAAAATGCGTAAGAGGAGCGGCAGAACGCTCAATAGAAGCGCTGCAATGCCTGCAACGATGAGCCCGGTGGAACCAGGACTCGGAAGCATCACGTACCTGTCAGACGGGGTGGAAAGAGTAGCGGGTGTGACGACGAGCCGCATCGGTGTCGGTACGTCCGCCTTCTCGGAGACATCACGACTAGATGAAAAAACCTTAAATCGATTGCTATTGGTCAATGGAGTCGTCGTCTCCGCAGAGCTCGGCAAGTGTTCTTGTTCGTTCTGGCTGTCCGACAAGACAAGGCTCTTGGGTGCAAGTTGCACCTTGATACCGCCGAGGGTAGTAGAAACTCGTGAAGTATCCGCTTTGATTTCCGGAGTAGAAAATGCTCGATCGATACGCTCATAGATGGGAGATCTCCATATCGCAATCGTGTATGAAAAGATGCTCACGAGAAAAACAGTGCCGAGTATAGGGCCCATCCACTTTTCCAAGATTCGGAAGAAAGAACGAAGGGATACTTCTCTGGCTTTGCGCTCGAGGATCCGGGTCCGGATCCAATCCTCAAGAGTCGGCATGGCAATCTGTGACCGGGGAACGATGATATCTCCGGCTTGCACATCTGTGGGTTTGGGAATGGTGATGTCAATTTGAATGAGCTTCTCGAGATACAGACCAGCGTAGGATCGATCAAGCTGGGCAGCCGTCCAATCGGACTCGCGGTCGAGGCCAAGAAGCTCGGGGGGTATGCCTTCGACAAAGTCTTTGAAGGCGACACCGAGGAAATGTTCGACGTAAGGGCGAGCCAGACCAAGAATGATGGCGCATTCTCCAGAGGTGACGAGGAAGTTAACGGCCTCCAATATTTCGCGGATTTTCTCAGGCCTGCACCTATCCAGATCATCAACCACAATGACAAGTCGGCGATCTCCAAGGACGTTGATCAGTTTTTTGAAATCATTGCTGAAACGTTGACGGAAGGTTGTTTGGGCGCTCAGATCTTCCATCGTCACCGAGCCCGAGTACGATGCGAGCAAAGAAGCAGGGTTTGCAATCAGCGAGCCCACACTTGTTTTCAGCTTCTTGAGGGTTCCCACGAAAGCGACACAGCTTGAGATTAGAGCAGCCCAGAGTTTGATCTGAGTGGTGAGATGAGCTGCGTCTCTAGTATCTGAAATCAGTTTGTCAACAATGTGGAAGATGAGCATCAGTAGGACGATGCCGACAAAGCTAAGCAACGTAGTGATAGGCCAGTTCTTGCCGAGTTGCGCAAGGAGTAACTGGAATCGACGAGTGATACCGCGACGCGACCAGAGAGCTTCGAGCGACTGCACGCGCACCGCCTGCAAGAGTGCTGCGAGCATTTGCTCCTCCGACTGATGGTGCCAGGCATTAAACCAGACCATGCTGGTAGAAGTTTCCATGTTCGCGCAGATCAAATTCATTAGTGAACTCTTACCGCTTCCCCACGCACCGTTGATCGCCAGGACAAGCGGCAAGCCTGTGTTGGCGTTACGGAGAAAGAGCGAAATGCCACGCGCCATGGCATGAAAACCCATTGCGTCGTCGTCTCCCCAATTGAGGGGCCGGTCCGAGACGCCGAGGTTCGCGATGGTATCGTCCATGAGTGCGGACTGTGCCTTCGCCTTTGAAGCTCGATAGAGGAGATCGCCAGCCACTAAAAGAACAATGAGATACCACGGCGCGGGAAGGCGGATGAAGGGAACGAGTGGACGTGATGGAGCTGTGATTCGTATCGGATCGGAGTCTGTTCCCATGACCCAGAGGGAGTGTCGATCACTCGGTTTCAAGAAAAAGTATGGCGAACGGCCTTCATGCCTATCTCTGGAACAGAAAGGAGAGGGCTGATGCTTATTTTGTTGAGGAAGCTGAAAACAATCGGTGATCGCAACAGGCGGAGTGAATGAGAGTTCTCCAGCACTGGCTTCTTCAAGGGGAACAGATGCAATTGTTGGAGCCGATCCTTGCTGCTCACTTCGCAGCCACGAAAAGAATTTCGCCAAGTTTAGTTCTCTTGGCCATGACACGCCCCCATCAATTGTGTGATAAATCGCGGAGTTGCTCGCGACCAATACGGCCTCCTTTTGAGAGAACCATTCGATAGCAAGCACTGCCGGAGCGGCTCGCGACGAGACAATGTCGCAGGACCTCTGCCTCCAGACTTCCTGCGACAAGGAAAAACAATCCCACTGCGAGATAGGTTCCGTCTCGCGTTGTCGAGCGAGAAGACCAGCGTCCCCACCGATCCAAATTGCGTCATCTGCGACGGCTACGGCCCGAATATTTTCATCGATGAATGGAAGCATCGTAGCCTCAGTATTTACATCCGAATAAATCTCGTATCTTGGAAGGTTAATCGTCGACAGAAACAGATGTGGGTGGTCGACGCGGGAACCAAAACCCATAAATGATCGAAAACCCAACACTTGCATAACAGCGAAGGGAGTAGAGGCTAATACCAGCAGAATGCTTGCCGAAAGGTAAAAGCGCTTCTTCCAATTTCGCCGCGGCGAGACTGAAATTTTAGACGCGACGGCTTGAGTCGGTGGTGCTGGCATGCGTTCATCTCCGAGGCTCAGAGGAGCATTAGTTACTTTTGGGGAACCCAAGCATATCAAATAGAGCCACAAATCCGGCTAGTGAATTACAGAACTCAGAGCCGCCGCGTTCTCGACGGTCCATGACAGGCTTCGATTTTGGGAATGATTAGAAAGCGGACGTCACTTCCACAAACTGACTGACCATCTTAGTTTCATCAGCCGGAAATGCGGGGCAGGATACTCCATCATTGGCTCTCGAAGAGACTGACCTGCGCATTGCTAATAGGAGATGCATCCACGAGTTCAGCTTTCATCCTGTCCGCCGAAAGGATACGAAGCAAATGAACCGGAGCTCGTTCTGATGGACTGAGGTATTCTTCGTAGTCCTTGGGCTCCAGAAAAGTTGTCATTCGATCATGTATCGGCGCCATGAGTTCGTTCGGCTCACCAGTGAGTACCGCGAAGGTCTTCTCCCAATGTTCGGTCGTTGGATTCTTCCAGAGCTTCCAGACCGCAGCCATCCCGAACGGACGTTGGCCAGGGATAGTGAACTCCCACTTCGGCTTCTTGCGCGTAGGTCCTAGAATTCCGTTTAGAGACGCTGATTCTGACGGTGGCTCGGCATGGATAGCACAGTACAAAGCCACGGCCTCACAAACCTGCATATAAGCTGCAGGCCGGCTGCTCACAAGGAAGCGCCGTCACCGATGAAGATCGTCTATACCGTTGTTGAAGACCTGAGATTGAGTCACACTCTGCATACGGCGTTGGCGGCGAACGGTGTCGCTGTTATCTCGTTACACTCCTCCAGCGAGTGCCTGAGTCATGAAAATCGTCACGTAGCGTCGTGTCTTCTACTCAGTGAAGGATTGGCAGGCATGGACTGCGGTTCTCTTCCCTATTTGCGCGAGAGAAACTCACCACCGATCATCATCATCTCGGTGAATGGCGATGTCCCATCCTGTGTTCGCGCTCTCAGGAAAGGAGCACATGACTACCTCACTGTGCCGCTGATGGCGCCTCGTCTCTTTCAGGCCATAGAGTCTGCATTTGACGCGGACCGAAGGTTGCGCGCAGAACTGCAGGAGACCGCGGAGTTGAGAAGCCGTTGGGCATCGCTCACAACCAGAGAAGCCGAGATTATGCACTATGCGGTCAGAGGATTCCTGAATAAGCAGACTGCAGCAGAGCTCAAGATTACTGAAAATACCGTCCAGGTACACCGCGGGCGCGTGATGCGCAAGATGCATGCAACGTCGTTGGCGGAGCTGGTGCTCATGTCAGTCAGGCTTTCGAGCTAACTCTTCTGCGATAGGCTGCACGGTTCGACGCAAAGGAGTAACCGTCCTGACGAACTACGTCTCCGTCCCTTTCAAGTCAAGAGTATGTTCAACCTACTAACAGTCTGGATGAAAGCCGTAGGGAGGTAAGCGATGGGAGTCATCGACTTGTTCTTTGTTGGATGTCTCTTCGTTGCTTTCACACTTTTGAGTGTCAGAGATTCCGGGACCGCGAAGCAGTCAGTAGCAACAGCGCACAACGAATCCCCCAATAAGAAGTAAGTGCATGAAGATGCTTGCCGCCAGAATGCACTTACGGGCTCGAGAGATTGTGGGACGCGCAGTCGTAGTATTCGACGTCGATTAATTCTGAGCGACGTATTGTTGGAACGCTATGTCAACAAGGAGGAATGCGATGAGATTTTTTAGATGGTCTGGTGTTGTTGTTTCGCTCTCGCTTTTGTTAGCCGCGAGCATGAGCTCGTTTGCGCAATCAAAGCCCCGAATAAAGAACATCGTCCTAGTACACGGAGCTTTCGCAGATGGCTCAAGCTGGGCAAAGGTTATTCCGATTCTGGAGTCAAAGGGCTATCACGTCACAGTTGTGCAGAACCCGCTGACATCGTTGACAGATGATGTGAACGCAGCGCTACGGATCATAGCGCTTCAGGACGGGCCGACAATTCTCGTAGGGCATTCATGGGGTGGGGTGGTCATTACCCAAGCCGGTAACGATCCTAAGGTGAAGGGGCTTGTCTATGTCGCCGCCTATATGCCGGATCAAGGCAAGTCAGCCAATGACACGAGTGGTCCGTACGGGCCAACACCTGGACAGAAGAGTATCCAGTTAGATGACAAGCACTATGCACGGGTCTCTTCAGAAGGCGCGATCAAGTATTTCGCACAGGGACTCCCGATGACTGAGCGCCGCACAGTGCTCGCGGTACAGGGACAAACTTACGGTCCGATGTTTGACGAGAAGATCACCCGGGCCGCGTGGAAGTCAAAACCATCGTGGCATGTTATTGCCACAGAGGATCTCATGTTGTTTCCCACCATGGAAGAGACACAAGCCATCAAGGCAGGTGGTAAAGCCTTCAAGATCCCTGCGTGCCATGTGGCTATGCTGCAGCAGCCCCAGAAGGTTGCTGAGGTGATTATGGCTGCAGCTAACGGTGCAAAGCCATGAAAACGGCACACCCACTGATCCCGTTGAGCAAGGTCGACGACCTACACCTATCGATAGCGTGAATCGACCAGCGAGGAGATGAAATGAATGCGACAACGTTCGCAACAATCAATCCGTCTACGGGTGAACAGTTGCTGGATCAGAAGTAAACTTTTGTGTCGCTGATCATGTCGTAGCCTACTGCCGTCTCGTAGGAAGCCGCGAGCCGGGGCATCGAGAGTATTCAGTACCGGTTCAGTCATCTCATGATCTGAACTTTCACCGCATGACAAACGTCATAGCCGATTCCTGACACACTGCACTCAAATCACCGCCGCAAGGCTTCCATACTCAGTCTCGTAGTCAGGACGTTTCTGAGGAGTCCCCGATGCCCGTCGCAGTGGAAACCGTCGCATCCCTAACCAATATCACCAAGCGCTACAAGAACGGCGTCACGGCGCTCGATGGCCTCTCGCTCGATCTTCACAGAGGAGAGATCATCGCCCTGCTCGGCCCCAATGGCGCGGGCAAGTCCACCGCAGTCAAACTCATGATGGGCCTGATCGCGCCCACCTCCGGCACCGTAGGCATCTTCGGTGCAGACCCGCGCGATCCACACACACGCCTCCGCACCGGCGTCATGCTGCAAGTAGGTCGTGCGCCAGAGATGCTGCGCGTTCGCGAGCATGTCAACATCTTTCGCGGGTACTACCCCCACCCCGTGCCTTACGCCGACCTGGTGAAGGCAGCCGGACTCGAAGGCATCGAAGACCGTTTCTTCGGCCAACTCTCCGGCGGACAGAAGCAGCGCGTCCTCTTCGCGATTGCGCTCGCGGGTGACCCAGACCTGGTATTCCTCGACGAACCTACCGTCGGCCTTGACATCGAATCACGCCGTACCATGTGGGCCGAGATTCGCGCCCTTGCTGCACGCGGCAAAACCGTACTACTCACCACGCATTACCTGGAAGAGGCAGATGCCCTTGCGCATCGCATCATCGTCATCAACAAGGGCAAGGTCATTTGTGAAGGCACACCGGCAGAAGTAAAGTCGATGGGCAGCGGCAACCGCTCCGCTACAGCAAAGAGCATCAAGATCATCCGCTGCGCCACCACCCTCACCGCCGATCATCTGCAGGCGATGCCTAGCGTAGTCGCCGTAGTCAGCGTCGGTGCACTCATTGAAATCACTAGTGAGCAGCCCGAATCTACCCTGCGCGAAATGCTCGCACTCGACCAGTCACTCGGCGCGCTTGAAGTGGAAAGTCCCGCACTGGAAGACGCTTTCCTCGCCCTCACCTCGCAGAACTAACGGAGCCAACCATGTCTACCACCGCTACCCTGCCCATCGTCTCCGCAGCCGCGCCCAGTGCCTTCCGTATCTTCCTCACGGAGATGCGCTACGAAGTCATCCGTGCGCTCCGTACGCGTGCATTCTCTCTTTCAGCCATCGGCTTCCCCGTCATGTTCTATTGCCTCTTCGGCCTCATGATGAATCGCAACCAGACCATCGGCGCAGTCGACGTCACCAAGTACCTCCTCGGCGGCTACGCCATCTTCGGATCACTCGGCGCGGCCATCTTCGGCATCGGTGTTGGCGTCGCTCTCGATCGCTCGGCTGGATGGATGGAATTGAAGCAGGCAAGCCCCATGCCGCCGCTCGCCTACGTGCTTTCCAAGGCCTGCATGGCCGTTGTCTTCTCGCTCATCATTGTGTCCATCCTCACCGTGCTCGGCATCGCCTTCGGCCACGTTCACATTACGCTGTTGGAGTACCTGCATATCTTCGGCATCGCCGCGCTCGCGGCAATCCCGTTCTCCTGCCTCGGCCTCGCCATGGCATTCCTCGTGCCTCCTACGGCCGCAGGCGGCATTGCCAACCTTATCTACCTGCCCATGAGCTTTCTCTCCGGTCTGTGGGTGCCGCTCAAATTCCTGCCACACGCCCTCCAGGTGATCGCACCCGTCTTCCCCACGTATCATCTTGCTCAGATGATGTACTCGACCCTCGGCGCACCATCTGAAGGCACGCTCACAAGCCACCTCTTCGGGCTCGTCGGCTTCACGTTCATCATGCTTGGCATCACCTGGCTCGCCTACCAGAGCCGTTCAGAAAACGCATAACCGGAAAAGCCATGTCGCTCCCAATTGAAGACCTGAAAAACGCGAGACGGAAGATGGACAACAAAGGGGCCACCCTCATCTGGCTCGCGTACACAGCCTTCCTCTTCATCGACCCGGTCTTCAACCCGAGTATGCGTCTCTGGCTGGGAACACTCGCTGTCTTCGCAGTCTTCCTCGTCGTCTACTACCTCTACGCTATCTCCTGCGACAGGAAGCTCCGCTACTGGATGGTGGCTATCACTTTCCTCCTCGGCGCCATCACGTTGCCGTGGAACTCCGGTGGCATCACCTTCTTCATCTACGCGGCCAGCTTCCTGCCGTTCATCCGCGACGACGCCTATCTCATCATCGGCTTCATCGCTCTCGAATCCGCCACGATGCTTGCTGAGACTTACATCCTGCACAACCGAGGCTGGCATGTATCTCCCATTAGCGGCTGGATGGGCTCATTCCTCACGCTCATCGTTGGCGGCAGCAACTTCTTCTTCGCCAAGCAGGGCAAATCCAATGCGAAGCTCCGCATGGCCCAGGAAGAGATCGAGGCACTCGCCGCCGTCGCAGAACGCGAACGCATTGCGCGCGATCTGCACGATGTCCTTGGCCACACGCTCTCACTCATTGTGTTGAAGAGTGAACTCGCCGGACGCCTCGTCGCGAGCAACCCGCAGCGCGCCACTGAAGAGATCGCCGAAGTTGAACGCACCGCCCGTACCGCACTTGCAGAAGTACGCGAAGCTATCGGAGGCTATCGCGCCCGCGGCCTCGCGGCAGAAATTGAAGCAGCACGCAAAACACTCAACACCGCCGGTGTAACGCTGCATGTAGAAGCTGCAGACTCCGCCGAAGGCAAACTCACAGCGACGGAAGAAAGTGTGCTTGCATTGGCTCTGCGTGAAGCCGTGACCAATATCGTGCGCCACGCCCACGCGAACACGTGTAAGCTTCGTTTCGTAACAGCAAATGGCCAACGCCGCTTCATCATTGAAGACGACGGGCAACACACCGAAGTCCGTGAAGGCAACGGCTTACGTGGCATGCGCGAACGCGTTGAGTCACTCGGTGGACACCTGCTCCTCACCCGCGACACAGGCACCCGACTGGAACTACAACTCCCCAAATGAAGACTCAAAATACCATCCGCGTCCTGCTCGCCGAAGATCAAACGATGCTCCGCGGAGCGCTTGCGGCTCTGCTCGAACTGGAAGGCGACATTCACGTCGTCGCGCAAGCAGCCGATGGTCGCGAAGCGCAACGCCTCGAACGCGAGCACCATCCCGACATCGTCGTCACCGACATTGAGATGCCACAGATGACGGGCCTTGAACTTGCGGCACACCTGAAAGACACTGGTTCGCAATCCCGCGTCATCATCCTCACCACCTTCGCGCGCCCCGGTTATCTTCGCCGCGCGCTCGACGCCGGTGCGCGAGGCTACCTGCTCAAAGACCGTCCCGCGTCGGAACTCGCTGAAGCCATCCGCCGCGTCCAATCTGGTCTGCGTGCGGTTGATCCCGCGCTTGCCGCCGAAGCATGGTCCGCAGATGCAGACCCGCTCTCCGATCGCGAACGCCAGATACTGCAACGAGCAGGCGATGGCCGTAGTTCCGCCGATATCGCAGCAGAGCTGCATCTTTCAGAAGGCACTGTGCGCAACTACCTGTCGGAAGCTATCGCCAAACTGGGCGCCGCCAACCGCACAGACGCAGCGCGCATCGCCCGCACGCGCGGCTGGTTGTAGCTACTTCTTAGAATGCAACGCTGGATCAAGACTGACCAGGTCGAAAGTCAGTTCCTTATGCGCTCGTTGTTACTCATGCAGTGATACGTTCGAACTTGGAAACGCGGCCGGTCTTATTCCAATCGGAGATGTAGATGCGACCCCGTGAGTCTACGAGACAGCCGTGCGCGGCGCTGAAGAGTGCGGGCGCAACCGTTGCAGGATTTAGATCGTATTTCGCCCACATCGTGCGATCCGGATTATCACCGAGAAATGCCACGATAGCGTTGTCTTTATCGAGGATCGTGACACGGCCTTCGAGTTCGGAGACGACTGCGTGCTCGCCGTAAAAGCTGACCTGACACGGGCGACGCATGTGCGTGGCAATGTTGCGAACGAACTTTCCATCGAAGTCCATGTGTACGAGCCTGCGGTTTTCGCGATCGCAGACCAGCAGCAGCGGCTGGTCATACCGTGTGTCTACGGCGAGTCCATGACTGCACTGGAACATCCCGTCTGTAATTCCCTTGCCCGCATACGCCGCTTTGTAGTTGCCATTCTTGTCGAAACGAAACAGACGCGAGTCGCCGTATCCGTTTGCGATCCAGAGGTCTCCATCGGGCGCGGACACTGCTGCAGTCAGACGCCATGCATTCGGTGTTGCAAAGCCCGCGTCACGCGGCGCTGTGATCTTTCTCAATATCGTGCCGTCTGGTTTGACGGTCAGGTAGAGCCAGTTCGCTTCTGGCGTCCCTTTCTGCACTGTCACATGGAAGCGCTCTCCGTCGGAGTCCTGTTGATGCACCATGGAGTGTACTTCTGGGTAGTCCTTAAGGATGCTGCGTAGCAGCGTGCCATCGTGTGAGTACACGAGGACGCCGGTACTGCTTTGCGTGGCGACGTAGATGTTGCCTGCGACGTCGGTAGAAATCGCGCCGTGTGTACCACCGTAGATGGTTCCAGCGGGCAGCGCGCCCCAGTTGCTCACAGTGCGGTAAGTCCATTCACCATTGCCGGTAATTGAGGTCATCGGCGAAGCCGCCTGTGCATGTGCCGTCGTTGCCTGATTCAAACTGCTTACAACTGCTACCGCAGCCGAACTGGCTAGGAAGCTGCGACGTGTCCAAGTGAATGCACCGCTCATGATGTCTTCCTCACCTCTGCTGCTTGCGTCAAAGGCTGTGCAGGTGTGTTGAAAAGGTATATATGCTGCAGGCTGGGCAGCGATTTCAACCGCGCGGCGCTTTCGCTCGTAATCTTCGTCCCGCTCAGGTTGAGATAAGTCAGTTGCTTCAACCCTGCAAGCTTCTCGATCCCGTTCCCGGCAACACTTGTGTTGTCCAGATGAATCGCGCGCAGATGTGTGAATTTGGCGAGCGTTGTAAAACTAGCGTCGGTGACTGCAGTTCTAGCGAGATCGACCTCGACGATGTACGGAGCGTATTTCTCGAACTGCGCGAGTTGCGTATCGCCAAAGCTGCTTGCAACGTCGAGTGTGTTGAGTATCAAGCCGTCAGACGGCTTTGCGGAAACGGTCAGTAGCTTTGCTCCGGGCACACTCTTCATGCGGTCAATCGCAGGCTGTAACGCGCTGTAGTCTCCCACCGGCTCAAGAGGAACGTTACTCGGCTCTCGAATCGAGATGCCTGCAAGATGTGTAGCTGTGGGCGACGCACCCTGCTGAATCCATGCCCTGATCCATGCAATCTCTTCCTGGCTGAGTGGTGGTTTTCCCTCCGCTGGCATGAACTGCTTGTGACCTTCCGGAAGCGTGACCCGCTTGAGCAGCAGACTATCGTCCGGCTTGTTGGGCACGATTACGGGGCCGTCTTTACCGCCCAGCATGAGTGCCTCGAAGGTGTCCATGCGTAGTTTTCCTTTGACCTGGCCGTCGCCATGACAGGACATGCACTTCTTATCCCAGATGGGGTCGATGTGCTGTACGTAAAACGAGTCGCTCTTTGCCTTCGAACTGCCCAAGGAGACGATCGTTTTAATCGGACGTGGCGCATACACGGTGAGGTAATTGCTGCCATGCGTTAGGGAGCCGCCCTGGTGCGCTGCCCACATCATCACCATCAGTGTGATCGCCAGCAATGCCGGATAGACCTTCTCGGTCGGAAACGCTGACCATAAAGGACGCGTCAGCAAACACAGCATGGTGCATACGGTGAGCAGGATGCCGCCCCACATATGGCGGGTGACTCCTGGACCAGCCGCACCACTTCCAAAGGCAAGCAGATAACCCAGAATTACCGATGCGATGCAACCCACGAACGCCAGGCCGAGTACAAAGCCTGCAGCCTCGCGCAGCGCGGGCTTCCGTCTGCCACCAAGTTCAAGCAACGGCACCAGCAGTATGAGCGTGACCGGCAGATGTACCGCAAGCGGATGAAAGCGTCCCAGGAACTGCTGCCAGTCCGCATGGGGCTGGCCGTTCAGTCGAACGATCCATGGCAGACTGAGCAGCAACAGCGACAGCACGATTGCGGCTGTCCATCGTCTGCGTGAGGTGTCGTCCTTCCAAAGAATTTTGTTAGCGAACACACACCCTCATGCCAGAAGCCCCTGCACCACGTTTGCGGGTGTGGTTCCCGTCAGCTTCTGATCGAGCCCCTGGAACTTGTACGTCAACTTGTTGTGATCAATGCCAAGGCAATGAAGGATGGTGGCATTGAAATCGCGCACCGGCACCGGGTCTTTCACAACGTTGTAGCTGTAATCGTCTGTCTCGCCGTAGGAGATACCGGGACGCACACCGCCACCAGTCATCCACGTAGTGAAACAGCGCGGATGATGATCTCGACCATAGTTCTCGCGCGACAAGCCACCCTGGCTATACACCGTGCGGCCAAACTCGCCGCCCCAGATCACCAGCGTGTCGTCCAAGAGCCCACGCTGCTTCAGGTCGGTCACCAACGCATAGCAGCCACGATCCACTTCTTCGCATAGCGTCGGCAGTGTTCCCACTACGTTGCCGTGTACATCCCAGCCACGCTTGTAAACCTGCGTAAAGCGCACACCACGCTCCGCCATGCGCCGCGCCATAAGGCAGTTGTATGCGAACGTACCGGGTTCCTTTGCCTCTTCGCCATACAAGTCCCACGTCGTCTGTGGTTCCTTGCTCAGGTCGGCCAATTCCGGCACGGATGTCTGCATGCGATACGCCATCTCATACTGAGCAATGCGCGAGTTGGTCTCCGGATCCCCGACCTCTTCGTATGTCTCACGATTAATCTGATTCACAGCATCGAGCATTTGGCGGCGCGTCGTGCTATCAACACCATCGGGATTGTCGATGTACAAAACCGGCTCACCCCCCGAGCGCAGACTTACGCCTGCGTACTCCGACGAAAGAAAGCCACTGCCCCACAAGCGAGACGATACCGGCTGATTGTCCTGTTTGGGATTCAGCTTGGTCTGGAGCACAAGGAAGGTCGGCAGATTATCGTTCATGCTGCCAAGCCCATAGGAGAGCCATGAACCCAGACACGGCTTGCCCGCATTCATGTTGCCTGTGTTCATCAGCATGATTGCGGGTTCATGATTGATGGCGTCGGTGTTGGTCGACTTGATGATCGTGAGGTCGTCCACCAGCTTGCTGGTGTATGGCAACAGATCGCTGACATAGGTTCCCGTTTGACCATAGCGCTTGAAATCCCAATGAGAAGGTGCAACGGGGAAACGGGCCTGGCCTGCGGTCATTCCGGTCACCTGCTGCGCTCCTCGAACAGAATCGGGGATGTCCTTGTCATACTGCGCAGCAAGATTCGGCTTGTAATCCCACATATCGAGCTGTGGCGGGCCGCCGGACATGAACAGATAGATGGCGCGCTTGGCCTTGGGTGCAAAATGCGGCAGTTTCAGTTCATCGGGGCCGGGTGCGCCTGCGGGTGTCTTTGGGCTGGACGCATGTGTTTGTAAGGCACGTTCGCCAACGAGGCTTGCCATGGCGGCCCATCCCATCACCTTGCCGGCACGGCCCAGGAAGTGACGGCGTGTCTGTAGCGATGCCCACTCTCGCCGAACCTCTGCAGGAAGCGCAAGGCGCGAGACGTCCAGTTCGTGTTCGTTATCCGTGCAGAGAGGATGCTGTTTCATGTCCTGTCCCTCATTACTTCGTCAACGTCTCGTCCAGGTTCAACATTTCGCTGGCAACCATAGTCCATGCCGCGAGCTCCGATGCGGAGATGGACGTATCACGCTTCATTTCGCCGACTGAGACAAGCTGGGTTGCAGCCTTCGCGTCGGTCGCATAATGCTTCTGCATCTTGTCGAGCGAAGCCATTAATACTGCCGTTGTTTTTGGCGATGGATCACGGGCAAGGAGAATATTGCTCAAAAAGCGAATTCGCTGCTCTGGTTGCCGTCCCCCCTGTTTGATCACGCGCTGCGCAAGCGCTCGCGATGCCTCCACCCACTGCACATCGTCCATGGTGACCAGCGCCTGCAGAGGCGTGTCCGTGCGCTGTCTGCGTGTGCATGCCCCGTCACGCATCGGTGCATCGAACGCATCCATATCTGGCGCGACAGCCATGCGCTTCCAGTAGGTGTACATGCTGCGGCGATAGAGTGCGTCACCATGGTCCTGCTCATACTTTGCCGTATCGGCCCGGGGGTGGCTCACCTGCTCCCAAACGTTCGCAGGTTGATACGGCTTCACACTCGGGCCACCGATCTTGTTCACAAGCAAGCCGCTGCTCTGAAGCGCGACATCACGCAGCATCTCTGCATCCATGCGGAATCGCGGACCATGCGCCAGCAGTAGATTTCGAGGATCTCTCTTTAGTTGATCGGGCCGAGTCACCGCGCTTTGGCGATACGCCTCCGACATCACCATCAACTTGTACATGTGTTTCATGTCCCATCCGCTCTCACGAAACTCGACGGCAAGCCAGTCAAGCAATTCGGGATGCGAAGGACGACCGCCCATGATGCCGAAGTCTTCTGTGGTCTCCACAAGACCCGTGCCGAAGACTTCGTACCACATGCGATTGACAGTAACTCGAGCGGTCAGCGGATTCTGAGGACTGACTGTCCACTTCGCCAGTGCGAGGCGATTATGCAGCATGTTCGCAGGCAATGCCGGGAGGTAGTGCGGCGTGTTGGCAGCGACACGCTCAGCACGTGCGGTGTAGACACCTCGTGTCAGAACATCGGCATATGGGATCGAAGGCTTTTCAGAGGAGACCATGGAGAGTTCTCCGCCCTCCGATAGCTTGGCAAGTTCGCCGTCGAGCTTTGCGATCTCAGCCTGCTTTGCCATCGTATCCGCGTTGACGTGGTTCAGATAGAACTCGCCCATTGCGTGCCATTGGTCTGCGTTCCAGTGCGTGGTCTGCTTGGCCACCAGCTCTGCGGCATAGTCTTCATAAGGCAGCAGAGCCATCTCGTCCGGCGTCAGAGCGCGCTTGTACAGTCGAAGATCCTGATATCGCGTGTCATGCGCGGGGTTGCCCTCGGGATAACGCCAGCCAATCATCATCGGCGCTTGCGTCCGAATAGTAGGTGGCTGCGCCTTGTCGTTCGGGCGAAGATTGTCCACGACGACTGTTGTCGCTATCGACTTGCCATCGACGTAAAGTTTGATGCCCGCAGCCTTACCCGAACCATCGTAGGTAAAGAGGATGTGTTTCCAGGAACCATCAGAAGGAATGGGTACTACTGCGGCGACACGAATCGCACGCCCCGGTTTCTTCTCCTCAGGAGGTGGCGCCGCTGCCATCTTTTTGGGATCAGCCTTCTTTGGATCAGGCTTCTTGGGAGCTGGCTTGGGACGAGGATGAGGGTCGTCATAGTGAAAGGCCTGCTGTGCTGCCTTCACCGGCGCGGGATCCTTCACCACAAGGCCAGTCGGCCCTTCGTCTGCCAGTTGCAGGTTGAGCACGCCGCGATTCACGAAGAGATCCCATCCGCGCATATGGTTATTGCTATCCACCTTGGAAATCAACGTCCCGCCTGCGTTCCTGAAACTGGGTGCGGCGCGAAGCATGATCCAACCGCCTGCGGAGAGCGGCTGGTTCCACTCGATGTCACCGGTCTGACCGAGGCCTATGCGAGTGGTCGTGTCCAGGCGGAAGTCAGGCCATAGGAATGTGTTCTCTCTCCACTGCGGCTTGTTTTTACCAATGGAAAATTCTGCGGGGCTCGCATGAGGCGCCGAGTTCTTAAGCACCTTGCCACCTCCCTCATCCAAGCGCAGGCGAAGTTGCATGTCATCCGTCGACACAGGAGTCGGCAGATCCTTCTGCGATGCAAGCCACGCGGTGACCATGCTGCGTTCATCTGCGCGAGCTTGATTCATGCTGCTCTGCAGCTCCGTTCGCCGAGCCCACACGCGGTCATATGCTGCTTCATTCTGCGGCTTCGGCATCCGTACCACAGGAGCCCAATTCGGAGCGTCGCCGTTGAAAGGCAGCTCTTCCATATTGTTGAAGAAAGCGCTCAACGCATAGAAGTCTTTCTGCGTGGTGGGGTCGTACTTATGGTCGTGACATACGGCGCAGCCAACGGTGAGCCCAAGGAACGCGGCACCATAAGCTTCTGTCCGTTCGCGGGCAATGTTCACGCGCAACTCTTCAGGAATCGCGCCCCCCTCATTACTGCTGATACCCGAGCGCACATAGGCGCTGGCGATGACCGCGTCCAGCGTCTTTGCCGACATCATGTCCCCGGCAATCTGCTCCATCGCAAACTGGTCATAGGGCTTGTTCAAGTTAAAGGAACGGATCAGGTAATCACGATACGGCGAGATATAGCGATTGTTATCGAAGTGAATCCCGTAGGTGTCCGCATAGCGCGTGTAGTCCAGCCAGTACCGCGTGCGCGCCTCGCCGTAGGCCGGTCGCGCCAGTAGGCTGTCCACCAAATGCTCATACGCGTCAGGCGACGTATCCTTCACAAACGCCTCGACCTCTTTCGGGTCGGGCAGCAGGCCGGTCAGGTCGAGCGTGACACGACGGATGAGAGAGCGTTTGTCCGCCTCGGGAGATGGTGTCAGCCCCTGCTTCTGGAGACTCGCAAGGACGAAGTGGTCGATGGGATTCTTGGCCCATGCCGCATTGTTTACTTGCGGCAGTTGCGCTTTGACTGGAGCCTCAAAAGCCCAATGCGGACGGTAGATCGCCCCTTCTTTCACCCACTCCTTCAGCACAGCAATCTCTTCCGGCTTCATGGGCTTGGCGTCGCCTTGCGCGGACTGAGGCATCAGGTAGTGCGGATTCTTGGATTCGATCCGCTTGACGAGTTCACTCAGTTCCGGATGATGGGGGACGATCGCATCCGGATGTCCCGGCCGCTTCCGAAACGCCGATTCCTCAAGATCAAGTCGGAGTCCAGCCTTGCGATTCCCAGGGTCGGGCCCGTGGCAGCTGAAACAATTGCTGGCAAGGATGGGTTGCACATCCCGGTTGAAATCGAGGTGTCCCCCGCCATCGACAGCCGCATGTTCAGATTTGCTCTTACAGCCGGACAGCCCGGCGACCAGAAGGCATACCACTAGCCATCGCCCACAGACGGAGGATTTCGTCATCAAAAATCTGAGCAGCCGTTCCACGGAGGGTAATCTTAAACCCTTGGAACGAAGACATGCACTGACCACTTAAGGGATCAGCCGATCCCACGGTGGCAATAGCCCTTCACTTGCTCTCCAGAGGAGCCAAAAGATGGGCTGTGTAGGGTGGCAGGCAAAGCCTGTCATTACATGCCTGGAAACGGACATCGAGAGGTATCGAAGCAGTTCCGGCCTTCGCCTCCTTCTTCACATCGAAGGCCAGCTTCACAGCGGTGAGATAGTAGGCGGTCTCCATTTTAAAAGTGGGATCTTCGTGACGGATCACGCTCGTTTCGGGTACGGGAGCTTGCAAGGCAAACGGCGCCCCCGTAGGAATGGTGATCTTCAGCGCCATGGGACCACCCGCTGGCTGCGAGAGGGCATACACATGCCAGCCATCCTGAATCGTTGCCGAGAGCGCTACCGTTACAGAAGTGGTGGTGGACTTTGTTACCGCCGCATTCCACTTCACGATTTCGTAAGGCTTCTGACCATTAAGAAGCGTCGTGAGAGCAAGCAGTAGAAAGAGGCATCCGAGAAGGCTTTGTCGCTTCTTCATGAGGTGAGTCCTTATGGAAGATGATGTTGCGCTGCCCCTCTACTTTGTGCGCGACGCCCAGTACTCCGCCTGGCCGGGATAGTGAGGGTTGTCTGTAAAGTTCGCCAAAACTGCATGACGCAGCTCAAGAACATCCAAGGGGCCTTTATGTGTGTAAACGACCTTGCCACCCGGCGCGATTACCGCGGTGAACTCTTCGTTAGCACTCAACGTCGTGCCGAAAGCATCGCTCACCGCCTTCATGTCTGTGGCAGCTAACTGCAAGTTGCGGCTGGAGGCATATTGCGCATGCAGGAAGTCGGTTGCTTGAGTCGTCTTTGCCGACCCATCGGTATTCACAGTCACGAAGTCGTAGGCTCGTCCTCGGTACATGCGATAGGTGGTTTGCAGAGCTGCAAAATCCTTCTCGCCGTTTGGAACCGTTGTGCTCCAGAAGTGCACCACGGTGACCTTATCGGTATTGTTTGCGCGAAGCGCCGTCATCTCGGCGGCAGAAGTCGGCGTCAACGCAACCGGCTCCGCGTGAATCTTCGCCATCTCACGGTCGACGTCGCCTGTTTTTGACAACCACTTGGTCGAACATCCGAAGGCAGGTCTATGCGGAACCGCGACGGTGCCCCCTGAGAGCAAGGCTTCGATAGCATCGTTTGCATCGTGCACCTTCACCAGGCTTTGGTTCTGGTTGTCATCGATTCGGCCTTCATAGCGAAGCTTACGATCCTGATCAAAGATGAAGACATGAGGTGTCGCCACAGCTCCGAACTTTTGCGCTGTGGTTTGTGTTTGTCCGTCTGAGACATATGGCCAGGGAATCTGGCGATCTCGCACCCGAATCTTCATATCGTCCGGTGCGTCCGTCAGATCCGTATAGCCAAGCTCATCCAAACGCACCGCCTTTGGATTGTTCGGATTGATGGCAATAAACTCCACGCCTTTGCCGTGATACGTGTCGTACAAGGCGCGCATACGTCCTTCGTAGTTCTCAGAGACTGGACAATGAACCGACTCGAACATCACCACGAGCACTTTGCCTTTGCTGAACTCCGATAGTGTGTGAATCTTGTCGTCCGTTCCCGTCAATGCAAAATCCGGCGCGTCAGTCCCAATGGGCATCAGCGGATGCTCGAGGTTAGCGCTCATCGGAACGGTCTTGGTGGCACCAGGTGCCGCTGGAGGGGCAGGCGCAGTTTGAGCAAAGGCCAGGGACGAGGCGGTGGCGAGCGCTGCCTGTATAAGAATTAGATTGCGACGCATAAATCTGCTCCCCTTGTTAGCTCGAAAGCAATAAGTTCGTTGACGTGGAGGGGGCTATTTCGCCGCCCAGTAGGCTTGCGCCCCCACGTGATCCGGATCGTCAGGAAGGTTAGCGAGTATCGCACGACGAATTTCCATCAAGTCAATTTCGCCTTGTTCATGAAAGAGAACATCCCCGCGCGGGGACAGGAGCACGGTCACGGGTACTGCGGAACCAGCGTTAGGATCAAACGCGTCCTGCATGGCATAGGTATCATCGGAACCGTAGAGCAGGTTCGTCGTCGTGGCATTCATCTTACGCAGGAAGGCAAGAACCTCAGGCTTCTCCGCAGGGACATTGGAAGATACCGTGGTGAACGCGAGTCCCCGGTCGCGATACATCCGGTTGGTCGCCATAAGGTCCGGAAACTCTGTGACACACGGGCCACACCAGGTGGCATAGAAGTTGATCAACAGTAACTTCCCGGTGGGATTCCGGCGAAGCGCCGTCAGCATCTCCGCGCTGGCAAGGGTCACGTCGATTGGCCTCGACTCCGGCATCGACTTTGCGTTCGTCGTCGCTCCCAGATGTAACTTGCATCCAACCGCTGTCGTCGTCGACAACTTGACCGGTTTGTCCGCAAGCAATGCTTCAATCGCATCGGATGCGTTGTGCACTGTGCTTTGCCCATCGGACGGATCGCTATCGATCCTACCCTCATATCGCAGTTTGCGAGCTGCGTCGAAGATGAAGATGTATGGAGCCACGGTCGCACCAAAAGCCTGCGCAGTGCTACCTGTATCGCCATCATAGAGATAAGGAAAGCGGAACTTACGAAACTCCGCACGCTCCTTCATATCCTCAAGACTGTCGCCCACGTCAGACCAGGCAAGATCCCTCTCCGTAACCGCCGCTGGATTGCTGGATTGAATCGCGATGACCGCAACTCCCGCAGAGTTAAATCGCTGCGCCATCCCATTCAGCCGCGCTTCGTACACCTGTGAAGCCGTGCAGTGGTTGCATAGGAAGGCGACGACGAGTACTTTGCTCTGTTTCCAATCTTCAGGTGTGTAGACGACACCGTCTGTCCCGGTCAGCTTGAATGACGGCAGTGGCTGACCGGGCGTCAATAGCCTTGCCGCTGCAGACAGCCACGAAACCGCCAGGGAACCGAACAGAATAAAAAGGAAAACGTAGAATTTTGTGCGCACGAGCGTCGCCCCAAAAACCGACTGGCCATTATCTATAAGCCGTCAGTGCTTCAGAATGCAAGCATCGCCGGTTTGATCCACCCAGGTTCACCGATTTTTGTTCAATACGAAGTGACCGAGGGTTGTGCAGTGCTCCGCAATCGAACGGAAACCCGAAGCGCTTCTGTACTATTCGAAGACGGAACATTTCTAAGGGGGCTTCTTGATCGTTTGGAGTTCGTTTCTGATCGCGTTCAGCGCGTTGTTGCCGCTCGTCAATCCGCTCAGCTCAGCCCTTGTGTTCCTCGGACTCGTCGGAGAGGCACCGCCGTCTGTCTATCGCGCGCTTGCCCGGAAGATCGCGATCAATACAGTCTGTTTCCTCGCAGTCTTTGAGCTGCTTGGTTCAGCCATTCTCAACTTTTTCGGGATATCTCTTCCGATTGTCCAGGTAGCGGGCGGCATCGTCATTGCTGCCATCGGCTGGTCGGTTCTGAATGCTAAGGATTCCGAAGCATCCGCTAATGACAAGCGGGAAGAGGCGCAGCTCAGTTCTCTTCGAAGATTCGATAGCCTTCAAGACAAAGCCTTTTATCCCTTCACGTTTCCTGTCACAGCGGGGCCAGGAACACTTGTCGTGTTGCTGACCTTGAGCGCACGTTTCTCCGATGGAACCCGTAGTTCCGTGGTGTTCGGACATTTAGGGCTTTTCATTGCAATCTTTGTGCTGAGCGTGGCTGTCTATTATTGCTATGCGAATGCGCCCATCATCACCAAGGCGATTGCGCCGTCGACCGCGCATGGCATCTTGCGAGTGGTCGCTTTCATACTGCTTTGCATCGGCGTCCAGATTCTTTGGAATGGTCTATCCTCGCTTCTACTCACTGTGATCCATCACCGATGATGATGACGCATTCTTGGGGATGCGTAGCCGTTCAAAAACGGTCGCGTGTGATCTATCGATTTCACCCAGCGGCAGGACGTTCCCTTCAGCTTCGGAACCGTCTCTGAGCGATTGACGTGCCTACTCTAAACGGCGCTGTGATTTAACCGCTTTCCGCCAGAAAATTCTTCCTAACCATTGCCAAAACTCATTGTCTAATCGAGCGAATGGAACGGGACGAGTCAGCAGCCATCCAGCGTGTGCTTCGCGGTGATCGCGACAGCTATCGCCTGCTCATGGAGCGGCACTATCCCGTCGCGTATCGCATGGCTTTTCGTATCACCGGCAACGCCGAGGATGCGGAAGAGGCCACGCAGGACGCATTCCTTCGCGCCTACCGCAAGCTGGAAAGCTTTCGGCAAGACAGCAACTTCTCAACCTGGGTGAACCGCATCGCGATGAATTCTGCACTCAATCTCGTGGAACGCCGAATGCGAGACATCAGTCATGGAGCGCAGCAACTGGATGAACCGGCTGCACCCGGAACACTTCCATTACAGGTTGCCGATAGTCACGCAGGACCGGAGAGACAACTTCTGGATGCCGAGTCGGCGCGGTTGCGGCAGAAAGCGATGGAAGCGCTCACACCGATGGAGCGCACCGCATTCACCATGCGACACATGGAAGACCTTCCCATTGCCGAGATTGCAGAAGCTTTGCGGGTACCCCCGAACTCCGCAAAGCAGGCGGTGTTTCGCGCCGTCAGTAAATTACGCGGATCGTTAGCTTCGCTTGCAGGAGGGACGCGATGAGCAATCAGCATTGGCAAGACAACCTGCAAAATGATGAGCAGGAACTGATCGCCTACCACTTGGGTGAGCCGTGCGACGAGAAGGCTATACGCGCTCGCCTGCAAACGGATGATGCCTATGCTGCGCTTTCTGAATCAATCCAGCGCACGCTTCGCGTCTTTTCCGCGGAACCTGTACCGGCGCCCGATACGCAGGCTGCATGGCAACATCTGCGCAATAGTCTTCCCGTCCTTGAGCGCCCCCAAAAGACGCGCTTCTGGCAACAATTCGTACTTGTTCCCGCAGGCATCATCGCTGCTCTGTTGGTGATCGCAGCCTTCTTTGTGCCGCGCCTTCTACGCAAACATGCAGAACCAAGTGAAGCAGGAGTAATCCAGCTTCGACAACCTGCGGAGAATGTTGGAACACAAAGTGTCTCGGAGCATCTGGACCGCGCCGAGCGCTGGCTCACCGTTGTAAACCACGCAACCGCTCCCTTGGATGAACAAACGCAGGCGGAAGGTGAGCGATTGCTCACCAGCAATGCGGTCTATCTGCGTGAGGCGCGGAGAGATGGCGATCTGCCCGACGCATTTGCGCTGGAACGCCTGGGTCGCGTGCTCACCTCAGCCCACAATCCGGCTGAAGGCGGAATGCAACTGCGGGTGGAGATGAATACCGACGGCCTTTTGTTTGACCTGCGCATACTGCGCCAGAACCACAGCCATCTGACTGGAGAACCCCAATGAAACTAAGCCTTCGCACTGCATGTCTTTTGATTGCGTGCTGCACGACACCACTTATGCATGCAGCCGCTGTTGAAGTCTCTCTCGCGGTACCTGCGGAAGACGACTACACACGCGGTACACAAGCGCTAGATCAGCAACGGTGGCAGGACGCCATTACTAGTTTTGATCGTGTGGTGGAAGCCAAGGGCAAGAAGGCAGATGCCGCGCTGTATTGGAAGGCATATGCATTAAACAAACTTGGTCGCGATGAGCTGGTAAGCAGCACATGCTCACAATTGCAAACGAGTTTTGCCAGCAGCAGCTGGAACAAGGACTGCGCTGCGCTTACTGTTGCACGCGGTGCTTCCACCGCAGAAGCAAGGGCTGACCGCGACTCACGGCGTAGCACCGTCGGGTCTGACGCAGATCTGAAAGCCCTTGCATTGAACTCCCTGCTGAACCGCGATCCCGCGCAGGCGCTCCCTCTCGTTCGCAATATCCTTACCGGCAATAACTCACCAGAGTTGAAACAAAGGGCCCTCACGATGCTCGCGCAAAACTCTTCACCCGACGCACAGGCGCTGGTACGGGATGTAGCGACAGGCAAGGTCGCTCCGGAAGAACAGAAACAAGCCATCCGCATGATGGGTGTTTTTCAAGGCAAGCGAGCCAATGACACTCTTGCAGAGATCTATCGCTCTTCGAATGACCGCTCCATCAAGCGGACAGTAATCTCCTCGCTGTTCATCTCCGGCGACGCGCCGCGGATGGTCGACCTTGCGCGCAACGAGAAAGATCTGAGTCTGAAACATGACATCGTTGCCCAGCTTGCCCTGATGAAGGATAAGGCGGCAACCGATTACATGATGGAACTTCTGAAGTAATTCACCCACAGCGAATAACACTCCAGACATGCCGCTCGCATGTCCTGGACCTTCTACGCCTTGAAGGAGGCACCATGCGCAAGATGATCCTGATTTCCATGCTTGCTCTTCCGCTCGCAGCACAGCAGCCGAAGATTCAGAATGGGCAGTTCAGCGTCGCATCCACGTCGAACCTGACGAATGAAATCAACACACTGAAAGCGGGCAGTTCAGTTTCGTGGCTGGCCTATACCATTCCAACTTCGCGCAAAATTCAGAACGGCTGGAACTCCGATAGCGTGGCCTATCTTGAAGGCGATCACGACCGCGATAGAAACGATCAAAGCGACAGCACTCACGAATCCTATCGCGCCTTGCTTCTGCTTCGTATCGCCAACCACGCCGTGCAAACCATTCGCGTGGAAGACCCGGAACGCCAATTGGACGCAGGCGGGACGAAGGTAGAGTTTTTGCCAACGGTTGATCCTGCTCAGAGCATCGCAACGCTTCAATCGCTGGCAGAGAGCGCTACATCGAACAAGCTGCGCGATAGCTCGATCTTCGCCATCAGCATTCACAGTTCGACAGCGACGGTACCTGTACTCATAGCCCTTGCCTCTGCGAACCATGATCTTGCAGTGCGCGAAAAAGCAGCTTTCTGGCTCAGCACACAGCACGGTAAAGAAGCCATGCCGACTCTCGATACTTGGCTACGCGACGATAAGGATGATCGTTTTCGCGAGAAACTGACCTTTGACCTTACGCTAACCCGAGAACCATCCGCCGCAGATATTCTGATCCGCACCGCGCATCAGGATGCATCGCCAAAAGTACGGAAACAAGCACAGTTCTGGATGGCAAACATTGTTGGCAAACGAGTGGCCGGCAGCCTGAGTGATGCAGCACAAAACGATCCCGACGAGGGGGTTCGCAAATCCGCAGTATTTGCACTGTCGAGATTGCCAAACGACGAAGGCACTCCGCGCCTTATTGAACTGGCACAGAACAATAAAGATGCTGCCGTCCGTAAACAGGCTGTCTTTTGGCTGGGCCAGTCTAATGATCCCCGCGCGCTGGAGTATCTGACGCAACTCGTAAAGCGATAGTGCATCAGTGAAACCGTAACAACGAAGGCAGTTTCCAGCACAAAGCAAATGGGACAGACGATTGTCTGTCCCATTTGCTTTTCTGCGTACCTACTGTTTGTCGGTAGGAGCCGGTTGTGTCGCGTCTCCGGTTGGCTTAGTGGAAGTGCCCGCCGCAGTGCTGCCGTCAGCCGCAGGCTTAGCCGGACCGTTGACCTGATGCAGACGATCAGGAAGGCCGTTGTCATCCAGCGGCGCCGGCTTCTCAACCGCCTTCTGCTGCATGCGTTCCTTCGCTTCACCCTTCTGACGTTTCGGCTTTTTCTTCTTGTCCGCTGTGCTGCCATTAAGACCGAGCGCACTGGACTGGGTAGTCTTGTCCTGCTTTTCTCCAGACGTCGCAGCAATAGGTGTTGCCTTGACCTTTTCCATTACCTTCGCGTTCTGAGCGTTTTGCTTCTTCTGCTTCACTTCCACTTCGCGGCTACCGTAACGGGTCTTCTTCTGCTTTTCTGCCTTCGGAGCCGTCGGATCTGTCTCATCCGGTGCGTTCGCAGCAACGGTGTTCGAAGATTCCTGCAGCGGGCTAATGGCTTGCCCCGGCGCAGCAGCGCTGGTGGCTGTGTTTACTGCATCGCCATCTGCAGTACCTTCCGGCAATGCAGTACGTGGCGCCTGACCATAGCGAATCTTTTCGCGCTTAACTTTCTTCGGCTTGCCGTTCTTGCCCAGCTCCTGCGTGGCGGGCGTAGCAGCAGCAACTACCTGCGCACGCTTACGCTCATCCATACGCTGCTTTTCGACCTGCTTCTTCTTCGGTGCCGGCGGCACATACGCCGCGAACACAGGCTTCGTCTGCTTCGTGCTGGCGCCACTGTCCACAAATCCCTGGCGCACGTCCAGGTAAGCATCTTCACGCAACTTCGTCAGGTACGCGCGCAGAGCAGGCTGAATCGCTTCCTGATACATCGCGTTCTGCACATCGCCTTCAACCTGTTCCAACGGCGGCGAGCCTGCCTGCTGATGCTCTGTCACCTTAAGAATGACGTAGCCCTGGCGGGTACGGATGGGCTCCGTAAAACCGCCGACAGGCAGCGGAAACGTCTTGTCTTCCAGCACCTGCGCGAGTGCGCCATGCTTGAACTGGCCAAGATCGCCACCCTGGGCAGCCGTCGGACCACCCGACGAAGACTTAGCGGTAGCCGCAAAATCCGCGCCGCCCTTCAGTTTGTCGTAAATGCCCTGCGCCGACTTCTGCGCTGCTTCAATCTGTGTATCGTCTGCGTTTGCCGCTGTGGGAACAAGAATTTCCGACAACCGCACCTGCTCCGGCTGGGCAAAGTCGGCTTTGTGCTGCTCGTAATATTCGCGAAGAGCCGGACCCGAGATCTTGCCACTCAGGCTGCGACCCACTTCGTCGCGAATCACTTCGCTGGTGACGATGTTGTTGCGGATATTGGCTTTAAAGTCTTCCAGGGACAGACCCTGTTGGCGGATGGCTGCTTCCAGCGCCTCCATGGACGGGAAGTTGTTCTGCTTACGGATTTCATCCATGCGACGGACAACTTCGGCATCCGGATTCAGGCCGAGCTCCTTGCCCTTCGACAGCAACAATTGCTGATCGATGAGGTCGCGAAGAAGGTTCTTCTGCCGTTCGACGGGATCGCCCCCGTTGCCGCGGCTGGATGCCAGCTCCTGCTGCAACTGCTCCTCAGCGCGCTGCACGTCGGAACGCGAAATGATCTGGTCATTTACGCGGACCACAATGTCTTCCACTACCGTCGCATTCGGCGTAATGGAAGGCGTGACCGGCAGCGAGAACTGCGGCGTGGGTTCGGCAATTTGCTGCGCCTGCGGCACACCCGGCGACTGGTAACGCGGACGCGGCATGTTCTGCGGCGCGCTCTGGCCTACGGCCACGGCAGCGGTGGAGAGAAGAACTCCGGCAAAAATACCGGCGCGGAACAGCCTGTTCAATTCGGTCATGCGTACCTGCGGAGAGACTTGAAAACGGGCACACTGACCCGCACGGTGTTAGACGAGCGAAGGTAAACCATCGTCATCGGCCAAACCATCTTCCCATTCTACAAGTCTCTGGGCAGATAAAGGGGAAGCCAGAGCGTTTCGCGGGATAGAAATCGCCGGAGGCTCTGGCCCGCGCCGGGTGACATACCGGTGCTATACTCCGTCATACTCTGGAGCGCTCTTTGCGGTCTGGAGGAGTGGTCGAAGCAGCAAGCTGAGGTACCGATACCGCATGTCCACACGCACCCGCCGCGCCGTAGTTTCTCTCTCGCTGTTCTTCGCCACGTGCGCGGTCGGCGGCTCGCTGGTGAACAACAGCGTAAATGCCCAGTCCACCACGGACGAGAGTGCTGTTCGTGACAGCCTGCACCAGTTCACTGACGTGTATTCCCTGGTGGAGCAGAATTACGCGGACAAACTGGATCAGGACCACGTCGACAAGATCATCTACGACGGCGCGATTCCCAGCATGCTGCACGTGCTTGACCCGCACTCCAACTTCTACGATCCAAAGGCTTACGCGCAAATGCGCGAAGATCAGCATGGCCGCTACTATGGCGTGGGCATGCATATCCAGCCGCAGCTTAATAAGGACGGCGTGCAGCGTGTGGTCGTAATTGATACTTTTGACGGATCGCCTGCTTTCAAATCCGGCATCCGCCCCGGCGACGCGATTCTGACCATCGACGGCAAAAATGCCGACGGCATGGATTCCCTCGCGGTCAGCAATCTGCTCAAGGGTGCCAAGGGCACGCACGTCACCGTCCAGATGCTGCGCGAAGGGCAGGACAAGCCTATCAGCTTTGATCTGGTGCGCGATGAAATTCCCCGCCCGTCAGTCGATCTCGCGGATTTCATCCGTCCAGGCATTGGCTATATTCATGTCACGCAATTCATGGAAACCACTTCGCATGAGGTTGGCGACGCTCTGGCCAAGTTCGGCCCCGATCTCCAGGGTCTGATCATCGACCTGCGCGGCAACCCCGGTGGCCTGCTGAATGAAGCCGTCGCCATGAGCGACAAGTTCCTGAATAAGGGTGATATCGTCGTCAGCCAGAAGGGACGCAGCTTCCAGGATGTCGTCTATCGCGCCAACCATGGCGAGCAGGGCAAGCGTTACCCCATCATCGTCCTGGTGAACCGCAACACGGCGTCCGCTGCTGAAATCGTATCGGGAGCTCTGCAAGATCATGACCGCGCTCTGATCGTTGGCGAAACCACCTTCGGCAAGGGCCTGGTGCAAACCGTGTTCCAGATTGCAGAAAACACCGGGCTCGCACTGACGACCTATCACTACTACACGCCCAGCGGCCGCCTGATCCAGCGTGATTACAACGGTGTTTCGCTGTACGACTATTACTACGTTCGCAACGACGCCAAGCCAGCCGACAAGTCGAATCTTGAAGTGAAGCAGACGGACAGCGGTCGTACGGTTTACGGCGGTGGCGGCATCACGCCCGACGAGAAGATTGAGTCGCCTCGTGCGAACTCCTTCCAGGGAACGATGCTGTCGCATGGCGTCTTCTTTGAATACATGAAGCGCTATCTGGGCCATCACACTGTATCGAAGGACTTCGCCGTAGACGACGCGGTTCTGGCCGACTTCAAGACCTACCTGAAGTCAGAGAAGATCGACTATACCGACGCCGACTTCAACACGAATCAGACATGGCTGAAGACCAACATCCGCAGCCAGCTCTTCATCTCGCAGTTTGGCGCAAACGCTGGTTTCAAAGTCGCTCGCGATGAGGATCCAGCTCTCGCGAAGGCACTTACTTTCATGCCGGAAGCATTGGCACTGGAAGAGCGCAGCGATAAGTCGCGCGAGACGAAGACGGCCAGCATCAAGTAATTCCTCATCAACATCATCAATGAAAAAGGTCGCCAGCATTGGCGGCCTTTTTCATTGCGTCTTACTTATGAATCGTCACGCTACGGATAATAACCGGCGTCAGAGGTCGGTTGTGTTCATCACGCGGCACACGAGCGATTGCCTCAATGCGTTTCACCGAGGTATCGTCACACTGTCCAATGATGGTGAACCCACCATCCAGGCGATGCATGGGATGCTCTGAGAAAAACAGTTCACTGTTATTGGTGTCTTTGCCGTTGTTTCCAAAGGCGAGACGCCCTGGCCGATCGTACGTAAGCCCCGGCGTGTCTTCATTCTTAAAGCGAAAGCCGATGTCGGTCGCGCCGCTGGGATCGTTCGTGATGTCTCCGGTCTGAATAACGAAATCCGGTAGGACCCGATCGAAGATCATGCCGTCGTAAAAGCGCACACCATGCTCCAGGGAATGCGTTTTCGGATTCGTCCAATCCTTTGTTCCATCTGCCAAACTCACAAAGATCTGCGCAGCAATAGGCGATTCCTTTTCAAACAAACGACAGGTCAGATTTCCCATGGAAGTATGGAAGACCGCCACGCGCCCCGTGGGTTCTGGCCCCTGTAACTTTGCCTGCACAACAGGCGGCAGTGGAACTGGGGTCAACGGTGGCGGCGCAGAGGCGGCATCCTCCACAATCGACACCCGAAGCAGCTTCACCGCTGCGGAAGGATCGTTATCTGCCGACGTAAGCAGGTGTGAAATCTCCTGAACCACCTTTACCGACGCCGCATCGCACAACCCGAAGATGGAACGATTTGGCGAATCCGATTCTGCATTCGCATGATCCAGAATCGTGAAGCGGGGAGCCATCTTTCCCTTCTCTCCAATCATCGCCAGCAGCCCCGGTGCATCGAAGTTGCGATCTCCCGGCTCCTCCAAAGGCGTATCCGCAAGCGCCTTCACTACGACGCCGGAACGCAATCCTCCAGAGATGGCGCCGGAACTTCCACGAAACACCGTGCCGTCATAGAAGGGTTTAGCAGTGCCACCATCCCATGCGATAGTCCCATTCGCCAATCCAACAAACATCGCGGTGGTTGCGGGTTTTCGATCCGCGAACAGATGACAAGTCACGCGTCCCATCGAGGTATCCATCACGGCCATCTGCGCTGAAATGCAGGGAGACACAGCTATTGACACGACAGCAATCAGAGAAAGCGGAATACGCATGAAGAAGGTATACCGCACCTCGTCCATCACCATGCCACGTCTTTTTCTTACACGTCTCAGACTTCCCTCAGTTGCGTGTAGTCCTACACGGTGTTCCCGTGTGGAGACCGCTATCGCATCAACGGGCCAGCCGCCGTACTGTGAGATCAAGCCGGCCACTGCATCTCACCGCGGGCCACCAGACATCGGATGAAGATTGCAGCGAGATTACCGCAACGAATTCGGAATGCTGCGACCCTTCATAGAGATGGCGTGCGGAAAGGCGCGCGACTTATCCTTGCCTACGCATTGGCAATAGGACTGTCTCTTCTCTCCGCGCACTATATCCATCGTTCTCTAGCCTCGCCTGCTGCGCTCAGCCTATGCAGCGGGTTGGCTTTGTGGGCCTGTGTAAGCGAAAGCGCCGCTTCCAGAAGAACATCTATCCGCCACGCGGCGCTGCTTGAAACCACCGGCACCGCTACAGCAACCTTGCTGTTTTCGACCGCCAGGTATCTCCAGTACGGCCGACATTCCTTTACCGAAATATTGCTTGTATTCGGCGCATTCTTCGTTTCTGGACTTCGCGTGTATGGCGATCTCGCTACCGGCATCGGTTCGCAGATCTACATCGGTTTTCTGCTTGCACTAACAACTCATGCAAGTATTTCCTGGACAACCGACGGCCCACTGATTTTCTTAATCGCACTCACCGCCGCCACACTTCCGCAGCTACTACTGCATGGAGAGATGGAGGCTACGCCACGACTTACGCCACAAGGGCCGGACAACGAGACGAAGCCGGCGTGGATAAGAGCGCTTCTCCTAGGGCTTCAGGCAGCCATTCCCGCAGTCCTAATACTTGTATTGACGCCGATCTTTCGATTGCACGAACCAGCATGGGCAATCACAGCCGCGGCCTATGTGGTTTCCACCCAAACGCCCGGCACCACAGATCGGATTCGTCGTCGAATCATCGGTACTTCGATTGGCGTTCCCATCGGCTTGGCTTTCCTCGTCCTGGGGGCCGAGGATCATCTTCTCCTTTGGGGCGCAACAGCGATGGGCATGATGTTGTACGCACTCAGCCTGCCCAAGCGTTATGACATTGCCTGTGGAGCGTATGCCTTTGTGCTGATGCTGACCATGATTGCCAGCGGCGAACGATCCGTCAGTTTGCTGGCCTCTCGTGTCTCAGAGACTCTACTAGGATGCATTCTTTCGTTTCTCACAATGGCAACAATGTCATGGATGCAGCGCAAGGCGGAGCGGCTGCAAAAGGAGCGCTATCGAAGGCTGGAGCGGGAGACCGGGATCGAACCGGCGACATTCAGCTTGGGAAGCTGACGTTCTGCCACTGAACTACTCCCGCACATTATTATCAGCACTTTGCAGCGAAAGCCCACCTTTACTATCCAAAATGCTAACGCAATCCACCGACACAGCTAGATGACAGTGTCGATTTATGCAGTGGATAAGAAGCATGGCTTCCGTCAATTTGAAAAAGTATATCAAGGTAGGCCTGGCGTGTCGTTTCGTCCCAGTACTCGAGATCAACGGTAAACCTCAGACTGGCACTATCCTCATCGACAGCCTAGCCAAGCAGGGTTTAGACAGAACGTTTTTCCCTCGGTTCCCCCTCCCCGCAGACGCCTTCTTCGCTTGACGTGAGTGATATCCCACCAATGGGCTTTTACTGCCCGTAACGAGACTCTAATTTGGAAAGCACTCATTCAACTCTCTAGGGCGTGGAGTTAACCAGGAATCGCGCCTTTGAGACTTATCCAGATGTGGCCGTCGTTAACCTCAATCGATCAGAAACGCCATCCCCATTCCTCAATGTTTCACTCTATTGGGAAACCGCTAGGGCTTCAGCGAAGTTGCAGCCGTTTCCACAACCTTCGTTACGTCTGCGGAATGGCTCAACATCGCGAGATGGCCGGATGTCAGCGTCGTTGTCGTCGCGTTCATTCGCTTTGCCATATTCATTTCGAGAGTCGGCGATATGACGTGGTCATTGCTAGACACCACATACCAGGACGGAAGGCTCTTCCATGCCACCTGAGACACCTTTACGCCAAACGCATTCGGAGCGGAAACAGGTCCTTGCGTGACAGCAATGGTTGTCTGCTGTTCGGGCGAAAGGTCTGGCGCGAAGTCAGCCGCAATGCCAGAAACGGTGAGTGTAAGGTAGCCATTCGTATCGAGTATCAAATCATTCATGATCGGCGTCGCCGCCACCTGGCCGTTGAGGTCCATGACAGACTCTCCATTGTCAGGTGCGTACGCTGCCACATACACCAGACCGGCAACCTTCGGATCGTTGCCCACTTGAGTGATGACAACACCCGCATAGGAGTGTGCCACCAACAACGTCTTGCCGGTGACTCGTGCAAGAGCGCGCTGGACTGTCGCAACGTCGTCAGCAAGAGACGTGAGCGGAAGCTGGACGGCCGTTACGCTATATCCATCGGCGTTGAGATTTGTAATGACAGGATTCCATGACGAGCCATCCGCCCAGGCTCCGTGCACCAACAGGACGTTTTTAACACCTGTTGGACCGGCCGCCTGCACTGGTGGAAGCCCTCCGCCACTATTGGAAGAACATCCCGCTAGCGCCAGAGAGATTGTTGGAATCAGAAGGCGGATAGCGCCCTTCACGTAGAAGTTGTGGAGCATGAGTTCGTCCTTTGTCTTTGCGTTTTGTTGAGGCTATTGCTCGGCGCCATCGACCTCGGAAGGAGCGGGCTGGGCTGCGGCTGAAACCAAAGCTGCAGCTCAAGAGGCAAGCCTTTTCAGAAGGAGAACTTCCACCCGAAAGACTTGCCCCCGGAGGCGTTACTTCGAGGTGGCTTTCGAAGCCGCGTCCAAAATTACATTTGCGACCTGCGACGGTTGAGCCAGCATAACGACGTGGCTTGAGGCAACCGTAGTTGTTGCTGCACCGATCTTCTTTGCTTCGGCGGCTTCAAGTTGCGGAGAAATAGTGCGGTCGTTTGCGGCGATGATGTACCACGAGGCCTTCGACTTCCACGCTGGGGTCGTGATCTCTCCCTTCATTGCACCGACACTTGTAGGCACTTGCGTTGCCGTTAGAACCGAGATCTCTTTCGCCGAGAGGTCCTGCGCCAAATCTTCTGAAATTCCCTTAGGTGTCAACTTTATGAAGCCACTCTTATCCGGTCGCAGCTCAGTACCGACGGGAGTGGGAACGCTGGTAATCAATCCAAATGCGGATTCTCCTTTGTCCGGTGCTACCGCAGCTACGTAGACGATTCCGACGACCTTGGGATCATTTCCGGCTTCCGTAACAACCGCACCACCATACGAATGGCCGACTAACAAGACTGGACCATCTTCAAGCGCGATGGCACGCTGGGTCGCTGAAACGTCGTCCGCAAACGACGTAAGCGGGATCTGGACAGAGACAACATGCAGTCCCTTGGCCTCTAACGAAGGAATGACTTTGGACCAGCTGGAACCGTCTGCCCACGCGCCATGGACGAGTAGTACGTTTTTCGCTCCCCCTGTTGGAGAAGTTTGCGCCGTCATGTTGGCAGTGGGAAGGATTGCGAGAAGAAAGGCGCATGGCGCCATCATGTTGCGAACAGACTTGGATATCTGCATTGTCATACTCCTTGGACAGGGACCGGCTCACAGGCTCGACGGTCTTGGTCGTCTGCACGAATAACGCGTAGGCGACCACGACGTAGCTGTGTAGCGGTACCAAGATTTGCTGTCCTATTGGGGTGAGCTTAGCCATCATCACGCGGAGGGGTATAGGTAAAAAGCATCAAAAGCGGGCCAAGATCCTTATGAAAATTGACATCTCTCCGCGTCCTTAACAATCGATGGCACGGGAGCAAACTAACAATCTTTTCGGAGTTGAATTTTCCGGCTATTCGCCCTCCGCGAATCCGAGGTAAGCGTGCCTCTCATAGTCGTGCAAATCTCACCAGAGGGCTCAGGAGATCGGCATGAAAAGAGATAGCGCACCTTTCAAGTGAGCGGATTCCAACGCACTGAACTAGAGCACAAGAGACCAACCAATACGTCGCGGTTCACGTGGTGGTAAGCATGATTGCATCTATGCGTGCGGGAAGTCTTCCCTCTGCTCAAGCCGCGCTATCTGCTTCACGTGGCGATCTAAGTGGAATGGAAGGAACTCAAGCCACTGCAAGGCATTGAGAGGCCCAAAAAGAAAATGTGGCGACACAATTCTTGACGCAAGCTCATCGTCTAGAACCAGTGGAAGCTTTTCTATTAAGAGCTGATTGGATTTGAGCGCTTCAAGCCAAAACAAGCCGGACGATTTTCCCTGCGGCCACCACACGACCGGTGCCTTAACTTTAAGAGCCTCATTCGGGTCGCGGACAAGTTCGGAGAAAGACCGAGGTTTATCGGTTTGCATCATAGGAATCGACCGATGCGTCTCGCGTTCCTCTGGCGATCCCCAAATCCGTTGTAACGTCATGAACTCTACGAGGTGTAGGTGCTCCAGAATCTCGCCTACCGTCCACCCACCATCGTCAGGCCTGAACGACAACTGGTCCTCAGTCCAGTTCGCTACAATCTCGAATACCCTTTCTCGAGCGGGCCATGTCAGGTGGATGACCTCCTCAAGGCGATGCTGCTTCATGCGTCTAACCTCTCTTGTTGTGATGCCCATTGTTAAGGGCACATCCGCAGACTCGCCATCGCATCCTATGCCCAAAGGACGCGGCGCTGCCGCAACAGCACGTCAGAGATAACAAGAATCTTTCAGCGCGAGATATCAACCCCGACCTTTAGTTAACGACCATTCGACGCCATATTCCCGGAGTAACTCCATGAATGCGCTTGAAGGAACGATTGAACCCCGATTGATCTGCGAATCCGCATTGCATGGCGATATCCGCGATCGGGAGGCGAGAGTTTGCCATCAGAACTGTCGCCTTATCAATCCGACGTTCGATCAACCAGCGATAGGGTGGCTTCCCGAAGGTCTGTTTGAAGGCTCGCGTGAAATGGCTCACTGAAAGTGAGCATGTTTCCGCAACCTGTCGGAGGTCAATGTCTCCATCTAAATGAGCATCGAGGAACTCCGCTGCTCTCTTAACCTGTCGCGCAGTGAGCCCGCCTCGCACATGCGCTGCCAGTGGCGGAATGCCACCATAGGAGAAAGCGAGGTGGCAGTTCAGCGCGTGCAAAACGTGGTCGACAAAAAATTTAGATGCATGATTTGGCTGCTGTAACGTTGAAGCGAGAACTTGACCCAGGTTGTATACGACGGAATCCATACGTCCGAACGTCTGGATTAATCGATCCACTCGAGGTATCCGGTGAGAGTAGGCTATCTCATCAAGTGAGGCCTGCGTGATCCGCACTATCAAGGTATCGAATGAGCCAGGCAGGAAAATTCTAGGCCGCTCTTCAAATGGAATCACACTCACACCGCCAGCTGGATAACATCCTTCCGATACTTTTTTGGCCGCCAGGAGCTGCTCGATAAAGGGTATTTCCGCCAGTTGAAGCGCGAGCAGATAGTCATGTGCGGCTCCGTGGCCCTCCGTGACCTCCGGTAAACCTTCCCTGCTCCGGACTCTCCCAAACGTAGAGGGGGCAAGTTGGGAAACGCAGAGTTCCGCTGTGGGCATCTCCCGGATATATAAGTCTTCTGCAAATCGTTCCCAGAAGGCTTTATTTGGATTAGGCGCCTGCATATCCTTCGTATCTCTGCTCCGTTAACCGATACTTACTAGGGATTATGGACTAGTTAGGCCGTTGCAGTAGTCTGTTGGCGAAGAACAGACTTTTGTTTTACAAGATGGAGACAATTCGAGGCATCTGTAAAAGCTAGAGCGTAATGTGGCCCTCGACTCTCCCAGAGAAGACGGGCCATGACTCTCTACCACTCGCTTGCGAGCGATACTATTTCGCGGCATCCATGATTGTCTCGATTTTGATGTCAAGGTCTTTCGCTACTTGGAGAGCCTCGCTGTTACCGTACGGAGCAAGATGCGAAACCATCGTGTCGTACGAGATATGGATTCCATCTGCACGTTCGTCAATCAGAATGGTCACAGGTGCGTAGGAGCCAGCGTCGGGTACATGTTTCACCATTTCCTTCATAATGAGCGGATTGCCCGCAACGATACGAAGAACTCTTGGAGTATCCGTCCCATTCTCTTTTCGAATGATATCTCCAAGATCAAAACGCGCGAACTCCATGATGCCATTTGGTTGAGCCGCTGGATCGACAATCGCTTTCATTTCGGATTCGTCATGTGCCTCCGAGAGCTTTTTGCGAAATGCCGCCATATCTGGATGACCGAGCTGCGCGTCAAGCCGAGCTACGACGCTATCAAAGGTGTCGTGGGAAATGACAGTGATTCGTTGCACTTTAATTTTTCGAATGCTCATGTGTCTTATCTCTTTTCTACTTGTTGTCTGGCCCAACATGCCAACGCTCATCGCAAGGACCATGTAAGGCATAACTCTCCATCTACGGGACATCAACGCGTCACTTGTCCATCGTCTTGAGATACGCCCTCTTTGGCGAGAAAGGCGTTCGCCTGCGAGACGAAGAGTGTGGAGTATTGAAAGAATGAGCCGTGTCCGGAGTCGGGATAGAGGCTGAGGTACGCCTTGGGGATGTGTTGATACAAGACATATGAGTTGATCGTGGGGGCGATGAGATCGTTATTCCCATTCACGATAAGAACGGGCTGCTTGATTGCCTCTAGGAGCCTGTAGTTTGCGGGTGTAAGCCCCCAAGTGACATAGGCCTTTGCCTGCGCTTGAACCGCCGCCGGTGTAGCAATCGGTTCTGGATCGATCGTGTGATTGTTAATGCGCTTCACAAAATCAAGACCTGCCTGACGCCCTTCGCGTGTATCTGTGAAGAACAGGAGCGCTTTCAACGGCACATTCTTCTCAGCGCTTTCCTTCGATTTATCTGCAATCACGCTGGGGAGTTTATCGAAGCCTTCCGCTCCCTGAGGGCCCGTTCCTACAAGAATCGCTTTTCGAACTAGTTCGGGACGATCGGCTAGAAGTTGTTGCACGACAGCACCCCCTAGTGAAAAACCGAGCGCATCAATCTTGCTCAACTGGAGTGCATCGAGAAATCCCTCCGCGTAGTGCGCCATAAGAGATACCGAGTCGGGCGGTTCACCTTGTGAGGCACCGATGCCAGCATTTTCAAAAATGAGAACGGGGCGTGTGGCGGCCAATTTTTCAACCAAGTCTTGATCCCAATCATCCATAGTCCCAGTGAAGTGCTGAAAGAGAACGAGCGTCGGTGCATCGGAGCGGTTCCCGATCATTCGGTATGCCAGCTTTATTCCGTGAACCGTGACGTACTGATTGGGTGTTGTGTTGTAGTTCAGCGCGTCGGAATCCGCGGGCTTGAGCACTTCGCTTTTTGTGTCCATATTGATCTCCTGAGCGCTTGTAGCGCGAATGCATACGTGACTCGGCTTGGGGCGGTCTCTTGCACGGAAGCCTCAGGCTTGGCTGCCGAAGGGACAGATCTCAAATAGAGCATGATGCTCGTGTCCGAATCAGATCGAGTCGAAGAGGATAAATTTGCACGCGGATCAAGAAGGACGAAAGGTGCATATCCTTTAACGGCGTTTCGATCATGGCCATCTGCCCGAGCGGTTGTTGACGGAAGACGTGCCTTTGAAGGAGTGCGCATGTTAACGACGATGCATCTTTACCGTCGTTCGAGAGAACCATCGTTTGTTGTATGGATCGTAATTTTGACACCCGATAGCATCTAGGCGAAAACAACCAAGAACGGGACTTTTTCCGCACAAATAGGGCGGATCCTGGAACGCACGTCTATAGCGTTAACGAACCGCAGATAAATCTCCAAGACTGGGGCTGCGCACCACAGCCAACAAGTAGGCTTCTTTTCTCGGAATCTACAAAGGTAGTTTTGAGATCGTCGCTTGCCTCTCTTGCGGGGCTGATCGAATAGAAGCGACATCGAGCTTGAGGTGTGCCTGGGCCATCTCATCGGGCATGCGGGCAATCCACTGGTTCAGCGATACATCTGCGTAACGAGGACTCTTAAATGTCTCCAGGAAGATGAGGTCCTCTGTGCCGGTATTTTCGATGCAATGCCCAGCCATACTCGGTACAAATCCGACATCGTTCGCGTTGAAGTCCAGTGTGCGAGCAGTACCTCCGGTCGTCACTACGGTCATCCGGCCTTTGCCCTGAATCCAGTACTGCCACTCGCTTGTATTCGGGTGCCAATGCATCTCTCGCATGGCGCCGGGCTTGATGGTGACGATAGCCGCCGAGATGCCAGTCGATACCGGGAAGTTCTTCGAATCGATGATGTACACACTACCCGTTGAGGTATTCTCGGCAGCCTCCATCTCCGATCGCTTGAATGTATAGCGGTTCACGGCTTCTAGATTTTTCCCAAGGAACTCTCGATCAGATTCAAGTGGACCAGGCGCAGTGCCAGGAAATATATACAGTTCTTTCGTGGGCAACTGCTTTACCTGATCTGTACTCCATCCCGTGTTCTTCCTCACAAGCTCCGGAGGTGTATGAGCCATAAACTCGGAGATTAAGAATGTGTCGTCTTCAGAGAAATCTCCCTGGTCAAAAACCAGCAGAAATTCGCAACCATCTCCTCCGATCCCCTGGATCGAGTGCGGCAGTCCCGCAGGAAAATACCAAAGATCGCCCTCTTCGAGATCGTCTATGAACATCTTCCCATCAGATTGGAAGAGACTCACTCGAGCTTTTCCTTTAAGCATGAGCGCCCACTCATTCGCGTGATGCCAATGCAATTCTCGGAACGAGCCTTCCGTAAGGCGCATGTTGACACCCGCGATTTCGGTCGACGATGGCAATTCTCTTTGTGTTACCTGGTGCGTCCATCCACCGGGCTGGACACGCTTTGGCGCCAGATCGAACGAGTACCAGAGAGGACCGGGGTTACCGTGATCGGTCGCGGGTGGCAGGTTGGAATCAGGGTTTTCGTTCAGAAGTACCGTGTTTTCCGGACCGGGATCACTCTCTCCTACTGCAGTTCTGACGTCATCGGGATTGGTATTGTCAGTCATCTCTTCTCCGGTACGGTAATGGGCAATTTATCGATAAGGGAAGGATCTCCCAGGAACAAACTCTCAAGCTCTCTCTTGATGGACCTCTGCCAAAACAAGGGAACGTGTAGAAACAGTATCCCTACTCCGTCCGTCCGTCAGGAGATACCCTGAATCGCTTCGAGCAGGGCGCGGTACTCCTCGTTGCAATCCGCGCAAACTTTCAGATGCTGCTGCACCTGATGGAAAGCCTCGGTCGGGGTCTTTCCTGCAAGCTCACTTTCGGCATATGCGGCCACGGCCGCAAGACACTCTTCACAATTGAGCTCCGCGTTCTCGGTGAGCGTCAACGTGCGGAGTAGGTCACTCAGTTGGCGTTCATCAAGCTTCATCAAAGTCTCCTTGGTTTGAGAGCGCCCATCGCACAGTCTCCATTGTGATCCCCGATTCCGATAGGCAACGTTTTAGATTCTTACGCGCATCATGGGTGAGCTTGTATAGCGCATTGCGGGTCACACCCAAATGACGGGCAATCTCCGTCTGAGGCATTTCTTTGAACTCTGCAATGAGTGCAGTGCGTTGCCTTACAGTCAATTGCGTCTCAATCGCATGGCGTAAAGCTTTGAAGATTCTTTGTTGATCGAAACTGGCGTCCTGGCGCTGCCACATGGACGGATGATGCGCGTCACCAGAATCAAGCAGAGCATCGAGAGACACATCTTTCCACCGCTTCCGTCGTAGCTCGTCGAACGCGACACGCATCGCAATCGCTAGTGCCCACGTCGCAAACTGACTTTCGCCCCGAAACTGATGGAGGTCTATCAGGATCCGCACTGCCGCGTCCTGAGCAAAATCCTCCACCCACGAAATCGCCTCCGGCCTGTCACGTAGGGCGCGACGTAGTCCCTGGCACAACAACCCGAGCAGAGCCTCATGAGCCTCGGCTCCATGAGACCCTGCGCTGCGAAGACCGCTGAGCCATTGTTCGTTGGACCATGACGAGCTGCTTCGGACAACCATCGTCCCACTCTACTTGTTGTCTTGCAAAAGCATAAGGCTCTCGCGTGCCGTGTACACGGCAGCTCCTAGCAGAACGAAGTCCTTGACCAGAAATTGGCCAACTGCACTCGACAATGCAGGAAAGCCACCCAAGCTCGGCTCCCATCCGGGCGTGGTTACAAGAAAGGTCAGCGTGGTGAGGAACATCACGGTGGCAATAGAACTGCCGATGAGCCCGATCCGTGGGAAAAAGCGCCCGACAATGAGAAGAAGCGCTGTCGCAATCTCTGTAACTCCGAGAAGATTCGCGATTCCCTGCACACCGAGCGCCGCAAGCAACGGCCGCAGGAACGGGCTGTTCGCCTCCAGGCCCATGATGCCGTGCGCTTCATACGAAGTAAATTTCATGCAGCCAAGCCATAGAAGAATCAGCGCGAGTCCGTAGCGAAGCAGAATGTGCTCTGCCAACTCCGCAGCGCGAAGAAGGGTCGTGTTCGTGGTAAGCGCGTGATTGCGATCCGCTGTTATTGCCGATTGAGTCATAGCCTATGACCTCCGCTTTATTAGGCCCGGCGAAGGTGAGGATTCTTACGCCCCACAGTGAAATTTATTTCAGTACCCCAGATTCCTCGAATGAGAACGGCCTCCTCAAAAAACCACCTCTGCGTGCTCAGCCAATACAAACGGAACGTTCTGATGTTTCGCCACAAAACTCTTCGCATAGATTTCTCGCCTCATTCTTTCCTTCACAAACTAAACACATACGCTATCGATTGGCGTCGGCTAGATTCACCGTGACCGGCGGCCGAGATGGCATTATTTCTAGAAATTTGATGGGTAAACATGACATGGCGGTCGAAACGCTTCGATCTCGCTGCCCGATGATTATTTACTTCGTGTCGAGAAATTATCTTGACACCATACCTCTCTCATCCCTACTTTTGTTGCGCGTCCAAGCCTCATAAAGCTTGGTCGATTCTTGCGACATCGACGATTGGGAGAGAAATATGAGCAGGCTTGGTCAGAACGGATTTTTGAGCCGCAGAGAAGCGATTCTACTTTCGGCTTCCGCTGGCTTAGGCCTGTCAGTATCGAGTGCAGACGCAGCAGAAGCCACCAAACCGAGTTCGCATCCGCAATCCGGAACCTGCTCTACTCCTCGAAGTGCTGTGGCCAAGACGACATACGGCAAGGTACGGGGTTATCTCAGCGACGGCGTATACACCTTCAAAGGCGTTCCATACGGCGAGCATACCGGTGGAGATAATCGTTGGTTGCCAGCGAAGGCTCCCAAACCTTGGAGTGACGAATTGCCGTGCCTGGTCTACGGAGCGAACTGCCCTCAGACCCTTCATGCATGGACCGCGATCGAGCAATCCTTCTTGTTGGATTGGAATGATGGCTGGTTGAGCGAAGACATGCTCAAGCTCAACATCTGGACTCCCGATCTGAATGCGCGATTGCCCGTTATGTTCTATATCCACGGCGGAGGCTACAGCTTCGGATCATCGTATGAGCTTTCGGCGCATGACGGAGCGCAGATGGCTCGCAATCACGAAGTCGTCCAGGTATCCGTGAACCACCGTCTCAATATGCTCGGCTTCTTTGATGTCTCTGAGGTGGGCGGGGCGGCGTATGAAGACTCCGTCAATGTTGGCATGACCGATCTCGTGGCCGCACTCAAGTGGGTTCACGAGAATATCGAACACTTCGGTGGCGATCCCGACCGCGTCATGATCTACGGACAGTCCGGTGGCGGCTCAAAAGTCACAACGCTGATGGGAATGCCTTCTGCATCCGGTCTATTTCATAGGGCTTCTGTTCAATCTGGAGGCGGTGGGAACATTCCCACGCGAGAGCAGCAGAAGGAAGTCACTCAACTGGTCATGAAAGACCTCGGCTTAGCCGCCAATGATATTCAATCGCTGCAAAAGATGGAGTGGAGCAAGCTGATTGCAGCAGGCAACGCTGCTGTGGCAAAGATCAATCCATCGGGACCTCCTACAGGCGGTCCTGGTGCGACTGGCAAGCCACGTGTGGGCTGGTCTCCGTGTGTGGACGGAAAGAACATCACCATGCGTTCGTTCTTCGACGCGGCTCCGGAAATCTCGAAGATGATACCCATGCTCATTGGCTCAGTCAGTGAGGAGGGAAATCGTATGAGCTATCGGCCCAGCGAAGACGAATGGCGTGCGGGCTTGGCCAAGACCTACGGCGATACGAAGGCCGATACGATCATCGCGGGTCTTAAAAAGAACTACCCGCAAAAGAAAATTCAGACACTGGCATATATGTGCAGCGGGAATCCCGGTCTGAATGGACTCGCCGTCCGCAACAACGTTGCGAAGATGGCTGGGTTAAAACATGACCTCCATGCTGCCCCCGCATACGCTTATTACTTCACTTGGCAAACGCCTATCCTCGACGGCGTACCGGGTGCCTGGCATACCTCCGAACTTCAATTCTGTTTCGATAACGCAAAGCATTGTGAACAAGGCACAGGCAATACCCCACAGGCTCAGGCTTTGGCGAAAAAGATGAGTACGGCGTGGGCGAATTTTGCACGCACAGGAA
This sequence comes from Terriglobus sp. TAA 43, assembly GCF_000800015.1. Classification (NCBI taxonomy): domain Bacteria; kingdom Pseudomonadati; phylum Acidobacteriota; class Terriglobia; order Terriglobales; family Acidobacteriaceae; genus Terriglobus; species Terriglobus sp. TAA 43. The sequence goes on from NZ_JUGR01000002.1 coordinate 214,890, forward strand.
ATCCCAGTCAGCCGGGCCTGGTGTGGGCACCAAGTGATCCTAAGCACTGCCAGACAATGGTGTTCGACAATGCCTGCCGTATGGAAAACGATCCGGATGGAGAAGTGCGACGCGCCCTTCTGAGCTAATACCTAATAAGCCGATGACCCGAGAGCGATGCAGCCGCTCCTTAGACCACAATCTCTTCTCTAGATCTGGAACTCATTCAATGGACAGAAGACACTTCCTCCGTGGCACGGTCGCATTCACAACGACCATGCCCTTCTCCTCTATAGGTATGCCGTTCCTACAAGCGAACGAAGGATCCACCGATCCCATTACCGTTCTGTTGGTTGATACCGACAGAACCACCAGAACGATCGATCGTGGCATCTATGGGCAATTTCTCGAACACATCAACCACTCCGTGGAAGATGGTTTGTTTGCAGAACAGATCCGTGGCGCCGGTTTCGAAGGCAAAGATTTTGAGGTGTTCTGGACGACTTTGATCTCCAACAACGGCCATGTCGAGCTCGTAGACTCGCGCTTTCAGAACAGTACGAAAGCGGTCCGCATGAACGTTCAGAATGGACGCGTTTCGATTTCTCAGAAGCGCATCTTCGTGGAGCAAGGCATAGACTACGACGGATTCCTTTGGGTGAAACAGGAAGAAGGCAATCCGCGTCTGTCTTTGCACGTCCTTAGCTCAGAGAACAAACCAATCGCGACCGTACCGCTGAACTTGAAGCAAGGGGAATGGCATCGCGTGTCGTTTCACTTCACGAGCACGGTTCGCGACCCACAAGCCTCGATTGAACTTACCGCGACGGACCGCGGTTCCCTTTTACTTGACTTTGTCTCTCTTGCGCGTGCAGACGTAAGAGAAAGCGGAATGTTTCGGCCTGATCTGCTGAAAGCTTTGCAAGATTTGAAGCCTGCTTTCATCCGCTGGCCTGGTGGATCCTTCGCATCTACTTATCGGTGGAAAGAAGGCATCGGCCCATACGAAACGAGGGGATATCACCCTAATGTCTTTTGGGGCGGGTATTCCGATTATTACGGTTTCGGCACGGATGAATTTCTAAACCTATGCAAGACAGTAGGAGCAGAACCACTCATCACATTGAAAGCACAGAACACCTCGGAAGAAGAAGTTCAGTACGCGCTGGAGTGGGTGCACTATCTGAATGATCCACCGACAACGAAGTGGGGGAACCTCCGTGCAGCAAACGGGCATGTTGAACCTTACAACGTTCGACTCTTACAGATTGACAACGAGCCGATGAACAACGGCTTTACCGCAGAGGCCTATGCCGGGATCGTCAATGTATTTGGCCCGCGATTACGGGAGGTCGCGCCAAACGCGAAGATTATCGCCTGCGGCCAAAAACGTTCCAACGATATGGACTGGAGTGAAACGGTCATCGATCTGGCAGGTGCCAACTTTGACCTGTTGGGTTGTCACAACTACGAATACGAGCCGGCCAACTTTGAGACTGGTATCGGTCGCATCCGCAACTATCTCGAAAAACTACGCGATTACATTCGCAATTCAAGACACTCACACCTTGAAATAGGCGTGCTGGAGTGGAGCCTGCAACACACGTATGACTGGCGTGCCGGCCTCCATGCTGCGGGTAGCCTCATGATGTATGAGGAACTTGGCCCGGGACTCACGATGACGTGCCCTGCCCTTCTCATGCGCAATACTACTGACGATCCAACCTGGACAGCCGCGATTTACCACGATCATGTCACCTGGTTTCCCGGCGGCAGCTACCCGGTCTCGCAATTGTTTCGGGAGCACTATGCGGAACGTCTCGTTGCTTCCGCGAAAGGAAGCTTCCAACCCGTCGACGATCCTGCGTTATTGATCGACAAAGTCTCTACAGCGATTCCAAAAGGCTGGAATCCTGACTCCATCGATACGGTAGTGACTGCAAGCACAGACTGGAAACGAATCGTTGTGAAGGCTGTTAACTACGAAGGACGCGAGAATACAGTCCTTGTGCGATTGAAAGGCAAGAATATCCCCACATCTGCAACGGCCACACTTCATCGCATCAGTAGGGGAATAACAACAACAGCATCAATCGACCATCCTGATGCGTTCAATGCGATGACTACCAGACTGGAATATACGAAAAATCTTTCCCTTCCACTGCCTCCCTACACTGTGGCGGTACTCGAGATCCGTTCTCTCAGCTAATTCTCCATTCAATATGTCGAACGACGGTCTTCTTGGTCGTTCTCTCACATGCGATACGAATAGTATCTTCGCAATCTCGCGCGCCGATTTTCAGCAACACAAGCTTATATCGAAACGACGGCTGAGATTGATGTCGGCAACCCCCTTTCGAGTGAAAGAACGATGCATGATTGATGGCGGTCACTTTCACTAATCATGGAATTGTTCCGCGGGACGAACCGGCGAAGACTACTCACAAGGATTCACTGGATCGACAACTCTATCAAGAGTCTCGATCGATAACAGTGAAACTCAATTCATTTCGCAATCTGTGAGAGGTAGGAAACATCATGGGCATCAGAAATTACTTGCTGAACGGGCCGCTAGGATTCGGAGGGGCACCCTTAGGAAACATGTATCGAAACATCAGTGACTCCGAAGCTGAAGCAACTGTCGATGCGGCATGGAATGCGGGGACGCGTTATTTCGATACCGCCCCCTTTTACGGGGCTGGTTTATCTGAGATTCGCTTAGGGAAAGCACTCTCGAAATATAAGCGGTCCGAATACATTCTTAGCTCGAAGGTTGGCCGCATTATTTCCAACGAACTCGAAGAGGGAGTCCAAACCTTTGGCGAGAAGGGCGATCTCTTCAAATATGGACGAAAGAACAAGATCTCCTACGACTACACCGAAAAAGGCGCAATGAAGTCGATCGAAGACAGCCTCAAACGTATGGGCGTGGATCATCTTGACTTCGTATGGATTCACGATATCGCTCGAGATTTTCACGGGGACAATTGGATCGCGCAGTTTGAGACGGCCCATCGCGGTGCCATGGTTGCGTTGAGCAAGTTACGCGATCAAAAAGTCATCAAAGCTTGGGGTCTTGGAGTGAACAACGTCGAACCCTGTGAGTTGACGATCGAAATGGAGCAAATCCATCCTGATGCATTTCTCTTGGCGGGTCGATATTCCATCCTCGATCATAAGCAGGCTCTTCAGCGCTTGATGCCCGCTTGCGCAGCAAAGAAAGTAGACATCGTTGTCGGTGGACCTTATTCGTCCGGTGTCCTTGCTGGTGGAACACACTTCGAATATCTTCCGGCATCTCCAGAGATCTTGGCCAAAGTCCAAAAGATCAAACAACTTTGCGACACATTCAATATCCCCATCAAGGCTGCGGCGTTGCACTTCTCTCTGAGTCATCCGGCATCCGCCGCAGTGATTCCAGGCGCAAGTAAACCGGAGCGAATTGCAGAAGATCACGCGGCCCTAAACACAGTGGTACCGGATGATTTCTGGCACAACCTTCGCAAAGAGGAACTGGTATCGCCAGACGCTCCCCTCCCCATCGACGGCAAATAAGGAGTTCTCCATGGCTACAGCAAAAGCAACGATTGACCTCAAGGTACCGGCAGACGAAGTGTGGGCGCTGATAGGCGGCTTCGATTCGTTGCCGGATTGGCTTCCCTATATCCCCAACAGCAAAGTCACGGATGGAGGACGCGTCCGTCACCTAAACAATCCGAATGGCCAAACGATTGTAGAGCGGTTAGAGAACTACGACCTTCATGCAAGAACTTACAGCTATTCGATTGTGCAGGCGCCCTTCCCTGTTACGGGATATCTCGCGACCATCACAGTTACACCGAACGACGGCGACAAAGGATCGCGTGTGGAGTGGTCGGGACATTTCACGCCGAAGGGCGTTACCGATGAAGAGGCACACAAGCTCTTCCAAGGAATCTTTTCGGATGGCTTGAAAGCCTTGGCCTCTCACTATTCCGCCAAGCAATAGCGATTGTTTCAGGCGGGCTCATCAGGAGCCCGCCTGGATAAACAAGAGGCAGCGTAGCTGCCGTCACGAGACCATTTTGTCTCACAATCACGAATTCCTTTTGGAGATTAAAGACATGGCTAAGATACTGTGCGTTCTATACGACGATCCGGTTAACGGTTATCCGACCTCATATGCCCGGGATGCAGTTCCGGAGATCAAGGTTTACGAAGATGGCCAAAGAGCCCCTACTCCCAAAGCTATCGATTTCGTTCCCGGACATCTTTTGGGAAGCGTAACCGGAGGGTTGGGGCTAAGGAAATTCCTTGAGGATCAAGGTCACACGTTTGTCGTGACTTCAGATAAAGACGGCCCGGATTCCGTTTTTGAGCAGGAACTGCCAGATGCAGACATCGTTATCTCTCAGCCTTTCTGGCCCGCGTACCTGACTCCAGCACGCTTCGAAAAGGCGAAGAAGCTGAAGCTCGCACTTACTGCTGGTATCGGATCAGATCATGTCGATCTAGAATCCGCAATCAAGCATGGCGTGACTGTGGCCGAGGTCACAGGATCGAACAGCATCAGCGTAGCCGAACATGCGGTGATGATGATTCTTGCACTCGTTCGTAACTACCTTCCCGCCCATGAGTGGGTAGAGAAAGGCGGATGGAACATCGCCGACTGTGTCGAACGTTCCTATGATCTCGAGGGCATGCATGTGGGTACAGTTGCAGCCGGGAGGATTGGTCTTGCAGTTCTTCGTCGGCTCAAACCTTTTCAGACTCATCTGCATTACTACCAGCGTCATCGTCTTCCCGAAGCTGTGGAGAAGGAACTTGGTCTTACATTTCATCCTACGGTGGAAGACATGGCCGAGGTTTGCGACATCATCACCATCAACGCGCCGCTTCATCCCGGAACGCTCAATATGTTCAACGATGCGATGCTCGCGAAGATGAAACGGGGCGCATACATCGTGAACACTGCACGAGCAGAGATCTGCAGCCGCGATGGCATTGTGCGGAATCTTCAAAATGGTCATCTTGCGGGATATGCCGGAGATGTATGGTTCCCACAACCCGCCCCGAAAGATCATCCTTGGCGAACCATGCCTTATCAGGGCATGACACCGCATATGTCGGGAACGTCGTTGTCGGCTCAGGTACGATACGCCGCAGGCACAAGAGAAATTCTTGAATCCTGGTTCGAAAAGCGGCCTCTTCGAGAAGAGTATGTGATTGTTGATGGCGGCAAACTCGCAGGAACTGGAGCCAAGGCCTATACCGTCTAATCCATCGCTTCCTAATGGATTATGGGCAGGTATATGTCACTGCACGTAGAGATGTTGAACGGATGGTGCGCCGAGTACATACGTAGTGTGATTCGGTGCACCTACACCACGACCAGTTTCGCATAGTCGCCATGGAAGCAAGCGACGTTCTTCCTAGAATCATCCGGCAGACACTGAAATACAGCGAATCGCCGAACCCGCAAGCCTCGATGCCTACGCATCAAACTGCATGGAGAGGATCAGGTGGAATCTCCGAGGCATACGCGATTCCAGATTTCAATCTCAGCTCAACTTGAGTGCCTCCAGTTTCGACTGGCGTGACTCGAAGAGAACCTCCGATGTTCGCCGCGCGCTCTTGCATTCCGATCAAACCCCAGTGCCCGCGCCGCCCCTTGCCTTCGAGCATATCTTTGGAAATGCCGCAGCCATTATCTCGGCACACGAACAAGAAGTGCCGTGGAGCGAACTGGATGACACATTCAATGATTGTCGCTCCTGCATGCCGGGATGCGTTCGTGATTGCCTCACGAGCAATCATCTGAATGTCCTCATACACAACAGAGTGAATCGGCCTTGCCCCTCCCTCAATGGTCAAGCGAAACTTTGACTCACTTTCCGCGGTCGCTTCGTGGCCGAAACGAGCAAGGTCCGCTGCCAGGTCATCTCCCGGCTCGCTTTCCGATCTGAGAGCACCTACCTTATCGCGTCCTTCCTGCAATGAGTGTTCCGCACGAGACAGGCTATCCTCCATCATGCTTCTGAGATGATTTTCTGGCGCGATTGTGTCTGCGATTACTTGAAACCTGAGAACGAGCATCTGGAAGCCTTGAAGGAGCGTGTCGTGAAGTTCGCGCGCGATGCGATCGCGTTCCATCATGCGCTCGCTAAGTTTCGCTTCGATCCGCTCGTTTGATTGATGAAGACGTACCAGGAAAAGTATCCACAGCAACATGACAGAGACAACCAGCACAAGCAACCGAAACCATAAGGTTTGATAGAACAGCGGCAGGATCGAAAAATCGATAGAGGCGCTCGTTGGGCTCCAGATTCCGTCACTATTGCTAGCGATAACTACAAACTGATACTGACCAGGAGACAGGTTGTTGTAAGTCGCATCGCGAGAAGATACCGCATCATGCCAATAATCGTTCACGCCGTGGAGGATGTATCTGAATCGCACTCGCTCCGGCATAGAAAGGCTCATCGCTTCGTACGTAAAGCGCACAGTCGTGGTACCGGCGGCGAGCTTCACATTCCTGTCGTACGAGTAATTTTCAGTATTTGTGTGGACTCCCGTGACAAACACAGGAGGCTTAAATGTATTCACGTGCGGGCGATTGAAATCGGCCCATGCAATGCCACCGTCTGTTGCGATCCAGATTCTACCGTCGTTTGCCTCCAGAATCGTAGAGCTTCCCGAGGATTGGCCAGCACCAGGCAACCCATCCAAGGAATCAAACTTACGCGGTGCGACCACATGACCGGGATTGTTTAAGACTGCCTTGATGTCAGCCGAGGAAATTCTCAATAGGCCGTGTATCTCGTTGAGCCATAGCGATCCATCCGATGCTTCAACGATTCCATTGACTTGTCCAATCGGTGTCGCATCGGTTGCACGAATGTGGATAAACCGATCTCTCAACAGCAGTTCTAGTCCCACATCCCCACCGATCCAGACCAGACCTTTGTTCCCTTGAATGGTTCGAACGCGTCCCACATCGACGCCGTCCTCCGCGGTATAGACCTTAACTTTTCCTCGATCCAACGAGAGAACCCGGTTATCCCGATAGCCGAACCAGGAACGCAACTCGTTCTCATGAAAAGCCGCGCTTGGCGAAGTGCTGGGTAAGCCTGGAAATCCTTCCGTACCCGACCAAATGCCATTCTTGAAATGCATCAAGCCGACGTCTCCCATGCGTACCCACAATCCGCCGGTCTCATTCGCTGGGATCACTTGCCAGACAAAATCAATAGGCAACTGTTTCGGTTGCGGATAGAACGAAAAACGATCTCCCTCCTGTCTCCAGATACCTCCTTGCGCGCCCCACCAAACAATACCTTTTGAATCACGGCAAACGCTGGCAACTCGTGTCCTCGGCCCCTTAGCTTCAGCAGTCTCTATATGAAGTAGAGAGATCGCAGCCGATGCACTACTCCCTGCCCATATGCCGCCTTGCTGTGATGCCAGCAAAGTAAAGTCTTTCGCCGGAAAATTCATTTCCATCGGAGCAAAGGCGCTATATCGGAACCTATCCAAACCACGGAGTGTAGCGATCCAAATGCTGCCTTCCGGATCTTCAATTGCATTGGCGATAAAGTTGTCGCTCAAGCCGTCTTTCGAAGCGAACCATTCCACACCGGGAGCAGCTCCGTCACCGATGTCATGGCTACCGTCGTTGTGGAGTCGCTGCCTCACGACGCCTTTGCCTCCGGTTAAGCCCCAGATGCTTCCATCACGATCGAACAGAAAACTCGCGCTCACTCCGAGGTCGAGGGGTTGAAGACGACCCGAGCCGGTAGTGCCGAAAACAGTGCGAATGTGGCCGGACCAATCGGCCATCCACAGCTCTCCATCCGGCGATTGTCCAACCTGCGTCACTGTTCTGGATGGACCGACTTGATGGAACGACTGCTTCCCGCGAGGAAGAAAAATGAGGCCCTTATCGGTGGCACCCCATAAACCTCCGGATCGGTCGCAGAAGAGGCTCCAGATCCGTCGCCCAGACAGTACAGGATCGACATATTCCCTCCATGCGATCCCGTCAAAATAACGGACGTGGTCCAGGCTGGTGGCCCAGACTCGACCGTTAAGGTCCTCGGTAAAAGAGTGCAATTTGAGATCGGGAGCCTCGAAGAGTTGAACCTTACTCTCCTTTATGTACGCCGCACCGAAAGAAGAAAAGGATACCCACAGACCACCATCCCGAGTACCGAGCACGTTCAGGATGCTGGAGGAAGGAAAGGTCACGCCAGGAGGTGGTTTATAGGCCTCAAAGCGCAGACCGTTGAAACGAAAAAGACCCAGCTGACTTCCGAGCCACAGATAGCCATCGGTCGTTCTTGTGATGCCGGACATCTGTGAAGGAGCGCCATCTTTTGCGGTCCACGCGGTGTGGTAAAGCTGCTTTACGTTGCGATCGGACTCGAGAGAAAACGAGGGCCTACACGACATCATCAAAGCCCAAATAACTGCGACGAAGAGCGTTGCTCTTAGACAGTTCGGACTGAGTGACCTAGCCATTGCCTTTAATGATCACCGCATCGGTGAAGCATGTTAACACTCCCCCTAACAGTTCTCAACGGACGAATAGGAGGATGATTTTCTGTCCAACATCACATGAGAATTAACGGCGATCAGATTGTGAAAGGTCAACGAATCACACGTCGCCGACCGAAAAGGAGAGCGTCAATGGAGAACGCCCCAGGGCCCAAAATAGCGATAGCGATGTTCAGGATCAAGGTCGCCAGATGAACGAGCAGGTAGCTTGAATGCTCGGTTACGAAGGACCAAAGTGTGAGGCTCGCAGCGACGATTCCGATCACCGAGGTGAAGGTCCCAAGGCATATACCGACTCCAGCCACGATGGAAACCCCAAAGTCGGTAAATGAGTTTCCCGTGAGAGCAAAAGGAACTCCGTTTGAAAACAAGAGGATACAACTGGAAATTCTGACGAGCAGGCGCCCTACTGCTCCAGCGCCTCGGGGATAACGGTATAAAGTCTCCACGCTTGAATTATGGACACGAGAATTCGAGAGTGACACACTCTTTTGGGTGATGCCTTTCGGTTCTTGTTGTTCTACGTTTGGCCTGCCCGTTTCCATTCCGGCGTCAGTATGTCGAGCGAAGCAAAAATTCGCGTTCTATGCGTTGACGATCATCCACTCGTTCATGATGGGATCTCTTTTGCGCTCCAGCTTCGTGATGACATGGAGCTTGTAGGGTGTGCCTCCAGTGGAAAAGAAGCAATTGAGGCGTTTAGAAGACTTCGACCCGATGTAACTCTCATGGACTTGCAGATGAAGGGGATGAGTGGGCTCGATGCTCTAGAAGTTATTCGGAACGAATTTCCCAACGCCAGGATCGTGATATTGACCACTTATCGCGGAGACGTGCATGCCGCGCGCGCCATCTCCGGGGGCGCAGTTGGATACCTTCTTAAAAGCTCACTTCGCACCGAACTCGTGCGGACGATTAAAGAAGTGCATAAAGGTCTACGCCGAATCATTCCAGAAGTCTCCGAAATTCTAACGGAGCGATTTCAAGCTGATGATCTCACCCCGCGCGAAATCGAAATACTACGACTGGTTGCCAGCGGCAATTCCAACAGAGATGCCGGGCGACTGCTTTCAATATCCGAAGAGACTGTCAAAAGCCATATGAAAAACGTGATGGCGAAGCTATCCGCGAATGATCGCACTCACGCAGTTTTGATTGCTCTAAGCCGGGGCTTCCTCGAAATACCCTGAGCGCGGCGGCTTACGGCAGCCAATTCTGTTCTAAGTACGTCGTCCTGATCGAGCATCGCAACCTTCAAAGCAGTGAGTGCCAACGCTGGCGAATCCGCCGCCCGTTTCTCTCATCGCCGCTCAATGGTTATCTCACCCTTTAGGGTGTTGCGAATCCCCAAGAGTGAAACATACTGAACAACAACGATGCCATTTCGTTGAAGATGATCTCCCGATCCGATCAGCGAAATCGATTGGCCGCAAAGCAAATTGAGTTGCAGTGAGGGAACAATGACGACCTCCATTCCATACCAGACAAGAACCGTTCCGGAAACAGATCAAGATGGATGGGCACGCGGACGACTTAAAGATACGCACTTGGGAATCGGAATCAATTCAGCAATGCATCGCACGAGCATGCTTCGTGACACTGCGAAGGTTGCATATGTCATCACAGACAATGACGACCTTGTCGACCACATTTCAGAATTATTAGATCAACACCGGATATTGACGAAATTTTTCCGATCCGCGAGCAATTATCTCGCTTATCAACGGCCACCGGTCACAAGTTGCGTGCTCATCAATCGGAGTTTGTCGGACCTGTCTGGAATGGATCTTGAATCCATGCTTAAAACTACGTCACCACCTATCGTCTTCCTTTCTAACAGTCGAGAGATTCCTGATTGTGTGCAGGCTATCAAGAAAGGCGCACAGGATTTTCTGACGATGCCGCTCGATTCATTGAGATTGCTAGACGCGCTGGAGGGTGCATTTCAAAAAGACAAATTCAGCCGAATCGTCCGCCTGGAACAGGAAGCCCTTCTCAATCGCTGGCGATCCCTAAGCCGTCGTGAAGCCGAAGTAGTGCGTTATGCGGTCCGTGGCTTCTTGAACAAACAGACGGCCGCTGAAATGAATATTGCTGAAAACACTGTTCAAGTGCACCGTGGGCGAGCAATGCAAAAAATGAGCGCCGCCTCCTTTGCTGATCTTGTTCGCATGACACTCAAGCTCGATGCCTACGGAGAAACCTCCTTTGTGTACAGCGATACAGGGTAAAGATGACTCGATTCGTTTCCAGCTCCCGTCTCATTTCTGTGGTCCAGGCTCCCCGGAGTACCCCTGTTCGGCCATGCGTTTTCCCATCGCTACATAAGCCATAGTGTCACGCGGCTGCCAGGTATCCAAGCCGTCAACGTAGCGGTTGTACATGCAGAAGGCAGCGGCGATCAGAACCGTGTCGTGAATATCGGTGTCAGTCGCGCCTGCCTCTTTCGCTTTTTCGACCAGTTCCTTCGTGACGCGTTTTCCGTCGATTTGAACTGCTTCAGCGATTGCAAGGAGAGCCTTGAGCTTATTTGGAATGGGCGCTGAAAGGTAGTCTCTGCACACGGCGTCGATGGCATCGATCCCTTCCGGGTGGAGGTGGGCCGCCGCGAAACTGTGACTCGTCTGGCAAAAGAAACAGTCGTTACGTGACGAGACGAACGATGCGATGAGTTCGCGGTCGGCAGAACTTAAGCCTTCATTGCCCGATGTGTGCAGAAGTACATGAGCGAGTTCGCGCATAGGTTTGGCAGTCTCGGGGCGGAAGCTGAAGCCGGCAGTAATTCCGGGCATACCTTCGGGCAGATCGATGTGCGGCATAGCTACTCCTCCGATAAATCAGGGTTTGCAAAATTCAGGTTGGAAGCGTGCAACGCTCCGTTGCGTTCGCTTCGAAGTGCCAGGCTCACTGCTGCAGCGGCGACAGCAACTCCTGCCAGGTAGACGATAAAGCGCGAATGGTAGAAGCCAGCGGTGTCATACAGATGGCCAATAAATACGGGCCCTGTGCCGCCTCCCACTGCATAGGCCGTCCAGGTGAGACCGTACAGCACTGAGAAATGCTTGCGGCCGAAGTAGTGCGCAAGGAGATACGGAAGAACATCTGCTTCGCTTCCCAGGCCCACTCCGAGTAGTGCAGCTCCGAGCAATGCCATGAGGGAGGAACCGGCAAAGGCGAGTACAAGCGTGCCCAGCGCAGAGAGCAACAGGATGATCGTCTGGATGCGCTGTGGCGAATAGCGGTCGATCAGAAGACCGACACATAGCCTGCCTAAGATCCCCGCTCCGCCCCGCACAGACAGAGCGAGTGCCGCGCTTTCTGCGCTAAGGCCATGGCCCGTGAGGATGGCGGCAAGATTGGTGACAAGGCCGTTCTCGCTGAATGCAGACAATATTGTGATCGCACAAAGAACCCAGAACGCAGTACTTGCCAGAGATGCTTTGACGGACATGCCAGCGGGCATTGCGCTGCTTAGATCGAGATTGGGGATGGGACGGTTTCGAACCAGCAAGGCAGTGAGCGGCAGACCAATCAGGGCGATGCCACCCAGAAGGGTGTAAGCGCTTCGCCATCCTTGATGTGTAATTGTCCACTGAGTCAAAGGCGGTATAAGAATTGACCCAACGCCGCTGCCGGTCAGAATCAAAGCGAGTGCCAGGCCGCGTCGTTTCTGAAACCAAGTAAGCGCCGTTCGCGCATAAGCAAACTGCGCGGTGCCGTTTGCGACTAACCCTAGGACGAAAAACGTCAGGTAGAAGCGGTGGATGTCACCATTCAAGCGGCTGAGCGATGCCAGTGCCAATGCGAAGACAACGATCGAAGGAAGAATGACGCGGCGTGGCGGGAAACGGTCCAGCAGCATTCCAAGGAAGGGAGAAACCACGGCTACCGTGATGGCGGCTATTGCAAACGAGCCATCCAACGCTTCGCGCTTCCAGCCAAAGGCAGTATGAAGAGGATTTAGGAAAAGGCTAAAGGTGTAAGGGACGATAGGCGAGAAACTCGTCATCACACCCACGAACGCCGCTGCCGTTATGCCCCAGCCCGGATACCGAATCGAGCGTTCGTCGTTTATTTCAGAGGTGCTTGGATCAGGCATTCGTTCCGATGTCCTTCTATGGGCACAATCCAAAGTTGTTTGCTGATCCATGCGAATAGTAGGCAGCGGAACGCGATCTTGTCTTCAATCTAAAGTTGGATATGCGGTTTAGATCTATCCTCTTCGTGCGATACCGGTTTATGCTTTCTCGCAATCACGTAACCAGGAGAGATCGGTGCCACACATTCAACTCCCTGAAGGTCTACAAGGCATCCGAAGCGCCATGGCGTTTCGGCCTGAAACAGCAAAGCCTCTGAATGAACTGGTGGAGGTTTTGCTGCACGCGCCAAACTCCCTGCCACAGGCGGATCGCGAGTTGATTGCCACTTATGTCTCCTATCTGAATGACTGCTACTTCTGCCAGACGGTGCACGGGTCCATCGCGGCAGCGTGCCTGGACGACGACTACGATCTGGTAAAGCGCGTGAAGGCAGATTTTATGTCTGCAGAGATTTCAGAAAAGCTCAAGACACTCCTTGTCATCGCAGCCAGGGTGCAGACCGGCGGCAAAAACGTTACCTCCACCAACATTGCTGCCGCCCGTGCGCAAGGCGCTACCGACGTGGAGATCCACGACACAATACTTATCGCTGCGGCCTTTTGCATGTACAACCGATACGTCGACGGGCTGGACACGTGGCAACCTCGTGATGAGGCTCTTTACCTCGAACGCGGTAAGAAGACTGCACGTGAGGGATATGTGGAGATGAGCAAGGAGTATCTTCCTTCGGTGGCCAGTTCATCCTGAACTAACCGCTCCGACCAGATGTCTGTGGGATAACACGCCATCTCTCGCCCGGTTCGCATTCATGCAATTGATTCCTTGCGTTTTGTCACATTCCTTCAGTTACATTAGTGGGCCAGTGCAGCCGTCGTGAGACAGTACGGCTGCCACTGATCACGCTGTTTCGAGGAATGTTCATGAGCATTCGCGTCCGCATGGATCGTAAGTTTGTGTGTTTTGCCGCTGGAGTGCTGCTTACGGCTGCGGCTGCCCATGCACAGGGAAATCTGACCGGGTATTGGGATCTCCGCGTACCGAACGGGGATGGTACCTTTCGCGAAACCTTCTTCGAACTTACTCAGAACGGCAATACCCTGACGGGCAAGTGGTACGGCCGCGACCCAAATGGAATTCCCATGCAAGGCAGCATCGAGGCCGGCAAGGTTCACCTCGCTACCGTTCCCCCTCCTCCACCGCCCAATGCAGCTCCCGGCGGTTTTGGAGGGCGGCCCACGGTATACGACGGCACCCTGAATGGCGAAACCATCACGCTTACCTCCACCGGCTTTCGCGGCCAAACCATGACGGGCGATGCAGTGCGCAGCACGCGTGAGGCAGCCATGCCACCCGCGCCACTTCCGCTTCCCGCACTACGCGACCTGCCAGACAACGGCCTGGTGCGTACGCCGCCAATGGGATGGAACTCCTGGAACAAGTTCGCAGGTCGCGTTACAGAAGCAGATGTGCGTGCCGCTGCGGACGCACTTGTATCCACCGGTATGAGCAAGATGGGCTACATCTACGTGAACATTGATGACACGTGGGAGGGTGGCCGCGACGCCAACGGCAACATCCAGTTGAACCAGAAGTTTCACGACATGAAGGCGCTGGCTGACTATGTCCATTCCAAAGGTTTGAAGCTTGGAATCTACTCTTCGCCAGGACCCAAGAACTGTGCCGGATACACAGGCAGTTTTGGCCATGAAGCGCAGGACGCGAAGACATACGCGTCCTGGGGTATCGATTACCTAAAGTACGACCTTTGCAGCGCGCGCAATATCTACAAATCCACGCCCGAGATCCATCAGGCCCTCTATCAGAAAATGGGAGAGGCCCTTCAGAGTACTGGCCGTCCAATCGTCTTCAGCCTTTGCCAGTACGGCGAGAACGATCCGTGGAAGTGGGGTTATAAGGCCGGTGGAAACCTGTGGCGAACCACGGGGGACATTCGCGATCAGTGGGAATCCATGGACAGGATCGGCTTCTCGCAGATTGACATCGCAACCTACAACCGCCCGGGCCGCTGGAACGACCCTGACATGCTCGAAGTGGGTAATGGCGGCATGAGCGCTGACGAGTACCGCACGCACATGAGTCTGTGGTCACTGCTGTCCGCGCCGCTTATCGCAGGCAATGATCTGAGCAACATGACTGAAGAAACGAAATCGATTCTTATGAACGGAGATGTCATCGCCATCGATCAGGACCCCGCTGTCCATCCCGTACAACGACAGGCGAAGCAAGGAAGCGTAGAAGTACTCACCCGCTTGATGTCAGATGGATCGACCATCGTCGGCCTCTTCAACCGTGGCAACGCACCCGCACCCGCCAGCCTGGATTGGACTGCCCTCTCCACTCGCCCCGGATTCAAAGTGCGTGATCTCTGGAAACACGAACCAGTCAACGTAAGCGGCGCCACGTATCAGGCAAACGTGCCGGTCCACGGCGTGGTTCTCCTGCGGGTCACGCCATAAGGGCACCGCCCGTCGCTATCGCAACACGAAGGCATACAAGGTGTCACCGGCTGCAGCCGTAACGTACTGCTGCCCATCAAGCACGAACGTCGTTGGGCCGTTGGTGACCGGGTTGCCCAGCCCCGCGTGCCACAGGATTGCACCTGTCGCGGCATTGAACGCAACGAAGCTTGAGACGGTGTCGCCCGTGAACAGCAGGCCGCCCGCCGTGGTCAGCATGCCGGAACGTGCGCTACCGGCAATCCACGGGTGTTCCCATTTCAGCTTGCCCGTCTTGTAGTCCAGCGCGCGCAACGCAAATCTCGAGTAGCCGCCTCGATCATTGCCCGCCCATCCTTCAGGCTTCTTGTTGTTGTCGAAGACGTAGTACACGCTATAGGCGTCGGATGCGGCGACGTAGAACAGTCCGGTCTGCGGATCGTAAGAAGGCGGATGCCAGTTCGCCGCGCCTGACTGGTTGGGCGACACCAACGAGCCATTTGGCTTAGGCATCTTCTCTAGGTTTGGGATGGGCTGGCCCTTGCTGTTGAGACCGAGCGTCCAGCTCTGGTGAGCGAACGGTGTGCTGACCAACGCCTTGCCATTCGTGCGATCCAGTACGAAGAACCAACCGTTACGGCTCGCCTGCGCCAACAGCTTGCGCTTCTGGCCATTAATCACGCCATCGATGAGCACCGGCGTCTGCACGGCATCCCAGTCATGCGTGTCGTGAGGATTGGGTTGGAAGTACCACACCAGCTTGCCTGTATCCGGGTTCAGTGCACATATGGTGCCGGTGTAGAGGTTGTCCCCCGGCCGTGCTTCACCGTTAATGACGGGCTGCGCATTGCCTGTTCCAAAGTAGTAGAGGTTCAACTCCGGATCGTATGTTCCGGGCACCCACGTCATGCCACCGCCGTGCAACATGGCTTCGTCGTTGGGCCAGCTTTTCGCCTCCGGCTCCCCAGGGTTGGGATGCGTATACCAACGCCACTGCAGTGCCCCCGTCTCTGGATCGTGTGCTTCGACAAAGCCGGGCACATCAAAGTCATCCCCGGAGACACCTACCATCACATGGTTCTTAACGATGGTGGGCGGAACACTGCCGAAATTGAACTTCGCGCGATTCGCTTCAGCCTCGCCGATCTCCGCATGCCACTTCTCCTGGCCGGTGGATCGGTCAATCGCGACGAGGTAATCGTCTTCCGTCTCAAAGTAGACCGTATTGCCACGAACGGCCACACCGCGGTTGCCGATAGCCTCTCCGCCCTTGCTCTTCCAATCGAACTGCCAGAGCTTGACGCCGGTGCGAGCATCCACCGCCCACACATGGCTGGGAACAGTGAAGTACAACACGCCGTCAACCTCAAGCGGAGTGGATGAAATGCGACGGCCACCGCCCGACGTCTCGTTGACGCGGAAGGTCCATGCCAGCTCCAGTTGCCTGACGTTGGTCGTGTTGATCTTCGTCAGAGGGCTGTAACGACGGCCGGACAGGTCTCCGTTATAGGTTGGCCAATCTCCGTCGGCAAGGCTGGGCGCGCCTGCATCCGAGGGTGCCTTCTGCGTTGCCGCGGTGCGAACTTCTCTAGGATCGCGCTTAGTGGTGTCGTGCGGATTGTTCTGATTTACGGGCGTCTGCGCCAGAAGCGGCATGCAGACGGCAAGCAGGAACAGTGGCAGGTTACGAAACTTCATCGCGAGGCCGGTCATTTTAGCGTGTCCAGATAAGCAGTCAGGTTGTGGATGTCGGCATCGGTGTATTGATCGAGCAGGGCCTCGTGCGCCGCAAACGGATGAACCACGGTAACGACTGTTCCGGGCGTGCGGCTGAAGGTATGCGAAACCCCGTCGGCGCTTCGCAGCGTCACGTTGAAGTCGTCAATACGAACCACATCTCCGCTATACGTTTTGCCATTGTGCAACTTCACGGTGACCAGCAACTTGGTAGCGCCGCGAATGCCGCTACCGGGAAACAGGAACTTCTGCTGTAACGCCGCAGTGGTGTACTTCTTACCCACTCCCGCCAGATTTCCCGTGGGCGAGTGACACTTGCTGCATCCGCCTGCGCCGTTGAAGTATGCTTCGCCGGCTTTCGCGTCGCCGCTCAACAGATTCGTGGGCTGGTCGTTGTAGCCGCTGCGCAGAATCTTGTTGATGGAAAGAGTCAAAAACTGCGACAGGTCCGCATTCTCCTTGTCGCTGAACTTGAAATTGTGCTGCGGAATCGTTCGGAGCAAAGGCCCAAGGTCGCGACCGTGCAGTGCCTCACGGCGATCGCGCAGGACGGCTTCAGAACGGATCATGTCCGGACCTGCTGGCGTACCGCGGGCATCGTCACCGTGGCACCGCGCACAGTTGCTGCTGAACAGTTTTGCACCGCGCTCCGCCGATACAGGATCGACCACCGCCTTGGGAAACTGCGCCGACGCAGCAGCGCATATCGACAGGGCGAAACCTAAAATGAACCGCAAATGCTTGCTCAAAATTCACTCACTTCCCGAAAACATTGCTCTCACATCAGTACAGCGGTCCCGGCGGAACTCTTGATATCTTTCGTCTGCATAGCCCTGCTCCCGACAAGCCTCAGGTTCCCATCGCAACAGCAAGCAATGCCCCCAGGTCCAGCGCAGACTTGGACTCAACTCCGCGCGGAAGTGTAGGACCAATTGCAAGCGCCTGGCGGTGGCCTTCGAACCAGACGAGGAACACTGACCGATCGTGTCCCGGCAACCGTTGCTGATTGATCCACTGGTAGTACGCAGCCATGTCCGCATCGATCAGCGAGCCAACCGGATCAAGCTCAACCTCTCGCTGGACATTTGAAAGCAACTCGTTCATGGGTCTTTGCCGTTGTCTAGGCGCAAACCGTACGAGCAGGGTCGTCGCTGAGGCCCGTCGCAGCACCTCGCGCGCTGTCCATTGAGCAAAGGTGGTGCTGAATATCTGCGTGCCGGAACCGTCAGTCAGCAGCTTCATCTGGAATCGATCCAGTGTTCCTCCGCCAAGTCCCAACTGTTCTGGCTGCAGGTGCGCAATGTAGTTCCGCAGGCTTTCCGGCCCAGTACCGGGCTTGCCTACCTCGTTTTGAATTTTGTCCAGAAGAGCTCTGCGCGCCGGCAAGAGAGCATCGTAAGACACACAGGCGAGACTTGGATTGGCGCCCGCTGATTTGCCGCCATCGACGTACCAATGCCCAAAAGGAATGGGGTGGCTTTTGGCGCGGGACACAGTTGCCGCCAACAGCTTTTCCATACCACCTTCGGGCTGAATATTGCTGAAATAAGTACCGTGCGGCCGCAGCTGCGCAAAGAGAATGTTGGAGTAAGAATCTACCCCTGCACCGATAACCGCGATGCCCAACCTGGGCACGACCGGCAATCGAGCCGGGATGGCCGCGTGCAATCCCTCGCTATACGTGGCGGCCGCTTTCTGAAAAGCGATCATCTGATGCGTACTCCATAAGTTAGCGGAGAAAGCCTCAGTGAACGTTAGGGGCTGATTGACCCAATCAAGCTTGCTTTGTTCCCCGGATACCTGGATCTGTGCAAACTCTTTGAACACGCGTTCCAGCTGCGTCTGCGAAAGATTGCTCAGGTAGTTCAATTCGCTGCCCAAAGCATCGCGCTCTGCCGGAAAATTGTGGTCGTACTCAATTAGTTCCTGGAGCAAGCTGGGAAGAAAGCTCAGCGGCATACGCCGGAAGAGCTCTAGGTGTGACACAGCGATGCCGCGTGCTTCGGGCTGATACTGCAGAAAGTTACCGGCAACCAGTGATGTGGGGAGCATGACTATAGCAACTCTCGAATAGGCGACCCTTGCGCGCGGCCTGCGGTAAAACCCATCAGAGAACCCAGTGTGGGAACCAGATCAATGGGTTGCACGACGCGATCGTAGACCACGCCCTGGCGAACACCAGCACCCAGGGCCATCATCCAGGTGGTACGAGAGGCCGCATCGCCCGTTCTGTGATGCTGAAATCCATTGCCGCCTGCCACAAAGTCGGCGTCCCGCCCAAAATCCGGAAGGATGAACATCGTGGTGTTTCCTGCATACTCCGGGTCGCTTTGAACAGCCTTCCAGAGATCGGCGCACAGTCGGTCGGTGCGCTGGATCGCCTCAACATACAGTGAGTACGCGCCGGTATGCGCAACATCAATGTCATGCATTGTGAGCCACAGAAAGCTAGGAGATTGCTGACGCATCAACTGCTTGACGACGTAGAGCGATAGCTCGTCTGGACTCGATAACGTCCGCGCATGCGACATGAAGTCTTCCACGGACAGCTTCAGGACATTCTCAAGCTGCTGTAGTTCGACCTCGCCGCCTCCTAGTACCGGAGTAAAGAGTGGAGTCTCATAGTTATCGCGCAGAATATGGTCCAGGTTGCCAGCTTTTCCGCGAGTGGCTGCACTCAACAAGTGCTTGGGAAGAATGACACCTGCTCCGAAACCTGGGCCGTAGGAGCGATAGTCGCTTTCGCCAATGCGATTGAACCCATTGCTGGGCGCCACGACCCATGTGTTCGATGCTGGCCGACGTAGGTCTTTGCGGAAATATTCAAACGCGGTGGGGTTTGCCGGTGGAACGGCAGAAAAGTTATTAAACGTTTCATAGACGCCCGTGATCAGGCTAGCCGTCGCGACGTAATGACCCAGGATGCCCTGGTTCGTCATGTGCGTAAAGAAGCTGGACTGAGGAGCCAATTCCTGCAGCAGGTGAGGAATGTTCGCCTGGCCCTGAGGCGCAAACGTTTCCTGATCCCGCGCTCCTCCTCCAAAGGTCACTACGATCACCTTGCGCTTCTGGCGAATCGTCTGACCGTGCAGGAAAGGACTGCCACCAACCAAAGCCGAACCGAGCGCCATGCCGGCAACATCGCGAAGAAAATCACGCCTGTTGAGGCTCAAGAGGCGTGGATCGAAGAGGTCAAAAGATGAACGACCGTGAATAGCCATTTCCTTCGCGAAGTAAGCAAGCCGGGTGAAACAGTCAGGCCCGGTGCTTCGGAATTGACCCTTCGGTCAACCCAAAAGCCCGGGCCGCTTACTAGTAATACAGCTTGAGGGCGAACTGGATCTGACGCGGATCGTTCGGAGCGTCGCGTGTTGAACCGATTCGTCCAAAGTTCGTTGTGTCGTTGAAGTTAAGTGAGTTGCCGATGGCCACTACACCATTTCCGCCGAAGCCCGGTGCGTTGAAGTTCGGATGGTTCAGGATGTTGAAGAACTCAGAGCGGAACTGCATCGACACCCGCTCATTGAATTTGAAGTTCTTGAACACAGAGAAATCAAAACGCTTGAACGGTGGTCCGTAGGTAGTGGCAGAGGTTGCGCCAAGTGCCTGCTGTCCCGTAAGCATCTGGCAATTCGCAATGGTCGGCGTAGGCCCGTTGAAGGTGTAAGGGCAGGGCTGCTGGAAGGCCGCCGGGTTGTTAAACCAGTACAGGTTGGAGGTGTTCCCCACAACCGCACGGCGAATACCCCGCTTCTGATCTTGTCCCGGGGCATGCACCGAGTAGCAGCTAGAACCGGCTGTGACTGCGGTCGGGCAGCCGATGGTGATTGGCTGGCCATTTTGAAGCGTAACGATGTACTGCAGGCTCCAGTCGCCGACAAGCATATTGGTCACCTTGCCGGAATTGGCAAGGAACTTCTTGTTTGTGCCGAAGGGCAGTTCGTATCCGCCACTGCCGTGGAACACATTGCGGATATCGAATGCCGCCAGGCTCCAGTCTGCACCCGTACCGAATGCCGGAATGTAAGGCGCCCGGAATCCGCTCACGCTGCCACCGTTCAGAAGGTCTCCGGAGTTAGTCATGGTCTTGGAATAGGTGTACGTCAACAGATAGGTGAAACCGTGCGAGAGCCTCTGCTCAAGCTTGGTTTGCAATCCGTTGTACACACTTGCACCCAGTGTCCGTTGATAACTGCCATTAGTCGCGAAGTCGGGGAACGGGATGTAGTTATGGTTGGTCGGAGTATCAGGATTATTGACGTTACGCACCAACGGCGTGCCATTGGGAATCAGTTGCGACACGCGATTGTTTCCGATGCTCGCCTGTAGATGGCTGGCATGCGTGTACACATAGGCCGCGGTGAACGACATGTTATTGGTGAGCGCGTACTGGATGCTGAGGTTGCTGCTGACCGTATTCGGCGTCTTGAAATCAAACTGCAATCCCGAGAGTCCGATGCCAGACGCACGCACTGCCAGAGGCGTGAACGCCGCGCATGTAAGGCCAGATTCCATGGTTGCGCTGCCGCCCGGTCCGGCTGTCGAACATGTTCCGTACGGGTTTGCCCCCGTGCCGAACGATGCCGAGTCCGATCCGTTGTTCTGGAAGTTATATGAGTATGAGAACGGGTAGTTACGTCCGATGTTCGGTCCATACCCCGCATTCTCAAATGCGTTGAAGAACAGTCCAATGCCCGAGCGGATCACAAGCTTGGGAGTTGCAGTCCAAGCGAATCCGAAGCGCGGCGCAAAGTTATTCTTCTGCGTTTGAAGGACTCCCTTGCCGTACTGGTCCGTCACCAGAAGGTTGATGCCATCTTTCGCCAACAGATCAAGGAATCCCGCACCGTTCAGAGATGGATTATTGGCCGTGGATGAGAACTGCCGAGGCGCCTTGCCACTGGCGGGCACGATGAACGTAGGCGCGCCATTCGGCGGACCGCCCTGCACAAAGTTCGCCTGAGCGCCATTTGTTTCCGCGATAGGGGTGAAGTAGTCCCAACGCAGACCGACATTCAAGGTAAACGAGGGGGTTAGCTTGATGTCATCCTGGAAGTAAGCGGCATAGTAACCGCGTGCGTCATAGGTCTTGCTGATGGCGGAAGCCTGTACCTGGTTGGAGCCACCGACGTAGCCGACCCCATTGGGAACCGTGGCCGCCGTGGGTGTCAGCAGGAATGCAGCGCGACCGGTCAAATCACCCGCCTGGTTAGGCACGCCGGTAAAGTTGCCGGTGAAGCTGAACTCACCCTTGCCGAACGGTGGTTGCAGAGTGTTGAAGTGCACATCCTGGTATTCGAAACCTGCCTTGAAGCTGTTCTTGCCATACACCTTGGTGAAATCGTCGACGAATTGCAGTGTCTGGCTGACTTCATCGGAGGGCAGGTAATCGCTGGTGCCAAGGTTGCTGAGACCAGATATTAAGATTGCCGGCAGGCCGCCGTTAAGGCCACCCTGCGGGATTCCCTGGATACCGTACTGCGCGGGGATGCCACTCACACTGCTGTTCGGACCCGCGCGCGTGGTGTGCAGGTGGTTGAAGCCGACGCGAGCCACGTTGATGGTGCTTGGTGTGAATACGTGCGTGTAGGCCAACACAGCCTGATTTGAT
Source organism: Terriglobus sp. TAA 43 (assembly GCF_000800015.1). Classification (NCBI taxonomy): domain Bacteria; kingdom Pseudomonadati; phylum Acidobacteriota; class Terriglobia; order Terriglobales; family Acidobacteriaceae; genus Terriglobus; species Terriglobus sp. TAA 43. The sequence goes on from NZ_JUGR01000002.1 coordinate 237,308, forward strand.
TTCGCTGTCTGAATACCCTGCTGGAAGGCTCCGCCGTCCGCGACTCCGCCGAAGATGCTGGGAACGAATTGCGGATCGTCCACATAGCTGAACCGGCCGAAGATCTGATCCTTGTCGCTGGGGTTGAAATCCAGACGCACGTCGAACGCATTGCGGTGCTCAAATAGCCGAGGGCTGTTGGCAAAATTGTTCGAATATCCCGACGAGGTCGGTGCGGGATAGAGATTCAACAACTTGACGGAGTTTTGGTCAATACGGCCCGCCGGAATCTGGTTCAGATTACAAGCGGCCAACGTGAACGCCGGCGTGCTTGGGGAGCAGGTGCCGAACGGGTCGCGCGCGAAACCGGTAGTTGTCGCCGCTCTGCCAGAGACAGGATCCACGACACCCGCAGTCACTGCCCTGGTGGTTGCCGGATCCATAACGGTTCCAAAAGGGATGCTGCGTCCCAGGTAATCCGTGCGATTTCCGCCTGTCTGCAGCGTGATCATGTCGGTAAGGTTCGTGTAGCCACTGTTGCGTTCCAGCGCGGTGGGAACCGAGCCGGGCAGCACCGTGCCCTGCACGCGCCGAAGCCCCTCGTAATCCCCAAAGAAGAAGGCCTTGTTCTTAAAGATCGGCCCGCCTATTGAGGCGCCAAACTGGTTCTGCCGAAGCCTTCCCTTTGGACGACCATTGTTGTTCTCAAACCAGTCCGCCGCGTCCAGCTTATCGTTGCGGAAGAATTCCCAGACTGCGCCGTGGAAAGCATTTGTACCTGACTTGATGGTTGCATTCAGTACGGCACCAGCAGAGCGACCAAGCTCTGCACTGAAATCTGCCGTTTGCACCTTGAATTCCTGGATAGCGTCCACTGGCGGCAGGATGACGAAATTCGTACCGTTCAGAAAGTCGGCGGCGTTGGAATTGTTATCGATTCCATCGAGCAGGTAGTTGTTCTGGGCTGGTTGCAGTCCGTTTGCAGTAAACGCACCGGAAGCGGCATTACCGCGCGTGTCTGCCTGAGAACTATTAACGCCCGCGCTTAGCTGCGCCAGAAACGTGAAGTTACGACCGTTCAGTGGAAGAGAATTAATGGTGTGCTGATCCACAATCTGGCCGACGGAAGCTTCGTCCGCCTGCAATTGCGGAGGAGCCGTAGAAACAGTCACGGTATCGGACGTGGAACCAGTTTTGAGAGCAATGTTTACTTTGAGATTCTGACCGACCGTCACAGTCAGATTCTGCTGTGTTGTCGCAGAAAAACCCGGCGCTGAAACAGTGATGGTGTAATGCCCAATACGGACCGGTGAGAAAGTGTAAATGCCGCCATCGCCGGTCTTGGATTCAAGGCTGATTCCCTGATCCGTGTTCAGCAATTTCACGTCGGCGTTCGGGACCACCGCGCCGGTTGAATCCTGTACCACGCCCGTGATGGCACCCTGGTCGACCTGCGCATGGGCTGCCCCCATCACAAGCATCAGAACCAAGCCGACGACAGGAGCGGTTAGATGAAGATGCTGAATTCCACCGAGTATTCTGCGCGCAAAAGCCATCCGAAACCCCCTTTAAGGGCAAATCAAAAGTCTTGCAGAGAGAGAACCGACGGTGGGTCCGCTCGTGTGAGGTGCCCATACTAAGTTCCCTTTTCTGAACGTGTCAACCTTTTGGTTGAGATAATTTTTAGGCTGGAAACTCGGCTCGAGATACCTCACCAACGGCTTCCGGTCCCCTGACGTCGGGCTGCGCGTATGCTACGTTTGCTGGAAGGCAGCAGGCGCACAGGCGCAAGCTGATGCACACGGATCATGGCGCTTCCACCTACCGGTTTCCAGCAGTTGAGCCGACGCAGTCTCCTGAAGGGATTGGGTCTGACGCCGCTCCTTCTTCGTGCATCGCCCCTCATTGGTGAGTGGAAGTCCACCCTGAGCCAGGCGTCTTCCCCGCCCCCGTTGTCACTCGTCGACCTGCGCTATGATCCAAGTTATCCGGCTAGGTCACCGCTTGAGGACGTACTGCGCAGACTGCGCCCGGGTTCAGATGAATTTGTCACTGAGGGCTACGCTCACGAGATCGGGCTGATTCTCGACAGCTGGACCGTTTGCCTGAAAGAACGAGACTTCGCCAGGCTCCGAACTTCTTTCCATGACTCGCTTGAAGCGTCATCGTTTGTTCCGACGCGCGAGGTGGCACTACGCCAGGAAGGCGGCATTCACAGTTTCACGCGCGAATTCAACCCTGCGCTTACGCAACCGGGTGAACGACTCGTGCGGGAGTTGGAACGTTGGCTGCCGTCAGATCTGCACATTCGAGTTGCTGAGTTAGAGATAACAGCAATTGATGTATTACCCGGCGAACCGCTTAGTGTGAGAACGAACGTTCGATACAGCATCGTCGCAACGTCGCCGAAAGACGAAAGAGAACAGCGGATTGGATTGTGGCAGATGGATTGGAGCCGCTCCTCTTCCGGAACCGATGCCGAGTCTTGGAACCTGCGCCGCTGGCAACCAACATTGGAGAAGCGGACCGTACTGCAGGGCCCCGCGTTTGTGGACATCACCCCGCGGTCGCTCGGAAATGTTCCATCGTACAGAGAACAGTTGCTTCGAGGTGCAGATGAGTGGCGCACGCAGTTGGACGGAGCGAGCGGCATTGATGTCTACGGCAACAATGGCGTAGCCGCCGGTGATTATGACGGGGATGGCTTCGATGACCTCTACATCTGTCAGCCCGCTGGGCTGCCGAACCGGTTGTACCGCAACCGTGGCGATGGCACATTCGAAGATGTGACCGAGAAGGCTGGCGTTGCCGTGCTGGACAACACTGCATGCGCCATCTTTGCTGACTTTCGCAACATCGGCCGGCAGGATCTCCTGGTGGTCTGTGGCACCGGGCCATTGCTCTTTCTCAATCGCGGCGACGGTACGTTCGAACGCAAGCATGACGCCTTCCGGTTTTCCCGTCCACCGGAGGGCACCTTCACCCATGCCGCTGTCGCCGACTACGATGGCGATGGACGGCTCGACATCTACTTCTGCGTCTATAGCTATTACTTGGGATTGGATCAATACCACTATCCAATGCCCTACTTCGATGCGCGGAACGGACCACCGAACTTCCTATTTCACAATGAAGGCGATGCCGCCTTTGTGGATCGAACGGAAGCATCTGGACTCACTGCAGAGAATGACCGCTACAGCTTTGCATGCGCATGGGGAGAATCTGTAAAGAGCGGATCTCCGGACCTATATGTGGTCAACGATTTCGGCCGGAACAATCTTTATCGCAATCAGGGAAACGGAACGTTCAAGGCAGTTTCGACCCAGGCCCACGTTCAAGACGTAGGAGCCGGGATGAGCGCGGCTTGGGCAGACATCAACAACGATGGAAATGCTGACTTGTATGCCGCCAACATGTGGTCTGCGGCTGGACAGCGCGTCTCGCAGCAGAAGCTATTTCACGAGAAGAGCCCAGAGGCGATCCGCGCACTGTACCGCACGCATGCCCGTGGCAACGCGCTCTACCGCAATCAGGGTGACGGTACTTTTCAAAACGTCAGCGCATCAGCAGACGTTGAGGTTGGCCGCTGGGCATGGTGCTCCGACTTCCTTGATTTTGACCATGATGGTTTCCAAGACATCTATGTGACAAACGGCTACATCACCTCTCCAGTGCAAGACGGGACGGCAGCCACTGAAGGAAAGCGGAACGTCAGAAACCAAGTCGTCAAGGATATCGACCTCGGCAGCTTCTTCTGGCGTCAGGTGGTGGGAAAATCATCCGACGCAGCAACACCCTCGCTGGCGTACGAGCACGGTTGGAACGCACTCAACGAATTGATCCGTACCGATAACTCATGGAGCGGCAACGAACGTAACGTCTTACTTGCGAATAACCGTGATGGCACTTTCTCCGAAGTTTCCGGACCAGCGGGATTGGACTTTCTGGAGGATGGCCGCTCCTTTGCTCTAGCGGACCTTGACCATGACGGCCGTCTCGAAATCATTCTGAAGAATCGCAATGCTCCGCAAATCCGCATCCTTCGCAACACGCTGAAAGACATCGGCGGTTCCATCCCATTTCGCCTGCGGGGAACCACCAGCAATCGTGATGCGATCGGCACTGCGATCACACTTACGGTGGGGGATCTAAAGCAGACGCGTTATGTGCAGGCTGGTTCGGGCTTTCTCGCACAACATTCCAAAAACCTGTTCTTTGGGATTGGCCATGCGCAAACGTCGATCGATGCGACAGTACATTGGCCCAGCGGTCTGGTGCAGCAGTTCAAGGAACTGCCAGCAAATCACCAGATCGAACTGACCGAGGGAAAAGCTACCTTCACGGCAAAGCCGTTCAGCAGCAGTCCAGCTATACACGAGTCAGCGGAATCCGCACACGACTCACATACTTCTCCGGCGGAGCCTGTGCACACGTGGTTGTTGGATCCCTTGAAAGCGCCTGGGTTCAGCCTGCCCGATCTTGCCGGGTCGATGCGAACGTTGTCCTCCACGGAGGGGAAAGTGACACTTCTCCACTTCTGGTCGATCGACTCACCCGCTTGCAGCGATCAACTAGTGCGATTGCAAAGGGACCAGCGAGCCATGCAAGCGGCTGGAGTGGAACTCCTGACAGTCAACGTCGACCGAGCGGAAAGCCTACAAAAAGCGCGCGAGTATGCCGCAAGGCAGAAATTCAACTTCCCCGTACTCTTCGCAACCCAAGATATTGCGGGGATCTACAACATCATCTTTCGGTACCTGTACGATCGTCGCCGTAACCTGCCTTTGCCTGGATGGTTCCTGCTTGATAGCCAGGGAATGATCGTGAAGGTGTACCAGGGCACAGTAAGCGTGCAACAAGTGGTTGCCGACGCACGATCCATTCCGGCAACGCAGCAGCAGCGATTCGCGAAAGCACTTCCCTTCCCCGGCACACTGCACGAGGCTCAGTTTGTTCGCAATGACTTTACCTATGGCGTAGCCATGTTCCAGCATGGGTACCTGGAACAGGCTGCCGCATCCTTCCAGCAGGTAGTTGCCGCGCGGCCGAATGACGCGGAAGGTTACTACAATCTCGGCACGCTCAGTCTGCGCCGGAACCGCTTTGAAGAGGCAAAGCAATATCTACAAAAAACACTAAGTTTGAAGCCGGACTATCCGGAAGCATGGAACAACCTGGGTATGCTTGCCGGACAGCTGGGACAGATGGAAGAAGCGATACAGAACTTCCGCCAATCCCTCGTGCTGCGACCGGGTTACGCAACCGCACTGGTGAATCTGGGGAACGTATATCGTCGAAATCGGTCCTTCCACGAAGCGGAAGACTACCTGACACAGGCACTTGCGCTTCAGCCTGATGATCCGGAAATTAACTACAGTGTGGGCATGCTGTACGCACAACAGAATCAATCGAAGATTGCCACGGACTATCTACGTAAGGCGCTCGTCCTGCGACCCGACTATCCTGAGGCCCTGAATAATCTTGGAGTGCTCGCCGTTCACGACAAGGATTATGCCGAGGCGGAACGGCAGTTCCAGACCTGCGTCCGCCTTGTTCCCACCTTTGATGAGTCGTATTTGAACCTGGCCCGGCTCTACGTATTGGAAGGGCAAAGGGCAAAGGCGCGAGAGGCGTTGCAAGGGTTACTAACGCTCAAACCTGATAACACTGCAGCCAAGCAAGGCATCGCAGTACTCGACGCACAACCGTAGTGAAGCCTCGCCACTCGCACCTATAATTGCCGTCATGCTTTTACCCAGGCGGAGATTCCTTGGCACATCCGCGTTCATGCTCAGCGGCGCATTAACGGAAGCACTTGCAACGCCCCTGTGGAAGTGGACCGACCCGTCGCTTTTGCAAATGGCCAAGTCGAGCACAACGACTACGACGCCGTCGTCAGCCACAGGTATATCTCCAGTGCAGTTCGTGGACGTCGCGGCGAAAGCTGGCCTCACATCGCCTGGAGTCTGGGGCGGAGTTGATCACAAACGATCGATCATTGAGGCGAAAGGCAGCGGACTGGCCTTTTTTGATTACGATCACGATGGCTGGCTCGACATTTATCTCACGAACGGTGACCGTCTCGATACGCAGTGGCCGAAGGGTAAGGCGCCCACATCGCACTTATATAAAAACAACCGCGACGGCACCTTTACCGATGTAACGGAGGGTTCCGGGCTGGGTATCACAGGATGGCAGACGGGTGTCTGTGTCGGCGATTACAACAACGACGGCTGGGACGATCTGTTCTGCTGCTTCTGGGGCCACAACATCCTCTTCCACAACAATGGAAATGGCACCTTCACCGATGTGACGCGAAAGGCGGGGCTGTATCGGGAGGAGGTGCGTTGGGGAGCTGGCTGCACCTTCCTGGATTACGATCGGGACGGGTTCCTTGACTTATTCGTCTGTAACTATCTGAAGCTTGATCCGCAGCACATGAACACGTCCGACGATAGTCACTTCTGCCAGTGGAAGGGAGTACCGGTCATGTGCGGACCACGTGGTCTGCCGCCCGATACAAATCTCCTGTTCCATAACAACGGCGACGGGACTTTCACCGATGTCTCCGATCAGTCAGGCATCTTGAAGCCGGGGCCACGTTATTCCATCACCGCTGTCTCCTACGATTTCGACAATGACGGCTGGCCCGATATCTATGTGGCTGTTGATTCACAGCCCAGCATCCTGTTTAAGAACAATCATGACGGCACATTCACCGATGTGGCCGTGGGTGCGGGCTGCGCTTACAGTGACGGCGGTCACGAGCAGGCAGGCATGGGCGTTGCCGTCGGGGACTACGACTGCGATGGATGGTTCGATATCTTTAAAACGAACTTCGCGGATGATAGCTCAAACCTGTATCACTGCAACGGCGATGGAACTTACACAGATGTAAGCTTCACCGCTGGCGTAGGCGGCAACAACCAGTATGTCGCCTGGGGTTGCGGCTTCCTTGACTACGATAACAACGGCTGGCTTGATGTTATGCAGATCAACGGGCATGTCTATCCCGAAATCGATAACTACCATTTTTCGCAGAGTTACAAGAATCCTCGCACCGTGTACCGCAATCTCGGCAATGGAAGCTTTCAGGATGTCTCATCCCGCATGGGACCAGGGATCGCGGAGAAGTTTTCAAGCCGCGGCGCGGCCTTCGGAGATTACGACAATGATGGAGGCATAGACGCGCTCATACTCAACATGAACGACCCTCCATCCCTTCTACAGAATGTCAGCCATCATCGTGGAAACTGGATCAAGATCAAGCTGGTTGGCACAAAGTGCAACCGCACGGCGATTGGCGCGCGGGTGAGAGTAACGACGGGAAAACATACCCAGATGGACGAAGTACACAGTGGCACCAGTGTTATGTCACAAAGCGACCTGCGCCTCCACTTTGGTCTGGGCACGGCCACCGTTGCAGACGTGGTGGAGGTAAAGTGGCCCACGACGCAACGGGTAGAGCGCTTTACCCGGGTAGGTGCGAATCGAATTCTCACCATTCGGGAAGGACATGGAATTGTGCAACGAGCGATGCCGGGAAATACATTTGGCTACTGATGCGTGGCAGGCGCTGACGAGGCATTTGGAACGATCGAGAATTGCTTCACCGCGCGTCGCTCTGTTTCCATTCGCGCCGCATTTGCTGCGTCGATCTGCTCATGCTGCTGATACTCCGCTTTTGCCTGGGCGGGTTCGCCTGTGCGGTCATACGCAACGCCAAGACGATAGTGCGCTTCGCTGTTCTGCGGATCTGCTTCCAGCGCTTTCCGGTAATAAGCGATCGCTCCGCCGTAGTCCTTCTGTCCGGCCAGCATGATGCCGAGTTGCAGATAGCCATCGCTGAATTTTGGATCCACTGCAACCGTTCGCAGCAGCAATTGACGAACCCGGTCCACTGCGCCTGTTCCGCTCGGTTTCAGAAGAAACATGGCGTAGAAGTAGTTCGCCTTCGCGTCATCTGGATGCTGGTGAACAAACCGTTCAAGCAGTGGTCCCACACATTTGTTGACGGACGATGACGTCAACACGATCTGTCCAGCGAACAGGTAAGGCTCGCGAGCGGCCGCTTCCATGTCGGAGGCTTCGCAGATCTTCTCTGCTGCCTCGTCATACAGAGCACCAGCAAAAAGTGCCGCGCCCCAGGCAGTCTTCATTCGCACAGAAGTGGGATACTTTTTTGAGCCGCTCGCAAAGACATCTGCCGCCTGCCAGATGGCGCGATGAAGCAAAAGTTCGGTCCCCCATGCGAAGTAATTCGCCTCATTGGAATCGAGTTGCGTGGCACGTTGATACTGTTGGACCGCAGCCAGTGGGTTCCCGAGTTTCTCCTCGATCTCTCCCGATAGCCGGTGAAAATCTGCCGCATCGCTTTGCGCCAGGGCCCGTTGGATGTGAAGTTGCGCTGCGGCAAAATCACCGACACCATTGCACGCCAGGGCGAGGTTGTATTCGTCCACAGGCTGGTCACCGTTTAGGCGCGCAGCTTTTTCAAGGATTGGAACTGCCTTCTGGAACTGCGCTTGCTTCACATAAAACGAACCGAGATCACGGTTTGCTTCGTAACTTGAAGGGGACGCAGAAACCGTGGCACGCAGCTTATTTTCCTCTTCCGCTTTGGCCGCGCCCACACCAGCCGAAAGCGTTTGGGTTCGCAGCGCCAGCGCTTCCCGATTCAGTTCTTCACTTGTGCGCAGAGTGGCGTCAGAACCATGGCCGCCGACCGCAGTCCAATCGGTCACACCCGCCACGGCGAAGCTTGGCTTATCCAGGAGACTGATGCTGTCGCTGGGCTCGGCCGAACCGGCGACGCTTGTATCTGGCGCAACTGTAGAGTTCAGCACAATCGTGATGTTCTGCCGAGAGTCCTTCGCTACAGCAAGCGTTGACCGGTTGCTCTCAAAACCGTGGCTGGACGCGTGAATTGTGTAGCTGCCGGACTTCAAGGAGCGGATCAGAAACTCTCCGGAAGTGTCTGCCTCTGTCTGCACGACTTTCATGCCATCGCGTGGTTCTGCATATACCCGTGCGCCGGGTTGCGGTTTTCCCGTCGCATCAACAACGCGTCCGGAAAGCACGGCGTTGTCCTGCGATTGTTGAATCTGCGCCCAGGCGCTCGCCGGCGGCAGACTTACGCAGAGTCCAAGGGACAGAAAACCCAGCAACGCGCCGGCATACGACAGAACGGAGATGCTTCGAGCTATCGGCTTTGACCGCATGACGTGGATGACAAGAAACCTTACTCGCAGATGTTACGCATGTTGCAGAAGAGTGTCGAAGCAGAACTTACCATCCGGTTGGGCCGTCAACGTTCAAAGATGGTAAGTCAGAAAGTAGCGGCCAATCTGGATGACGCTGTTCTCGGTAGGCGGCCAGATATGAATCGGTTCAACGCGAACCCTGGTTTTATATGGGTGAGCTATTACGGCTCCCAACTCCGCTCCGGTTCGTGCGTCGTACACGCGCACATTTAATCCCTCCGCCACCCGCGTCCAGCCCAGCACATAGGCTCCTGGCTTCAATACGAGCGTGTCTCCCACACGCAGTGTGGTCTGGGTGAGCAGGTAATGCGAATAGCGTCCTTCTGCGGCATAACCGGCGGTGATCAAGACGACAGCGGCCACGGTACGGCCTTGGTCGTCCCTTATACCGGTTGCGGTTCGCAGTTCCGTCTCAATGTGCTCCTTGTCCACAGGAGCGCGTGCGGGCAGAAATGCCTCGAGTTCGGACGGACTTGCAGCGCGCCAGACAGGCTTGGGTTCAGCACGATTGAACGGCATCACAAGCACAAGTATCAGAGAACAGATCCAGGCACGGCATGCGAACATCGTTTTACCTTAAACGGGCGAAACCGCGTTGTAATGCAGCCGTTGCCGCTTGCGTTCTATCGACTACGCCGAGCTTGGCAAGCAGGTTGTTCACGTGGGTCTTCACGGTTGCCTCCGAAATGGACAAGTCGGATGCGATGTCTTTGTTCGCCCTGCCAGCGACAATACGCTCCAGAACATGAATCTCGCGCGGCGTGAGTTGTTCGCTCTTGCTGCGTTCAGCCAGTTTGTCGGCGATCTGAGAAGGGATGCGCGACTCGCCACGATGTACGGCATAAATGGCTTGCACCAACTCATCAAACGGCATGCCTTTCAGAAGATAGCCGCACGCGCCAGCCTGCAGCGCCCGGAAGATATCTTCATCGCCATCGTAAGTGGTCAGCACGATGACACGCGCGTCAGGTGCTTGTTCACGAATCTTCCGCGTCGCCTCTGCACCACCCATACCCGGCAGTTGCAGATCCATCAGGGTTACGTCCGGATGCAGCGAGGAGAAGCTTGTTACGGCCTTATCACCGTCGCTGACGGAAGCAACCACTTCGATCTCTTTGACGGAAGACAAAAGTGCGACGAGACCTTCGCGTACGACATGATGATCCTCGACAACCATGAGCCTAATCTTTGTGTTCATGACTGTCTCCCCTCTTCCCCAGCAATGTTCGCGCGTAGCGTTACGGTTGTCCCTTGGCCAACTTCGCTTTCGATAAGGAGTTTCGCTCCTATAGCCGCTGCTCGTTCGCGCATGCCGCTTACACCAAAATGCCCTTGCAGGAATGCCTGTTGCTCATCGACGCTGAAACCACAGCCCTGATCTCTGACAGTCATCATCAGGATATTCGTCCCGAAATGCAATTGAACGTGTGCGGTTTCGACACCAGAATGCCGTTGGATGTTCGACAGCGCCTCCTGCGCGATGCGTAAGACTTCCTCTTCAACACGAGCAGGAAGTTGGCGATAGGCACCACCCACCTGAAGCTTGATAGCGAGGGACGGCCCCGAATATCGATCGACCAGCGCAGCCAGACGTGTCGGCAAACTATCCTTGCTGCTGATTGCGCGTAAATCCCAGATGCTTCGCCGTGCTTCTGCAAGCCCCTCCATCACGAGTTTCCGGGTTGACTGTACCTGCCGCTGAGCAGACTCAGCTTCTCCGCCTGCAAGGAACTGCGAAGCGAGGTCAAGCTGCAGTGCGATACCGACAAAATCCTGCGCCAGGGTGTCGTGTATTTCACGGGCGATCCGGTTGCGTTCACCCAGCACAACCTCGAACTCCCGCCGTAGTCTTCGAAGCCTTAGCCGGTACAGTGCAACGGCGGCGGCCGTGGCGAGCAGAAAGGCCGAAAGTATGAACCACCATCGCCTGTACGCAGGTGGCGTGACACGGAACGCTAGTGCCGCTGGCGGCTGGAGCCATGTGCCATCACTGGCCCTGGCTTCCACGTAAAACGTATACATCCGTGGTGGCAGATTGGTGTAGGTTGCTGTTCGTCGCGTGCCAGCGACCGTCCAGTCCCGATCAAATCCGTCGAGCCGATAGCGATACTCGACACGGAGCGCGGAAGCAAGACTTAGTCCCGCATATTCAATGTCGACACGCGAATCGCCAGGGCCGAGGGTTAACGGACCGCGTTGCAGACTCTGCTCGGTGCCGTCCACCAACATCCGGTCGATGACGACAGGGAACGATTGAGTGACTGGAATGGGTTGGCCTGAGGCGATTGCCGCGCCTTTCTGCGTTGCCGACCAGACCTCCCCATCCTGCATCTGCCAAAGTAACGGTGATCCGCCTGCGACAATTTCCGAGTCTGGGAGACCGTCCGCCTTGGTGTACCGCTGCAGCGGCAGAACACAGCGCTCCCCTTTGTCAATGCAGCTGTTCAGGTCTGCAACGGCAACACGCAATAGAGAGTGTTCGCCACGTATCCACATAAACCCTGCCCGATCGGCAAGCAAAGCTGAGATCTTGCCCACGAGCAACGATGAGCTTCGGACGGTTGAGATGTGGTTGTCCTTCACGCGGCTTATGGTTCCATCAGTGGTACCTGCCCACACGGTTCCAGCGGGCGACTCTGCAAGCGCTGACACAAGCGGAGATCGTAAGCCGTCTTTGGTCGTGTAGGTGACCAATCGACCATCTGAAGTCAGCTTTGAAAGACCGCCGGAGGTGCCTACCCATAAGTCACCACTGCTTGCAGAGAGCAATGATCCAATCAGGTCTGCCCCTAATCCGTCAGCACTCGTAAAGACCTTTGCGTTGGTTCCCTTCAGGCGGATGAGGCCTTTGCGCGTGCCAACCCAGATGGCTCCATCCGATCCCGCTGTTAAGGCGCGGATGTAGTCATCCGGTAGCATGTCCGCCGATGTGAAACGCTGTACCTTGCCGGTGGAATCAATGTGATTCAACCCATCCGGAGTTCCCGCCCAGACATCACCGTAGCGCCCCGGCGCCAGCGCAAGAATGAAGCGGCTGGTGAGAGCGTCCGCGCGAACCGGATTTTCAACCCGTCCATCACGGATACGCCGAAGACCATCGTTCCGGGTCCCTACCCATATATCTCCATCGCTTCCCTGAACAATGGATGTCAGCGTCTGGTCGGCAAGTCCCGCGGCCTCACGAAAAACTTCGGCGTGCAGCAGATGCAGGCCTGTGGACTCTGTCCCAGTCCAGTAGTTCCCTTCGCGATCCTGGTAGGTTTGCAGAACCGAGTTTCCACGTAGTGCCGCAATACTTTCCGTGTGATCTCCTCCATGCCTGATGACGGCGAGACCATCGTTGGTGCCTACCCATGCATTGCCCTGACGATCCACAAAGAGGGACACAACGCGTGTACCCGGTAGGCCCGTTGATATGGTCCATTCGCGAGTCGCCGTAGGCTTCGTCACCTTTACGCCCGTACCGGACATAGCCCAGACTTCTTCACCAAGGCCTCTCACAACTGGAGAAACCGTGCCCGCGTCATCAGAGATTTTGTGAACGCGCGGCAGAAAACGTTCGCCGCTCTGTGCGGCTATGCCGGACGTCGTCTGTACCAGCAGATCGCCGGAAGCATTTACCTGCAGTCCAAGGATTTCGGCCGACGGAAGGCCGTCTTTCTCACTGAAGCGCTGGAAAACACCCCGTCGCAACCGCAACAAGCCGTCATTTGTTCCTACCCAGAGATCGCCCGAGGGTTCCTCAGCAAGGCAGCAAGCATCATTGCTTGCAAACGTCGGCTCGTTATCGTGCTTGAAAGTTTTGAACGCTACGCCATCAAAACGCGCGATACCGTCTTCCGTAGCAATCCAGAGGAAGCCGTCCTTCGTTTGCAGAATCTGATGAACGCTATTCTGCGGAAGCCCATTTTCCGTAGACCAACTGCCGTGTCGCAGATACCTTAGGTCCTGCGCTGCGGCCAGCATGCTCAACAGCACCGCAACAAGACAAGCCGGTAGGAGTTGGCTTGCAACTTGGCGGGTTGCGCGCAACAGCGTGATTCTGCCGGGCATACGAAGTAGATTAGGCCGCACACCTAACTCGCGCAACAAAGAGTGCGAGCCATCAGAGCAAACAAGACCCTCTCCATGCGATAAAGGATGGCAATGGGTTATCTGGCAAATGCGGTTTCCGTCGCTACCGTCGCTTTCACGTTGGCTGTCGCGCCTGCAATCCATGCAACCTCTGGCTCAGCTGCCAACCAATCACAGAACTCCACCACGTCCCCAGCACAGGGCGACCAGGCACCGGTGTTGCTGACGCATGCACAGGTGGAGCACTTGATGCCCGCGACTGTCTATTACCGAGGCCAGAGTGCCCCCATTCAACTGCGCAACTCTGCCGGTGCGAGGCTCATTCCAGACGGATATCTGCTCATGGGAATGGTTGACACCAGTGGCTATGCCAGCAGCGTGCAGGAGATTTATCAGATGTACCTGATCACGGAAAGCACTCTGATGATCGGTGGCAGGCCTCTGGGTCCGGGCGCTTACGGCGCCGGAGTGGTCAACGGCAAGTTCATCGTCACCGATGTGGGAGGCCACACACTGCTGCAGGCAGATACCAATCTGGACCAAAGCATGCCGCGACCTCGTCCCCTACAACTGTTGAGCGGTCCTGCGGGTGGGCTGAAGCTCTACCTGGGACGTAGTTGGATCAGCATTTCCGTAGCGATCGCGACGCACTGAGATGCCTTCCGCAGTCACTTCGGCGGAGGGACCAAGTCCCATGCGTCTTTCGCTTGCAGAAACGCCGAGAGCTGCGCAATCTCATCTTCGGTGAGCGCTTCACCAAAGGGCGGCATCATCTGGCCGCCATCGTGGATCTGGTGCCGAATCTGCTCATCACTGCGTCGGCTCGACACACCGCGTAGCGAGGGCGCTCGTTCGGTCCCCGCTCCGGCAGGGCCGTGACAGTACGTACAGCCCGATTTGCCAAACAGCACAGCACCCGCCTTCACGGCTTCACTTTGAGGATCGAGGGCGAACGACCGTTGCGCCGTCAAAAGAAACATGGCGAGAAGCAGTATGAAGGCAAGCTGAGGAGTAAATCTGTGGCGTGTCATTGATCCTCAACCATCAAGGCTGTTGCTGCGACGGCAGCATGCTCGTTGTAAGTTCACCCGCAGTGGGTTTGCCGTGTGCATCCAGGTCGTGCGTGTGCCACAGCACGGATTCCTGCGCAATGTCGCCGTGCTTCCGTAGGTACTCCAGCGCAAAGGTACTCGCAGTGGGGTCGTCCTTCTGATCCGCAAAATAGGCGGCCTGCCTGTTGGCCTCTTCCTTCAATCCAAGTCGGCGATAGATGATCGATAGGTTGTAGTGAGCCGCAAGATCGTCTGGATCGATGGACTGAACCGCCTCATACTCGGTCCGTGCCTCCGCGTAACGCTGCTTCTGGTAAAGGCTGAAGCCAAGCTCACGATGGGCATCGCGGGATCGTGGAAACTGTTGCGCCACCTTCCGCAGATTGACAATAGCTTCATCGACCTGCCCTTCATTCCGCTGGATCAGCGCAAGGTAGTAGAGCGCGCGAGCATTGTCAGGAGACAGCGCGAGAGCTTTGTTCAAGCTCGGAAGAGCGTCCGCGTATCTTTCCCACTGGATGTCTGCAATGGCCACATTCGTATACGCGTCTGCATAGTCCGGCCGTAGTTTCGCCACTTGCTCGAACGCGCTGACGCTCGCTGCGTACTGTTGTGCATCCAGCAGGCCGATGCCGTAGTTGTTCCAGCGCATCCAGACAGGATTCTCGGCAGCGTCGGGTGTAGATGGCAATGTTTTGCCGATGTTGATGGTTCGTGTTGCCGTCACCATGTCGAGTACCGGCTGCTGGTAGTTCGGCTTCAGTGCGAAATTGATGAATTGCTGATCGAAGCGGCGATACCTGACCGCGGCCGTAATGGTGATCGATCCAGTGCAGTCCTTGGGAATGGTGAAGCTGTAACGCACAAGTTGCGATCGGCCGCTCTGTATCGTGTTGTTGTAAGCAACAACTCGATTGTTCCAGACCTCATGCTGCCCATTGAGCGTTCCTTCCTTGTTGATCAGCCGGTTCGTGAAACTGTGCGCCGCAGGATCAAGATCACCGGAAGGCTGCAGGTTGCCACTCTGACCGATCAACTTACCATTGCTGTCCTTCACCGTGAACGCCGTCCAGCTTTCGTACATGTCGCGCTGTTCGGGAACGTGGGAATGTGCGGCACCCTTGTTCTGAATCACAACCGTGACTGTTAGCTTTTCACCCGGAGCTACTGCGTAGGACACAGTGCCCAGGGGCGCGATGATCCTGTTGGGCTGGCCGTTTTCGCCATCGCGCTCGAGGGAAAAGATATCGACATTGAAGACACTGTTCGCAAGGAACTCGCGCACGCGTTTTGCCTGGTCCTCATATCCGTAATAGGCAGGGATCAGCGAGTTCGCTCCGAGCCAGCGGTGACTAGCAAGCTGGCCGTTCTTCGCGCCGGGATCCCCCTTACCCGTTAGCGTCTCGCGAGGCATGTGACACGTCTCGCAGGTGGAAACCGCCGGTTTTACATAGAACGGCAAGGGAGACTGTTTCGCAAAGCTCGAGTTTTGCCATTCGTCATATGGCGTCATCGCGCGCTGCCATTTGTAGTCGTTCAACTCATGCGGCAGCGCGGCCTTGTGACAGCTCGCACAAAACTCGCTGGTCCTATAGAACGGCTTCATCACGGCAGCGGAATGGCGGTCGAGATGCGAAAGAATCTCCAGGTCGGAAACCTTGCGATGAATGGGTGCACCAGTTTCATCGACCAGTACTGCAGGCACGGCCAGAACGTAACTGCCCGTTCCGCGCAGATCATTCTTCTGCATGCTGTGACAGACGGAGCAGGTGATACCGTCGGCGTCATAAGGCCGCTTCTTCGGCCCGGCCTGCGTCAGTGCTCCCGCGACCATGGCGATTGGATCATGGCAACCCTCGCAGTGTCGCGAAAACTCGATTCCCTTTTCCTCGTTCAGTAGCCCAACGTTCTTCAGATACCAGGGCACACGGTTGGAATTGGAGTGGGCCGACTCACGCCACTGCTGATGCGCGGCCTGGTGACAATGGCCACAGTACTGTGCCGTGGGAAAGTCCTTGGGATCGATGAATTCGCCGTTATCCGTGGTCATGTTCGACGGCGTGAACGGATGATCCTTGCCATAACGATAGTTGTATGTCGCCGCAATCTTATCGTTGTAAGCCGTGCGTGCCGCCTTGTGCGTGTCATCGTCTGTTGCCGCGTGAACAGCATTTCGTACAACGAAGCTGCCCACGGCAAGCGCCATGGAAAGCAGAACAAAGCCGATCGAGACACGCGTGAAACGATAGGAAGACATAGACGTCCTGACGTGCACAACATGGTATGCCAGACGAATGCAAACTGTCAGTCTGCCAAGCATCTAATTACAAACAGCACTATTGAACACCATGGCCTTCCACAACCGTATACATACGGTCCGGACCGGGCACTCTCAACTTCTCGACAGCTCCGCTGGACCAGTGCACCTCAACGGAATCGATGCGACTGACAGTCCCCAAACCAAAGTGCGGACGTGGGTCCGAACTCGAAGCAAAGCTTCCACCTGCTACCACATCGGCGCGTTGGCGCATGCCACCAGCCTGCAGGTAGACGACCGCGCCCGTGGCATCGCGTGGGCTCTTCGGGCCGCCGACAAGGTGGAAACCGACCCAGTGATTCTGCCCCTTGGAAGCGCTGCGCAACAGCGTTGGAGACTCATCCATATTGTTGATTACCAAGTCGAGCCGTCCTGTATTGAACAAGTCGCCAACAGCCAGTCCACGCGAGGCGCGAGGCATCGCAAGCGCCGTGCCTTCCACAGCAGGAACGGGTTCCAGCTTGCCCTGCACGTTCCGAAACAGGAGCATGCGCTCCGCCCAGCTTGTTCCCCAGGGCTGTTTATCTGCATCGCGGTACACGTGGCCATTGACGAAGGCCAGGTCTTTCCAGCCGTCATTGTCGTAGTCGAGAAACGCGGTACCCCAACCAAGGAACGGAATGGTGCCCTCCGCGATATGCAACTCGTAGCTCACGTCGGTGAAGTTCGCATCACCATCGTTTCGATAGAGGGGCTTGTAGTCATCGGAGAAGGTCGTGTTGAAGATATCGACCAGTCCATTGTTGCGGTAGTCGCCAATCCCTATCCCCATGGAAGCTGTTTCTCTTCCATCTTTATTGAGTGCGTAACCAGACGCATAACTCACATCTTCAAAAGTGCCGTTCCCTTTATTCAGGTAAAGATAGTTTGGCGTGGAGTCGTTCGCCACTAGCAGGTCAAGCTTGCCGTCATTGTTTACGTCGACGAATGCGGAGGCCAGGCCGTAGTATCCCGGGTTGTCGGCTACCCCTGCCTTGACGCTGACGTCTTCGAAAGTGCCATCGCCCTTGTTGTGAAACAGATGGTCAGACTCTCCCGGAAGGCCCCTCGGGCCGCAGTATTCAGGAACTCCGCGAAACGAACAGTAGGCGAGACTGGCTGCACCCGGCGCGGCTTCCGGCAGGTTCTTCAGATCGACTTTCACATAGCCCGGCACGAACAGGTCCAGCTTGCCGTCGCCGTCATAGTCGCCCCAGGTCGCTCCTGTTGACCAGCCGCCCAGGGCCACTCCGGCCTTCTCTGCAACATCGACGAACGTGCCGTCGTGATTATTGCGATACAGCCGGTTCTTGCCAAAGTTTGTAACGTACAGGTCCGGCCAGCCATCGTTATCAAAATCTCCGGCAACTGCGCCGAAGGCCCACCGTCCGTTGGCGACTCCGGCCTTTTCCGTTACATCTTCGAAGGTGCCGTCATGATTGTTGTGGAACAGTGCGGCGCGGGGAGCCTCCGCCTTCCCTTCCATCGCGGCTCGCGTCGAGCCATTAGGCAAGTAAATGTCGAGCCAGCCATCGTTGTCGTAGTCGAATAGAGCGACACCAGAGCCGACCACCTCCAGGATGTATCGCTTTTCGTCCTGCCCTGAAACATGCTTCCACACAGAAAGCCCCGCAGCCGCAGTCACATCCGTGTAAGGAACAGGACCGGTGCGAACCGCGCCACCGAGAGTGATCGGCCGGTTGTCTGCGCCGAGCACAGGCGGGTGGGCTCCTGCAGTGTTCGAACCACCCTGAGCGGGAGACTGCGCGCCCTCTTGCGATTTCTGCGTCCGCTGTTCCAGCGGATTCTGGCCGTACAGAAGAGAAACGCCCATAAACAACGCTGTCAGTGAGATGAAAAGTTTTGCCAGCCTGATAGGTCTCATCGCGATCACGAGCCATCATACGACCCAAAACTCGCCGGCGCATCCGGGTTCTTGCCGGTTTTGCTGAATGACAGATAAGATGTTCGCCACACGACGAATCCGTCTTTTAGCTCAAAGAGGTGTCGAGTTGCCGCAAACAGGCACCGGTAAGTTGCCAGCACACGAACGCATCTTCCACACCGAATAACGAGGTTGTTTTTATGGCATTGGTATCTCGTCGGGCCATGCTCCAGAGTGGCTTGGCTGCGGCAGCATTTGCCGCCAGCCCATCTTCGTCGTCAGGCCAGAAGGTCGAGGATAAGGATGCTCCCATTGTTCGCAAGGGGCGAATCAGGCAATCGGTTTGTAAAGGACCCTATCCCGGACTTACCGTCGATGAACTCTGCCGCTATGGCGCTCACATCGGCTTGAAGGGTATAGACCTTTTGCAGCCGGCAGATTTTGAGGTCCCGAAGAAGTACGGGCTCACCTGCGCCATGGGATACGCGGGCGCAGGAACCATTAAGGATGGCCTGAACAGGATTGAAAATCACGCGCCAATCGAAGCAGCACTTCGCCAGACCATCCCGCTCGCGGTCAAAGCGGGCGTACCGAATCTCATCACGTTCTCCGGCAACAGAAACGGTATGTCTGATGAAGAAGGCGCAAAGAACACCATCATCGGTCTCAACCGAGTCAAACACATGATGGAAGACGCCAACATCACCCTGTGCCTGGAGCTTCTGAACAGTAAGGTCAACCACAAAGACTACATGGCGGACCATACAGAGTGGGGAGCGCAGGTCATGGAGCAGGTCAACTCCCCCAGCTGCAAATTGCTCTACGACATCTATCACATGCAAATCATGGAAGGTGATCTGATCGCCACCATCACAAAGAACATCAAGTGGATCGGTCACTTTCATACCGGCGGCGTTCCCGGCCGGAACGACCTCAATGACATGCAGGAAGTGCAGTGGGATGGCGTGATGCGCGGCATCGCAGCCACCGGATTCAATGGTTACGTTGCGCACGAATTCAAACCACTTGGCGATCCGTACGCAGCCCTGCTGCAAGCGGTCAACCGTTGCGATGTGTAGCAGCAGTGCGGCTTTGAGCTACCACGCAAAATCAAAAGGAGTCGATCCATGCAACGACGAGATGTTCTCCGCCTGCTGACCTCGGCAGCAGTCGTATCTTCACTGCCATTGGAGATGCTCCAGTCTCTTCAACAAGCCCGGGCGGAAGTCGGCCCCACTGTGGGCTTGAGAACATTGAATGCGCATCAGAATGAAACCATCACAACCATCAGCGACTTGATCATCCCGGAAACGGCCACACCAGGCGCAAAGGGCGCAAAGGTGAATGAGTTCATCGATCTGTTGCTCACCGAGTGGTATGACAAGCCGGATACCGAACGGTTTCTGCAGGGCATCGCCGACGCGGATGCCGCAAGCCAGAAGCAGTTCGGAAAAACGTTCGTGCAATGCTCCGCCGCACAACAGACGCAACTGATGAAGGGCTGGGACAACGAAGCCATGGCGTACGTGCGGACTTCGAAACTTGCGCAAAAGACCAAGTCTGCCCAACCTCCCGCAAACTTCTTCTACACCGTGAAACGCCTCACGATCGTGGGTTATTACACATCTGAGATTGGCTTCTTAAAAGAACTTGGAGCCTCAATCATCCCGCCAAAGCACGCGGGATGCGCACCACTTTCGGAGGCCCGCTCGTGAACATTGTCACTTTGAAGACGAATACCTTTGACGCAATCGTGATCGGTTCCGGCATGAGCGGCGGCTGGGCTGCGAAAGAACTTACCGAAAAGGGCATGCAGACGCTTGTGCTCGAAGCAGGACAGACCATCATCCCTGAGCGCGACTATGTCGACCATCTGCCTGTGTGGGAAGTAAAGTTTCGCGGACTACGAGATCGTAAATACGAAGAGGTCTACCAACCGATGCAGCGCCACATCGGTGACGAGTGGAACTCCAAGTTCTTCGTCAACGACGTGGACAACCCATACACCACACCAGCGGACGCCCCCTATCTCTTTCTGCGTGGGCGCCATGTAGGCGGTCGTTCCGTGATGTGGGGTCGGCAGTCATACCGCTGGAGTGACATCGACTTCGAAGCCAACAGCAAGGACGGGCACGGAGTCGATTGGCCAATACGCTACAAGGATATTGAACCCTGGTACGACTACGTGGAAGATTTCATCGGAGTCAGCGGACAGGCCGAAGGCTTACCGCAACTTCCTGACGGCAAGTTTCTTCCTCCCTTTGAAATGAACTGCGGTGAGATTGCAATGAAGCACGCGGTCGAGGCGAAGTTCCCACAACGCAAAGTGACGATTGGCCGGACCGCGATCCTGACTGTTGACCATCGTGGCCGCTACGCATGCCACCAATGTGGCCCGTGCGATCACGGCTGTATTACACGGTCCTACTTCAGCAGCATCAACTCCACATTGCCCGCGGCACAAGCCACCGGCAAGCTGACGTTGCGACCCATGAGCGTGGTGCACAGCCTGATCTTTGATCCTGCAACGCGCCGCGTCACCGGTGTTCGCATCATCGATGCAGACACTCGCCAGACGATGGAGTTCCATGCGAAGCTGATCTTCCTATGCGCATCCACGCTCGAATCGGCACGCATCCTCATGAACTCGGCTACCTCCGAATTTCCAAATGGACTGGCAAATTCAAGCGGTGAGCTAGGACACAACCTGATGGACCACATCTTCCACAGCGGCGCGAGTGGAAGGCTGCCTGGCTTTGAAGATCACGTGCAGTTGGGCAACCGGCCAAATGGGATCTATATCCCACGCTTTCGAAACATCCACGACAAGCACCCAGACTTTGTGCGCGGGTATGGCTTCCAAGGACGCGCCGCCCGCGAAACATGGTCGCGCGGCGCAGACATGCCTGGCTTCGGCGTCGAGTTTAAAAACGCACTGCGGGATCCAGGCCCGTGGCATATCAACATCGGTGCCTGGGGAGAATGCCTTCCCAACCACAGCAACTATATGGAGCTCAACCACGACAAGGTAGACGCATGGGGTATTCCAACCATCAAGGTCAACCACAGATGGGGCCCCAATGAACTTGCAATCTTTAAAGATGCGCAAGTCACAGCCGCCGAAATGCTGGAAGCAACCGGGGTAAAGGACATCGTGATGAGTACCGTGCCCTCAATACCGGGCGAATGTATTCACGAGATGGGCAGCGCCCGCATGGGACACGATCCGAAAACCTCTGTGCTCAATTCGCACAACCAGGCACATGATGTTCTCAATCTATTCGTGACCGACGGCTCATTCATGGCCTCGTCAGCCTGTCAGAATCCGTCACTCACTTATATGGCGATGACGGCGCGAGCCTGCGACTATGCTGTGACGCAAATGAAGAAGGGCGAACTCTAAACCTTAGCGCATGGGCATACGTGTTCAGGCAATCGCTAGTTCAACCAGGTGGTCGGATGGAGCTGTTGAGAGGAGCAAGTGATCGTTTCTCGTCTCATATTAGACGACGATCGGGATAAGCCCAATCATGCGCAACGAACGAGCTCTATCGACTACCTGACCAAGCAAGGTGTCGGCGGAATGGGAGCGAATCTCCTTGACATCGCCTCTGCATTCGCTAGTCTTAGTGGTCTCAGCGACAGCGCATTGCGTTGCGTCGCCAAAACTCACAGGACCGTTTCTGCAGGAGATCTCCCATGCTGAACTCCACAGCCCTTGAAGTAGCGATTGGGTTGGCGCTGGTCTTCCTCCTGCTGAGTCTGTTCTGCACCACGATCAATGAGTCCATTGCGGCTGTTCTCGGTTGGAGAGCCAAGACCCTGGAGAGGGGTATCCAAAGTCTGTTCAGTGGCGGCCAGATCACCGTGCTGGATGCGAACAATGTTGCGACACTGCGCAGTCTTTCAGATGTTGTATACAACCACGGGCTTGTGCAAGGCCTGTACAAGGGCAGTCCTTCCCAGACGTTTACCCCTGCTTCGCTGATCCATCCACGTGCACTTCCCTCATACATCCCGTCGCGGATTTTTGCGAGTACGCTTTACGACGTACTGTTCAACGCGCCTACTCAAGCGTTACGAGATACTTCGCCAGCAGCAAGCCTCAGGAACATGATCGACTCTCTCAACCAATTGCCTGACAGCAAGGCTAAGGAAGCGCTATTGCTGCTGGTGCGAGAGGCCGGAGGCGATGTTGACGCAACACGAAAGGCGATTGAGGGCTGGTTTAACGATGGTATGGATCGTGTCTCCGGCTGGTATAAACGCCGCACGCAGCTGGTGCTCTTCTCCCTTGGAATCTCCATAGCAATCCTGCTGAATATCAACACGATTGCTGTGGCCAAGACGTTCTGGGCAAGTCCGGCGGCACGTGCATATGCCATCAAAGCTGCCGAAAGCTACTCTCAACCTCCACAAGAAGCTGTCACGCCAATATCCACAGCCAACGCGCCTGTGTCGAAGATGAAGAACCTGCCGGTAACAGCCTCGGAGCAAATCGCTGCGCTTGGCGACCTCGCATTGCCTCTTGGCTGGAACAACGGTTGGTATCCCTGGCCAAAGAACTCCAACGGCACCCAGTTCACAGGAAGCCAGTTAATTCTGAACTTCGCCATGACAATCCTGGGGTGGACTCTTACCGGATTTGCTGTGACACTCGGTGCTCCCTTCTGGTTCGATCTGTTGAACCAGTTCATGGTCGTCCGTTCTACTGTTAAACCCTCTGAAAAGAGCGGCAACGAAGGATCGAAAGATCCTCAGCCCTCTTAAACCTACATCCCTCACTCACTAGGCAAGGCCATGAAGACGTACCCTTACTCCTTTCACATTGCGCTGGATGGTAACGGCATCAACGGTCTTGAAGGCATGGCGGGGATGTGCCTTTTCCACTTCGATCCAGCAGACAACAGCTACGCCTACAAGGTGAAGTATTACGACGGCGCGTCCGCTGGCCACGCTTGCATGGTCAGCCCGGATGGCAAACATGGTTATCTGGGCAATGCAGGCCAGCACTTGCTGTTCTATGACGCGGCTACGATCGAGGAGCAACAGCGCATCTCCACACTGCGGTATGAAGCGAACGACTCTACCATTCGAGGCAGCACGCACGTTGTTTGGCTGAACGATAAAGAAGTGTTAACCGCTGTGGGCGATTACTTTTATCGCTTTTCAGTGGACAGCCTGGACAAGGGTGAGCGGTTGATGCCGCACAACGTAAAGCTGCCACATGGGATGAAGGTAAGTGCGTCCGGCCGATACTTAGCCTACGGCTCGATGGACAACCCAGCTTTTGGCGCCAAGGGCGAAGCGCGGGAAATTGGCATACTCGACTTAGTCTCAGGCGAGGTCACGCATTTGCCCATGCCCACGACGTGTTGGCATATCGTCGCGCATCCCAAGAAGGATCTCTTCTACGCAGTCTCGTTTCGCGTGCTTCCGCAGGACAACGTGAACTATCACGAGTGGGCGATGGCGTTTCTGAAGGAGTATGCCTACGAGATTGATCCAGCAGAAAAGCGGATTTCACGTCACTGGTCGACCAGCCGTGAGACACCCGCACATATCAATTCCGACATCACGATCTCCGACACGGAGCTAATGTTTTGCAATGGCGGCAGTCAGACGATCGTCTGCGTAGACCTTGAGACATTCTCAAAGTATCGCGTGATCGATGAGCGCCCCAGCTTTCTCACGCAGATGAAAAATCCTCGTCAGGTGGGCACGCAGATTTACGATGTGCTCGCACGTGGCGGCCTCTTCAGCAGTTCGAAACACCTGCTGGATGCCATGCGCGTGAGCCGGTTTACTTTTTTGGATTCGATCTATGCCTGTCAGTTGTCGAAGGATCAATCACTGCTTTTCACGGCGAATCGCGGCCTGAATCACATCACCGTTTACAACTATCCTGAGGCCACCATTCGACTAAGAGTCCAGATGCCCGATCTACATGAGTTCATGCCGTCGCTCACGACGATTGCCGACCCACGGCTGGGCTTCCATCATAGCTACCTGATCAGCCCGCAGGTGTGACCATGGCCGCAGCATTCGCGATCGTCTCTGCGGCCATGGCGAGCTTGCGAAAGTTACCGGGGATGAGGGATGTCACAAAGCTTTCGGCTGCGGCGGCGACAGTCGATTCAAGGATGGAAGGCACACCCGGTAGTCCCCTGGCGTTCAGGCTGAACTCGCCCGCGAAAATGATACGTGTGCCGCGTCCGCCTAGGGCTGGCTCAAACGTTGTAAGCCCCGTGCAACGCGTGCGATCTGGAGCGAAGTGCAGCTCAATTTGCCATGCGCATTCGTGATTCTTCTCGTGCCACATTGCGCGGTCTGTCCATGCCAACATATCGGACTTGATGACCGAGGAAAGCACCGCGGGAAACTTAGCCTTTGCCTGCCACAAGTTGACGAGAAAGATGTCGCCATCCGGCTGCACGGTTCGTTCCTGGACGGCGACGCTCTCAATTTCATCAAGATGAGGCACAAGTTCCCCGAGCCGGTCACGAATGGCTAACCATGCGTCTTCCACTGGGATTTTTACGATTTGAATGGACTTGAATGTTTTCACGGTGTTTCCTTCATGAGTGCTGCACGCGCGTCGTAGACTTCGCGGCCGAGCGAGAGTGTTTGCCGCAGCGGAATGGAAACATGTTTGCCGGATACCAGCGAGGCGATGGCAGTGGCAAGTGCTGGACGCGCGGGTCCTGGCGCATAGCCCAGCTCATCTGCCGCCTTCGCATGGCTGTACCAGTAGAACTGTCCGACCATCTTCGCTTGTTCGCGCGTCGTGGTTGGGCGTGTGCCTGAAAATTGTGCCCACATCTCGTGCGCGGTTGCGGCCAGAAAGCTGACTGTGTGGTTTGCGTAGAACTGAGGGCCAGAGACACCGCAGAGTTCACCGACGGTGCGATGAATCAGCGACCACTCCATGTTCTCGGAGCCAAGCAGGTAGCACTCCCCACGTCTTCCCTTCTCCGCCGCAAGAATATGACCCCGAGCAACGTCGGCCGCGGATACGATGTTGCAACCACCCGGAAACGTCGTGCGAAATGGATCGGAGAGATAGGCAATGATGATGCCGTTGCTTGGACTTAGCTTGGTGTCGTGCGGGCCCACCGTCATGCACGGATTGACGACCACAAGATCAAGGTCGAGGTCTGCAGCGAGTTTTAGTGCTGTGCGTTCCTGATGCAGTTTGCTGAGGCAATATGCAGGTGACGATGTTTCATCGGGCGCGTCCGTCTCTGACCGCACCGCGGTATAGTCCGAGGAGCCGAACACCACCGACGAAGATGTAAGTACTACACGCTTTACGCTTGCGGTGCGTGCTGCAATCAATACATTGGACACGCCATCAACGGCAGTCTTCTCCAGATCGGCATCGGTAATGCCCCAGTACGAAAACACCGAAGCCACATGGAAGACAACATCGCAACCGGCGACAGCAGGAAGCAGTGTCTCCGGCTGCAGTACATCTCCGTAGACGATAGCGAGCGATAGATCCTTGATCGCACTGAGATCGCTACTGGTGCGCACGAAGGCGCGCACCTCATACCCATCCTTGAGCAAAGCACGACAAAGGTTTGCGCCGATGAGACCATTTGCGCCTGTGACAAGAGCTACCATTCAACTCTCCGGATTCTGTGTGCGGCTCGGCGCGACGTCTCGCTGAATAGCCCTGGCTAAATCTTTCAAAAAATCGACTGCGCCATCCGTAACAGATTGCAGTTGAGCCTTATCGACCCACGAAGGTATCGCGCTCGTTGTAGGGTCCGGCGTATTGGACGGAGGCGCGAAGTGCGAGAAGCCGTCTGCATCCACATAGATGGGTGGAGTAGGAGTCGTACGCAATGAGAGCTTCGATGTAAGACGGTCGACCGCAACGCGTGCGCTATCAGTAAGCTCACTGAGTGAGTTGGAAAGCTTCGCGGAAGCAGTCTTGGGTTGTGTGTCTGCAGCAGTCCACGGCTGGCCAACGCGGTACTCTCGTTGCTCAAATTGCGCAGTAAAGTTTGCGATTGTCTTCGTGAAGAAGTTCTTATACGCGTCCGCTACGAGGTAGTTCTTGAGCGCGGGATTCAGGTCGAGTTGCATCATCTGCCAGAACACAGGAAGAGAAAACTCCTGTCGCCCCACGATGGTGATTTCAACTTCATTCGCGGGGGTTCGTTTGAAAATAACGATGCCATCGTCGAACCTTGCAGAGTTGTTTTCACTCTTGATGGTGCGCCACCAGATTTTCTGCTCATTCTCCGTGTATCGCGCAAACTCAAGTTTGGAAACATCGATCGGCTGGCCTCCACTGGGCGCCGTGTAATTGGGCTGCGGCAGATAGATGTTGCGTTCAGCCTGATGCGTCACACGACCAGCCTCATCGCGAAGAACAGGAACGCACGAGCCCCCAATGTAATCGTTCATCATGCGAATGGAACGAGTAATATCCACCTTCGCCACAAAATCATCGAATGGGATCGGGATTTCGCGCGAGACATGGAACAAGATGGAATGATCGATGGTGTGAAGCCGCATTCCATTGGCGTCCGGCGGGAACTGCAGCACCAGTTGTTCCAGCGGTTCCATGTATTCCTGCGACGCTTCATAATCGGCGGCCGTTAAATCCTGCAAAGAGATGTTGAGCGGACGCTCCATCCACTTCAACTTATCCTTCGCAAACATCACCTTCGACGCATCATTGAGCTGGTTTGCATTGCCCAGGGTGTAATTCAGGCTAAGAAATGCGGCGAACGAGAGCGGATCTGCATCCAGGCTGCCGAACTGTGCAGCCAGTGTGCTGTTGATCCTGTCCGTCATCGCGTCCTTGAATGGAAAGAGCAGCCGATCTACACTCTGCAGCCACGCAATGGCAGTGCGCTGCACTTCAAGCGATCCATTACGCTTGGCTACAGCATCGGCAACCATGGGATGAACATTCTTTACTGCGGGGAATGGGCTCAGGTCTCCACTGACCGAATACTGAGACGGCAGCCCCTGTTCGCGCAATAGTTTTGCCACGATAAGAGACGCGTACGGATCGACGCCAAACTTATTGGCGAGCGTCCAGTCCGCCAACGTGACGCTGCTGCTTGCGATGATCGTTGAGACAGCGAGCGGCATGGCGCATCGCGAGCCTGCACTGCCGTGGTTGGCCAAGTACGCATCCACCATGGCGAAATGTACAGGCGTGTGTTGCAACAACTCATTGCACACATCTTCCGGGCGGAGCCGGTGGTAGTACTGCAACTCTGTGTCCTGCAACGGCAGCACGCCAATCAGGTTTTGCGCTGTGCCGGCAAAGCTGAACTCATCATCGGTCTTCGCCTTCGCAAAGCTGATGCGAAAGTCCGCATTCTTCCACGAAGCATTGAGGGACGAACCACTGAGGATGCTGGTTGCAGGAAACTCCGCATCGCAAAGATCTTCGCTAAGGTCTGAGAAATCGTACGCGTTCTGTTGCGTGGTTTCGAAACGATAGCCCGCGAGATCGGCCAGGATAAGTGGGTCGCGGTTCTCTAACCAGAAGGCTGAGCTGTTCTGCGCTGTGCCAATGGTCACATTGGTATATCCAGCGGCGTGCAGCCAATCGACCAGATGCTCCACCAGTGCAGGATCGGTGATGCACGTGGCAGGTTTGAAATAGAAGTTCAGGTCGGGCTTGATGAAGATAGCTAACTTGGCGGCCGAAGCACTTGTTTGCTCGCACCGAAGGTTTAGTGCCTGCAACAAGCCCGCCTGCGAAACAGCCGCGTCGAAACAGGCGAATTTATCCTGCGGGTCTGTAACGAGAGCTACGACGACGCCTTGAGTGGAGTCGCTCATCGTTCTTGCCTCGCAGAAGCGTTTTTGTATCGAAATCCGCGATGAATCAAAGCTACGATGACGCTTGAAACGACAGCAAGTGCTGTGACCGCGATGATTGCCTGTCGAGCCGTTAGTAACTTGGCCAGAACTAAACTGCAAATAATGCCGCAACCACCGAGCACAAGCAGACCAACAAACAGGACCAACGCGAGTCGCGCATTGGCCCGGTCATAGCACCGCGAAGCGTCTTCAAGGCCCAGGTGATCAAGCTGTATTTTGAGTTGCCCCTGCGCAAGTTGCGTGAACGTGGTCCGCAGCGTTGCAGAAAAATCCTGAAACCGCAGGAGAGTTCCCAGACCAATCCCGTAGTCCTGATGAGCGTTCGCATCCTGTGGCAATACAGCCGGCTGGTTTTGACGAAGCAATGGCATTGCAATGGGAATCAGATCAAAAGCAGGATCGAGATTCTTGCCAACACTGTCTGCCGTTGCCAACACCTTAAAGGCCAGATAGAAACCGCGCGGCAAGATAAGTCGGTATTTCCCCGTGATTGCCAAAATATCCGCGAGCAGCCGGGGTACGGCAACAGCATGCGTGGTTCGATGACTCGCAAGAAAACGCCGCATGTCCTCACGCAGCGCAGCAACATCAATGCTTCCGGTCGAATCCGCAAGCGCGAGGACGGATGCCGTCGCTGATTCCGCATCCTGTTGCAACAAGCTGTACAGCAGCGTGTTCACGCACCCACGTTCCTGAGGGCCAAGCTCTCCTACCAGGCCAAGGTCATAGAACCCGATCGTGCCGTCCTTCGAGACGATCACATTATCCGCATGTGGATCGCCGTGAAAGAACCCGAAGCAGAATATCTGCCGCAGTAACGTTCTCGCGAAGGCCTGCGCCGCTGCCTTATTGAAGGGCGTATAGCCCTTAAGATCCGCTAACTTCGTCCCCGGTTCATACGTTGTTGTAAGAACGTGGCGCGCAGAATGGGAACGAATGACGCGCGGAACACGGATGCTGGAGTCATGTTCGAATTGCCAGGCAAACCGGTCAAGATTGTTTGCCTCCAGTTCATAATCCAACTCAGACTG
Source organism: Terriglobus sp. TAA 43 (assembly GCF_000800015.1). Lineage (NCBI taxonomy): Bacteria > Pseudomonadati > Acidobacteriota > Terriglobia > Terriglobales > Acidobacteriaceae > Terriglobus > Terriglobus sp. TAA 43. The sequence continues at coordinate 266,746 of NZ_JUGR01000002.1, forward strand.
GACGTCGTTCATAAAGTCGGAGACGAGTCGGGCCGCGGAATCACCGTCGTTGCCGTGCTTCATACGAAGAATCAATTGTTGGATGATCGCTGTATCGCAGTGCAGCAGCTCTTCAAGGCCTTTTCCCTGCACTTTCACTGCGACTTCCATGCCATCCTTCAACCACGCACGATGCACCTGTCCGATAGAGCCTGAGGCGATGGGTGCGCTCTCAATGCGCTCAAAGAGTGTAGTAATCGTGCCTTTGAGTTCCTCCTCGATGACAGCTTGGGCAACTGCAAAGGGAAATGGCGTGGTTTCGTCCTGTAGCTTGGCCAGTTCGTCGCGGAACGGTTTACTTAGAATTTCATCGCGCGTGGAAAGTAGCTGGCCGAACTTGATAAACGCGGGTCCAAGTTCACAGAGCGCGTCACGCACAGTTTTTGGTGAAACGCGTGGCGAGAATCTACCACGGGCAAGGTTCTCAAACATCTCAGAGAGGCCATACCGCACCAGAATTGCGAGCACGTCGCGGTAGCGTCCACGGCTGCGCGCATCAAGTATTCCGGTGATAGGTTCTGCCACGGCCAATGTAAAGCCTCTTGCAGGGGAAAATGTGCTGTGGGGGCCAAGATTATCACCAATTTCGGGCCCTAAAAGTAAATTGTGAAATCTGTTGTTGTCGTGGGATGAGTGCGCATATACTCCGGGCAGAATCAAGACGCACTGAAAAGGCGGATTCTATGTCTAAGGGCGGCACCCCCACAATTCCCAACGACTACACGTATTCCATTGGCGGCACTGGAACTACTCTGTCTGTCGATTACGGGCTGGACAACATCCATGTGAAAGAACTGCCCACGCTGGAAGTTGGCGTGACCGCGTTCCCTGAGGTTACGGGCAACGCAAACATCGCGATTAAAGAGCTGCCTCCCATCGTTTCTACCGTGACGACCCTGTCCACAGTGAATACGACGTCGAGTGTGGCAATTACAGAAATTCCGCCCATCACGACGAATCTGAATATCGCTGTCACCGAGATACCGGAGCAGCGCATTCACTATCCGGCTCACTACCAGCTTGGGTTCAGTCTCCTGGGCATGGAGATTTGGGGCCTCTCGCTCTGCGGTGAGGCACAGGTCATCAACGAAAAGTACGTTCCGCGTAGAACCGAGATTTGCCGTTAGAGCAGGAGTTCCAATGGCCGAGTCAGTGATTCAGTACGCCAATGTTGACCCGAAAGGCGTCGTCTTTTACGGCCCGCCAAAGATGCTGCGTGGCACGTTACCGTTGGTCAATCCTACCGATCAGAAATTGAAGATGCAGTCGCTGGCTGTCACCACAGATACATTGCGTGGACCTGCATCACTGCCGTTGCAAACCATCGCTGTAGGTGTACGGCTCATGCCTGGGGAACAGGCTGCGGTGCGCAGCACAATTCAATTGGACCCGCAGACCGCTCCCGGAACGTACTCTTTCAGCGTCGATGTCTCCGGCACATCCGTTCCGGTGACAGCACATGTCACGGAGGTCGTCGACTTCCGCATCGAGCCGGCAGCCGTGACACTGCTCGCTGGATCGGAGAACTCGTTCGAACGGACCTTCGTCATTGAGAATGCAGGCAATGTTCCGCTGCCGCTCGGCGAGCGGTGTGAAGCGCCATTGACCGATTCGATCGACCTTAAGACATCCATGCTGCATGGCCTTAGCAATGCCGGCGATGCGGAAGTGAAAGAGAAAGTGAATGCATGGTTGAAGGACTGGGGCGAGCGCATGCCCGGCATGCTCGTTGTCCTTCGCGACCCGATCGTACTGAGCCCTGGCAACAAAATGACTGCAACGGCGACGTTCCAACTGCCGGATACTTTGCAGCCATTCCGTTGCTACACGGCAAATTTGCAGCTTTACAACGCATTTCTTACCGTGACGGTCTACACAACGCGCAACGTGAACGCATCCAGTAAGAAGAAACGGGGGAATGAAGATGGCGTGTAGCGAATCCAGTGTCTCCAATCCAATGACTCAGGCCAGCCAGCAGGGCATGCAGTGGTTCACTGATTACACAAAGATGAACCTCCAGATGGCGCAAACTGCGTCGCAGATGCTGACGCCGGTGATGTCTGCCTGGATGAGTTGGTATCAGTCGCTGCTGCCTTCGCAGTTGAGCGACCTCACCAAGTCAACGAGCGACACACTGATGTCCATGGCGAAATCAGCCATGTGCGACATTCCATCCACGGTCTGTCCTCCTAAGTGCGCATGCGATATTGAGTGGTCAGCCTACCCCGGCGAAACCCGTAAAACGACTGTGAAGATCAGGAACACCTCCAAAGACACGATTGAATACACCTTTGTTGGCAAGCCCTTTACACATTGCGATAAGACACTCGATCTGATTCCTGAGATCAACACCCAGTCCGTCACTGCTGCGCCGGGCGAGACAGTAAGTGTGACGATCGGCGTCACAGTGAGCGAACAATTCCAGAGCGGCGTCGCGTACCAGTCAGAAGTTCTGGTGCGCGGCAAGTATGAGCGCTGCATCAAGATCAAGCTAAGCGTGGCCTGTGGCTGCGACGATGCATGCAGCTTCGACCAGGGCGACATCCCCTACCACGTGCGCCCGGACAACTGGTACAAACACTTCCAGTGCAGTGAGCCGTGCTTTGAAGCGATCCAGCCGGGGCGCACCACGACAGGCGTCAATGGGACGGACGTTGCCGGAGTGAAGTCTTGACGAATAGCTCTCAAACGCTTGCAGACGCTTTGAAAGCTCTTGAAGGTCAGGTCGTTGAGTCGTATGTTGACGGCTGGAAGAGCTATTGGAAGCTTGTGACCGACGTTGCGCGCGATCCATCGTCGTTGCAGGCAGCACAAAAGGAATATCTGAACCACGTGGTTCAGACAGTACCGGGAAATGTCTCGAAAACTTTTCAGGCTGGTGCGCGGGTGTACGGGGCTCTTGTGCAATCCGGCGGCCAGCTTGCCAGCGAACTCTACACGCGCACCGCACAGGACGTGACCAAAGCAGCAACTGCAGCTGCGACAACCGCAGAGACGGTAGCTGCACGCGTCGCGGAGCCAGTTGCGCCCTCAGAATTCATCTTTGAGGGGTACGCAGAGGAAACACTTAGCAAGAGATTTCTTGTGTCGAACAAATCACCACAACCGGTCAGCGTTGCTCTCGAGATCTCGAGCTTCACGCCCGATACAGAAGGCGCTTCGGTTCAGGTCAACGTCACGCCACAAACATTTTCTCTTGGCACCAATGAAGAGAACGTAGTGACGTGCGCGGTGACGATCCCTGCCTCTCTTACGCCAATGCAGGACCACCGAGCAGTGCTTTCCGCACCCGGCTTACCTTCTTTAAGCATCGGCCTGCATGTTCGCAGCATGGGTGAACGGGACGTTGTGGTTGAAGATGCCCCACCGGGCTGATCCGCTCTGGCGCTAGAAGAGGCAGAGCGCGAGGGATGTAGCAACAAACGATCCGACGCCAATCCCTGCAACGAGATCCGAAGGATAGTGCTGGCCACTTGCGACACGAGCCCAGCACAGCAGCAACAACCCGAGCACCAGCTCCGGGATAGCTCCATGATGCCGCCAACAGAGCAATAGGCCGACCACAGATAAGGTCATGCAGTGACCGCTGGGAAACGAGTACTGATCCAGACAGCGGCCGCGGTACGGGATGTCTGTAGCGAATTGAAAGGGCCGTTCGCGAGCAATGCGTGGCTTGGTGGAACCGTACAACAGATGTGCTACAGAAACGCCCATCGCGAGTGCGAATAGTAGCTTCCACTCATGCAGCACGATCACCCACAGCGCCAGCGGTGCATAGATCCAGCCGTTGCACACCTGATTGGTAACGTCTGCAAGCAGACGGATTGGCCTAGGTTCTGAGAGCCGCACCAGCTTCACCACCCACGGTATTTCCCTGTGATTCATGCGCAGGAATAACGCATCAATCCGAGCACGAGACGAGGATGTGAGTGGGGCTAGAGCGTTCGTGGAAGACATCGTCTTTCACCTGGCACTTGCGGGGATCGGTGCTGTTGCCGCGATGCTACACCCGCCTCAATTCCCGGAACAAGCACAAAACGTGCCCAATCGAAATCAGGCGTTGCCGACGGATCTCACATTGTCAGTGGTGGAATGTGGGTGGTAGCTTTTTGGCGTGGAAGTTTCAGAACCAGTTGCGCCTCTTGCTGACGGGCAGGATCGACTGCTTGTGCAGGAAGTACTGGGCAGCAAGAGCTTCGAACGCACTACATCCCTGCGACGTTTGCTGGAATACCTATGGGTGCATCGGAGCGAAGAAATCAATGAATACGCCATTGCAACGGAGGCGTTAAGCCGTGCCTCCGATTTCGATTCAAAGATTGATGCAACAGTTCGCGTCCAAATTGGACGTCTTCGGCGAAATCTCTACCGCTTCTACAGTGAAGAGGGCCCTCACCACGTTTGGCGACTGACGATCCCCGTGGGTTCACACGAACTCCGTTTTGTACCAGCCTCTGAAGCGGAGCTACAAACCGCTTCATTCATCGATACGAGCGCCAGTCTGGCACCATCGGTGACGCCCCTCGTGGAATCTCCACGCCCGTGGATTTCCGCTCCCATAGGCTATGTGCTGCTCGCCTGTGTGCTGGTGTGTACCGCCTTGCTAGCCGCAGATCTGCTTCGGCGCACCTCGAATTCACCTTCAGCCGAACGCATGGACACCCCACAGTTCTGGAAAACATTCCTGAACAATGGCAAAAGCACTCGTTTCGTTCTGCCTGCGCCCATTTTCTTTTCCGTACAAGCGACGCCGGGGCACACGGTGATGCTGCGCGACATCTTCGTGAATTCACCTTCGGAGTGGAATCGTTCACAGGTGCTGACAGAGGTGTTTGGAAAAACGGAAAACCCCAAAATATGGCAGGGATATACCGTGGCTTCGGACACCTTCGCCTCACTGCAACTGGCGCGTTTTCTGGATCGCTACGGCGTCCACACCAGCTTTTCCAGCTCCGCCGACCCACCCCGGGAAATTCTTGACCACGAGAACATCATCGCCTTCGGCACGTCGAGCTCGCTTGCATCCTTCCAAGCCGACGTGGATCGCCTCAGCTTCCGGTTAGCGCCCCATGAGGTGAAAGTGACAGATTTACTCAGCCCCGCGGATCACCCGCAGGAGTTTCTGGCAACCCACGAAGGGACGGACCGCGACATCGTTCCCGGCATCGTTGCCGTGCTTCCCCATGGGGACGCAGGCGGAAGAATCATGCTGGTGCAGGGAGCCCAGACCCGAGCCATCATCTCCTACCTGACTTCCGAGGAAGGTATGAAGGAGATGGGTCAGGCGCTCGCAGGAATGAAGACACCCTACTTCGAAGCGGTGCTGTTGTCTGAAGTAAACCGCGGAGCCCCGCTGCAAAGCCGCCTGGGAACCGTTCGCGCTTTCGTGGAGCGATCACCCGAAACGATGGCAAAGCTACTGCAAGTTAAACAAAACATTAAGTAACAACGTTACATTTACGACCTGGAACTCCCCAACGCTGCTCGTGGGGTGGAATTCTTCCTGCCGTTCAGCGACACAGCATTTCTGTGTGCCGCGTTTCAGGAGGCACCACCCATATGTTGATTTCCTCTCAGAGATTCGCTCCCAGAATCCTCCTAACAGCTGCTGCCGCGCTCTCTGTACCGGCTGCGATGATGGCTCAGACTGCGACCGCGACCATCACCGGCACTGTCACTGATGCCACCGGGGCCGTCGTGCCGGGCGCGCAGGTCACCGTCGTCGCGCACGGGACAGGTCTTACCTACCAGGCCGCGAGTTCCTCGGATGGCAGCTACACTGTGCCTCTCTTGCCCGTCGGCAGCTACGACATCACAATTGCGGCCGCAGGCTTCTCCGGCTTCAAACAAACCGGGATCACCCTTGATGTGGGGCAACGTTTCCGCGCTGATGCCTCGTTGAAGACTGGCGGATCGTCAGAGACGATCACGGTCACGTCGACCACCGCACCGTTGCAAACGGACGAATCCTCCGTCGGCAATGTCATCGAGGGCCGAGCCATCCAGGAGCTGCCATTGAACGGACGCCAGCCGTTCACCCTGGTGCTGCTCGTGCCGGGCGTCCAAACTACATCCCGCGCCTCCAACGGCTTTGCCGATGCCAGCAACCAGGGCTTCTCCCGCCTGCGCATCAATGGCGGCTCGACACTCGGCAATCAATTCCTGCTCGACGGCGCCATGGACACGATTCCGACAATCAATGAGGTGTCCGTTGTCCCCATGGTGGATTCCATCGCCGAATTTCGCGTCATCACCAACACACCAGCCGCAGAGTTCGGTATGAGTTCCGGTGGATATGTGAATCTGGCCACCAAGACCGGCACCAACGCCATCCACCTGACGGCATATGAATTCGTACGGAACGACATACTCAATTCCGTAAACCGATTCGCCACCAAAGACCCCGTCACCGGCCGCCTAAAACCGATCCTGCGCTACAACCAATTTGGTGGCACAGTCGGTGCACCAGTGCGCATTCCCTGGCTTTACAACGGCCATGACCGCACCTTCTTCTTCTTCGGCTATGAGCAGTGGCATCAGCGCAGCGCTTCGCTGCAACGTTCTACAGTGCCCACTGCCCTGCAGCGTTCGGGCGATTTCTCCCAGACCTACGCTACTGCCACCTCAACAACTCCGATTCCTATTTACGATCCCTCAACCACAGTGGCGAATCCCGCAGGAAACGGCTTTATACGCACGCGGTTTGCAGGGAATAAGATCACCACGTTCGACCCTGTAGCGCAGGCGGTTCTTAAGTACTATCCCCAACCAAACATCGCTCCGGTGGACCCCAGGACCAACGCCAACAACTTCTATTCGGAAGCCACAGGCGGAATCGATCAGGACATCATTGCCATTCGAGGCGATCACCGCATCAGCGATTCAGACAGTATCTTCGCCCGTTACGCCGGAAACCTGAATACGACACACACGGTGGGTTACGGGCTGGGTGACTCTGATCCACTTGCCCGTAACGACACACGTAAGAATTACAACTTCGCCGTGGGCGAGACGCACACGTTCGCACCAACTTTGTTGAATGAATTTCGTGCCAGCTTTGTTCGCCAGAAGCTGACCTTCCTCGCCCCCTCATACAACAAAAACTATCCGCAGACACTTGGCTTCCCTTCCATCATTCCGCAGACACTGTTTCCCTCCGTAGCCGTCAGCGGTCTGATTGCCGTTGGCCCAACGACCGGAACGTTCACGGCTGGAAACCGCATTGGCACGGTGATTCAGTTTGCAGATAGCGTCTCCTGGATTCGCGGACGCCACAGCTTCAAATTCGGTGTAGAGGACCACATCACGCGCTACAACCAGCTTGGCCAGATCTATCCTTCCGGCAACTTCAGTTTCACAGGTGCATACACGAACAATCCGCAATCGCCCGCAGGAACCGGCGTCGCCTTTGCTGACTATCTTCTGGGACAGGTTGCGGGCGGCCAACTCACCATCAACCCCGCCTTCGCAACGAAGTCATGGGCAGGTGGCATTTTCGCGCAGGACGATTACAAAGTCACATCAAGGCTGACCTTCAACGTCGGCATTCGATATGACATTTCAGGTCCGCCAGTGGAACGTCATGGATGGTCCTCCACCTTTAATCCCTATCTCGTCAACTCGCAGACAGGCCTGCCTGGAGTAATGCAATACGCAGGTGTGAACGGCTCGCGCCTGTTCGTCCGCTACGACGCAAACAACATCGCTCCACGCTTTGGCTTTGCCTACTCCGCAGACGACAAGACAGTGATTCGAGGCGGTATAGCAATGATCTACAACCCCGTAGAATCCGCGGACATTCACCAGGTAACGAACACGGGACTAGGCTTCTCTTCACAGACCACCTTCAGCGGCAACGGACCTTATTCGGCGTTCCAACTTTCCAAGGGACCCTCCGCACTCATTGCACCTACTGGAGCAGCCGGCGGTCCAACTGCCTATCGCGGACAGAGCGTTTTCTTTCAGAATCCTCATGCTCCCACGCCCTATTCCCTGCAATGGAACTTCGCTGTGCAGCGTCAGCTCCCGGGCGGCTGGACTGCATCCGCGGCATACGTGGGCAACAAGGGAACGCATCTGTTGGGCGGCAACTACAACATCAACACGCTGAACCCCGCGTACTACGCACAGTACGGCACCAGATTGCAGAATCAGGTGACCAATCCGTTCTACGGCAAGATCACGACCGGAACTCTCTCCGGTACAACCATCTCGCAGTCGCAAGCGCTGCTGCCTTTACCCGATTACCTCAGCGTCACTACGTTGGCACGCCATGGGGCCATGAGCATTTATCACGCGCTGCAGGCTACCGCAGAACATCGTTACTCGCACGGCCTCACGCTGCTACTGGCCTACTCGAAAAGTAAGTTAATTAACGACTCCACGTCATCGGATTCCGGTGAGAGCGCAGATGGCGTCTACCGCGATCCCATCTATCGCCCCTATCTGGAGCGCTCCCTTGATCCGAATGATACGTCGCAGAACCTTTCTGCTTCGGGCGTGTGGGAGCTTCCCATCGGAACACCATCGCATCGTGCGCTGAACGTGCTCACCGGCGGTTGGCAGATACAGGGCATCCTTCAATGGCAGACGGGCACACCGCTGACAGTGACGGGATCGAACAACTTCACCGGAACACCATTCCCAAATCTCGTCGGCAATCCCACGCTGTCAGGCAGTCAGCGAAGCATCAGCAAATGGTTTAACACCGCTGCCTTTGCGAACCCTGCGGCGTACACCATTGGCAACGCGCCACGCACTTTGCCCGCAACTCGCGGTCCTGCGTTCACCAACGTGAACTCTTCACTGATCAAGAACATCATCATGGAGAAATGGAAACTGGAACTGCGCGCAGAGGCCTTCAATCTCTTCAATCATCCCAATCTCAACAACCCCAACACGTCGTTCACTCCAGATAGCACGGGGGTCAACACCAATGCTCTCTTTGGAACGATCACCAGCGCCATGGATCCTCGCGTCTTCCAGATCGGCGTCCACCTTAGCCGCTAGAACGCATTGATACACAAACGAAACTTAGGAGAAAAGAACGTGCGCTGGAAGCAATTTGCAACTGCAATCCTTGCAACACTGAGCATCAGCACCATGGGCTGGGGCGCCACGCCACGACAGTTTGACGTGGTCGTCTACGGCACAACGGCAAGCGGAGTCATCGCAGCCATCTCTGCAGCAAGACATGGCATGAACGTCGCGCTGGTAGGTGTCGATCAACATTTAGGTGGTATGGTCACCGGAGGCCTCAGCCATTCCGACCGCGGAAAGGACGCCGTGATCGGTGGCATGTCTCGTGAGTTCTTCGAACGCGTTGGCAAGCACTATAACGAAACGCTCGAATGGAATTTTGAACCACGTGTTGCGGAGCAGGTGTTCCATGAAATGCTCAACGAGACCAAGGTCGTATACATTCCGCGCGCACGCCTGAAAGAACATGGCGGCGTAACCATGAGTAAAGGCGACATCACCTCCATTGCACTTACGAACGGAGACGTTCTGCGCGCCAAGGTCTTCATGGATACAAGCTATGAAGGCGACCTGATGAACGAAGCCGGTGTGAAATACACGTGGGGACGCGAACCGGAGAGCGAATACAACGAATCCATTGCCGGCGTTCGTGGAAGACAGCGTCCAGACCATCACTTCAACGTTCCAGTGTCACCATGGGCCGCTCCAGGAAAACTTTTGCCGGAGGTACAGAACCTGCCGCGTGGCCCTATGGGTTCAGGCGACAAATACGTGCAAGCCTATGGCTTTCGCATGTGTCTCACGAACGTGAAGGAGAACATGATCCCCTTCCCGAAGCCGCCGGGCTATGACGCATACCGTTACGAGCTGCTGAAACGCTATCTTGCAGCACTCGAAAAGGCGGAAGGTCATCCGCCACATATACGTGAGCTGATGATCATGTCTCCACTTCCGAACGGCAAATTCGACATCAATAGTTTCGGCGGATTCTCCACGGATCACATTGGAGCAAACTGGGACTACCCCTCTGGAAGCTACGCTCGACAGAAAGAAATCTGGCAGGACCACTATAACTACGACGCAGGTTTCTTCTACTTCCTCGCCAACGACGCAAGCGTTCCGAAAGCACTGCACGATGAAGTGAACGGCTACGGCCTGGCGAAGGATGAGTTTCTCGACGAACACGGCTGGCCCTTTCAGCTTTACGTTCGCGAAGGCCGTCGGATGTTGGGCGAATATGTCATGACGCAGAAGGACATCACCACCAACGTTGGAAAACCCGACTCCATTGGTATGGGCTCCTACCAGAGCGACTCGCATCATGTGCGCCGCATTCCTACGCCGGACGGGTATGTGGAGAATGAAGGTGAACAGTACGTCGTCACCAAGCCTTACGAAATTCCGTATCGCGTAATGCTGCCCAATGCAACGCAGGTGAAGAATCTGCTGGTGCCGGTGTGCTTCTCCGCGAGCCACGTTGCATACTCCACCATTCGCATGGAACCGCAATACATGATTCTTGGGCAAGCCGCAGGCGTAGCTGCTGCCATTGCCGTACACGACAAGCTCCCGGTAGCACGGGTTCCCGTAAAGCAGCTGCAGGGCACTCTGCGTAGCGAAAAAGCGGTGCTCTCTCTGCCTCAGTAACTTACGCCAAACCGGTTCCGCATAGGACTTCCGAAATAGGGAATCCTGTGCGGAACCATTTTCCTGTAGGCCACTGGCATTCACGGCTGCCGCAAGTATTCTGAATGCATGAAGGACTTCTATATTGCCGATGCGGCGACGTATGAAAACGCCGTTGTCACCTCTTACTTTTTGATGTCGCAGATGTCTGCGCGAGACAAAAAGGGAGGCGGGCAATATCTTGCGCTCACGCTGAGCGATCGAACCGGCAACTTCGATGCACGCATGTGGGACGAGATCGCAGAATCGCTCACCACCTGCACCGCAGGCTGCTACGTGAAAGCTATGGGGCGTATCGAACGCTACAACGGCCGATTCCAGATCAACCTTCAAAAGATGCGCCCAGCCACCGAAGAAGAAGTCGACATCACTGACTTCCAGCCAGCCACGCAGTATGATGTGGACGCTCTGTGGACAGAGCTAAACGGCTATGTCGCAGGCTTCCGCAACCCGTGGCTGCAACAATTGGTCCGTAGCTTTCTGGACGACCCCGAACTTGGACCAGCCTTTCGTTCTGCGCCTGCCGCAAAGGTACTGCACCACGCATGGATTGGCGGATTGTTGGAGCACGTAGTCTTTCTCCTTCGTCTCTGCGCGCGCGTTGCACCGCAATATGCCGATGAAGTCGACCCTGATCTACTGATGGCCGGCGCCATCCTGCATGACTTTGGCAAGGTGCGCGAACTCGCCTGGAAGTCCAGCTTCTCGTACACCACCGAAGGCCAGTTGCTGGGTCATATCACCATCGCTATCCGTATGTTGCAGGAAAAAATCGCAGCCATTCCTGGCTTTCCGGATCGCCTGCGCATTCTTGTGGAACACATGATCCTGTCGCATCACGGCAAGTTTGAATTCGGTTCACCGAAGCTCCCCATGACGCCAGAAGCACTCGTCTTCAGCGCCATCGATGATCTGGAAGCGAAAATGCAAAATATGCGAGCCGAGTTTGCCAAGGCAGTGGAAAGCGGCAAGCAGCCCGATGAAGTCACAGACTTCTCGCGTTCCATGGAGCGCCCTTTGCTTAACTCAAAGGCGTATCTGGCAGGTGAGTCCTAGCGCGACTTATCTCATCTGCAACAAACCTGCATGCTGCAGATGAACCTGAAGTAGCAGCAACGTGGTGCCAACACCAACCTCTAATGCTGTCCAAATAGCAATGCTGCGAACGATAGGGCGCGCCTGATCTTGGCGATAAAGCAACGGAAGATTGGCCGCGGCACTGACCATTGAGGTGACGATAGCCGCCATAGCGCCCTGCGACGCGCTTGCGTCGCCGTGTGCCACAAGATTCGCAGCAGCGGCAGTGCTGCTTGCACTGGAAACAGCGCCGCCGATGAAGCTGACCACCAGCAAACCCTCGCTGCCGAGCCAACGCGTAGCCAGCGTCCCTACGATCTGAATCAGTAGAAACAGCAGGCCAAAGCGGCTTACTTTTGAAATCGAGATCGGCGAATCCAGATTCAGCGCAACATCCTTCTGATCATCCGCGGCACGCCGTTGCAGCCAGATGTACACCGCTGCTACCGCTAACATTCCTGCCATCGGCAAGAAAGCCTGTTGCGCCGCAGCATTGCCACCAAAGATTGTTAGCAGCGCAAGGTTCCGCAACAGCATGGCAATCGTGGTGAACGTTACGGCAACCCCAGTCTCTCGCAACATTCCGGCTGCAGGCAGAGTCGTCGCCAGCTCCACAACGGACGCCGTAGAGTTCACCAATCCACCCAAAACGGCGGACAGCGTCACGCCCTTCGATCCATACAGTCGCAGCAGAATGTAATTCAGAAAACCAATGCTGGCGACGACGAGTACCGTCAGCCATGCCTGTCGCGGCTGCAACAGATGCCACGGGTCGACAAAGTGGTTGGGCAACAACGGCCAGATGATGAACCCGAACAATCCCAGCAGCAGAGCGCTGCGCATCTCTTCTGTCGTGACACCGCCCGTTAGAGCGCGAAATTGCGGTTTCAGAGAGAGCAGCCAGGTTGTCAGAATGGCCCCGGCAATTGCCGTGAATATGTGCCCCTGTCCTGAAAGCACGCCCAGCACAAATGTGACCATCAGGGCTGCGGAGGTTGTTCCCTCAACAGACTTTGTTTCCAGGATGTCACGCACATTGAGCATGATGGCCAGCATGATCACGCCGACCATGCCCGTAACCTGCATCGCAGGCGACAGGAACGAAGTCAGCACACCCAGCATGGCGCTGAGGCTGAAGGTGCGAACACCAAACTCCTTGTTCGACCACTGACGTTCAAACCCGATAAGCAGCCCAATAGCCAGCGCCACACCTAGCTTCAGCGCGGTGAGGTCCGGAGGAAATTGTGTGCCGTCAGGATGAAGTAACTCAGCGTAATGCTGCATTCACTCGTGGTCTCAATGTGGAGTAGTAGGCGCAGGCTGTGGGGCAGGTTGCTGCGGCTGATTATTTTCGTCGTTGTGTTTGCCGAGACCAAACATCTTCTGGAAGAAGTTCCGATGCTGCTGTGGTTGTCCGTCAGGCCCAACAGCAGGCTGCGAACCATTGGCGGGTTGCGCCCCGCTATTGATGCCGCCACCATTCACACTGGTTCCTGCGGTATCGCTATTTGTGCCAAAGAGGCTGTCCATCAGGCCTGAGCCATCGCCCATGTGACTGCACGTGTTATGCGGTTGTGTTCCGTCCAGAAATGCCATCGTCGCAGTCTTTCCAGAGCAGCTGCCATCAGCAATCTGTCCGGAGCTGAGATCGATGGGGTAATTCGTCACGCCTGCGGGCGGCGCGGCGAACTGTTTCATATCGCTGTACTGCGGCAGTTGGATCGCACGCTTCATGAACTCTGCCCAGATGGGCGCAGCGGTGTCTGCACCCTGCACCTTCTTGCTCAGGTTGTCAGAGATATCCGTGTAGTCATCATTGCCAATCCACACGATGCACAGCAGGTTCGACGAATAACCGGCAAACCACACATCATGCGATGTACCCGTCTTACCAGCAGCCGGTGCCTTGAAGCCCAATGCGCGAACAGTTGATGCAGTGCCGTAAGTCACCACGCCTTCCATCAGCGATTGCGTCAGGTAGGCGGCTTTCGGGTCCATCACCTGCCGCGCTTCGGGCGTGAAGTCGGCTACGATATCGCCCTTGTCATTGCGCACGCTGGCCAGCAGCCACGGATTCAGATGGACGCCACCATTCGCAAACACGGTGTACACACCCGCCATATCCATAGGCGTTGCACTGTAAGTTCCGATCGCGACAGAAGGCGTGGGACGTGCAGAATTGATGCCGGCGGAACGCGCCATCGCTGCCACATTCTCATAGCCCACACGTTGCGCGAGTGAGATGGTTGCAATGTTCAGCGAGTGATACAAGGCTGTTGCCGCGGTCACCATGCCGGGATATTCACCACGTTCGAAGTTGCCGGGGGTGTAGGAACGACCACCTGTACCAAAATCCTGCGGATCGTCATTCAGCTGCGTCAGCGCGGTAAATGTTCCAGTGTCCCCCAGCGGCTGTCCATTCACGCTTTGCGAAAAAGCAGTTGCATAAACCAGCGGCTTAAAGATTGATCCCGTAGGCCGGCTCGACAACGCATGGTTCAACTGCGAGGATCCGTAGTTACGTCCACCCACCAGAGCAAGCACCTGTCCTGTGTGCGGATCCAATGCAACAAGTGACACCTGCGGATATTTGATTGGCGCATCGCCCTTATGGCGCTTGCGAATCATTTCATCAATGCGCGGCATCATCTCCGCCACGGCTTCCGCCGCGGCCTTCTGCAACTCTGGATCAAGCGATGTGTAGATACGAAGCGTTCCACCATTCGCCTGATCGCCTAGACGCTGCTGCAACTGATCGTGCACCAGGTCAACAAAGTAAGGCGCTTCGCTCGCATCCACATTCTGTGTAGCAAGACGAATCGGCTCCGCTTCCGCACGCTCTTCTTCCTGCGGTGTCAATGCACCCGTTTCAATCATGGAACGCAAAACAATGTTGCGACGCTCCAGAGCACGCTCCGGATGACGAAACGGATTGAAGTAGTTGGGCCGCTGAATAATGCCCGCCAACAGCGCGCATTCCGCCACATCCAACTGGCGAAGATCCTTACCGAAGTACGCCTGCGAAGCCTCGCCAAAACCATTGACCGCGAACGAACCACGCTGCCCAAGGTTGATCTGGTTCGCATACATCTCAAAGATCTGCTGCTTATTGAAGCGCGATTCCAACTGCAGCGTGATCATGATTTCAATCAGCTTGCGCTTTACGTGCTTTTCAGGCGATAGGAAGAAGCCGCGCGCTAACTGCTGTGTCAGCGTGGAACCGCCGCACACCGCATGCTGCGATAAAACATCCTGCACGCCGCACTTTATGAGACGCCCAAAGTTCAGACCGTTGTGTTCGAAAAACCTGCGATCTTCAATCGCAGTAACAGCCTGCACCAGCTGTTTCGGAATCTGGTTGTAGGTCACCAGCCTGCGCTTGATGCGGTTCTTATCTTCGCTCAGGCCAGTGATGAGTTGCGGCTCCAACTCATACGCACGCAACGCCACACCATTCTCAGCAGTAATACTCTGCACCGTGCCGCCGCTGGTATTAATTGTGGCGCCGTCCGTGTTGTGGAACGATGCCTGTCCCGGCTTGATGGAGATGCTGTCGCCAGAAACCCTAAAGGTGCCAAGCTGCGTATTTGTGTTGTATCCCGCGCGCCGCAAGTCCTGTGCAATGGAGGCCGCAGTCATATCCTGCCCCGGGCGAATCTCGCGCGGAGCTGCGAAGATCTGTGCAGTGGAGGAGAACAGCGGCCCGTTGTTCAGCCGATCATCCACAACCTTCTGATAGTGGTTGTAGTAATAACCGAAGATCATGGCGCCAAGTAGGAGGCACACCAGCGCCACAATCAGAAGCGCCATTACGGCGCGCTTCCACAAAGGACGATCCGTGCCATGATGCACCGGAATCCCCTCGTGGTCGTAGCGCCTGCCACCGAGCTTAAGCTTGACCGCCAATCGTCCTCCTACTTCTTCCCTGCTCTTGGACGTATTTCGTCCCGCTTAGGCTTGCTGGCGTGCTGTCTTTAAAGCGGTAACGACATTGGCAACCGCAACATCTTCCGTTCGTCCCTGCAGGCGATCCACCAACTCCACGAAACCCTCTGCAAGACGCTTGCCGATGGTCACGCGATACGGAACACCGATCAGGTCCGCATCCTTGAACTTCACACCCGCAGAACCGTCACGGTCATCCAGCAGAACATCAAAGCCAGCCGCTTCCAGATCGGTGGCGATCTTCTCGCCTGCCTCTGCCAACGCCGCATCCGTCTGCTTCGTCACCGTAACCACCACTTCAAACGGCGCAATCGAAGCAGGCAGAACGTAGCTCCATTCACCCTTGTCGTTCTTGCCGTTCTTCGCCGCGGACTGCTCAATCGCAGCCGTCAGAATGCGCTCAATACCGATGCCGTAGGAACCCATGATGGGCGTGGTTTCCTTGCCATTCTTATCCAGAACGCGCGACCCCATGCTCTCGCTGTACTTGTAGCCCAGCTTGAAGATGTGACCAATCTCAACTGCTTTGCCCAAACGCAGCGCGATGCCTGCAACGGGATCAGCCTCGCCCTCGTTGATGTTGCGAACATCAGCGATAACAGTGGCCGTAAAGTCGCGGCCCGGCGTCACGTTGCGAAGGTGGTATTCCTCTTTGTTCGCACCTGCGATCAGGTTTGCACGGCCTTCGAGCGCAGCATCCAGAACCACCATGATGCCCTTGTCGTCGCCAGCCTTCGCCGCAACCACACCGATTGGCCCCAGGTAACCAGCAGGAGCATTGAATGCTGCCTCAATCTCTTCAGGAACCATGGGACGCAGCTCTGCACCCGCCACCAAAGCGCCCAGCTTGGCTTCGTTCAACTGGTGATCGCCACGCAGGAAGACAACGAGCGAACGCGTCTTCACAACACCCTTTGCGTCTGCAGGCCACGTGGCCATGTAGGCCATCGTCTTGATCTGGTGAATCTTCTCCACCTTCAGGAATTCGCCCACCTCATCAATCGTGCGCTGTCCCGGCGTGTGCACCAACTCCGGCGCACCTGCCGTTGCTTCCAGATCAGCAACAGCTTCCAACTTCGACGTTGCCTTCTCAATGTTGGCGGCGTAAACGACTTCGCCAGCTTCATTGCGAGCAGAAGCAATCCAGTCCTCACCCGCTTCGGTGTAGACCATGAATTCCTGCGATTGCGATCCGCCCATAGCGCCCGAATCTGCTTCAACGCCGACAAACTCAAGTCCGCAACGCGTAAAGATGCTGCGATACGCCGCGTCATGCAGGTCGTAGCTGTGATCCAGCCCCGCCTGATCAATGTCGAACGAATACGCGTCCTTCATGGTGAACTGACGTACACGCAACAGTCCGCTCTTGGGGCGGGGTTCGTCGCGGAACTTCGTCTGGATCTGGTACCAGATTTGCGGTAACTGCTTGTAGCTACGAATCTCATTGCGCGCGATGGACGTCATAATCTCCTCGTGCGTCATGCCCAGGCACAGGTCCGCGCCCTTGCGGTCCTTCAGGCGGAACATGTTGTCGCCCATGCCCGTCCAGCGACCGCTTTCTTCCCAAATCTCACGCGGGTTCAGCGCCGGCAGGAAGAACTCCTGCCCAATCTTGTCCATCTCCTCACGCACAATGGCGTTGATCTTGTTAATGGAGCGCGTAGCCAGCGGCAGGTAGCTGTAAATGCCAGCGCCAAGCTGGCGAACGTAACCTGCGCGAAGCAGAATCTGGTGGCTTGCCACCTCGGCGTCCGCGGGAGCTTCGCGGAGCGTGGGAATAAACAGTTTGGACCAGCGTTGCATTGCTTTTGTGTGCTTTCTGGGCCGCAAAAAGTGCGCGGCAAAGTGTCCGTCTATTCTACCGGCTCGGTCTGCCGTATTCGCGCCACCCAATAATCCTCTGCATCGGTACACTGGTAGAGATCATCTGTAATTGCTGAGGTCTCTGTCGAAATGCGAAACGCCCTGGTCGGTGGAATCATTGTTGTGGTCGTAGCTGTGCTGGCATGGGCCGGCATTCACAATGTGAAGGCGCGCCGCGCCGCGGAAGCTGACGCGAAAAATCGCCAAATGACCATCTCCGTGGACAAGCCCGGCGCTTCTGCGTCCATGGATTCGCCGGTCGCAGATCTCCGTGGTAAACCTGCCGCCGTCTTCACCCTGACCAGCAATACCGGCAAACGCGTCTCCCTGAACGACTACAAGGGCAAGCCCGTTCTGCTGAACTTCTGGGCCACCTGGTGCACTCCCTGCAAGGTAGAGATGCCCTGGTTTGAGGAGTTCCAGAAGAAGTACGCCGCGCAGGGCCTGCAGGTGGTCGGCATCAACGAAGATGAAGACGCCAAGAGCCCCGAGATTAAGGCGCAGATCAAGAAGGTGCTGGAAAACACAGGCGTGGATTACACCATCCTGATGAGTGACCAGAAAGTGGGCAACGCCTACGGCGGTCTGGATGTTCTGCCCGCGACCTTCTACATCGACCGTAACGGCAAGATCGTGGCACAAGCCATCGGTCTGGCTCCGAAGGAAGAGGCTGAAGCCAACATCCAGAAGATTGTGTCGGGAAGCTAGTCATGAACGAACTACAGAGACCGACCACAAAGGCATCCACGCTTCGCACTGTCCTTGTTTGGGTTGGTTTGCTTGTCGTCGTCGTCCTCATTCGCACCGTCGTCGCCCATGCACAGAGCATGAACGTGGGCCAGCCCACTGCGACAAAGAAGGGCCATGTCGACTTCATCGCGGACGGCCAGTCCATCGCAGCCAATCAGCCTGCGACCGTAAAGCTGCACTTTCGCGTAGACCCCGGTTTTCACATCAATTCGCATAGCCCGAAGAGCGACGTCCTGATCCCCACGCGGCTCACGGTTGCAATGCTGCCCGGTGACCCGGAAGTAACGAACGTGGACTTCCCGGCCGGCGAGCCATTCTCCTTCGCCTTTGAACCCAAGCAGAAGCTGGATGTGTATCAGGGCGACGTCGTTCTGACTGCACACCTGAAGGCAAAGCCCGGCCAGCACACACTCAAAGCCGAACTGTATTACCAGGCCTGCGATCACGCTGCCTGCTACCCGCCGAAGAAGCTCCCCATCGAGCAGCCGTACACCGCGAAGTAAATACAGGTTTTCCTCTATCCTCCGAAGCGCATTGCTCTTACGCAATGCGCTTCTTGCATATGTTCCTGTAGGCTTGCGCCGTGGCCTATTCCACCGAACAACTTGCGCTCTATCGCCGCATCTCTCTGCGTGTGGCGCCACTGGCACTGCTGCTGTACCTGGTAGCGTTTCTTGACCGCGTAAACGTGAGCTTTGCCTCACTCACCATGAATCACGATCTTGGCCTGTCGGACGCCACCTATGGGCTTGCCGCGGGCGTCTTCTTCCTGGGCTACATGGTGCTGGCGATCCCCAGCAACTACATGATCGTGAAGGTCGGCGCGCCGCGCTGGGTCGCGGTGTTGATGATTACGTGGGGCGTCGTTGGCTGCGCTACCGCATTCGTTCATGGCGCACCCGAATACATCACGTTGCGCTTCCTGCTCGGTGCAGCGGAATCCGGCTTTCTGCCCGGCATTGTGTATTACCTGACACGATGGCTCCCCGGAAAAGCTCGTGCAGGAATACTTGCGTTGCTGTATCTCGCGATTCCGCTATCCAGTGTGATCGGTTCTCCCATTTCCGCAGCACTCCTGCGTATGAATGGTGTAGGCGGCCTGCATGGATGGCAGTGGTTGTTTTTGCTGGAAGCGATACCAGCCATCGTTCTTGGGTGCGCAGTGCCGTGGCTGCTGGATGCAGGCCCTGATACAGCCACATGGCTCAGCGAAGAAGACAAGCGGATGCTGCAACAGAGCATCGAAGAAGAGGCCTCTGCCACCATCCATGCAACAGGCTCAGGACGCGCACCCGTGGGTCTGCTGGCAATGCTCGCGGCCACTTACTTCATGCTGATGATCGGTCTCTATGAACTCGGCTTCTGGACACCGCGATTGATTGCCAGTCACGGAGTAAGCCTGCGGTGGCTGGGTTGGTTGAACGCACTGCCTTATGCCGTAGGAGCTATTTTTCTGCTGCCGTGGTGTCGCTGGTCTGACCGCATCGCTTCACGCGGTGGTAATCGCCGCTGGATACTCGCAGCATCGTTTCTCTCCGGCTGCGCGGGCTTTCTGCTGACAGCATTCGCGCCATCGCTGCCGATGCTGTTGATTGCCATCTCCATCGCGTCCTTTGGCGTGTACGTCTCCATGCCGGTCTTCTGGGCAGCAGTCAGTCAGCGGATATCGCCCGTTGCTGTGGCGTTTGCGATTGCATTGATCAATTCCATCGGCAACATTGGCGGCTTCATTGGCCCGTATGCCACCGGATGGCTGCTCGACCGCACACACAGCTACGCTGTAGGACTCTCCTGCACAGCAGCAGCATTGCTCATTGGCACCGCACTGGTTTTGCTGGCGTTTCGCAAAGACACAAACGCACCGACGCTTTCATAAATCGCGAACAAACGAAGGAACCCGATGGCTTCTCTGACATTGGAAACAACACAACAGCCGACGAGCACAGAACCTGCAAAGAGCGCGCCGCGGCGAAACATCGCAGTGGACGCCTATCGCGGCTTCGTGATGTTACTCATGATGGGCGAGGTGTTGCGTTTCGGCGCTGTTTCCCGCGCATATCCCGACAGCCGCTTCTGGCACATTCTCGCCTTCAACCAAAGCCACGTGGAATGGGCAGGCATGTCGCTGCACGACACCATTCAACCTGGCTTTACATTCCTCGTCGGTGTCGCACTTCCCTACTCCATTGCCAGCCGCTTACGTCGAGGTGAAGGCTTCCCTCGCATGATGCTGCACACGCTGTGGCGCGCCATTCTGCTCATCGCTCTCGGCATCTTTCTGCGTTCCACCCATAGTGTGATGACGAACTTCACCTTCGAAGACACACTCACGCAGATCGGCCTCGGATATCCGATCGCCTTCCTGCTGGCCTTCGCGCGACCACGATGGCAATGGACGGCACTGGGTGTAATTCTCGTCGGCTATTGGGCAGCATGGGCGCTGTATCCGCTTCCCGGGGCAGACTTCAACTACGCTGCCGTTGGTGTCCCTGTGGACTGGTATCACAACTTCACTGGCTTCCTGGCTCATTGGAATAAGAACAGTAATTTGGGACAGGCCTTCGATGTCTGGTTCCTGAACCTGTTCCCGCGCGAGCATCAGTTTCTTTACAACGGTGGCGGCTATCTCACACTCAGCTTCATTCCAACTCTCGGAACCATGCTGCTCGGCCTTGCCTGCGGACGCTGGATTAAGGCTGCTGAACCGGGGGTTCCCCTCCGCCGTATGTTGCAGGCCGCTGGCATCATGATCGCCGCAGCGCTACTGCTTCACTTCAGCCACATCTGCCCGATCGTAAAACGCATCTGGACACCGGCATGGACGTTGTTCAGTGGAGGCGTCTGCTTCCTTTTCCTCGCCGCGTTCACATGGATCATTGAAGTGAAGCAAATCCGTCGTTGGGCTTTCCCGCTCACGGTAGTTGGCATGAACTCCATCGCGGCTTACCTGATTGCAGAACTGTGGGGCAGGTTCATCGTCAGCAGCTTTCAGATCAACCTTGGCCTTCGGCCCTTCATGATCTTTGGCGCCGGACTTGAGCCACTCATGATGGGGATCGCCGTAATGATTACGTACTGGCTGATTCTCTACTGGATGTTCCAGCGAAAGCTTTTCCTGAGGATCTGATCCGTAGCAATTTGCACAAAACAGAAAGCCCACTCCGAAGAGTGGGCTTTCTTATGTTTCGTGATGTTGAGACTACGCCGGAGAAGGACGACCTTCACCGAAGCCCGGCGAGCGGCCAGATTCCGGCTTGATGACCTTCTGCGTGTCGCCGCCGCCGGGTTCGGCGTAGGCGAGAGCAGACTTCATCGGCGGCAGATCCTTGCCTGCGATGATCAGCTTGATCTCCTCGGCATCCAGCGTCTCACGCTCCAGCAAAAGCTGGCTCATGCGGTGCATGATGTCGTGGTTGCTATCCAGCACGTTATAGGCGTGGCTGTAAGCCTCATCCATGAACCGTTTGACCTCAGCATCAATGGCCTGCGCCGTCGAATCGGAAAAGTCGCGGTGCTGCTGGATCTCGCGACCCAGGAAGATTTCGCCACCTTCCTTCTTGCCGTAGGTCATGGGGCCCATCTTGGACATGCCATACTCGCAGACCATCTTGCGGGCCAGATCAGTCGCACGCTCAATGTCGTTGCCTGCACCTGTGGTCATCTCCTTCAGGAAGATTTCCTCGGCGCAGCGTCCGCCCATCATCATGGCCAGACGAGCCTGCAGGTAGCCCTTGGTGACCGTGTGCTGATCCTCTTCCGGCAGATACACCGTGACACCCAGCGCCATACCGCGCGGAATGATGGTGACCTTGTGAAGCGGATCGCTGTTCTCAGTCAGAGCAGAGACGAGGGTGTGACCGGCTTCGTGGTACGCCGTCACCTTCTTCTCCTGGTCAGAGAGCAGCATGCTCTTGCGTTCAGCACCCATCAGGACCTTGTCCTTGGCGACTTCGAAGTCGAACATGTGGACAGCCTTGCGATTGTGGCGGGCAGCGGTAAGAGCAGCCTCGTTCACCATGTTCGCCAGGTCAGCGCCGCTGAAACCCGGTGTGCCACGGGCGAGGATGTTCAGGTTCACATCGTCGGCCATGGGAACCTTCTTCGCGTGGACCTTGAGGACTTCCTCACGGCCACGGATGTCAGGACGATCCACGATGACGCGGCGGTCGAAACGGCCGGGACGCAGCAGCGCTGGATCCAGAACATCAGGACGGTTCGTCGCAGCGATCAGGATGACGCCTTCGTTCGATTCGAAGCCATCCATCTCAACCAGCAACTGGTTCAACGTCTGTTCGCGCTCATCGTGTCCACCGCCGAGGCCAGCGCCACGGTGACGGCCCACTGCATCGATTTCGTCGATGAAGATAATGCACGGAGCATTCTTCTTGCCCTGCTCAAACAGATCGCGCACACGCGATGCGCCCACGCCGACGAACATCTCCACAAAGTCCGAACCGGAGATGGAGAAGAACGGCACGTTCGCTTCGCCTGCCACGGCACGAGCCAGCAGGGTCTTACCTGTTCCCGGAGGTCCGACGAGCAATACACCCTTGGGGATGCGGCCGCCGAGCTTCTGGAACTTCTGCGCCTCGCGCAGGAACTCAATGATTTCCTTCAGCTCTTCCTTGGCTTCGTCGACGCCAGCCACGTCCTTGAACGTGACCTTCTTCTGCTGCAACGAAAGCAGGCGTGCACGGCTCTTGCCGAAGCTGAGGGCCTTGTTGCCACCCGACTGCATCTGGCGCAGGAAGAACAGGAAGACGCCCAGAATGAGCATCATGGGCAGGAACTGCACCAATGCTGCAAACCAGAACGAGTTCGACTGGTCCTTAATGGTGACGTTGACGCCCTTGTCATGCAGGTTGGTGTACAGGTCCGGATAATTTGCCGGGATTGTCGTGTGGAAGGACTCTTTCGAATCCTTGAACTTGCCGGTGACGTCAGTTCCGTTGACCGTAACTTCAGCGACGCGGCCCTTATCGGCGTAGTCCTGCAACTGCGTAAGGCTGATGGCCGAATCATGACCGCCTGTGGCGCTGTGCATTACGAACTGCCAGACGGAGATGACACAAGCGATCATCAACACCCAGATCAGGACGGTCTTTACAGTGGAATTCAACGTTAGGTTCCCTTCTTTTCGGCCACGGCGCGATGAGTTGTGAAGCTCGTCGCGGCCGGCTCCCTTGCCTGATACGTGGCCCACTTGATTAGACGCATGGGGTAGCGGCAGGGTTCGGATTAGTCCGGCGACGATAACACCGTAATCGCTACGATTCTACTCCCCTGCCGTAACGCACGTGGAAGGAAAGCATAGTTTTTGTGACAACTCCAACAGTGCTTTTACCGCTTTGGGCTGCCCTCGACCGTCCGGACCAGCCGGAGCTCCCGGACCGACCTCTCAGCCCGCACCCCATGAGCCAGTTGGAGCCGGCTGTTCGGCTTTGTGGGAACCGTTGGATCGGGGGGCGTCTCAGGGGGAGCCAGCCCAGCCAGCAGAAGGATGCGCAGAGTCTCGGCAGCCCCTAGACGCACGCCCATTCGCTCCACTGCAGCGCGAATCAAGCGTCGGCGCGTCGGCAGGTCCAGCGTGCGCAGGCGCTCCAATTCGAAGGCCACACCCTGCTCCTCGGGCGAGGTCGCAACGGCGCGCCCACCGCCACGAACTGGCTTTCCAGGCATCGCAAGCTGCTGGAGCAATCGGGCAATCTCCGGTTGCCACCGGGCATGTTCCTCACGGGCCAATTCAGCGGTGGCAGAAAGTGTCGCATCGATGGACGGGTTGAACTCCCGCAGCAAGGGCATCAGGGTCCCTCGGACACGGTTTCGCGTGTACGCAGCGGAGGCATTAGTCGAATCCTCACACCAGGTCTGATTGCGACTTTTCAGAAACGCCAGCACATCCTGCCGAGACGCAGGCAGCAGCGGCCGGATGAGTTTCCCGGACGCCCGCTCCATCACCGGAGAAACCCCGCCCAGCCCTTCCGTCCAGGCACCACGGATCAGCTTCATGATCACAGTTTCGGCCTGATCGTCCTGCGTATGTGCCGTAGCAACAGAGCGGACGGTTCCCTGCTGCATCAACCGATCGAAAAATGCCAAACGCGCATGGCGGGCAGCTTCCTCAATCGTCTCCCCCTGAGTTGCGGCCTGCGCCGGAACATCTGCATGATCCACATGCAGAGGAATATCCAGCCGTGCGCAGAGTTCGCGCAGAAACTTCAGGTCAGCATCTGCCTCAGCATCACGAATGCCATGGTGCAAATGCGCAGCGGAAAGCCCGATACCCAACACAGCCGCTTCTTCCTGTAACGCCAGCAGCAGCGCAGTGGAATCAGCGCCACCGCTCACAGCAACAGCAATACGCTCGCCCATCTTCATCAGCGAACGGTTTATCGGAAGAGAGACTCGAGAGGAAGCAGCCATCCTCTTCATCCTACGGGTAAGCTGCTGAGAGGAGACACACCATGCAGGCCATGCGCGACATTCTGCGAACTTCCCTGGCAAAGTCGCTGAATACCCTCACGCCTCTGGATCGCCTGGGAGCCGCGTGGGCCGTTGCCGCAGGGCATGCCACGGCCAGCCGCACTTCCGTATCTTCGTTCCACGACGGCGTTGCAACTGTCACCGTGCCCGACACAGCATGGCAACGCCAACTTGAAATGATCCACGGACAACTGCGCGGCGACCTGGCCAGCATCAGCCGCATCCCCGTGACCGATATACTTTTTGTGTTGCCTGAAAACGCCGCCGCACCACAGCGCCCGGCAGTACCAAGGCCCGCCAGAAAGAAACGATGACCGAGACATTCGATCCGAACGAAGCGCCCGAAGCCGTGCCGCATCCTGAAACCGCAACCGTCACGCTGGACGATGTGCGCCACGTGGCCGCGCTGGCCAACCTGCAACTGACCGCAGAAGAAGAGCCGCGCATGCAGCGCGACCTGAATGCCATCCTGGAGCACGTAGCCCAGTTGCAGAAGGTGAACACGGATGGCGTAGAGCCCATGGCGCAGGTAGGACAACTGCTGCAAAAGGCTCCTGCGCTGGGCGGCAGTTCGCTGCGCCCGGATGCCGTGAAGCCCTCCGTGGATCGCACCGTGGTGATGGACGAAGCACCGGACACCGATGGCCGCTTCTTCAAGGTGCCCAAGGTGATTGAGCGATAGGAAAGCGAGTTCTCGCTGCCTGCCGTATGCCGATCAAATCAGGTTCCATCGCTGCAACCAACAAGCTAAGAGCGAAAGCGTAAAGGCTACAAGCTACATGAAGACCATCCCAGAGATTCGCGCCGCCATCCTGAACGGCGACACCACAGCCTCCGCCATTGCAGCGGACTACCTCTCGCGCATTCGCACCGGCGACCAGATTGCCGGGCAGGAGATCAACAGCTTCCTTTCGCTGGCAGAAGAGCGTGCGCTGCGCCAGGCCGAACACATTGACGAACTGGTGAAGACTGGTGCGGAACTACCGCCGCTCGCTGGCATTCCCATCGGCATCAAAGATGTCCTCACCATGGTGGGCGCACCCGCAACTGCAAGCTCGGCCATCCTGAAGGACTATCACCCGCCGTACGACGCCACCGCAGTTGCCAGGCTCGACGCAGCAGGCGCACTGCTGCTGGGCAAACTGAACTGCGACGAATTCGCGATGGGCGGCAGCAACGAAAACAGTGCCTATGGCGTTGTGCGCAATCCGCGCGCCCTGGATCGCGTACCCGGTGGATCATCGGGTGGTTCTGCTGCAGCAGTCGCTGCAGATTTCTGCTCCATCTCGCTCGGTACAGATACGGGCGGTTCGGTGCGTCAGCCCGCGGCTTTCTGCGGAGTTGTCGGCCTGCTTCCGACCTATGGACGTATCTCGCGCTACGGACTGATCGCCTTCGCCAGCTCACTGGATCGCGTTGGCCCTATGGCTCATTCCGTGCAGGACATTGCCACAGTACTCGGCGTTCTCGCAGGCCCGGATACGATGGATGCCACTAGCTCGCAGGAACCTCTGAGCGACTACGTTGCGGAATCGAAGAAGCCTGTTGCAGGCATGAGGATTGGTGTTCCCAAGGAATACTTCGCAGAGGGTCTCGATGCAGAGATTCGAGGGGCAGTGGAGAAGGTCATCGAAGACCTGAAGGCGCAGGGCTGCACCATCAAGCAGATCAGCCTGCCGCACACCGAATACGCTGTGCCTACCTACTACGTGTTGGCAACAGCAGAAGCCAGCAGCAATCTCTCGCGTTTTGACGGTGTGCGTTATGGACATCGCACGGAGAACGCAAAGAACCTCGCGTCGCTATACCGCGAGAGCCGTGAAGAAGGCTTCGGTGCAGAGGTAAAGCGCCGTATCCTTCTCGGCACGTACTCGCTTTCGGCGGGCTACTACGATGCGTACTATCGCAAGGCGCAGCAGGTGCGCACACTCATCGCGCAGGACTTCGTCAAGGCCTTCGCCGATGTGGATGCCATCGTCGCCCCCATGACACCCACTCCTGCATGGAAGCTGGGCGAGAAGGCCGACGATCCCATCAGCATGTATCTCGCAGACATCTATACAGTGGCTGCATCGCTCGCTGGCATCTGCGGCATCAGTGTTCCCTGCGGCGAGACGAAGAATGGGTTGCCCATCGGCGTGCAATTACTTGCGGGACACTTCCAGGAAGGCAAACTTCTACGAGTTGCTCAGGCAGTAGAAGATACGCAGAAGAGCCACACATAAAACCACTTACAACCTCATGGACATCCTGCGCTCGCGATTTCCACATCGCGAGCGCAACACTTTTGCAGCACCTGTGTTCTTACCAACGTGCGCAGAGAACACGCGAATCAAGCGTGACGATGACGCGAGAGAGGTGACGTGATGAGCTTGAAGACGACGATTGCAAAAATGATTACGGGCGCGGCCCTTGCTGGTGCGCTGTTATTCGCAGCACCGCATAAGGCAGAGGCGCAGCGCGTCGGTTTCGGCGTAAGCATTGGCACCGGCCCGGTGTATGGCGGGTATTACAGCGGATACTATGGCCCGCGTTACGTTCGCCCTTATCCTTACGCTGGTTATCCCTATTACGGCCCGGCATACTATGGACCGCGTCCTTACTCTTACTATGGACCGCGCCCCTACTACGGTCGTCCCTATGCGCGCCCTTACTATGGCGGTCGCGGCGGCTACTATCGCCGGTAGTTCGCTAGATTAACTATCTCAACTGAAAAAAAGGTTCAGGCCGGTGCGGAGACGCACCGGCCTTGTATATTGCATGAAACTATTTACTGAACACCTACGGCTGCGAAGCCGCACGCTCACTGTGCCCACTGATCTCTGCAGCACGAGCTTCCGCGAACGCCGCCGCACCAATAAGCGCACACTTGTCTTCAAGAATGACGCGCACCGGCATCGTGTGAAGCAACGGAGACAGACGTCCCTTATCCAACAGCGCCTCGCGAAACGGACCGGATTGCAGCGTCTTCAGAATCTTCGGCGGAATACCGCCACCAAGATAGATGCCACCCGCCGCCAGTAGCTTCAGTCCCATGTTCCCGCACTCTGCACCGAGAGACGCGCTGAACATCTCCAGCACCTTCGCGGTCAGTTCGCACGAACCATCCTCGCCCGTGGTGCCGATCACGAAGTTCGGATCTTCGGTCTCCATGCGTTCGCACAGCCACTTCGGCTCTTCCATCTTCTTTGCGTCGCGCAGAAATTCATAGATGTTCTTCAAGCCAAGACCGCTCACTACACGCTCCGTAGAGATCCGCCCTTGCATCCGCTCCAACAGGTATTCCAGCAGTTCAATCTCAAGCGCGTTACGCGGCGCCCAATCCACATGACCACCTTCGGAAGGCAGTGGCATATGCCGCCTTGCCAGAGGGTTCCAGATGAGCAGCGCCTCTCCAAGACCTGTGCCGGGGGAGACAAGCGCACGATGGCCCAACGCAGACTTATCGCCTGCCTCCAACTCAAAAATCTGATCTGGACCAAGCTCCGCAACACCGAAACCATTCGCTTCAAGATCGTTGATCAGGAAGATATGCTCAATGCCCAGCCCCTTGGACAACTCTCGCGCATCCAGTTCCCAGGGCAGGTTGGTCAACTTCAGGTGGCCATCCTTTACCGGGCCAGGACAGCCAAAGCACGCAGCCATGACCTCTTTCTCCACGCCCGGAGCAATTCCCGGGTCGCTAAGAAACTCCTTCACTACATCCTGTAAACCGGCATAACCCGCGGCGGGATATTTCTTATTGCAAACCATCTGCACCTTGCCGCCCGTGAAGCTATACAAAGCAAGATCAACCTTAGTGCCACCTACATCACCTGCAAGAATCATCGTGTCAGCTCCAGAGTTCCTGTCTCCGCATCGCCGTGTTTGCCCGACTTCGGCAGCCGCCTTGCGGCCTCGGCATCCAGCAAGAGTCCAATCTGTCCATTTTCAGGCCGAATGAGTTGCGCGGGAAGTCGATCTGGATCATAACCGCCCAAAAGAACCTCGCGCAGCACCTCTGCCTTAGCCGCTCCCTCAACCAGGAACACCACGCGACGGCCATGATTGATCACCGGCCACGTCAGCGTGATGCGCCAGGAATCCTTCTGCGGCACGTGATTCGCGGCCACCAGCGTTCCCATCGCGTCAATTGCCGAGGTGTTCGGGAAGATCGAAGCGGTATGACCGTCGTCGCCCATACCCAGCAGCACAAGATCAAATGCAGGGGCCTCGGCGCCTTCCAGTCGGAAGCTGTTGCGCAGCGTGGCTTCGTAACGCGAAGCCGCATCCTCAGGATTCAGCTCGCCTTCCATGCGGAAGACGTTCTCTTCTGCCAGCGGCACCTTGCTCAGCAACTGTTCATGCGTCATGCGGTAGTTTGAGTCGGCGTGATCCGCCGGAACGCAGCGCTCATCCACCCAATAGAGACGCAGCTTTTCCCAGTCAATCTGCGAACGGAACGGCTCCTCCGCCAGCAGGGCGAGCATACGCTTGGGTGTGCTGCCTCCACTGATAGCGATACGCGCCACGCCACGCGCTGCGACGCCATCTGCGGCATACTTCGCAAAAACCTCCGCTGCTGCGTGTGCCAGCCGTTGTGGCGTGTCGTAGACAAGATAATCGGCAATCGTTTTTCTTGGCATTTCTTGTTCCTTCTGTTCTTCGGATGCGAGGCTACGCTGCGAGATAGTCTAGGCCTTCATCCTGAGCAAAACAGAATGACGACACGATCGCCTCAAGCTCCGCACAAAGAAAACGGGCGCTGATGAAATCTCATCAGCGCCCGCTCCCGTTCCGTAAGTTAGGACTGCCAAACGCGTCCGTCGCGCTCCAGCAGCTCGTCGGCTTCCTTCGGTCCCCACGAACCAGCATCGTAGTTCGGGAAATCCTTCTTCTGCGCCTTCCATGCCTCGAGGATCGGCGTCATCAGAGCCCATGTGGTCTCCACGCCTTCACGCTCGGCGAACAGGGTTCCATCGCCCAGCATGGCGTCGAGAAGCAGACGCTCATAGCCGTTGGCCGAGGACTTGCCGAAGGCATCGGCATAGGAGAAGTTCATGTTCACCTGTGCAATGTTCGTCGTCGGTCCCGGAATCTTCGCACCGAACTTCAGCTTGATGCCGTCATCCGGCTGGATGCGCAGGGTCAGCACGTTCGGCTCAAGCTGTTCCGCGCCAGCACCAGATCCCTGGAAGATATGCAGCGGAGGACGCTTGAAGGTGATAACCACTTCCGTCACACGCGTCTTCAGGCGCTTGCCTGCGCGAATGTAAAACGGAACGCCAGCCCAGCGCCAGTTGTCGATCTCCAGCTTCATGGCAGCCAGTGTTTCCGTCTGCGATTCGGGGCTCACGCGATCTTCTTCGCGATAACCCTTGACCGCCTGGCCGTCTACGGTGCCCGGGCCGTACTGGCCGCGTGCCGTGTTCTCTACCGGGATGGGGCTGATCGCCTTCCAGACCTTGAGCTTCTCGATACGCACAGGAGCCGACTCAAAGACGTCTGGCGGTTCCATGGCAACGAAACTGAGCACTTCCATTACGTGGTTCTGAAGAACGTCACGCAGTGCGCCGGCTGCCTCGTAGAACGGTCCGCGGCCTTCAATGCCGATAGATTCCGCGGCCGTGATCTGGATGTGGTCGATGTAGTTGCGGTTCCAGATAGGCTCAAAGATTCCATTGCCGAAACGGAAGACGAGGATGTTCTGCACCGTCTCCTTGCCCAGGTAATGATCGATGCGGAAGATCTGGTCTTCCTTGAGCACCTGGTTAATCTCAGAGTTGAGCTTCTTCGCGCTTTCCAGATCGGTACCGAAGGGCTTCTCGATGATGACGCGAACCCAGTGGTCACCGTCTTCACCGGTCATGCCGTGGTTGCCCAGACGGTGCGTAATGTCCGCGAAGAACTCAGGAGCAACTGCAAGGTAGAACAGGCGGTTGCCCTTGGTGCCAAACTGCTTGTCCAGGTCGGCGAGATACGCTTTCAGCTTCTCAAAGCCTTCGTCGTTGTCGAACTCGGTCGCGAAGTACTTCACTCGGTCAATGAACTTGCCGAGCTTCTCTTCCTTTTCATCGACGCCGCCGCCCTTCAGGATGCCGTCCTTCATGTCCGGCGCAAAGGTGGCAGAGAGGTCGCGACGAGCCACGCCGACAACCGCAAAATTTTCAGGCAGAAGATTTGCCTGCTCCAGGTGATAGAGCGCGGGCAGCAGCTTACGCTTCGTCAAGTCGCCCGAAGCGCCAAAAATCACAACGATGCAAGGCTCCGGAATGCTTTCCTTGCACTTGTTCGCTTCCACCTGCTCCGGGGAAACATTGATACCGGTTGTTGCCATGGGTTCAATCCTTCTTCAATTCTTGCTGCGAAAGGCCGCCGCAGTCTTCTTTTGTTGTTTAGAGCGCATGGCGGCCTCGCCGGATTCATGGGAATGCGCTCAAATACTGCTCCAGTAGACGAACTACTCCTTCTTCATGGCGTGACCGCCGAAGGCATTACGCATAACGGACAGCATCTTGTCCGTCAGGTTGTCTGTCTCACGCGAACGAATGCGGCGGATCAGCGACTCCGTGATGATCGGCGCGGAAACGTTCAGGTCGATTGCCTCAAAGACGGTCCAGCGGCCTTCGCCGGAATCCGGAACGAACGGCGCAATGCCCTTCAGTTCGGGGTTCGCCTTCAGAGCCTCTGCAGTCAGGTCCAGCAGCCACGAACGAACGACCGAACCATGCTGCCAGATCTCTGCGATCTGAGCATTGTCCAGGTTCAATTCCTTCTTCGCTTCGAAGATCGCAAAACCTTCTGCGAAAGCCTGCATCATGCCGTACTCAATACCGTTATGCACCATCTTCACGAAGTGGCCTGCGCCGCTCGGTCCAGTGCGTCCCCAGCCCTTATCAGGAGCAGGAGCCAGCGTCTCGAAGATGGGGCGGAGCTTCTCAACCACGTCTTCGTCGCCACCGATCATCATCGAGTAGCCTTCCTTCAGGCCCCACACGCCGCCGGACGTACCTACGTCGACAAACTCAAAGCCTTCTGCCTTCAGCTCGCCGTGACGGCGGATCGACTCTTTGTAGTTCGAGTTGCCGCCATCGATGAAGATGTCGCCCTTCTGCATCAGGGGCTTCAGCTTGGCAATGGTGTCGTCCACGGGCTTGCCGTCCGGAACCATGATCCACACCGCGCGGGGTGCTTGCAGGTTCTTCACCAGGTCTTCGACCGAATCCACACCAACAGAACCAGCAGCGGTCAGCTTCGCAGTGGCTTCCTTGTTGAAGTCAAAACCCACAACCTTGTGGCCACCCTGGCGGAGACGCTCCGCCATGTTGCCGCCCATTTTGCCAAGGCCAATCAGACCAATTTCCATGTTGTACTTCCTCTCAAAATCGGTTGAAGCTGAATCTCTTGAAATAGGGGAAAGAGCCGGATTGCTCCGGCCCTTCCTGTAGTTCTGCGCGAAGTGTTACTTCGCGATGGCTGCCTGTGCAGCCTTGACGATGTTTTCCGGCGTGAATCCGAAGTGCGCCAGCACTTCCGGTCCAGGCGCCGAACCGCCGAAGTGATCCAGTCCGACAACAGAACCGTCGCGGCCTACATACTTCCACCAGCCCTGTGTTGCACCGGCCTCGACTGCCACCTTCGCCACACCGTGCGGGAAGATGCTGTTCTTGTACTCTTCCGTCTGTTCTTCGAACAGGTGGAAGCTGGGCATGGAAACCACGCGAGCCTTGATGCCAGCCTTCTCCAGTTCCGGCAGGGTCTTCAGCACCAGCGAGATCTCCGAACCAGTAGCCACCACGATGACGTCCGGGTTCTCGACATCAACCAGCACATAAGCGCCCTTGCGAACGCCGTCCCACAGTGTGGGGTACTTCGCAACGTCCAGCACCGGCAGGTCCTGACGCGACAGCGCCATGAACGAAGCGGCCTTGCGCTCCACCATCAACTGGTAGCAAACCGCGGTTTCGTTCGCGTCGGCCGGACGGAAGTCCGTCAGCTGCGGAATGGCGCGGAGGCTCATCAGGTGTTCCACCGGCTGGTGCGTCGGACCATCAGCACCCAGCGCGATCGAATCGTGCGTGAATACGAACAGCGAGTGAACGCTCATCAGCGCAGCCATACGCATCGCGTTACGTGCATAGTCGCTGAACACGAAGAAGGTCGATCCGAACGGGATCAGGCCACCGTGTGCCGCCATGCCGTTGACCGCTGCGCACATGCCAAATTCGCGCACGCCGAAGAAGATGTTGCGGCCCTTCGGGTCATCGTGGAACGAAGGCGAGTTATTGAAGATCGTCTTCGTCGACGAGGTAAGGTCAGCTGCGCCGCCGATCAGTTCCGGCAGAGCATCGCCCAGCGCCTGCAGAACTACCTGTCCAGCGGAACGCGTTGCAATGGCCTTCTCTGCGGGGAAAGGCTTGATGTTCTTGTTGTAGTCAACGGGCAGTTCCGGCTTGATGGTGCGCGTAAACTGCGCAGCCAGCTCGGGGTGAGCCGCCTTGTACTTGGCAAACAGTTCGTTCCAGCCTGCCTGCTCCTTCTGTCCCTTGGGAACAGCGGAGCGCCAGTCGTCGAGAGCAGCCTGCGGCTCAGCGAAATCAACATCCGGATCAAATCCGAAGAATTCCTTCGTCTTGCGCGTGGCTTCCTTGCCCAGAGCTTCACCGTGCACGTGCTTGGTGCCAGCCTTCGGCGAACCGTAGCCAATGATGGTGCGGATGCGGATCAGCGACGGCTTCTCCGTCTCCAGCTTTGCAATGTTGATCGCCTGCTGAATCTTCGCAAGGTCATTGCCATCGTCAACGTACTGCACGTGCCAGTGGTACGCGTTGAAGCGCTCATCCACATTCTCCGTATAGCTCAGCTCAGTGGGACCATCGAGCGAGATCAGGTTGTCGTCGTAGAACACGATCAGCTTGCCCAGCTTCAGCGTTCCAGCCAGCGAGGAGGCCTCATGCGAGATGCCTTCCATCAGGCAACCATCACCCACAATGCAGTAGGTGTGGTGATCGACGATGGTCATGCCTGGCTGGTTGTAAATAGCAGCCTGGTGCTTTTCTGCAATCGCCAGACCAACAGCCATGGCGAGCCCCTGACCGAGAGGTCCGGTGGTGACTTCCACGCCCGGAGTGAAGCCATATTCCGGATGTCCAGGAGCCTTCGAATGCCACTGGCGGAACTGCTTCAGGTCATCTAGCGAAAGGTCATAGCCAGACAGGTGCAATGCACCGTACTGCAGCATCGACGCATGGCCGTTCGACAGCACAAAGCGGTCGCGATCAATCCACAACGGGTCCGTTGGGTTGTGCTTCATGTTGCGCGCGTACAGCAGGTACGTCAGCGGCGAAAGCGCAATCGGCGCTCCAGGGTGCCCATTGGCCGCCTTTTCAATCGCATCTACGGCGAGCAGGCGGAGTGTGTCAATTGACAGCTTCTCGAGATCGGTCATTCGTTCCTCTGGGTTGTTGGTCGCCTCTCATGGGCGCCGGATCAACGTTTGCGACAGCACGCCGCATCTTCAGTTATCAAAACGCTTCAGCCCCGTGTAACCGTACATTTACATCAACAGGGCTTAGCCATCAGTGTACAGGCGGTGTGCGAGAACCGTCTCACGCTCCTGACAGATTCACCGAGAAGTTATGGCCCAGCCACCGGTTTTCCAGCGGCCAGAACAGCGTCATGACCAGTGTTCCGCTCGTCCCTGCAGGAACCGGCAGTTCTGCCGCAAATCCCGGATAGCCGACCAGTTTTGCATCGGTATTGTGGGTGTTGGCCCAGTCATCCACCGTCCACACCACGCGAAATCGCGTCGGATCAAGCACCTGCAGCCGCTTTCCGGCCGGTAGTTCGGTGATTGGTCGCGTGATCTGGAAAAACTCTACTTCGCTCCGGAAAGTGCGCTCTTCGCGCCGAACTCCATAGCGTTCCTCTACGACAGAAATGCGGTCAAACACACGCCCATCCACCACTGAACGCAACAGTTTGATGTACTCGGCATGGGCCCACACCAACGGTTGCGCCGAACCTGCGCTTCTCCCGAAGTACAACCCCTGCTCCGGCATGTCCGCGTAGTCCCAAACTTGCTCCGGCAACATGCCACCAAAGGAGCTGAACCGTTCAATCGCCTTCACGTACTGCGCATAATCGCCGGAGCCGGCCAACTCATAATGTGCCCGTTCGCCAGTCAGAATCGGCCATGCTCGCCCCTGACCGTAGTGGATGAACGGCTCGCCATCTTTCTGCTGCCCGTAGCCGTCGTGGTTGTAACGCCGCCAGCATGCGCCATAGGGCGTGTCGATCTTCAACACCTTATCGATCACCTTCAGTGAATCGACAATGAGAGGATCGTCCGCGCGCCGCACGCCATAGCGAACCAGCTCCAGAAAGCCGCCGTCCACAATCTCATTCGCGGCAAAGTTGTAACGTTCGCCGGGCGCACGATTGGCAATGTTGTAGCGGCCTTCGCCAAAGTCAGGGTTGTAGAAACTCTCGCCTGGTTTTGGCGGCTGAATGCGCACATAGTGCCGCTTGATGTCGGGATGCAGCACACCGTCGTTTGTAACGGTCCACTCATCCAGGTGGTCTTCGATCCAGTCTGCGTAACTTTCCAGGAAGTTGGCCAGCTCCGGCGAATGATGTGCACGCGCCACATCCGCCGCGCACACCAGAGCAGAAATAACCGTCGCAAGCGTCGAAGGCGAGTAGCCCGATGCCTCTTCCCACCGCTCTTGCTGCGTGATCGGCGCATAACGCACAAGGAATGCTGCAGCGTGCTCGATAAACGGGAAGACATCAAAGTTTCCCAGTCCATCCAGCTTCCACAAACGCCACGCCAGCATGATGGGAAACGCCACTTCGTCCAACTGAATTCCGGTCCAGTAGGGCGTTCCATCAATCCAGAAATTCTGCGCAAACGATCCATCCGGACGCTGCGTACACGCCAGATACACCAGCGCACGCCGCGCCGTATCAATGCGCCCACATGCGAGCAGAGCCGTGGCCGACTGGATCATGTCGCGCGTCCACACAAGGTGGTATCCACCCAGATCGTCATCGCCCTTCGCATTGCCCCACGGGATGGAGGCCGATGCAATGAATGCACCCGAGTATGTCTTATCTTCGTGCGCGAGGATCGTGTTATGACTGATGCGCATCAGGCGGCCGTTGTCATGTGACGCTGCCGCCAATCGCTCCGGCGAAGCCGCGCGATGCCACTGCTCCACAAACCGCTTGATATGCAGTTCGTAAGGCACGGAAAGGGACTGCATCATGCCTGCCAAAGCTGCGTGGTAACCATCTCCGAAGGCAATCGCAAGTGTGAATTCACGGTTGCGCGCGACATCAATTTCACCTGTTACGGCAATGTTCCCGTCCAGCGCCTGCCCAAACTCCCAATCCATCCGCATATTGCCGGAAAGATCCTGGTAACCGTCGCTTGACCCGACATAACCGCATGAAGTGCGCGTAAAACCGCAGTCCACTCCCATGGCCAGCGACGCGTTGTCTTTCCATGCCAGGATCGAACGCTGCCCCGCCACTTCAATGGATCGTGCACTATTTCCCGCGCCGCCACCGTTCAAGTGCGGAGCTAACAGCGCATAACACTTCAGACGTGAGAGAACGCTCTCTTCGCCTTCGATTTTCACGTGGATCAGTACAACGGGATGATGCGGATCGCAGACGAATTCCTTCGTCACCGTGTAGCGTCCGCCCAGATCACTGGCCACAACGCGTACCGCGAGTGCATCGGGGTCAATGTAATGAAAATCAAACTCGAAATCGCGCTTTTCTTCATGAACAAACGTCTCGCCGTCCGTGAAAATCAGCTCCATGTCGCGCGTCTGCGGGCGATCAATGGTGGGGTAATAAATCTCGTTCAGAATGCCGTGGGAGATGGTGTACCAGACGCGACTGGACGCAGCGTACGCAGTGCACACGGCGTCCTTCTTGCTGGAAGTC
Source organism: Terriglobus sp. TAA 43 (assembly GCF_000800015.1). Taxonomy (NCBI): domain Bacteria; kingdom Pseudomonadati; phylum Acidobacteriota; class Terriglobia; order Terriglobales; family Acidobacteriaceae; genus Terriglobus; species Terriglobus sp. TAA 43. The sequence continues at coordinate 303,505 of NZ_JUGR01000002.1, forward strand.
CAACGCGCCTCCAGTCCGGGTGCGCCAAAAGCCGGGCCCTGATCGTTCAGCCACCGGTAAGCAGCGGTCAATGCATTCATGCTGTTTCCATTACACCCTACCCGGCGCGGCATGTACACGGCGGGAACCACTCTGAAACAGGAAATATCGACAGTTGCGCCGCTTTCCGCAATCCACAACACAACCGCGCATCCACTGCGAGCACACTGGCATCCAACCTTGGTGCTACGGCAAGATGTGCGTTGTCACAATGAAACCCTTGTGTTTCATAATGGACGCACCAACAAGTTCCCCCAAGACAGAGCAGCACCCAAGGAGAAGAACACCGTGCCTTTCGAACTTCCGCCACTTCCCTACGCGTACAACGGCTTGGAGCCGCACATTGATGAAGCGACCATGAAGCTTCACCACGACAAGCACCACGCCACCTACGTGAACAATCTGAACGGCGCGGTGGAGAAGCACCCCGAACTCGGAACCAAGTCCGTGGACGATCTGTTGAAGGATCTGAACGCCATCCCCGAAGATGTGCGCGGTGTAGTCCGCAACAACGGTGGCGGACACTCCAACCACACCATGTTCTGGGAGATCATGAAGCCCAACGGTGGCGGCGCTCCCACGGGCGCAATCGCTGACCAAATTAAGGCCGACTTCGGCGACTTCGAAGCCTTCAAGAAGACCTTCAACGAAACCACCGCGAAGCAGTTCGGCAGCGGCTGGGGATGGCTCATCTTCAAGGGCGGCAAGCTCACCATTGTGACCACGCCGAACCAGGACAGCCCCATCTCCACCGGCAGCTATCCCATCCTGGGCAACGACGTTTGGGAGCACGCCTACTACCTGAACTACCAGAACCGTCGCCCCGACTACCTGGCTGCATGGTGGAACACCGTGAACTGGGAAGAGGTCAACAAGCGTTTCGAAAAGGCGAAGAACTACTAGTTCGCTTCGTTAACCAATAATGTTTAGGGCCACGAGTGATCGTGGCCCTTCGTTATGCACCGACAAAAGGCGCACAATATTCCCATGCCTCTTCTCAGCGAAGCACAACAGGCATATCTCGCGAACCCGTTCTACAGCGCGCTCACCACAGCCCAAAGCGCTTTCGGAGAGCACGTTGGCGGGGCACTGCGCTATCGCCCAGAGATACTTCCTTTTACTGCAGTCGCAACGCCCGAAACAAAAATCGATCCCGTACGTCTGCGGCGCGACACCGACACCAACTTCATCGGTGTCATCCCACGCATGGCAGCAGAGATGCCGGATGCGATCCACGCCGCCTGCGTGCAAATGGCGTGGCAACCACGAAAACACTTCACAACGCCTGCTTCTCTACCAAACGAATGTGAGCTTGGAGCTGAAGAAGCACATGAGATGGTCGAACTCACGCAGGCAGCCTTTCCCGGCTATTTCCGTGCAGAAACGTATCGCCTTGGTCGCTATATCGGCATTCGTGAGAACGGGAAATTAGTCGCCATGGCGGGACATCGCACACGTATGCCCGGTCTACGCGAAATCAGCGGTGTCTGCACACGCCCCGGCCACACTGGGAAGGGCTATGCGCAACACCTCATCCAGCGTTTGTTAGCCGATGGATCAGGAGATCTCCCTTACCTGCACAGCGTCAGCACCAATGCACGCGCCATTGCAATCTACAAAGCACTCTGCTTCGTTACAACAGGCGAGGTGGACTTCCTCAAACTGTCGCGGCAGCCTTAAAGCGAAGCAAATACTTCACGAGCAGCGGCAATCGTCGCTTCCACCTCTGCTTCGCCATGCTGCAACGACACAAATGCAGCCTCAAACTGCGAGGGCGGCAGCCACACGCCGCGCTCCAACATGCCGCGATGAAACTTGCCAAATCGCTCCGTATCGCTCTTCGCAGCATCCTCAAAGTTCCGCACCGGCCCCTGCTGGAAGAACCATGTAAACATCGAACCTGTTCCCGCAATGCAAAGATCGATGCCAGCCTTCTTCGCCTCACGCGCTACACCATGCGCAACAAGGCTGGTGATCTCGGCAAGCTGGTCATACAGCGCATCACCACCGTCGATTAACTGCCGCAATGTCGCAATGCCAGCCGCCATGGCCAGTGGATTGCCGCTAAGCGTTCCCGCCTGATACACAGGGCCCAACGGTGCAAGCAGATTCATAATCTCCGCACGTCCGCCAAACGCACCCACGGGCAATCCACCGCCAATAATCTTGCCCAGCGTCGTCAAATCCGGCGTAATGCCATAAAGCGACTGCACCCCGCCCAGCGACACGCGAAAACCTGTCATTACCTCGTCAAAGATCAGCAGTGTGCCTTCGCGCGTGCAAATTTCGCGGAGACCTTCCAGAAAATCCGGCTGCGGCAGAATCGTTCCTGCGTTGCCCACCACCGGCTCCAGGATCACGCATGCAATCTCGCCGGGATGCTTCGCGAACACAGCTTCCACCTCAGCCAGATCGTTGTATCGAATGGCGGTGGTGAACTGCGTCGTCTCCATGGGAATGCCGGCGGAACCTGGGATACCGAGCGTTGCCACGCCGCTGCCAGCCTTCACCAGCAGAGCGTCCGAGTGACCGTGATAGCAGCCCTCAAACTTCAGAATCCGGTTGCGATGGGTGAACGCACGCGCCACGCGAATCGCGCTCATCACAGCTTCTGTACCGCTGGAAACAAAGCGTAGCTTCTCGATGGATGGCACACACTGCATCACCATGGCGGCCAGTTCCGCCTCAGCCGCGGTCGACGCACCAAAACTCGTGCCCTTCGTTGCAGCCGCCTGCACCGCAGCCGTCACCGTGGGCTCAGCATGGCCCAGAATCATCGGCCCCCACGAGCCAAAGTAGTCAATGTAGTGGTTACCGTCAGCATCGAACAGATACGCGCCCTCCGCGCGCTCCACAAATGGCGGGTCGCCGCCGACGGAGCGAAAGGCCCGCACGGGCGAGTCCACGCCTCCGGGGATGAGCGCCTCAGCGCGCTGCTGCAGTTCACGGGAGCGGTCGAGCGAACGAAACATACTGATTCTGAGTATAAGTTCTATCTAAAACTATCGGTGAGCGACAAAGATGTTAAGAGTGGCTTCCGCCGGGCACGCATAGCGTGTGTACTTCTCTGTTGCGAGCAGATCAGTTATCTGATCTGTTGTTACACCGTATTGTTGGCTGAGCGAATCCGGAACAAGGATCCAGTCCGGCCTGTTGGCCTGCACATACTGGGAATACTGGCCCCAGGATGGCATGAGATAGGCTGGCGTGATCACTTTGTTCAACTTGAAATACGTGTCAGGAACTACCAATGGATCCAATACCGTCGCACCTGGTGACGGCCGGACAATATCCAGCGAACGCATACAGCGGATCATGGCTAGGTTCGGCCGGGGACGTGGAAATTTGTGCGATCGCATGCATTTGGCAGCCGCGAATGCCAGCATCATAAACACACTACATCCGACTATTTTCCATGGGGCAAGGTGGAGACCCGCCATAGGATTCCAAGCTTCGAGGCCCACGATTAGCAGTGGAGGAAAGATGATTGTGAGGTAATGCATGTTCGGATAAACCACAATATAGGCAGCAAAAATAGGAAGACTACAGAGCGCCAGAAAGACTATAGGAGGCCGGAATGCGCTACCTCGCTGTGTACGCCAAGCCCATGCGAGTGCCCCCAAGAGCACACCAAGTAAAAGAAGCGTGCGTGGATCAATAAGGTTTCTGAACAGATGACGAGCAAAGAGTCGCCTGTTCGCCCGATAGAAATCCATGGCAGTGACCTGATTTTCGCTACCGTTGCTTTGTACATCAATCCCAAAAGCTCGGTAGGCATACAAAGAGGTGTTGGGATCCGCGTCAGGAAGTTCGTGCCGTTGCTGCGCGCGGAGATTGAAATGCTGTACGAATGCAATACCGGATCTGGCACTAGAGGAATGCTTCAGCGGGTAAGACATTGCTGCAGAGAGTGCAAGGGCAACAGCAACTGCCGCTAGCGCCGCCCTCGTTCGTTCGACGAGTGCGAAGACGATGCAGGCGCAAGCACCCGCGAAAACACCGTAAGCAAATTCCGGGCGCGAAAAGGCGACGAGGAAACAAGCCATGCAGGCAATCATCGAAACGGTTGAGAGAGTAAGTTCCCGTTTCAAAGAGAAACCAGCAAATGCAAGCAGTGGAATGCACGCAAAGAGCGATACATAGGGCCATATGGAAAAATATGGCAACGCCAGCAACACAGAAGCAAACAAAACTGAGTATTCCAAGCCGAAGATGACTGGAACCGACGCAGTTGCGATGACGAGAAGTGCCCAGCTCAAAAAGTATCGCACCGTAGGCTCGGGACAGATTGTCTGGAGGGCGTGATACCACATGCTGTACAGCGGTGCGAATGAAAGCTCATTCACAAACATCGCGAGGCGAAAGCGCACTCCTGCCTGGAGATACATTGACTCATCGGCGAAATAGATGTCCTGCCACAATAAGGAAAGCAAAAGATAAAATGCGATAATCCCCAGGATCAGGCTCAACCTGCGACGGTGAGTCATGAGAGTCTCCTTTGAGTGAGCGAAAGAGTGATGCCGAGAGGCAGTGTACTATCCCGAGTCGGCGCAAACGTTGTAGTTTGAGGGCCATTTCGCCTTATTGCAACGAGTCCTCGGCCTGAGAGTTACGCTGCGCAATCTCCGCCTGATATTCTCGAAGTCTCATAGCAACAACCGCAGCCACTTCTCACCTCGACCAAACCACGCAAGGGACCAGAACGTGAACGCAGGCACCAAGAACACCAAAACCGCCGTAAAGACCAAGCCCGTCACCTATGCTGACGCGGGCGTTGACATCTCTGAAGGCGACCGCACCAAGCAACGCATCAAGATGCTGGCGCGCAAGACGTTCAACAAAGGCGTCCTCAGCGAAATCGGCGGCTTCGGCGGCCTCTTCGGCCTCGACGTGGCCAAGTACCCTGACCCCGTTCTGGTCTCCAGTGCGGACGGCGTGGGCACCAAGCTGAAGGTTGCCTTCGAACTCGGTATCCACCACACGGTAGGCTGCGACCTGGTCAACCACTGCGTCAACGACATCGCCGTGCAGGGCGCCACGCCTCTCTTTTTCCTCGATTACCTTGCCACCGGCAAGCTCGAAGGCGGCGTTCTGGAGAAGGTCGTGGAAGGCCTCAGCGAAGCCTGCCGTGCGAACGGTTGTGCGCTTATCGGCGGCGAAACCGCGCAGATGCCCGGCTTCTACTCTGAAGGCGAATACGATCTCGCTGGCTTCATTGTTGGCGTGGTCAATCGCGACCAGATCATCACCGGCGACAAGATTCAGGCGGGCGACGTGCTCTTCGGCTTGCCCTCCAACGGCCTGCACACCAACGGCTATTCCCTCGCCCGCAAGCTGCTCTTTGAAGTGGCAAAGTACGGCGCGGACCAGTACATCAACGAACTGAAGGACAAAACCGGCGCAGCCTTAATGCGCCAGCACCGCAGCTATCTCAGCATCCTGAAGAAGCTCACCTCTGCGGGCGTTGTGACCGGCATGGCGCACATCACCGGCGGCGGCATCACGGAAAACCTGCCACGCATTCTGCCCAAGGGACTTGCGGCGCAGGTCGAACTCAGCTCGTGGGAGGTTCCGCCTCTCTTTCAGCACCTGCAGACACTCGGACAGGTGGATCAGGACGAGATGATGCGCACCTTCAACATGGGCATCGGCATGATCGTGGTTGTCCCTGCGGAAGCTGCGAAGAAGGCGAAGGCCATCCTGAACCGCGCGAACGAACGGTTTCACGTCATCGGTCGCATTGCACGTGGCGAACGCCGCGTGAACTACGTATGAGCGAGGCTCGCAAGGCGCGGCTCGGAGTTCTGCTCAGCGGCCGCGGTTCGAACTTCATTGCCATCGCCGATGCCATCGCCAATGGCTCCCTGACGGGTTGCGAGATTGCCGCGGTGCTCTCGAACATTGCAGACGCACCCGGCCTAGCTGTGGCGCAGCAACGTGGCATTGCTACCGAGGCTTACGTCTCCAAGGGCGTGCCGCGCGCTGAGCATGACGCAAAGATGATCGCCGCTCTGAATACGCACGAGATTGACCTGGTCATCCTCGCCGGTTACATGCGTGTGCTTTCGCCGGAGTTCATCCGTGCCTTTCCGGACCGCATCCTGAACATCCATCCGTCACTGCTGCCGTCCTTCCCCGGACTTCACGCGCAGAAACAGGCGCTGGATTACGGTGCAAAGGTCGCGGGATGCACCGTGCACTTTGTGGACGAGGCCGTCGACCACGGCGTGATCATTCTTCAACGAGTTGTCCCGGTTGAGGACAGCGACGATGAAGCCGCGCTCTCCGCGCGCATTCTCGAACAGGAACATCAGGCCTATCCAGAGGCCATCGCTCGTGTGATCAGCGGGCGATATCAGGCAGACGATAGACGTTACCGGCTGTCGTAAGGCCGGTTCGCTGCATCACAATCTTTGCTGTTCAATTTTTGCCTCGACGGATCCATTTGCTTTGAAGCTTCCGGCCAACGTTCTACCGAGTGATCAGGATTCGATACGCCGGATGATGTCGCAATTCTTCGACGCCACCTCCGATGCGATCCTGTTCTTGAACCGCGACTTCGTCATCACCTTCATGAATCTCCGCGCCAAAGAGATTCTTGCGCCGCGCGGACACATTCTGGGCATAAGCCTGTGGGAGGCTTTCCCCTCTGCAGCCGTTCCCGATTCGCCTTACTGGGTCAACTACCATCGGTCCATGAACGAAGGCGTGGCCACGCGCTTTGAGGCCTTCTACGGCGACCCGCTCAACCTGTGGTTCGATGTCCACGCACTTCCCTCAGACGACGGCGTCATCCTCTTCTTCCGCGACGTCACCCGCGGCCGCGCCAACCGTGAAGCCCTGGAGCTCAAGTCGCGCGAGGTGGAACAACAGCTTGCGGAGATTGCATCGCTCTATCGCACCGCACCCATCGGCCTGGCGCTCTTTGATCTCGATGACTACCACTACGTCCGCCTGAATGATCGGCAGGCAGCTTTCTTCGGCCTGAAGCCGGAAGAGATCGTTGGCCGCACGTTGACGGAGATGGCACCCATCGAAGGCTTACGCGAACTCTTCGACCAGGTCGCAGCCGGAACACCTGTCGTCAATTTTCCGCTGGAAGGCACAGTCGTGACAGACCCCGACAACTACCGTTACTGGACCGTCAGCTACTTCCCCGTGACCGGACAGGATGGAACCATCCAGGGCATTACCGCCGCTTCACTTGAAATCACCCAACAGAAAAAGGCCGAGCAGGCACTCATGGAGAGCGAAAAGCTCGCCGCCGTGGGTCGGCTGGCTGCCTCCATTGCGCACGAGATTAACAACCCACTGGAATCTGTCACCAACCTTCTCTATCTCGCACGGCACAGCACCCGCATCGAAGACGCGCAGGAATTCATACTGCAAGCAGAAACCGAGCTACAGAGAGTAGCGCACATCACCAGCCAGACCCTTCGCTTTCATAAGCAGGCCAGCAGCCCTCAGGAAATTTCAGGCAAAGCACTGATGGAGAGTGTCCGATCTGTCTTTCACGGCAAGCTGGTCAACGCGTCCGCCACAGTGAAGGAGCGTCATCAGGATGTCCCACCGGTACGTTGTTTCGAAGGTGAGATACGTCAGGTCATCAGCAACCTGGTGGGCAATGCACTCGATGCCATGCCTCCCGGTGGAGGCGACCTCCTGTTGCGCAGCCGTAAGGCCCACGATCCTCAAACAGGTGCCCCTATGCTGGTGTTGACCGTAGCGGACAACGGCAGCGGCATTCCCAAAGAGGTGCGGGAGAAAATCTTTCGCCCCTTCTACACCACCAAGGGAATCGTCGGCACTGGTTTGGGTCTGTGGATCAGCCAGGAAATCGTTGACCGTCACCACGGAAAACTGCGCGTCCGTAGCCGCGAAGGCAAGGGCACGGTCTTCACCATCGCGCTCCCCTACGACGCCGTCAATCGTTAAACAAACAGTTGAACCCAGTTCAAATCGCAACGGCACGGCGTTCGCCGTGCCTTTGTCGATACGAAGTCGTTGGGAAATACGGCTCAAATCTGGCGATCGTTCTCTGCTTCACCAAGCGTCACTTTCACATCCATCCTGCGTCGTCCGCGGAAGGCTGTGACAGTAACCACGTCGCCCGTCTTGTGCGAGTTCATCACGCTGGAAATGTCCTGAACGTTGGTGATCTCTTCACCATCGATGGCCACGATGAAATCGCCACCCAGCATCACCGGCGTATTCCCCAGAGCAGCGCGTTGTGTTCCGCCCTTCAGTCCCGCTCGTTCCGCAGCACCACCCGGCAGCACACGCTGAACCAGCACACCGTAATCCGCCGGCAGGCCAATCTGGTCGGCAAGATCGGGACCAATTTCCAGCGGTGAAATTGCCAGCGACGGACGACGCACATGCCCGTACTTTGAGAAGTCGTCCAGCACCGCACGCGCCGTATTGATCGGAATCGCAAAGCCGATGCCAGCACTTTGGTCGGCACCGTTGTTGCTGGCAATCATCGTATTGATGCCGATGACCTGCCCATGCGAGTTCATCAACGGACCACCGCTGTTACCCGGATTAATAGCCGCGTCCGTCTGGATCGCGTTGTCAATCGCATTGCCGTTCGGTCCGCGCACACTGCGGATAGCAGAGATGATGCCTCGCGTCATGGTGCCAGATAAGCCAAACGGATTGCCAATGGCAAACACCTTCTGCCCCACCTGCAGATTGCGCGAATCCGCAAGCTCCACCGGTTGCAGATTCGGCGCGTTGATCTGCAGCAACGCAAGGTCGTGAGCCTTATCTACGGTTACCACCTGCGCCTTGTACTTGTGCTTGTCTGCAAGCTGTACTTCCACGCGCTGATAATTCTCGCCAATCACGTGGTTGTTCGTCAGAATGTGTCCTTGCTTATCCAGGACGAACCCTGAGCCCTGTCCCTGCTGAGGCACCGCGCCATAGAAAAAGTCGATCGCAATGGTGGTGCTGGTGATATTCACCACGCTCGGAGTCACCCGCTTGTAGACGGCAATGTTGTTCTGCTCTTCCGAGTCATACGCAGGCTGTGCATTGGCCACGTTCAGGTCAAACGCGCCCAACGGGCCACTCAGGTGCTCCATGCGGCTACCGTTCATCGACGGAACATAGCGCTGCATCAGCGCAGCGACCGTGCCCGTGGGCCACAGATGCTGCGTCAGAAGATAAAAACCCACCAACAACAAAACAACCAACAGAACTCTACGCAACTTCATCCAGGCGCCCTCCGGAGCGCACCAAAGACAGGCCCTTACAGTGTATCCGCGCTGCTACTTCGCTTGCCCCGCGCGCTCCATCGACTCGGTCTTCAACTCTTCCCACAAGGTCTGCACTTCGTCACTAAGCTCTTGCAAAGAATCGTCATTTGCAATCACAAAGTCCGCCATCGCGGCCTTGCGTTCATCGTTCCACTGCGCTGCATTGCGACGTTCAAAATCCGCCGAAGCCGCTGCTTCATTCAACCCGGAAACACGCTGGATGTAGCGCCACCGTCGCTGTTCCTCAGGCGCAGTCACCACCACGATGCGATCAAAACGTGTACGCCATGGGGCAGAATCATCCGCGCTAGCAGCATGTTTTGTCTCAAACACCAGGGCCGACTCCACCACCGCCACCGCCAGCGGATCCTTCGCGGCAATCTCCGCCGCCCATCGCGCCTGCTGCGAAATCACAAGGGGATGAATGATGGCGTTCAGCTCCTCAACACGGCCTTCATCAAACGCAATTCGCGCCAGCGCCCCACGGTCCAGCGATCCATCCGCCTTCACCACGCCCGCACCGAACTGCTGCACAATCGGCGCAAACGCGGCACCGCCCTGCTGCATCAACGCGCGGCCCACCTCATCGGACTGAAAGAGATACGCGCCGCGCTCACGCAGCATGGCCGCAGCGGTACTCTTACCGCTACCCACTCCGCCCGTCAGCGCGACGCGCAACATCGTGTTTACTTCGCAGCCCGCCGCAGCTTCGCAGCCTTCACCGTGTTGTGCATCAGCATCGCAATCGTCAGCGCACCAACGCCACCCGGAACCGGGGTATAAGCCGACGAAACCGCAAACGCCTGCGGCGCGATATCACCCATCACCACCGAGCCGCGCTTCGCATAGGTCTCCATGCGCTTCGCATCATCGCCAAAGAAGCGGTTTACCTCTGCGGCATCGCTCACGCGGTTGATGCCCACGTCGATCAGAACTGCACCTGGCTTCACCATATCGGCGGTCACAAATCCCCCCCTGCCGATGGCAACCACCAGGATGTCCGCGCGACGCGTATGCTCCGCCAGGTTCTTCGTGCGTCCGTGGCAGATGGTCACAGTTGCATTCGCCGCTGTCAGCATCATCGCCACAGGCTTGCCCACAATGTCGCTACGGCCAATAACAACCGCCTCGGCTCCTTCTGTCGCAATACCGCTGCGCTTCAAAATCTCAATTACACCCGTCGGCGTGCAGGGAGTCAGGCAATCCTGTCCGGTGCTCAAACGGCCCACATTCACAGGGTGAAACCCATCCACATCCTTTTCGGGGGAGACGGCGTCCAGAACCTTCTTGGTATCCACATGCTTCGGCAGCGGCAACTGCACCAGGATGCCGTCGACGCTGTCATCCTCGTTCAATTCGCCAATCATCGCCAGCAGTTCTTCCGTGGTAATGGTCGGTTCCGGACGTATTTCCACGCTCCGAATGCCCAGTTCCTCGCAAGCCTTCACCTTATTGCGAACGTAAATGGCGGAGGCAGGATCTTCGCCAATCAGGATCACCGTCAATCCTGGCGTATATCCCAGCGCTTCCACCTGCGACTTCAACTCAGCTTTGATCTCCGCGGCAATGGCGGTTCCGTCCAGAATGCGTGTGCTCATGTCTATTTGAGGATACCGTGAACATGCATTGTGATGTGTTCGCACAAATTCGGCAAAATGACATCAGATCCCATAAGAATTTGTAGTAGGCGCAACCCCACAGCACACATGACGTCTAAACTTTCAAATTACCGGGAGAACCGGCGCGAAGGAGCATCTGGATGGAAATAGCCCCCAACGATGGCAAGTTCTCGCAGGACGACGTTGCCGACCTGCGCAGTGAACTGCTCAGTTCCGGTCTGGACAATTGGCAAGCAGCGGAACTGATCGCCAGCTTTCTCGCAGCACGCGGTTATGGCGTGTCTACGGAAGGTGCCCGTCACGTCGCCTGCCACTTGGACTCCACGCATCTTTCCCTGGAAAACATGCAGCGCGAGCTGGAAATGCTCGCACTTCCTATGTAGTTTTCGTTTTTTGAGGAATCCAGCCTCTACTCGTACTTGAGCATTTCCACCGGATCCAGCGCCGCCGCCCGATTCGCCGGCAGCGTTCCGAAAATTACGCCAACCAGCACGCTGGTCAACAGCGCCACCACGGCCGACAATCCGGACATTGGGATATGCACCGGTGTCAGTAGGTTCACCGTGATTGGAAGCGCAAGCCCTAACAGCGTACCCACCACACCACCGCTCAGCGACAGAAAAACCGCCTCGGTCAGGAACTGCAGACGGATCTCGCGCCGCGTTGCGCCAAGCGCCTTGCGGATACCAATCTCGCGATAACGCGCCGTCACATTTGCCAGCATGCTGTTCATGATGCCCACGCCCGAAACAACCAGCGTGATGAACGCAGCCGCTGTCAGCACGTAGGTCAACGAGTCAGCGACCTTTTTCATAGTGTCCAGAATGGCCACCATCGTAAACGCGGTGTATTTGCTGCCCTTACGATGCCTCGACTGGATCAGGTCCAGAATTCTGGTCGCGCCACGAGGCACGTCGGCAGGGTCCTTCATCGTGAAGAAAATTTCCTTCACCGTGTCGGTTCCCGTCATGTAGCGTGCCACCGGATACGGCAGCAGCACCGTGTCATCGCTGATTTCAGACTGGCCGAAGGTATCCACGCGCTGCTTGAAAACGCCAACAATCGTGATGGGGATGCCACTCAGGTTCAGGACCTTGCCCACAGCCGCATCATCTGAGCCGAAGAGGGTCTTCGCCAGGGGCTCCACGATCATGCCAACCTTCTCATGCGCGATGGTGTCCTGATCGTCAAAGAAGCGGCCGCTCAACACGCCGAGATTGCGCACATCCTTATAGCGCGGCGAAACGCCCAGCAGCATCACATCGCGGGTCTTGCCTTCGCCAATCGAAATTGGTGCATGCACTTCCAGCATGGGCGAGCTCTGTGCAATACCGGGCACCTGCGACAGCACTGCCGCCTCGTCTTCCTTGGTCATGTAGTCCGGGGTGGATGCACCATCCGCGCCCACCGTAGCGCCGCCGTTGTACTGCATCTCCACCATGTTCGGGCCGATACTGGACAACGTATCCAGCGCGTATTGCCGGCCCGTCATACCGACCGTCACTACCAGCACAATCGAAGCCGATCCGATGATCATGCCCAGCATGGTAAGCAGAAAACGCACCTTACTGGCGCGGAAGCTGTCCAGGGCAAGGTGCATGGTCTCGCGGAACACCAGCGTACTCTTCGCGGAACGAAGAGTGCTCTCGAACGACTTCTGGCGGACAGCTACCGGCATACTTTCATGCTACTCCCGAACATTGGACGCATGAGCCACAAAACACGATGCAGACCGACGTTCCTGCTACGATTGGAGTAGGAACAACCCCACCCGCGGAGAGGTGTGTGAGTGGTTGAAACAGGCTGTCTTGAAAACAGCTTTCGGTGAAAGCCGAACGGGGGTTCGAATCCCTCCCTCTCCGCCATCAACCCGTCCAAGGTTGTCCGTACAAGTCCGACACCGTCGCTCGACTATTCAAAAATCCCTAATAAATCCTTAACAACTCTTCGCTGACGTTCGCGTTCTTCCGTTGACATCCTGCCTCAGATGGGTGTAGATGTGGGGGTATCGGATTTTGAGAACGGGGGTATCTATCCCGTTGGCCGTCTATGAAGCTCACAGACACGCGCATCAGGAACGTAAAGCTTCCGTCGAAGAACACCCGTCTTGCGGACGGCGGTGGCCTCTATCTCCTCGTGACTCCTGCCGGGGGCAAGCTCTGGCGCTGGAAATATCGCTTTGAGGGCAAAGAAAAGCTGATGAGCTTCGGAGGCTACCCCGAGGTGTCTCTCGCTGCTGCCAGGGAGAAGCACAGCGCGGCTCGGAAGTTGTTAAAAGATGGCACCGATCCGATGGCTCAACGCAAAGCCGTTCGTGTGGCTGAGATCGCCGCCGAGAAGCACGCCTTCCAGAAAATCGCAGAGCAGTGGCACAAGCATTGGAAGGTCGGAAAGAGCGAACGTCACGCAGATGCGGTACTGCGTCGGCTGCAGGCTGATGTCTTCCCTGCTATCGGGGCCAAGGCAATTTCTGCGATCGAAGCACCGACGATTGTTGCGATGGTCAAAGCTATTGAAGAGCGTGGCGCACACGATATCGCCAAGCGTGCTCTAGAAACGACGGGCCAGGTCTTCCGATATGCCATTGCGCATGGTTACGTTACTCGCAACCCATCCGCTGATTTCAAGCCTGCTGACGTTCTGAAGTCCGTTCAGAAGACCAACTATGCGCGGATCGACGCGAAAGAGCTTCCTGCCCTACTGCGCGCTGTGGAGCTATATCAGGGGACGCCAGTTACCCGTTTAGCGATCAAGTTGCTTGCTCACACCTTCGTACGCACCGGCGAATTGATCGGTGCTTGTTGGAGTGAGATTGATTTCGAGGAAAAGCGCTGGAACATTCCGGCAGAGCGCATGAAGATGCGGACGCCGCATATCATTCCGCTCTCGACTCAAGCGATCGAGATTCTTGAACTGCTTAAGAACTTGACCGGTGATGGCACTCTTCTCTTTCCTGGAGACCGTAGCCCTAAGAAGTCGATGTCGAACGGCACGATTCTTGTTGCGTTGAAGAGGATGGGATACCAGGGCGTTATGACTGGACACGGTTTCCGTGGACTCGCCTCAACCGTCCTCCATGAGCAGGGTTTCGAACATGCACACATTGAACTTCAGCTTGCGCATTCGCCGCGGAACGCTGTCAGCGCCGCGTATAACCATGCGCTCTACCTTTCACCACGCGCCAAGATGATGCAGTGGTGGAGCAACTACCTCGAAGCACAGCAGCGCGGCAAAGTGCTGAAGATGCGAACAGAGGTGGCCTGAACGATCCTGCGGGGCTGGTCCCCGTAAAACACAACCGCCCCCGGAGAGTGCTCTAACACTCGCCGGAGGCTAACCAAAATTCCTCGCTGGAGAAATCAAATGGCTTCCACTAGTGTAGTCCCCGCGGCCCTGCGTCCCGAAACACGGCCTTTCCCATTCAGCCTGCACACCGCTGGCGCTTCCTCATCGGAGGATCATCGTGTCGGCATGGTTACGCTGCATCCCGAGATGCCTTTCTCAGAAGCTGCAGACATTTTCTTAGACAACGTCGCGGCTATTCGAACGAGACAGCGGGTAGCGCGTTTCATACGAGAGAACACGCTGCGCAGCTACCGGCAGTACCTTACCAGCCTCTCCCTGTTCTTTGGCGATACGAGACTCAATAGGATCACCCCTCCCATGATCCGAAAATTCCAAGAGTATCGGGTCGCAGGAATTGGATGTTTCATGCGTCCTCGCCGCCCTAAAGCGCCGATCAAAGAATGTCCCGCCGGACCGAAGAAGGTAAATCAGGAGATCTGTTTGTTGAGGCGCATTCTCGCCAAGGCTGGCTGCTGGCAAGAGATCGACGACGCATACTACGCACCTTTGCTGGAAGAGCACGAGGACGAAATACAACGCGCTCTCACTCGTCAGGAGCAAGAACATTGGTTGGCCGTAGCCGCTAGCTCTCCCCGCTGGCAGCTTGTCTATTGGTATTCGCTTCTCGCTTTCGGGACCACGATGAGTTCGAACGAACTGCGCCTATTGAGGCTCGCAGATATAAACCTCGAACACCAGACGATCACCGTCTCGCGTGTGGCAGCGAAATGCAAGGGACGACAGCGCATCATCTCCTTGGTCACTGCCCAGGAACTATGGTCCGCGGAATGTCTCTTGGAACGGGCACGTCGTTGCGGGGCAGCTAATCCCTTGGACTATGTATTTCCAATGCGTCACCGGGGTCCGAACGCGGCATGGGATCCCACAAAGCCGATGACCAATTCCGGGTTTAAGAAACAGTGGGAAGAGGTGCGTGAAGCGACGGGATTGAAGCGCTTCCGGATCTACGACACGCGCCATACCGGAGGAACTAGGCTCGCAGAAGCGGGCGTGAACATCTCTGTCATCAGAGCCCGAATGGGACATCTGTCGCAGGAGATGCATGAGCACTACTGCCGCATCGCGGAGCCCATCCAAAGACAACAACTGCAGGACGCTTACGCATGGCAGAAGCGGCAAGCTGGCGGAACAGATCACACTCTCCACCCACCATTCTCTGAATATGGACTGGACATTCTGCGACATTGATCCGCAGGAGAGGACCACTCGCTCTCGCCTGGTTCTACAGGCATGCGTGCTAACGCCATCGTGGCCGGACGAGTGCACTATCACTCGTCGTGTGCCGCCAGCCGAAACCAAATGGTGAAATTAAATGACTACCGTTCGTGTAGATATTAACGACCTGTGCGCGGAAACCCTTCACGTGCCTGCCGACATGCTTGATCCGAGTGCCCTTCGTGGCCGCGCCTTTGCTGAGGCCGCGGCCCTTTGGCTTGAGTCACGCCGTGGGCGTGTCAGAAGTCGCACCTTCTATGGATTCACAGCACAGATTAGAGCGCTCAACCGCTACTTCGGCGAAATGGACGACCTAGAGAAGATTCATCTGGGCCATGTCGCTCTTTATCAGCGCCTGCGAGCAAAGAATTGCTGCATCCATGGCCATCCCGAGGCAAAGGGGTGCAAGGAAGGATGCGAGAAGGGTCTTTGGACGAAGCCGAGTGGGCATAGCATCATCAACCATGAACTGAGTGTGCTGCAGATGATCCTACGGCGTGCGGGTCTTTGGAATAAGTTCTCTGACCATTACGAGCGCATTCCTGCAGATCAATGGCAACCGCCCAAGGTGATGACTTCAGAACAAGAGGCACACTTCTACGCGGTCGCTGCCAGCAAACCCGACTGGGAATTGGCGGGGCTAGTGGCGATGCTTACGGCGAATACCACTGCTAGCGGCACGGAATTGCGAAATCTGCAGCACAAGCATGTCATGCTCAATGCGAATCCGCCAGCAGTTCGCATTCCATTGGGCAAAAACCGCTATCGCCTTCGCGTCATTCCCCTCAACGACACGGCGGTCTTCGCACTCAAGAAAATTCTTGATAGAGCCGAAGCCTTAGGTTCCACGGGACCAGACGATTTCATCTTCCCGTACCGAGTAGCCACACACCTCTACGATCCCAAACGCCCTACTTCGTCTTCGTGGCTTCGGCGCACCTGGTACGAGCTGAGGGAAGCTGCCGACGTACCTTGGCTGACCCCTCATTGCCTTCGTCACCAAGCGATCACAATGATGGCCGAGCAAGGAGTGCCTTCTGAGGTGATCCGCTCCGTTGCCGGACATGTTTCCGAACAGATGATGCGGCATTACACGCATTGCCGCCTGGAAGTCACGCACAAGTATCTCTCTGCGGTCGACGGCGGAAACCATATGGCGCCCGTCTATGAAGAGCGCGCTGCCGCCCGCAAAGCGAAAGCACAGCCTGCGGCGACGTCTCCTCTCAAATCCGCCATTCCAATCGCTCCTGTCGTGGTGCCGCCTCAGAAGCTGGTCACTCCTGCCGTGCCGGTGCAAACCGTTCAAGCTGTCCGCACAGCATGGGGCTTCACGGCCAGCACTCGATAACGAAACGACAACAAAGAGACGAAAGAGATTGAGGAATGGAAATGCAGACTGTATCCGCCCACAACACGCGCACAACCTGCCTTGAACAGAAGCTGCCGCATCGTTTGGAGAGCGTTGCCACACGGCAATGGATTCGTTCAAGCGCAACTATGGTCATCCGAGAGATCGATCGCAACCAGATGGTGTTTCTCCGCAGCGGTATGTTGGCCGTCTTCTCTGGAGAAAATGCCGAACACTTCCTTTGCATCGCAGGCCCTGGGGACGTTGTGGGGCTTTCGTCCTTGCTGCACAACCTGCCCTGCAAACTCACAGCATTGGCCTTCGATGAAACAGACGCTGCAATCATCGATGAACATGACCTCATGCAGGCTGTTGGTGATTGTGACAAGACACGCGAGTGGCTGCTACGCGCCACCACGCAGGAATGCAACGCCTCAGTGACCAGCAAGATGCGCTTGGCCGATTCGGAGGGGCCATTTCAACGCGTGGCCAACGTACTGTTGGAATGCGCACGCAAGGCGTCTGTAGGCCACACCGACCATCACTTGCAGTTCCGCCTTCCTGCCAATGCGGTTGCTGGCCTGGCTGCCTGCACCGCACTCCCGTATGAGATCACACGGCGCAAGCTGTGGGCTCTCTCGAAAGAGGGGCTGATCCGCCTGGATGGGGTCTATGGGAAACAGACGGTGACGGTTCTGAATGAGGCCCAACTTAATAACCGGCAGATCAAGCGGGACCGCTATGTGCGAAAGCTGGACGGAAGTGTACCGAACGCATTCGCGGAAAGACGCATTGCGATTTCGGTGTGATGGTGAAGGCAAATGAGCAGCCGACTAAAGATTTATTCATGGTCGGCTGCATTTTCCCCATTTGCCCTTACACTCGGTACGAAGTGAAAGGACAAACTGCAAATGGCAGATGACTTCCAACCACAACGCGTTCAGATCGAAGTCGTCCCCGCCAAGCCCGGCGGCCCTAAATCCCTTTCCGAGCACCCGCTGGTCATCACTCTAGCCAGTTTCGTTCTGACTGGCCTTATCGGATCATTCATCAGCTACCAGATCCAGAGCCGGAATGCTGAGGCCGACCGATTCGCCAAGGATTACCAAGCATCCACCACATCCATCGCGTCGTTCTCGGATGCAATCTACGTCCGATATGTACGAGCCAACTTCCTGATTTCTGCGCTCAAGCGACATGCCCCAGTTGATGAAGTATTGAGCAGAAAAAAGCTTTACGACGAGTCTGTAGTTGCCCAAGAAGGCACTCTGCTGGGAAAAGAACTACTCATACGTGAGGCTCTTCAGCAGCCACAATATTCTTCATTCGAAACCCTATACGACAGCAGAGCGAGTCCACGGTTTCATTCTCTCGACAGGCTGATTACTGCCGCTTCTGACAGCTATGTCACCAACCCAAAAGCGGCGATTGAATTTTCACAGATCGACCAGACATATACAGATACTCGGAACTGTAGTTACGCACTGATCAATCTGGTTTTTCTCGATGTGAGCACTAAGCAGTATCTCGGCAAAGGGGATAAAGCCATAGGTTCAGGCGTAGAAGCGCGTCAAGATTTCGACGCACAGTGCCCGGCGATGTGACTCGCTCCGTGCCGCCAGATGATGCGGCCCGCGCTGAATACACGACGATGACGGTGCGAGCTGATCACCTAGATTCGCTAAAAGGAGGCCATATCTCACCTCAACTAACGGATCGTTGAGCCTCGGCAAAAATGGCCGCCCGATTATTGGGGGCCGATTGGCGAAGCACCCATTTGCTGGAAATGGGAGAGTGGTCAATCTTTCCTTTATCTATGCTTGTGTTTACGTGTGCAACTATTTGTTGCACGATCTTCTTATCCCTGTGCCATGCTTCATTTGCAGCAATACGCTTTCCGAATTTTGCCGCGATAGCTTGGCATACCGCTTGCCGCTTTTGACTTCTCTGGGCCTTCGTCGTCTCCACAGAATCCTCATCGCGAAAACGCGAATAGCATTCACCGCAGCGCGTCCCTCGCTTATGCACATAGCGCCGATTCGGGAGAAGGAAGTAGATTCCACACCCAAGGCAGTGGGCAACCCGAAACCGCAGATCGCTAACCATCAGGAAAAATAGAAGACGCTTTGCGATCTCATCGCTCGTGGGCGGAATTTCCTTCATCGGGGCATGCGTTCCCCAAAGCGACAATTCGAGCCCGTTACCAGGCATCCACAATTGTGTCTCGCTGGAGATGCTGAGAACTTGCTTCCAAAGACTGCCGACGGTACGAGTGGACCATGTGCGCGAGTGTGGGTCTTCGACACCGTTTGCGTCTCTCCCGGTGGCAATCCATTCATCGACAGCAACGCGCAACGAATCTCGCCCCGTGTTGCCGGGCTTCACCTGACCACCGCCAATGAGTTCTTGAAGTAGCTCGAGGTTGTTCTTGGGCGGATGATACCCCGTAAACGCATCAGGGCCGTTAAGAAAATCGAGCAATTCGTACTCGTCTTCGGCTGTTGTTTCGAGATGGAGGGGTAGGCTTATCGACCGCATTGATATCTGATAGCAGATGTTTGCTGTCTATTGCAACATTTATTTCAAAATCGCTCCGCGGCATGAATTATTTCTGTTAGCAGAACAATCCAAACAGGAGATATCAACTATGCGCGATGCGACTGGGACAGGACCAAAGCGAGCATTAAGGCTGCGTTCATTCGCTGAGGCGATGGACATTTCCGAATCACTGGCACGTCAATGGATGCGTGAAGGAAAGATTGAGACCTTCCGTATTGGCAAGTTCATCATGGTTCCGGCGACGGAAATTGATCGACTGATGACGGCGGCGTAGGAGATGCACATGGAGACACGCATTCTGCGCCTACCTGAAGTTCTCAAGCGAACCGGCCTGGGCAAAACCGCTGTGTATGAAGCGATGAGCCGGGGAGATTTCCCGAAGAGTATTGCGCTTCTGGGTGGTCGCTCAAAGGGCTGGGTTGAGGGAGAGATCGAAGCGTTCTTGCAGAGCCAGATCGCCGCCAGCCGCGCGGCATAAGAAAAGCCGCCTTAGCGGGGCGGCTCATCAGGAGACTGTTTTGGGTAACTCAAATTTAGCAGCACCAGGCGCGACGGCGCTACAGGAATCCGCACACATAGAGCCGGTTTACGTCCTGAAGTGCGGGAAATACTACGTCGGCAACAATGTCACTTCTCGCGTATCAACGGCAGAACATGCCAAGCGGTTCAGCGAGGATGAGGCAAACGAAGCACTGCAAAGACTACAGCGTTCGAGCTCCCTCTATCCGCTCCCCTATGAAGCAATCGAGATTAGAAGGGGTGTTCGATGAGCGAGCCTCGGCGAATCACTTGGGAGATGGATCAGAACTTCGCAGATGCCTTGGCGCTGGTCTTGTATCGCGATGTCATGGTGCAAAGCATGGTGGTGCCGGGATGTAGCGGAGCCGAGCGCTCGCACTGCTTCCTGAATGATCTACGTGCACAAATTGTCTTGCAGGGCGGAGATGATCCTTTCCCCGCGATGCCATTTGTTCCCTGCTTTCCCGCAACACAAGTACCCACATGGCCAGATCCGCGAATCTTGCGCGCGGAGGAAAGGCCAGCAGCATGAGTTGGAGAGCAGTGCGGTGGGCCTGTGGGATTGGCGAGCTTCCAGCAAACGAAAAGAATGTCGTCGTCCAACTTGGTTGGCGTCACAACGGCGAAACGGGCCAGTGCAATCCGTCGCTGGAGACGATTTCTGCCGACACCGGGCTGAGTCGGAGTTCCGTTTGCCGGGCGTTGACGGCGCTGGCCGGACGAGGCCTTGTAAAGCGCACGCACACGCGGAGCATGGGGGACCAGGGATTACAACTGCACACCCACTACACCCTAGCGTTTTCCGCTGTGTCGCAGAGAGATAGCGATAATTCCGCAGTGTCAGACAGAGACAGCGAATTTTCCGCCGTCTCACAGGGAGACTCACGCTGTGTCACACAGACACTCACGCTATCTCAGGGTGACACGGTAACAAGAAAGAAGAACAAGAAAGAAGAACAAGAAGGCGCTACGCGTAAACGCACCCAAAAGCGTCGTGTAGAGATTTCTGCAAACTCCGATGAGCTAGAGCTTCCGCAATGGCTTCCTCGCGATCTATGGATCGCCTTTCACCAGATGCGAGTCGCGAAGAAGAAGCCCATGACCGCATATGCGGCAGGGCTGATTCTCGACAGTCTCCAAAAGTGCTACGCGGCGGGCAACGATGCGATTTGGGCTCTACGGGAATCAGTGAAAAACAACTGGACTGACGTATACCCGGCCAAGGCGCCAAAGCGGGCGATGACATTCATTCCTGAAAGCGATGAAGACAGCGAAGCGTGGCTGAGGGGGATGGTGCAATGAGCATTACACCCGAACAGATCGAAACGTACTTCCTGCAACGCCTGGACCCATACGCCATCCGGCACAGCAAAGGCACCGAGTACCGCAGCCGTTGCCCGTTCCATGGCGGCAACAACGGCTCTGCGCTTGCCGTTGACTTGGAAGACGGCAAATATTTCTGTTTTGCCTGTAACGCCAAAGGAAAAGGCCCCATAACGTTCGAGCAATCGATGAGCGAAGCTGAGGGCGGCGCAAATCTACCGTTCGAGATTGCACGCGAAAAGGTGGAGCAGATCATCGGGACGCCGTTCGTTAAGCGGGTTTATCAAGAACCCCTCGCGCAGGGCAAGAAAAAGGGATGGAACCGGAAGCAGGCACGGGATCGGTATGTATACACCGACGAGGTTGGCAAAGAACTACTGTCGGTATGGCGCTTCGTGGATCGCGACGGAAACAAGGTTACTCCACCTGATTACCCGTGCGGTTGCTCCCCCGACAGCGAATGCGATAAATGCGAGCAGACGGATCTAGGGCGCAGGGTTTGGGGATCCAAGGGCGTGCGCCGCACACTGTACCGCCTGCCAGATGTCATGCAATCGCTCATCGTGTTCGTGGTCGAAGGCGAAAAGAACGTCAATGATCTATCCCGCGCGCTCGGGACGCACCTCAAGAAGGTGCGTGGCTTCACGCTGGGCGCGTTGACGGTAGACCGGATAGGGGTAACTACCAATCCGGGCGGAGCAATGGCCTGGAAGCGAGAATTCGGCTTCGGAAAGTATTTCCTCGGGAAGGTTGTCATCAAGCTCGGCGACAACGACGCGCAGGGGCGTAAGCACGATGAGGATGTGTGCGCTGATGTAGCGCAGTATGCCTCGAAGGTGTTTCGTCTCCCTCTGCCGGTTGGTGAAGGGGAAGACATTTCCGACTACCTAGAAACGCATACGGTCGAGCAATTCTTCGCGCACATGTTCAAGAACCTGCAGCCCTGGGATACACCAGAGCTTAAGACGATCCTTGTAAAGCACGACCTTGCACCGCGCACGCTGCTGGTGAAGCCCTCAGAGCTCGCACGTAATGACCATGAGGGCGGTGATTGGCTTGTGGATAGACTTATTCCCCGGAATGGTCGCGGCCTCGTCATCGCGCCACCAAAGACCGGCAAATCATTCTTCTTTCTAGACCTCGCACTAGCGCTTGGAACGAACGGGAAGGTGCTGAACCTGCCACCGCTCGGACGGCCCGTGCGTGTTGCGATTGTAAGCCGTGAAGACGGACCGCAGCTCGTGAGTGAACGTCTTCGGGCGCTCGCCAAGGGACGCGGACTGGAATGGTTCGATGTCGACCGCAATATCCGCGTAAACACTGTGGAGCAGTCGCAGACGTTCCGTATCGACAACGATCACGACCTCAAGGAAATGGCCGAATGGCTGAACGCCGAGCAGATTGAATTCTGCGTTCTGGATGTGCTGAACAGGCTGCACAGCGGCGAAGAGAACTCAGCGAACGACATGACGAAAGTGATGAGCAAGTTTGACGAACTCTCTCGTCTATCTGGGGCGCACATATGCGTTATCCACCACACGAACAAAGGCGGCGGCGCGCGAGGATCTTCCTCTATCGAAGGCTGGGCGGATTACATCTTCCGAATCGAGTCAGACGCTCAGGAAGAAACGCTAAAGACGCTGTACGTACGAACAAAAGCCAGCAGCAATCCGCAGCCCAGGCACATGAAGTATTGGCAGTCACCAGACCTTAAGCAATCGGGCATTTCCATGGTGAGGGCGACAGCATGAACACTCGTTTCTATGAATGGGCTGCAGAGCGGTGTTTGATTTCAACCCGCGTGGCTTCCAGCGCGAAGCACCTCTGGTTCGCCTTCACACATGAACATAGCGGATACGCTGAAGAAGACTTCGCCAAGTGGCTTGAGGGTGAGTTTTCCATTCATTGCGGCCTCACTGCGGGGATATGCCTTACGGCAGACGCGGACGCCTATAGACAGGCATACAGTGCAGCCGATGATACCGCCAAGGCCTTAGCGCGGCGGGTGAAAGTTAATTTCCTCGACAGGAGAGCCGCGTGATTGGCCTTCGAATTGGCAGAGTGATAGAGAGCGCGCGGCAGAAGCGCGAAATGCAAGTTTGTGATCTTGCCAAAGCCAGCGGCCTGCATCGCAACAGCATTCGCCGGTTCGAATCGGGTGAGCGGATCCCCGGCCTTGATGACTTGGAGCGCATCTCGAAGGCATTGGATGTGAGCCTCTGGCGAATGATCTTTCGCGCGCAACCGGAGGCACGCACCCAAACGGGTGCAAATCATTGAATCAAAATGCCCCACGTGAAACGGTACTTGCATACCGCATGCGGCGAAGTAAGGCCCATTGCGGTGGCTGGAGAGGAAGCATAAATGCAAATCGCTGAAGCGAGTTTTCCTGAAAATCTCGTGACGACCGAAACAGTGGCACGAATGTTAGGCAAGAGCGCTCGCACGATTCGGCAATGGGCTGCGGAGGGGGTTTTACCCGCAGTGTCTATGCCGTGCACGAGGGGATATCGCTACAGGCCTTCGGAGATCGATCAATTCGTAAGCGCCTACAGCGTCGGCCCGCTGGCATCGGAGAGGGGATAAGGGTATGGCAACTTTTCCGCTTCCGGCTCTGAGTGTGAGTCCTCCGCAGCAGCAGCAAGATCCGCTTGAGCGGTACGGTCGCCTGCTGCAGTTGAAGAACCTGCTGCAGAACGCGCCGCTTCAGCAGCAGGCTTTGCAGCAGCAGGTTGAAGGTGGGCAGTTGCAACTCAACCAGCAGAGGCAACAGATGCAGGACCAGCAAACGCTGCGTTCCCTTTCACCGAAATTCATCGTGAAAGACGAAAGCGGCAAGGTCGGTTATGACTTCGACGGATACCTCAATGCGGCGGCATCCTCTGGTGTGAGGCCTGAGACTGTGGCGGCTCTGCAGAAGAGTTTTAACGAAGGGGCGTTGACTGCAGCGAATGTAAAAAAAACGGGCTTGGAAAATGCGAAGCTCGATATCGAAAACCACACGAATCTTAACAACGAGGCATTCAGTCATCTCGAAGGCTTGCGTGCCTCGCAGAACCCGGAGCAGCGTCAGCAACTTTGGGATTCCGCACTTCAGTGGGCAAGTAAGAATGCGAAAGCGCTTGGCATTGATCCATCCAAACTCCCGCAGCAGGCCCCGGACGATAACTACCTCGGTGTGATCGAGGCATCGCTTGGAATGCATTCGCAGCTAATATCCGATGCGCTCAAGAAATCGGAGACGCGCAAGAACGATTCACAGGCCGACCAAGCAGGAGCAACTGCCTCGGGCTCGCTGCTGAAGCAGTACGCTCCAGCATTGGCGCAGTCTTCTAGTGCCCAGGACTATGCGACCAAGTTGCAGGCCTTTGAAACCCTTCACCCTGACCTCGCAGGCCGCTTCCCGCGGCAGTTCGACCAGCGCAACCCGCAAGCCGTTCTCAACGTTGGTATGACCGCCAACGAATTGGCCGACTTTCAGCAAAAGGAGCGTCTCGCGAAATTCACCCAAGCGCAGGAGAATCACCGCGCGCAGTTGGGGCGTCAGACGACCTTCGAAAACTCGCGCATGCTTCACGGCATGAACCAGATCGATCAGTACACCGCGGACCCGCAACACGGCTACGGGCAGTTCGTCTCTCAGGCGGGCGCGGTCAAATCGGCAATTCAGCAGGCGAAGAACGGAAACCAACTCGCGGCCTCGCTCGAGCCCATGATGCTCGCGCTTGGCGTATCGAGCTTCGCGGGCGTGCATCGCATCAACGACGCTGAAATCAATCGTGCCGGTCCCGCAGTGGGTTCGGAGTTTCGCAAACTCGATAACCTGATTAACCGCATAGGCACCGGCAAGCCGTCTGATGCGCAGTTGCGCGAGGCTTCGAGCATCGTGGACAGCCTCATCTCCAACCGTCACAGCGCCTATCTGCAGGGTGTGCGTGCCGTTGCTGCAAATACCGGCCTCGACCCGGACAAGGTCACGGTGTTTGACCGCGACGGGAACATTACGCCGTTGGCGGCGGCGGTGGGTGGTGGTGCTGGAGGATCGGCACGCGGTGGCGGCGGCAATGCTAGTCCGCAGACACACACGTTCTCACTCTCTGCGTGGAAAGCGGCGAACCCTCGCGGTGATGCGAATGCAGCGAAGGCCGCAGCAGAAGCGCAGGGCTTCACGGTGGTCCAGTAAATGGCGACGACTCCGATCGATCTCTCTGCGGGCCTCGTCCCTAAGGCCAAGGCAGGCGGTGCTAGTGCAATCGACCTCTCTACGGGTTTGGTACCCAGCGACATTACCGCAAATCCGAACGGCGAGGGTACATATCGCCTCGTCAAGATTGGCGGCAAGGGAGGACCTGTTCAAATTCCGTACAGCAACGTGGAATCGGCTCGCCAGCAGGGCTATATGTGGCTTGCCGGTGGCGATCATGAGCGTTACGCGAAGGACTTCGAGGCCGCGAACAAACCGAACCTATGGGAGCGTGCGAACACTCCCGTCAACATCGGGAACCTGCGTGAAAGCATCGCCGAAGCAGAGCGCAATTCTTCCGGCCCGTACACGCTAGCGGACGCTCAATGGCGCAGCGATCACCCTCACATTGCGGCTCTGAAGACGTTTGTTAATGGCGTGGGGGCTGATGCTGCAAAAGCGTTCCTTACCCCTGTAGGTGTCGCTCTTGCAGCAACAGGAGGCATCGGCGAGGGAGCAGATGCGTTGCTCGCTGACGCGAAGGCGTCCGCACCTGTCTTAGGGAAATTGGCGACTACGGTGAAAGCGGCAGAACCCGCGATCAAGACGGCTAGTGCCGTCGCAAAGACTGCAACGGGCGCCGCAGGCGTCGGCTTTGCAGCGCATGGCGCGACAGACCTAATCGCAGACCCTCACCAGAACCCCGGTGAGAATGACAGCGATTATCTGCAGCGCATCGGCGGCGATCTTTCGGCGATTACAGGCGGCGCAACGGCGGGATTGAGGGGCAAGCGGGCAGCAACGGACACCGCGCCGAGAATTGGACTCATGGGCAAGACCCCTGAGGCGGCTTATGAACAAGCCTTGCGGCCATCGGTTTCGTATTCGCCGGATGAGCGTGCAGCGATGGCGCGAACAGGGCTCGATGAGGGAATCGTGGTCGGCAAGCCGGGGGTGACGCAACTCGAAGACCGCCTCAACAATCTCGGCATCCAGATTGAGCAGGCGATTAAGCCGGGAGTGCAGATTGACCCGAACAGAGCGGCTAGCTATGCCGACCAGACAAAGGCGCGCTTCGCCAACCAGGTAAACGCCGCCGGTGATCTCGCGGCTATCGATCGCGTCAAGCAGCAGTTTCTCGAAGAGCGTGGCGCACGTCCGGGCACACCTGCGGTTCAGCCGCAAGCTACGGGATTGTTCAACGCCAGCGGTCATCCCATCATGCGGCCAGGCACTCCCGCGCAGCCGGCGACCCCGGCCCCCTTGATGGATGCCACGCAAGCGCAGGCGATCAAAAGAGGCACCTACAGCGTGAACGCTGGCAAATACGGGCAATTGAGCAGCGCGGAGATTGAGGCGCAGAAAGCGATTGCGCGCGGACTAAAAGACGAGCTCGCGAATGCGTTCCCTGAATTGAAGGATCTCAACGGGGCGTCTGGTCGGCTGCTAGACCTGCAGGGCCCGCTAGAGCGGGCGGTTGCACAGCGAGGCAATAGAGGTTTGCTGCAAATTGGAACGGCGGCGACCACTGGAGTCGTTAAGGCGCTGGGCGGTAGTAACAAGATGGCGGTAGCAATCGGAGTTCTGAAGCAGGCACTTGAAGACCCGATGGTTAAATCCCGGCTGGCAATCGCAGTTAGTAAGGGTGGGAAGATTCCGCTTGCGTCTGCTCGCGCTCGCGTCGGAGCCTATCTATCATCGCTTGGTTATCTCGCTGAGGCCCACCATTCCGCTTCCACCGACGATACCGCCACCACTCAACTTGGTGAGCAGCCTTGATTACGATGGTTCCGAGAACAGACGCGACAACAGCGGTAAGGACGATTTCGACCAGCATTCCCAATCCGAACATTCGTCCCCCTTTGGAACGGTTTCACCACGATAAGTAACGGGGGCGGGTAGCGCAACGGAAATTCGCTCGAGAGGCCGTTGAGAACAACACTTGAGGAGATAGCACGGTGGCAGATTTCAACCCCTTAAACGTATTCGAAGTCCTGCCCCCAGGCGGTCAGCGCGTCACCCTCTCGCTAACCAATATTGGCGAATGTAAAGCCCTCGCGGTCATTTCGACCATGCCGAATCAGGAGCACATGTGGATTAAAATCTACAGCGCCGCAGAGGCGATATCGGACTTGTCCCGCCGTGGTCTGCTCACTGCTCAGAGCGAAACTGCTTTGAGACAGATGGCCCCTTTTTATGTCGGGCTGCCGAATATGGGTGTTGGCGAGGCATACACAGTCGATTCGTTCCTGCACGCTAAAGGGGCGATCCATGGTTTCCAGTACTGCAGCTGCCAGCGCCCTCTGTCGTAGGTCGAAAGGGTGAATATGGACGAACTGCGAAAAGGCGATGCGCTGGTGCTGGAAGCGGGCCCAGCCGTCTACGTGATTGAGAAGCGAGCTCGGTCGAGTGCGCCGTGGAATTTTCTGTGTGCATTCGGCGATCCGCACCTCGCTGCGCGATGGTTTCTGAAGCCTCGCAAGAAATCCGCCCAGTATCGCTGCAGGTGTTTGACCTTCGGTGAAGATGTGACCGCCCTGATCACAAAATCGACAGCAATTTCAGGCGTACTTGATATATCCACGAATCAAACCGAAATCAAACCAGCGACCGGACTCAATTAGCCCACATTCTGTGCCTTAGAGGAAACGAATGCTAGCGGCGAAAACAAGAAATCAAACGATAGTTTTTGCCAGCCGAGAGTGCCGTCAGAATACTGAGAGAAAATGCCCTGAAACGAATTATTTCCGTCCCTAAACACGCAGGCGTGTAGCGCTCGCGCGCGAGAGTAACACGCTATATGCAATTTCTAGAGTCCATAAAAGGAAATTGAATT
The DNA here is from genome assembly GCF_000800015.1 of Terriglobus sp. TAA 43. Classification (NCBI taxonomy): domain Bacteria; kingdom Pseudomonadati; phylum Acidobacteriota; class Terriglobia; order Terriglobales; family Acidobacteriaceae; genus Terriglobus; species Terriglobus sp. TAA 43. Next base: position 331,772 of record NZ_JUGR01000002.1, read on the forward strand.
TCGTGACCAGTACGCGCGTCGTGCATGTGTACGCGCGAGGTAGGTCCGGTCAGAACACCGTAGAAAACACCGGATGGCTTCCACTGAGAACAGCGGCAAAACAGCGAAGAATGTAAGGCGGTAGAGAACTGGAAGGCGCTCCACGACGAGTTTCTTTACTCCCTAAAGGCAAGCAAAAAAAGAACGCTCGATTTGAGCGCTCACTTTTTCAGCGTGCGGCGGCCTATGAGCAAAAGCGATAAAGATCTCCGTGCCTTAAATCAGCAGGGGAGTTTTCGGAGCAATACGCGCGCGAGGACGACTTCGGTGAGTTTTGTCAGTCCCTAAAGAGACCAATCCCGTACAACTTTGAGATTGTTGAATCGATGTGCGCAGATGGAAGATGCACATCCTGAATCCCAAGAAGTACAAGGGAACGCGGCGATTGCCATAATGCGAATGCCCAAGGCCAACTCAAAGACTTTGCTCGGCATAAATCCCAGCTTGGGCAAGCTGAAGACATCTCCGCTGATTGATTGCATAAAAGTCTTGTAACATTTCGCCTGCACGTAGCATGATAGAGCCGACATCCCCCTAAACCTCAACGAGGTGAGCTTTGATGGCAGAGCCGCGGGTAAAGAGAAATATTGCTTGGGATATCTTCAAAATTCAAGCGAACATCTCGATCACTGTTGGACTCTCGGTAGGGTTGGCCTATGCCCTGCTGACGGTATATCTACCGTTCACAACACCCTCGTTGCGGGCGCATCCCTGGTTTAATCTAGGCGTTCTAATGCTTATCGGCCTGGCTTCCGGAATGCTCGGATGGGGCATCGGGATATTTCTCTCCCCGATTGGGAGCCAAGTGAAGAGTGCCGCTGCCCTCGCCTCAGCTTTCGCATCGTTCTGGACGGGTGTAGTCGTCAGTCATATCGAGGTGATCACCCGATTTCTCGTGGGAGCCGCTAATAGAGAGACGGGGCAAGCCGCGAAGGTACGCCTCCTCTTCGCGGGGGGTGTTTTCTTAATGTCTCTCTTCATCACGATCAACTCGCGCTTTCCCGAACACACTGTTAACACAGCCAAGGGCACCTCGCAGAACCCGACGTCTCAATAGTGCCTATGGGCCGGTCCATCAAACTTGTCTGACTTAAGCGAGTTGCTAAACCAGCCTGCTAACACAATGGGATTGAGTGCCGCTGAGTAGCGATTTCTCCTCATGACCATTTACGGCGATTCGAGGTGTGAAATGACTCCGCAGATGCATGCTGCACTAATCGAGTTGATCGAACGCTCCCATGGCGACGGCATCTCCGAGGAGGAGTGGGCTCCTCTTTCGCTTGATAAATCTGATCGTAGAAAATCGCATTTCACTTCCCGCACAAGCACGTCGCTTTTATGAGTCATTACCACAAAGTGCGCGTGACCAAGTAGAACGTCGTAGTGAGCGGACATCAACGCAACAAGGTTAATGCCGGTGCCCACTAGGGAAATAATCAAGAGATTTGAGCAGCGGGGCGGTTCTCACTCTTTCAGGCGCGATCTACGTCCGTTTTTGCGCGCATGGTCCAAGACTCGGGTCATCTGCTCATGGTTCACCTCGTCGATGATATCCATGTCAAATACCGGGCGAAGAACGTTTTCGACGAAGCTTGTTTGGATAATGCCGACCTCCCGAAACTCACCAACGATGAGAGTGAAAGTCAGTCCCGGAATACTGAACGTGAAGTAGCTAGCGGTGGCTCCGTAGCGCGGATGCACACCATGACTCAGCTGGGTCATGTTTGAGCGATAGCGGATAAAGACCTGCAATGAGACGAAACGCGGAAACGTTCCCACGCCGAGCAGGAACCGTCGAAATTGATTCTCATATCGGTGCAGTGAGAAGGCCTTCTCACCGTGCTCTGCGTCGTACTGCGCTCTCCAGACCATTGACGCCGCGAAGTATTCGAGAGCTCCGTAGTTGATGGCGGTATTGTGGGCTGCATAGAAGGCGGCTGTGTCGCCAGCGAGCACGTCATGCTCGCATTGCCTGAGTAGATCTAGAAGCGGAAAGGATGTGTTGTTGTCCTGCAGGCACACTTGAGAAACCCATCGTTCACCCAGGCGACTAAATCGATTCTCGCAGTTGCCGCACAACAGGTATCGAGTGTCTTGTCGGGAGGTCTGAACCATGCCCAAACCCGAGATTTGTACAGGATTCTCATTATCCGCTCCTTGCTGGCGCAGACGTTTGTAGACGAACGCAGGTAAGCGCACGTGCGACCTTTGAAGTGGTCCTTCGGTTCCGCAGAGTTTGCATAATCCACGTCTCGCCATGTCGGAAGCCTAACACTCAGAATTCCGCCGTTTTTTTGATGCTAGCGGTTTCGTTCTGGAGCAATTGGTTTCGGGATTTTAATATCTCTCTCCGCTCTTCAAGAGCGCCGCGGATGACTCAATATTTTCGAGGGGGCCGAAGCAATGTCGGGGCGGAGCAAGGTCCGTTGCTTGTAATGCCTTTGTCAGAGGTTAGCTTCCAGCCCGCTGACGCAAATAGTGGAGCGCAGGGCTGCTCCCGTATACGACCTCATCGCTGTCGGTCCGCGCGTAAGCCTTACCAAGGTTGGCACTGAGCCTTCCGAAGTCGAAATACCCCGTAACGCTCTGATGCGGCTGTAGGATACGAGCAAACGGTTGATGATCGGTGGTAATCGGCTGGAGGACCGCCTGCCTTGGGTTCTTTCCGATCTTGCCATTGATCGTGAATCCTATCTCTTGAATGGGAACAGGAAAGCTGCTCAGGTTGATAACTTCGATACATCCCATATCACCTGTATCCATGCCATCACGGTGAACGAGATAGGCTTTGCCGTCCCGCGTCAAGCATGCGGTCTTCGGTACGACACGGAGCTTTACACGGCGCTGATTTATCGCGTTCCAGGTGTTGATTACGCCCAGCACTGCACCGAGAGTCGCGAGTGCCAAAGTCATACCGTCCTTTGCCTCAAAAGCCATACCAAACGATACAAGACGTGTTCGTTCAGAAATGAACGTGAATTTGCAGTTCTTAGTGCTTGAAACAGGTGCAGCATGCTGATAAACCCGGCACAGGAGAAAACAATGGCAAGCGCTGTAGATGTGATCGTGGCTAAACAGAAGGACGGAACCTACAAAGCAACGCAAAATGGTCGAGGTGTCGCTACCGGCGACACTCAGAATGAGGCAGGATGGAATGCTCACCTTAAGAAACCGGATGCCGCCATCATCGCGCAGAGAGTGAGGCATACGGAAGAAGGCGTGCCCGACGAGTTTCGCCGCATATATCCCCAAAAACCGAAGAAGTCCTAGATAGATATACCCACCACTATCCACGGAAATCCATACTTGTCTCTCAGAGTCCATCTGCGTCTTTGCCGCCTGTGCAGCCCGCAGACCTGCCCGCCCGAGCGGAGGAGACGTCGAGGGTTGGCGGCGGTCTGAGACTTTAAGCTATTGAAAACGTACGGCATATCCAGTAAGGAGGCACTTTAAAGATGGCTAGCGGTTTCTAAGGGCACGAAAGCCCTCGAGATCCCCTCTTAACCCTCAAAACATCCACTTCGACGCATGTTTCTCGATGTTCGTCTCAAAAATAACGATTTTTGCGCTGTCGTCTGATAGTGTGTATCTGTCCAAGAGGACTCCAAGAGACGGAGCCGATTCCCATCTGCAACCGTCCAAGCTTGAAGCGAGTCCTAATGGAAAGGCTCAGATGTGCCGATACTTGAGACTATGGTGTCCTTGTAATTTGTTGCACACTATGCCGAACGGGAGATACGAATGAACTTCGACTTCACGCACGCGCTGCCCTCGCGTAGTGAGTCCCTCGCATTCCTGACTTTGTCGGGGAGCGATCTCGACCGCATGGAGCAGTCCGGTCATCATATGTCGCGCAACTTTACGCGTTGCGCGGAACCTAAGCGCGTTGAACTTTCGGAAGAAGACAAAGCTTCCTTAGCACTGCGTGATCTCATTCGGGAGCTTGCAGCGAGTTCGAGTGCCGATGAGTTCATAGCTCGACGCCAGCGTCTATTTGCACGCTATGTAGATTTGAATCTAGGACTGGGCCGTATTGTTCGTGCTCTAACGGACCAGCGTGAACTGACGGACCTCATGAAAAGACGCCTGTCTGATAGCGCGTCGTTTCTCGAGTCCGCCGATGAAAGGTACTGCCCTTCCTTCCTGAAGGAGCAGGCAGACTTTGCTTTTTGGGAATTGGAAAAGATTGTCGATCTGGCAGACTTCATCAACTCTCGTCCAGGTCTTCCATCGGCAAGAATGGCGGAGGACATGGAGCTTCTCCGCAAATGCATCACGAATGTGCTCTTTGGCCGTATGCATCTGGACTTATTGACGTACGCAGTATCCACTGAGCGTACACAAGTAGAAGACATCCAAGATGAGATCAGCAATGGCTTGCGCGCAATCGTAAACGGGCACGCCGCAATTCGCCTAGCTGCACAGCTGAGGCAAGAAGATAGTGCCCCGGATCTCGATGAGGCTTCTCTATTTGAGACCGGTGATGCAGAAGACCTTGTGGCCTGTGGCGTAGGTATAGACGACGAGTATTGACACCATGTCCACTGCCCTTGCACGTCTTAAGCCAGGAGAGGTCTATCGCGGCGAATCCCGGGATGCAACCGGCCATGAGCAGAAATACCCTCGGCCGATGGCGGTAGTCTCGATCGAAAAAGCGAATGGCGGGGAGATCATTGTTTGCGTTCCTCTCACTTCACAAAAATCAAAGCATGACAGAACGTTGCCGTCTTGGAACGTTCGCATACCCGCGTCGGAGATAAAACCGGTTTCCACTGCTCCGCCAATTCCCAGAGATTCTATCGCTCTATGCGATCAGATAACCGCTTGCACGCGTGAACGCTTACATCAGTTATGGGCTCATCTCACGCCTGACGCTCTTGAGGCCATCAGAATCGGCATACAGAGAGTTCTAGGCCTCTAAAGGGATTGATCCGCGCGGATTGGCAGGTCATCAGGCCCAACATTGCCGATATCCATCTTTGCCACCATCGAACCTATCGCGAAAACACGCGGGATAATCGGATTCCGGTGTGAACCTAACTTCGATAGAAGCCCTTAGCCCATCCCAAATGAGTAGGTTAATTAAAATGGGGGTAGTTCTGGGGGTACAGCAGCGCAATTACAATTCAAATACCTGGTAAATATAGGCTTACAAGATAATACCAATCCCTCCCTCCCGCCATCAACCTGTCCAAGGTTCTCCAAGCAAGTCCGATGTAGTCACCGGGCACATCAAAAGACCCAATAAATTAAGGACAAGATGCTCCACGGACGTCAAAAAACGCCCATCCACATCCCTGCGCCGGATGGCTGTACCTGTGGGGTATCGGGTTCGAGAACGGAAGTATTTGTACTGTTGGGAAAGCTAGCGGCATGCAGATCGATGCGCGTCCGTGGAAGATGCACATCCTGAATCCAAAGGGAACGAGGAAACGCGACGTTTGGGTTGAGGCAATGAGCCAACCCGTATGCTCTCGCTCGAGGCCCTACACGAGACCAATTAAAACTTTCGGACCTGTGGGCTGCGGTACCCCACCTGCGGGTTCCACGGTCACAGCGAACGCTTTTGCCACAGCTCCTGCGGGCAGTTCGGGTAGAAGCACGGATGCTTCACCTTTGCCATCAGTTTGAAAGATGCCGGCCGAGATGGGTGCCCCCTCCGCTGGAACCAACCACAGCTGATACACGTGATCGCTTGGAGCAGCGGGTAGATTGGCTGCGTAGAACAGCAGGCCCTGTTGTGGCTGGTAATACACTCTGCCTTCAGGACGCGCCGCGTCAGTCGGCTGTTTCAGCGCCACACGTTGGGTCTGCGGCGACGTTAGAAGCTCGGCAACTCTGCGGTCTTTGGCGGCTGCGTCTCGCTGCGTCTGCATCTCCGCCTGCAACGAGTTCAGATGACTCTTTAATGTTCGCGCCTGACTGGCGAAAATAAGCGCAACCAACGCGATCACTGCGGCACAGCCCCACGCAAGCACGGGTTGCGAAAACACACTCCAGAAGGACTTTCGTTCAGATGTTCTTGGCGAAACCACGCGAGCTGGTGATTCCAGGCGAACACGTTCCATGAGCGCTTGCTTCACGTGCGGCGCAGGCTGCGTCTGCGCGACACTGCTTCCTAAAAGACCAACACGTTGCTGCGCCTCTGAAAGCTGGCTCTTACAAAGAGCACACCCGGCAAGGTGCGTTTCAAACGCACGCCGTTCTTCTGCGTCAAGAACGCCAAGAGCATACAGCTCGAGATCTTCGTCGAATTGTAGGTGCTCGTTCATAGTTGAAACACTCTGCGCAGACTGATTAGCCCTGATCGCAGTCTTGTTTTGACTGTACCTAAAGGCTGCCCGGTTCGTTGTGCAATTTCGCTGTGCGTCATCCCTTCGAAATACGCGAGTTCAAACAACTGAGATAGTTCGGGTGGCATTTCTTCAAGCGCGGCATGGATCTTTGCCGTTAGTTCGTTCTGCTCAGCGATCGTCTCCTGCGTGCCCGTTGTAGGAATCGCGTAAACGTCCAAATCATCTACTTGTACGTCCTGGCGTTTCCGCAGATGAGACAACGCACGATTGCGGGCCATCACCAGGAGCCATCCGCGCAACTTTCCTCGGGCCTGGTCAAAGCGTGGTGCTACCTTCCAGACATGTAGAAATACATCCTGCAGAATCTCTTCCGCAGCGGCTTCATCGTGAACGATGCGTCGGATCAATGAATATAGGGGGGCCGCGTGGCGATCATACAGTTCTGCAAGCGCAGACTCATCGTGAGCTGCAATGCTCCGCATGAGCGTGGCGTCCTCTCCGTCGTAATCCATCATTGGGTGGATGTCTTGCAATCTAGGTCCTTGAGAGCCCGTCGATACCGCGTATGGCGCTCAGACACTATAGCAAGCCATCCTTTCTTCCGTTGCACGAACGCCTGTTTACGTTGCATCGGAAAACAGGCAAGCGATGAAATCGCATGTTTGTTGATAAAAGTTCGGCGCGATGCAGATTTTGTTCACTACATCGCGCCTTCCTGGGAGAGAGAGCGATCAGTTCGGCATAAGTACAGCGTCAATCACGTGGATGACACCGTTCGATTGATAGACATCTGCAATGGTGACGGTCGACATTCCGCCCTTTTCATCCTTCAGCATGATCTTGCCGCTATGGTCCATTACCCATAGCTTGCCTCCGCTCACCGTGTTCAGTTCTGCTTTGCCATGGCCTTCCTTCAACATCTTCTTGATGGCTGCGCTGTCCAGCTTGCCGGAGACCACGTGATAGGTCAGCACTTTTGTGAGCATAGGTTTGTTTTCGGGCTTCAACAGCGTGTCTACGGTTCCGGCAGGAAGCTTCGCGAATGCCTCGTTGGTAGGGGCAAAAACGGTAAACGGCCCGGAGCCTTCCAGCGTATCCACCAAGCCCGCAGCCTTGACCGCTGCGACAAGCGTTGTGTGGTCCTTTGAGTTCGCCGCGTTCTCCACGATGTTCTTTGTGGGATACATCGCAGCGCCACCCACCATGGGATCCTGTTGAGCCACCAGTGAAGGGGCAACCAGCAGAAGCATCATCGAACACATCGCCAGCAATCGATTCTTCATCGTTGTTGTTTCCTCTCGGAAGAGTTGTCTCTTCAACTGCAATTACGCCGAGAGCGATGCGATTGGATTTCGTACAGATGAAATTTCCCTCTCCAATTGGAAGGAAACATTTGTTCCAAAAAATTACGGCCGAGTTAAATCCACTTTGCTTTGCGGCGGCGTACTTGGTGTGTACGCGCGGTCTCTGAACAGAAAAGATTTGTAGTGAACATTCCCCCAAGGAGGCGGAGCGTGAACAAGCTCAGTCGGCTCATCACGGAAGATCTTTCGCGGCGCAAGTTTCTAGCGGCCGCAGGCATAGCAGTGACCGCATTGGCTGCGGCTGGCTGCGGCGGCAACAATAACTCGTCAACAACGACTCCTCCAACTACTCCCCCCACCACTCCGGCTGTTACAGATACAGACATTCTGAACTTTGCGCTCAACCTGGAGTATCTGGAAGCAGAGTTCTATCTGCGTGCCGCGACCGGCTCAGGTCTTTCGAGCACTGACGCTGGATCCAGTGCAGGTGCTGTGACTGGCGGATCGATGGTTGCATTCAAGACTCCCGCCATTCAGCAGTACGCGAATGAAATTGCAAACCATGAACTGGCGCACGTTCGCTTCTTGCGGAAGGCGCTCGGCTCTGCCGCAGTGAATCGCCCAGCAATCGATCTCACAGCAAGCTTCAATGCTGCTGCATCTGCGGCAGGCATTGGCTCCACCTTTAATCCGTTTCAGGATGAAAACAGCTTTTTACTTGGCGCGTTTGTCTTTGAAGACGTGGGTGTGACCGCGTATCACGGTGCAGCGAGTCTTCTTACCAGTACAACGAATCTCGCGGCGGCGGCAGGCATTCTTGCGACCGAGGCCTACCATGCAGGCACCATTCGTTCTTTGATTGCACAGCTTGGTGATCCGTATCTCACCACCGCAAACAAGATATCCATGCTTCGTGCTACCGCTGGCGGCGGTGCGGAAACCACACTGGATGGAAGCCACATTGTTGCAGCAGATTCCAACTCCATCTCCTACGACCGCACGACCGACCAGGTCCTGCACATCGTCTACCTCAGTGCCGCAGCGGGCGTCGTCAGCAAGGGTGGCTTCTATCCCAATGGCATGAACGGCACCATCACCGCTTCAAAGTCCTAAGGAGGAGACATGGAAAACATATTGGAAAACAATCTTCGCGATCAGCCGTCTCCGGAAGCGCGCTCGCGTCGTTCGGCTCTCATGCTTGGCGGTGCAGCACTTGCCGGCATGGCGCTGGGCAGCAAGGCATTCGCGCAATCCTCAGGCGTAACCGACAACGACATTCTTAATTTCGCACTGAACCTTGAGTTCCTTGAGGCGCAGTTCTACACGCTGGCTGTGACCGGCACAACCATCGACCAAGCGGGACTCTCGATCAAAGGCGGTGGCGGTGCGGCAGGCGGCACGGTTACCGTGAAGGCAAATCCGAAGGTCGCATTCACCACAACACTTCTGCAGCAGTTTGCAGCGGAAGTGGCTTCCGACGAGCAGAACCACGTGAAGTTTCTTCAATCCGCGCTGGGTTCCAACGCGGTTGCCATGCCCAACATTGATTTAATGAACAGCTTTAATGCCTTGGCCTCTGCGGCCGGACTTGGTTCCACCTTTGATCCATTCGCAAACGAAACAAACTTCCTCATAGGGGCATTTATCTTTGAGGATGTCGGCGTTACTGCATACCAGGGTGCCGCCGGACTCATCACCAACAAGACCTATTTGGATAAGGCCGTCGGCATTCATAACGTGGAGGCTTACCATGCGGCCAGTATTCGCACGCGTATCTTCCAAGCTGGCAGCACGGCCCAGACCATTTCTCAAGCCATCGCCGCAACACGCGCCAAGCTGGACGGCACAAACAATGACGACATCGGTGTTGGCGTCAACGGAAGTGCATCCACCATTGTGGACTGCGATAGCAACGGGATGACCTATGCTCGCACCACAACCCAGGTTCTGAACATCGTCTATGGAGGGGGCGCCGCGGGTAAAGGCGGAGCCTTCTTCCCGGCGGCGATGAACGGAACCGTGAAGTAGAACGCGTCCTCCAACGCGACTCTGCAAGGTAAGCCGCTGCTATGTGCCGACTTCATCGTTAGCACACGGCAGCGGCTTATTAGATTCGGCAGAAATCAAGCGCCCCCGATTGCTGCAGCAATCGCGTGACGTCCGCCTGAAGTCGTGGAACTCAAGAAATCAAAAGGACAATCGGGTTTTGTCCTTTACTGCGCCCAGTCGGCGATTTATCTTCCTCTGGAGAATATCTTTACAGTCCATCAAGAAGATAAGTGGGATCATGAACGATCTGCAGATCGCCTCCAGGGCTTTTCGCACGGCGCTTCTTACCAGCGAGCGTCGCCGCATCTTCGGTGTAACCGCCTTTTTGTTGATATTCGCAAGTGCCATCATCGTCAGGGGCATCGTCTTTGGCTCGCACATGAGCCCATGGGGAGCCGCGTTTCTATTTGCAGTCGTGGCATATGAGCTGTGGACGCTGCACAAGGTAAGCGTGGCACTCGAAACGGGCCACGACCTTCCGGGCTGGTTGTTGTGGTTCAACATACTGGCGGAAGTTACTGTGCCGGTCCTGGGTGTCGCCTACTTCTCCAGTCCGTCACTCGCAGTTGGCTATCGGGCTGTGGCAACGCCATGGGTACTCGCACTGTTCCCGCTGATCATGCTGTCTGTATTGCGCCTCAATCCGCTGGTCTCGCGGATACTTGGCCTGGTAGCTGCATGCGGCTTTTTAGCGAGCGCCTATTATCTGGGATGGCGGCTTAACCTGCATGAACTACGTGCGCATACAGCCGCCGAGACCGCCGTAATTTTCTATGCGGCTCTGCTCCTGGCGAGTGGCTTTATTGCCGGCATAGTGAGCAGTGAAGTGCGCAGATATGTAGATGCAGCACTGCACGAAGCCGAGATCGAGAGGCAGTTGAAGCAAGTAGAACACGATCTGGAAATCGCGCGATCGATTCAACAGTCGTTGTTGCCACGGATGCGACCGACCGTGAATGGACTGGAGATCAGCGGATGGAACCTGCCAGCGGATGCGACCGGCGGCGACTACTTCGACTGGAGGGTGCTACCCGATGGGCGGGTCGTGGTCACACTGGCAGATGTGACCGGCCACGGTATCGGACCTGCGCTACTCGCTTCACTATGCCGAGCCTATGCGCGATCATGTTTCGACACGCACGCGGACGTGACGCTAGCGATGCAGCACATCAATCGATTCTTCGGCGAGGATCTTCCGTCAGGAAAGTTTGCGACGTTTGTTGCGGCCGTGTGCTCGAGTGAGGGCGCAAAAGTTGAACTGCTGTCGGCGGGGCATGGGCCGTTGTTCGTTTATACGTCGGCACAAGATACCTTTGCGCAATTCGGTGCGCAGGCGATTCCGCTCGGTCTGCTGCCAGAGCTGAATCCTGCTGAGCCGTTGGTTCTACATCTTGATGAAGGGGATTTGGTAGTGCTCGCCACGGATGGTTTCTTCGAGTGGGAAGATGCATCAGGCGAGCAGTTCGGGTTGGAACGCCTGGAGCAGGCAGTTCGCAAAGCTCGTGACCTCGCACCAGAAGAGATCATCGCTGAGCTTTATCACGCGGTGAAACACTTTGCCGGAGGCACAGAACAGATAGACGATCTAACGGCTGTGGTCATCAAGCGCGTACCAACCGCCCCGTAAAGACGACATCGAAACTGCTTTCCTCACGCACGCCATATCCCATAGACATTTCCGCCATCGAGAGTTCCTGCATGCCGATCAAACGCCACACCCCCTGTATTCTCGCTGTAATCTTCCTCTTTGCATCGTGGGTGTGCGCACTGTCTCAAGCGCCGACACAGGATGCATGGTCACAGTGGTCGCTGGAGCAACATGGGACTCTTCAGGCCCTGCTCAATGCTGATTCAACCCGTAAGGGCGGCCACATCGAGTTGAAACGCACAAACGCAGCGCAGCCAATACATCTCGCGTTTTCGAATGTGCAGGCCCTCGGAATCGATCGCGATAAGCAGCAGTGGTGGGTATTGCCCCTTTCAGAAAAGACGCCTGAAATCATAGTGAACGACGGCGTCTGGATCTTGCCGGCCAGTGCAAGCTCACAAGCGCAGGCCTGGTACTTGCAGCTACACGGCGGCCACGTGCGCGTATCCCAGAATGGAGGCGAGGTTAAGGTCGATGCAGACCTGGATCGCGCTGCGGTCGATGCATTTGAAGCGCGGCCCCACAGCGATGTCTTCGCACATCGCTTTTCGGTCGTCGTTGACGGAAAGCATGATCTGGAAAATGCTCTGGCAGGGTTTTACTGGGGCACAATGTTGCCGCTCGTAGTGGAGCGCACCATGGCCGCAAATTTCGAGCACAGCGATGGCTATGTCCTGAGCACATTGATGCTCAGTAAATACTCTGGAACCTATCCTGCTGTCGATCACGAGTTCCAGATTGCCGGTCGCCTTGCAATGGGATCTCCGCTCGACCTGGATATTGTGCGCCGCATGATCGAGCTACAGTTTCGACTTATGCGAGAAGATCCGGAGCACTTGTATCGCGCACCCTGTTCTCTGCAGCAAGATGGTCACGCCGAGTATTACATCCGCCGGAACAGTGTGGACAACAAGGAGAATGCGACGATGTTTCCACTCACGGGAGATATCGAGGTCATGGGCGAAGCCTGGCAGTACTATGCCATGTCCAATGACCTGCCGTGGTTGCGTGCCCACATCGAGGATCTGGAGCACGCCGCGGGTTGGACACTCGCGCATATCGATCCCTATGGCCGTCTCTGGTCGGATGTCTACTACGAGGACCAGGTGATCAAGGACGGGCGAGAGACCGAAGCACAGGCGTTTGCTGCGCACTCGTTTCATCTGCTGTCAAAGATGGAAGCGAGGCTTGGGCGACAGGCGAAGGCACAACAATACGCCGCGACGGAACAAAAGCTGGCGGCGGCATTGGTTCGACCACTACCGGACGGCTTCTGGGATGCAAAACAGGAGCGCTTCACCGATTGGGTGGATCGGCTTGGCGTTGCTCACGATCATATTCATCTCGCAGCCAACACAACACCGGTCAGCTTCGGCTATGCAACCGCCGCACAAGCCGCAGCAGTACAACGCATGGTGCAAGCGAATGATGCGGAGTTTGAGCGCTTTCCAACCTTCGTTGCCGCACACGTCGAAGCCTATAGCAAATCAGAGATGGGTGTCGCCGGCCCTTACGATCTCAGTGCCGCTGGACGTTATTGGTTTTGGGACGCCGCTTACCGTGCTGGCATCCGAGACAGCGCAACACTGTTACAGCAACTCAACACGGTTGCTGCAGAGGCCGCGAAGGACAATTACTTCATGGGCGAACGATACGACATGGACCACGTCTACTATGTCGATGGCAAAAACGCCCACGGCGCAGTGAAGTACTTCGAGTATCCAAACGTCTTCGCCAATGTGCTGATGGAACGCCTACTCGGTATCAATCGCTCCAATGGAGGTATTGCGTTGACGCCGAATCTGAACGCCTTCGCCCATGCCGAATTCACCACACCACAATATGCTCTCCGCTATGACTCCACGCCCAACGGATTTTCCGTGACAAATCTGTCTTCGCGATCACAGAGCTTCCAAGTGAATCTACGCGGGTTGGGTAACGAGCAGCGGAAGTTTCATCTCGTCGGCTTACGCACCACAGCCGATAAGGACGGAACCTATACGCTCATGCTTGCACCGGGCGAAAACGTTACCTGGAAAGCGCTGTAAGTCGGGCTCGACCTCACCTTTGCTGCCTAATTAAGGCCCGCGAGGGCGACAGCGCAGTTATTGCCTTCGTTGCGAAGGCAATGAAGGTGTGTTGTGTAGAACCACATAGTTTCCCGTGTAGTCCCCTCCATAGATTCATTGTTACCGACAACCTACTCTCATGAAAGCGCTTCCCCATCTTCGCTTCATAGAGAGACCATGAAAAACAAAATCGCCGCCGCCCTTGTTACAGCAATCAGCCTCGTCTCCGTTACCCTCCTGTTTGCTCAGGGGCCTCCGGTTGTCAATATCAGCTCCTACCGCCACGGCAACCTCGCAGCAGCTCAGAATTACATTGTGCAGGCCTACCAGATGGTCAATCAGGCACAGCAGGCCAACGACGGCCAGCTCGGTGGGCACGCTGCACGCGCGAAGCAGTTGCTCTCGCAGGCGGACTATGAGCTGCGCCAGGCAGCAAATGTCTCGAACGAAGAAGGTCACTAACAACGACCTTCATCACCCCGACAACATTTATAAAATCCGCAATGGCTTTCTTCTGCAAGGTGGGGGACAATGAATTGCCTCGAATTGCCTCACAATAACGCCATCCAGAACCGAGAGCACCATGCTGAAGTTCATCCGAGCCCTGATCCAACCCTACCGCCGCACGCTATGTGTCATCTTCCTCGCCATGCTGGTAGAAGCGGCCATGAGCCTGGCTGCGCCGTGGCCGTTGAAAATCATCCTCGATGATGTGGTGAAGAAGCATGGCCAGCCATCGGGAGTCTCTAAGTTCATGTACGAGCATTTCGCTCATAGCGATCCAGTTCATTTCGCTGGTGTAATCGCAGTGTTGTTTGTTCTGATCGCGATCCTCGGCAGCGTCGCTTCTTACATCGACAACTACTACACCGAGAGCGTTGGACAGTGGGTCGCGTATGACCTTCGGTTGAAGGTATATACGCACCTACAGCGACTTTCGCTCGGCTATTACAGCACGCACGAGACCGGCTCCATCCTCAGCACACTCACCACCGACATCCAGACGATCCAGGGGTTTGCATCCTCTCAAACGCTGAACATCCTCGTCGACATGCTCACGATCGTATGCATGCTCGGACTTATGTTCTGGCTCAACTGGGATTTCACCCTCATTGCGCTGGCAGTCACGCCGTTCCTTCTGCTGTTCGTCTCGCGCTTCAAGAAGGCGGTGAAGGCTGCTACGCACGAGGTTCGCAAGCAGCAAAGCGAAATCGTCTCCGTTGTGCAGGAGGGTCTTCAATCCATGGTAGTGGTGGAGGCCTTCGGCCAAGAGAAGACCGAGGAACGCATGCTTGCCGACGTTAGCCAATCCGCGGTCAATGCGGCATTAAAAGCTCGCAGCGTAAAGTCGCTCCTGTCGCCGGTGGTAAGCATCACTGTTGCGGCTTGCACAGCGCTTGTTCTGTGGCGCGGTGCAGCCCTCATTCTTGCGGGTACCATGAGCATCGGCTCGCTCACCGTCTACCTTGCCTATCTCAGCCGCTTCTTTAAGCCGGTGAAAGATCTCGCAACAACCACAAATGCCATCGCGCAAGTCTCCGTCGGGACAGAGCGTGTGCGCGCCATCCTGGATGCAGACGGCTCCATCCCCGATGACCCCAATGGCATTGAGCTTGAATCGTTACGCGGCGAGATTGAGTTGCGTCATGTTGCATTCGGCTATGACACAACAACACAGGTACTGTCAGATGTTTCGGTGACAATCAAGCCGGGCGATTTCGTCGGCGTTGTCGGCATGACGGGCAGCGGCAAGTCCACACTCATGAGCCTGCTGCCACGCTTTTACGACGTTAGCTCGGGCGAATTGCTCCTTGATGGCGAAGACGTGCGCAAGTACAAGCTCGCCTGGCTCCGCAATCAAATCGGCTACGTCATGCAGGAGACCATTCTCTTTCGCGGAACGATTCTCGACAACATCCTCTTCGGTCACCCCGGAGCGACGCGTGACGATGCTATCCAAGCTGCGAAGCTTGCCAACGCGGATGAGTTCATCACACGCATGCCACTTGGCTACGATACCGTCGTCGGCGAGCGCGGATCGACACTCTCCGGTGGGCAGCGTCAACGCATCGGTATCGCACGTGTCATGATCCGCAAGAACCCGATTCTGTTGCTCGATGAACCTACAGCAGCGCTCGATAGCGAATCGGAAAAGCTTGTCATCGACGGGCTGGAAACACTCATGCACGGCAAGACCGTCATCGCCATCGCACACCGCCTCAGCACGATCCGCAACGCGAACCTAATCCTTGTGCTAGCAGATGGTGTTATCGCAGAAAGCGGCACACACGAAGAATTGATGTCACGTAACGGCATCTATGCCGGCCTGTATCACGTACAGTTCAATGCAGCGTCTGAGACCCCAACGGAGATATCATCTCCTCTCGATCACACGAGGAATATCGAATGTCCCGTACCTTAGTTGTTCTGCCCGATGATTCAGCCCAGCCGATCCTTGATGCCATCGCAGGTGCCCGCAGTTCTATCCGCATCAAGATGTTTATCTTTTCCGATCCGCAGCTGCTCGCCAGCACGATCGCCGCGCATCGTCGTGGAATAAAGGTACGCATCATGCTCAACCCCTCGCGCCGCGACGGACAAAAGGAGAACGAAGCTTCCCGAAAGATGCTCGTTGATGCTGGCGTGGATGTCATCGATAGCAACCCCGCCTACGACCTGACTCATGAGAAGTCCATGGTCATCGACGATGACGTTGCCTTTGTGGAGTCATTGAATTGGCAGACGAAGAATCTCACCGTCACGCGCGACTACGCCGTTGTAACGCGCCACCGGCACGAGGTCGCAGAGATCATCGAATGCTTTGAAGCAGACTGGCATCGGACGTCATTTCTTGCAGGGGATCGCTCACGCTTGATCTGGTGCGTGGGCAATGGTCGCGAGCGCCTTGCGCAACTGATCGATGACTCAAAGCACTCCTTATGGTTGCAAAACGAACGCTACCAGGACCCCGTTATCATCGAGCATCTCGTACGCGCCGTGCAGCGTGGCGTAAAGATTCATCTGATGGCGCGCCCTCCACACACGCTCAAGAAAGACAAGTTGATTGAGGGCGTGAGCGGACTGCGCATTCTGAACGATGTCGGCGTAAAAGTTCATCGGATGCATCACCTGAAGCTGCATGCCAAGCTGTTACTCGCCGACGGCAAACGAGCCATCATTGGATCCATCAATCTCGCGCCAGGCAGCTTTGACAGCCGTCGCGAACTCGCCATCGCCCTTGACGATAAACCGCTGATCACACGTATCGAATCCGTTCTTCATCACGACTGGGCCAACTCTAAGTCGATGGATTTATCCGACAAAGGCCTGCTGGAAGAGCTAAGCGGAGTGGATGACCATGTGAAGGAGTCCCTCGCCCTATAGCGCCATGCGAAGGTGCGCGGGTATGGACTCCAGCTGTGAACATTGGGTTAATCCAATGGTAGCGTCGCGTGCAGAATTCCATTTCTGCATTGAAGAACGTTTCACCTTCGAAGTGATAGACTTCCCCGCACATCCTTTTACAACTTCCCATTGGTTCTCCGGAGGAACCCTTGCTCGCGCTGCTTCGGCCATTTTGTCTTTCTGCTGTCTTGATCCCTGCCCTGACCGTACCTTTAGCCTTTGCGCAGTCCCCCACCGTCGTCACGGCTGGAACGTCGCAGTTGCAGAGTCTCCCACTGACATTTGAATCTTCCATCTCTGCCCGGAACGAATATTTGATTCGTTCCGGCGCCATGATCGCAAAAGTTGGGCCTACCGAGCTACAGATTGCTCTCCCTGCCGCGAAAGGCACATCAGAGCTGCTGTCCGTCCAACTTGGAAACGCCAGCGCAAAGGCCGAACCCACCGTCTCGGAAAAGCAGAGCGGCGACGCGAACTATCTGATCGGCAACATGTCGGAATGGCGAACCCATGTGTCTCGTTACGGAAGACTGACTTACGCGAACGTCTACTCCGGCATTGATCTCACTTACTATGGCAACGGCTCTCGCCTGGAACATGACTTCATCGTGCAGCCAGGAGCAGATCCGGCCACGATCGACATGCGCTTCCGAGGAAGCCGCAAGGCCCACCTCCTGCCGAACGGCGACCTGCTTCTATCCCTGGACAAGAGCGCTGTCACTCTCCATAAGCCTGTCGCCTATCAATCGCGCGACGGTGTACGAAGCGACATCCCAGTACAGTTCGCTCTCTCCGGTGACAACGTCCGCTTCTCGGTCGGCAGCTATGACCATTCCCAGCCGCTGGTGATTGATCCGGTCATCACTCTTGCAACTTACCTTGCTGGGACTGGTGCAGACACCGTAACGGCGGTCGCCACGGATGCTGGCGGCAACATCATCGTCACGGGTTATACAAACTCAACAGACTTCCCTACCAAAAACCCACTGCAATCGGGGGTTGGCGGTAGCGGCGTAAAGAATGCCTTCGTCACGAAGCTGGACCCAACTGGGAAGACATTAATCTATTCAACCTATCTTGGCGGTTCTTCACCGACTCAAGGTGACTTCGGTGGTGCAATCGCCATCGACTCAGCAGGCAACGCAATTGTCGCGGGCACTTCTTCGTCCAGTGACTTCCCACACGTGGGTTCAGTTCCACCCGTAAGCACCTGCCAATACACCAGCTCCTGCTATTTCATAGCATCACTTAAGCCCGATGGCTCCGCACTGAATTACTCGGGCAGAATCGGCGGCCTTCAGGGCAACTATACAAACGGCGTGAATGGCCGAGTCGCAGTCGATGCTTCCGGCAATGCTTATCTTGCGGGACTAACTGACGACATTGGCTTCTACGTCACTCCCGGCACGTTCGGGGGAAGTCCGGTTGGCTATCCCTCCAGTCAGATGTTCGTCATGAAGGTGAACCCGACCGGCAACGTCGTGTACTCCACGATCGTTCCTGGCAATGCTGCAACTTCTCCAAGTCAGCCGTTTACCAACGCGTTCCTTCCAACGGGTATCTCTGTAGATAGCTCCGGCAGAGCGACTGTGCTTGCCTGGGGTGGGCCAGGTTTGCCCACGACTCCTGGAGTTGTAGGAGCTCAGTTTCCCAACTCTTACCCGAATGTTTCAGATTCATCTGCTGGTGTTGTGTTGCGATTGAATGCAACAGCTACTGCACTCGACTTTGCCAGCTATTTGCCTGGAACAGATCAAGCTGGCGGCTTGGCAATTGACTCCAACGGCAACCTCTGGATCGCCGGAACAACAAACGAGACGAACCTTCCGGTAAGCACGAATGCATATCAAAAGACACTTAGTGTTGGCGCCGTCTCCAATACTGCAAACGGTTCTGGTTACATCATGGAGCTCGCGCCTGGAGCCACCAGCATACTCGCAGCAACATATCTCGATGGCACAGGTGTCGGCCAGAACTATGAGTCGAGTTCCTTCTCAGCCATTAGCTTGGACAGTCAGTCGAACGTATTTGTAGGTGGCACTACCAGTTCACCGGATTTCCCCATGAAGAATCCTTTCGCCACTGTCCTCTCGACTGCTGGCACCATTTGGGGAATGGTCCTGGCAGAAATGAGCCCAGACCTTAGCACATTGAAATTCGGATCATTTCTGAATGCGACAGGGCCATCCAGCTATGAAGGTTCAAACTTCGGCGCCATGACACTCGATGCACAGGACAACCTGATCGCCGCAGGAACCACCTTCGCCACAGATTTCCCGACGACCACAGGCAGCGTTCAGCCAACACCTCCAACGCCCGCCAGTCCCTATACATCCTATTTGCACAGCTTCGTTGCAAAAATCGATATGTCGATAGCTGCGCCTGCGGTTTGCTTTGACAAGCGAGGCATCGGTTTCGGAAGCGTCAACGCAAACACGTCCAGCAGCATAAGTGTTCAAGTAACTAACTGCGGAAATGCACCACTGAATATCAATGCAATCATTTCGGATGCTCCAACCGTAACTGCCACCCAAAGCTGTAGTCCTGTTGCTCCTGGAGCGGTATGCCCGATACAGGTTACCTTCACTCCCGTCAGCAGCGCCGGCACTTCAGGTACCCTGACGTTTTCGACCAACGCTGCTACCCTTCCGCAGAAGGTTACATTCAACGGCCAGGGTATTGCCCCCAGCATCTTTCCGGTGACTAATCCTGTTTCATTTGGCCATTATCTAGTCGGGACGCTGTCGACCAACGGTGGTCTTCTTCTGCAAAACAAGGGACAAGTCGCCCTCATAATTAGCAGCGTGAGCGTATCTGGTTCTGCCTTCGCGGTGGCGAGCCAGACCTGTACTGGGCGATCCATCGCAGCAAACTCTTATTGCAGCGTCGCTCTCTCATTCACACCGCCAACCGCGGGTGTACTTTCTGGGACCGTTACGGTCGCATCGAATGATCCGCAAACACCACAGCTTGTGGTTGATATTACCGGCACGGGAGACGCCGTTTATGCAACCCCAACACTGTCCTCCATCAGCGTCCCAACCACACTTGTAAACACAGCGGTCACCGAGAACCTGACAGGCGCAAACTTCTATCCGCAATCCGTGGTTCAACTCAACGGTGCACCGGTCACTACTAAGTTTTTGAGCAATACGCTATTGCAGGTAACCATACCTGTCGGTGCCATTACAGCCTTGGGAGAACAGGGCCTCACCGTAGTAAATCCTGCTCCTGGAGGCACAAGTAGCACTGTGGCCATCACGCCCTACAGTGTTATTCCATTAACGCTCAGCAACATGGTTTACGACGCAACATCGAAGAAAATCTTCGCTGCAGTTCCAAACCTTTCCACCACAAATCCGAACACGATCCTGCCGATTGATCCCGCAACTGGCAGCACAGGGACTCCCATCCCTGTTTTGAATAATCCCACCAACCTCGCCGTGTCTGACGATGGTCGCTACTTGTACGTGTCGCCTTTCGCGCAAAACGGAGTCACAGGACAGTTGCAACGCATCGATCTGACAACAGGCTCAGTCGATCGGACCTTTACTCTGCCCGGATCATCCACTGGCATTCGGGAGATGCATGTGGTGCCGGGATATCCAGAACTACTCGTTGCAACGTTGACGATCAATGCTTCTCCTTCTGAAAACGGAGTGGCTCTTTTCAACGATGCCGGACTTGTCGAGTACCACTCAAATGGATATGGCTCACCTGGCTGGTCGCTCGATTCATTCCAGTTCGTCGGACAAACTTTCTACGCACCCTACGGCGGCGGTTTCTCGAACTACGCAGTACTTCCCACCGGTTTCGTTAGCCTGAATCCACCCTCCTGCTGCACGGGCGCCACCGGTTCTGTCACAACCGATGGTTCGCAGTTGTATACCAGCACAGGTCAAGTGTGGGATCCGCGGACCAGCAGACTGATAGGCACTTACTCCGTGCCCGTTTACCCTAATAGTTTTTATGCCGATGCGGTCATCAAGCGGACATTCTTTATGAGCAATTTTGTCCCGAACGTTTCGGGCACAACAATGCTGAGCTATGACTCGTCTACATTGCAGAGTGCAGGCTCTCTCTCCTTTGGTTCCGTGGGAGGTGGCTATTGGTTAATGCATTCCACAGGTGACTATTTCGCTTTTGGCAATAACCTCACGGGCGGTTCGTTCACTGATCCTTCTTACACCACAAATCTGATCCTGTTCCGCAGCAGTCTGGGCGCTCCAGGAACACCTACAGGGCCAACGATCGTAAGCACCTCGCCTTCGAACCTGCCCGCAAGCTCTCCTGCCACCACGGTCACGCTTACGGGAAGCGGGTTTGATGCAGATGCAGTCGTCTCATGGAACGGCAGCCCTCGCGTTACAACCTACACCAGCGCGACCTCACTGCAGGTACAACTTACCGCCGACGATCTGAATACCGCTGGCATTGGCAAACTCAGCGTGAAGAATGCTGGCACCGGACTTACGGGAGCCAACTTTAACTTCCAGATGATCGGCGCTCCGATCACGTTCTCTCCCGCCTCGCTTACTTTCCCGGCGCAGGCTGTGAACTCCACCTCAGCACAACAGGCCATCACGCTTACCAACACCAGCGGCGCAGACATTCACGATCTGACATTGGCTGTTACGGGGACGGATGCCACTCTGTTTAAACAAAAAAACAATTGCCTGGCCACGCTGATTTCCGGAGCAAGTTGCACCGCGAGTGTCACCTTTACCTCCAGCAGCACAGGTACAAAATCCGCTTCGTTGATCGTCAACCAGGCCGGTGTGGCACTTCCTGCAACGGCAGCTTTGTCCGGTAAGGGAAGCACACCAGGATTCACTCTTTCGAAGACGGTCACTAATTTCGACACCTTTGGCGTAGGTTTGTACAAACAGATCGTGGTGGCTTACATCACGAACACCGGCGAAATTCCGATCACCAACGTCAAGGCCAGCATTTCGGGCACCAATAGTGCTGACTTCACTGGTTCAACAAGTTGCTATGACGTCAGCTTGGGAGTAGGTCTCCAATGCCTGGCCTTTGTCTCCTTCCAGCCTCAGGCCATCGGTGCCCGTACCGCCACATTGACAATCTCGGCAGACGGCGCAGCCTCGCAGCAACTTACACTTACCGGTACTGGTGTACGTACGGGCCTAAGTACCTCCGCCACAACGTTCGCGTTCGGGGACATCGTTGTAGGAGATACCAGGTCAGCAACGACTACGTTTACAAACACCGGCGAAGCGACGCTGGATATGCTTCAGGTGGTTTTCGACTCGTTAGACCGCTCTGCATCGCAGTTCTCTTACAACACGACTTGTGCCCAGAGCAGTAACTCCAGTTACTGGAGCCTGGCGCCGGGCCAAAGCTGCACGTTCACACTGATTCTTGCTCCGTCGCGCCTCGGTGCCTTATCGAATGCGTTGACGTTCGGAGTGATAATGCAAACGGGCGACGGCAGCATGCCAGCAATTCAGGCGCCGATGCGTCAACGCATCACCTACACCATGAATGGAATCGACGCATTTGGCCTGGGCGCCACATCCGTGGACTCAGGGAACGTCATCGCGGGACAAGGCTCGTCGGAAAAGACAATCTCTCTGATCGCCGCAAACGGTTTCGCGTTCGGCTTGAATGGCACGTTGTCTGGAACAGACGCTTCGGAGTTCAACTACAGCAATGACTGCCCCACTTCGATCACCGCAGCCACCAGTTGCACACTGCACATCAAGTTCACTCCAACGACAGTAGGAGCAAAGACTGCAATATTAACGTTGGTTCCGCAGCGCTCATCGCCACAGACAACCTATCCGTTTGGGCTCATTGCCCCGTTGCCGCGGGTCATAATGCTCACGGGAACAGGCAGTGATTTCAATATCTCTGGCGGTTCGGGAGGTTCGGGGGGATCCGCAGGAACGCCAGCGGCAACTGTTACTGCTGGGCAACCTGCAGCTTATTCCTTGTCCGTTTCCCAGTCGGTGGGCTCTCAAGACATCGTGACGATGTCATGCGGCAATCTTCCGCAATATGCCACGTGTACCTTCACTCCACCGTCCTTTACTCTCGGGTCGGCTCCAACGGTTGTGAACCTGTCTATCAGCACTCAGCAGACAGCAACCTCCAGCGCGATCCCTCTCAATGGCCTGCGCGTAGCCCTATCGCTAGCCCTTTTGGGCGGGTGGGGACTCTGGGCGGCTGCCCGACGGAGATCAGGTTTGGAAAGGCTTCTACAAATTGGCCTGGTCCTCCTCAGCGTCGGGCTGATATTCACCGCTGGATGCGCCGGTGCGGGAAGTGGATCTTCCAGCAATGGTGGTAGCGGCAGCAGTGGCGGTGGTACAGGCGGTAGTGGCGGAGGAACCGGCGGCAGCGGAGGTGGAACAGGCGGCAGCGGTGGTGGAACCGGCGGCAGCGGTGGTGGAACCGGTGGAGGAACTACAGTCAACATGACTCCAGCAGGAACTTACTCCGTCGCTGTGACTGCCACGACTGGCTCTATTAGCCGTTCGCAGAACGTGACGCTCACCGTGAAGTAACATCGTTCACTTACCACGAAGGGCGCTCCGGCTGGAGCGCCCTTTATTTCTAACGTGGCCCAGTGCTAACGCAATTCAGCTTGGTCGCCGAACCTTATAACAGTTCCGCAAATCAGATTTTTATGGCTGCAGCGGATGAACAGCGATGCAGTCGATCGAGGTGGCGGAACCGGCAACCGCGTGCGATTGAATCAATGCCTCGAAATACTTGGGCAGCCTGCTGCCGTTCGCCGCACGCAGCTTCGCCTCAAGTTGATCGCGACGACTTGCACTGCTCAAAAACTGGATAGCAGCTTCCGTGCCTTCGCGTCTGAGCCCTTGCACCAGCAGGGTCGCGCCCTGATCGTTCAGACTCGGCACCAAAGAAATCGTGGCGTAATCGTCGCCGGAGTAGCCCGTGGATTCATGCACAGCGTAAAATGGCTGCTCGCCCGGCCTCGGGTTGCGGTTATCAATGTACCTTGATCCGTGAATGCCACTCTCAAAGAATCGAAAGTTCATGCGTGGCTCATATAACTCCACCCAGGGGTTCGAGTTCTTCGCGCCCACCAGGATGAAATTGCCTGTCAGCATCGTGTCGCCCTTCACTTCCTTGGCGGACCGGAATACCAACTTGTCATGCAGCGATCCGGCAAGGAGTGTGAAGGTAGCAGCGGCGCGTGCGTCCGCCATGGACGTGATCTGCGAATTCTGCAGGTAATTGAACAGCGTCATCTCACCACGAGTGGCATCCTCCGGAATGAGGCCCTTGGTGTACTTGTGATCGACATATTCATCCAGTGTGAACTGGCGATCCCCCAACAAGCGCAACACATAGCTGGCATCCGCCAGCACGACCGTGGTTGGGCGCTGCGATTCCACGACTCGATTCAGAGGCCACGGCGGCAAAGAGAGAGCCGCAGAACGATACGACCGCAACCACCCTGCAATTGCCACAACAGCCAGGACCGCAACCAGCGCCCACGGAAACCACGCTGGCAGACTTCGCTTCACAATCGGGCTATCCGATGCAGTCTCGGTTGCTGGAAGGGCCAGTGCCGCAGGAAGCTCAGCCTCCGTCTCCGGTAGTGCCGACGGTACGTGACGCGGATGGAATGCGAGAGCGTATCCACCTTTGGGAATCTCGATCAGGGCGCTCTCGTTCACACCAACAGACTGGAAATACTCGTAGAGACGCAGCCGCAACTGCCTGACGTACACCCGGACCGAACTATCCTCGGTCGGATTAAAGTCCTCGGTCTTATCAAATACCGCGCGCCCAATCGCCTGTTCTGTCAGGCCCGCACGGTCCCCCTGCAGCGTACAAGCAGCAAGATACCGTAGCAGCGCGGGCAGCCGTAGCGACTTTTGAAACGCCTCGCTATGCGCAATCCGTTCCACCAGCAGGAGATGTTCGCTGCCCTGAACAGGGACGATGGAGGTGGACGCAGGAACGTCATTGTTGTCACGGATTGGGGGAGGGACGGTCGCCATTCTGTCTGGAAGCTTTTTCTGCCGCTAGCCAACGGTACCGAATGCAACGCTGCAGCCGCAACAGTAAGCCCATTTTCTAACCCGTTTCACGCCAACACAGACGCCTGCTCATGATGCATAACCTCTTTATTGTGAACGTTTCACATTGCATTAACAATGTTTTCCGGGGCTAAGCCCTTGGCAGTCGCAGATCGGCCTCTCCACTGTATTCGGTGTTCCCAAAGTAGCCTTGCCGCCGTAGCAAACTCTGCTGCTTCAGAGCAGGCGTGGAACAACAGAAGGAGTCGCCCTATATGTTTCGTCCCCGGCATTTGGCCATTGCCGCCGTTCTTGCTCTTCCTACCGCGTCACTTGTAGCGCAGGATACCTCTGCCCGTCTCTCCGGTACTGTCAGCGATCCTAGCGGCGCCTTCGTCCCAGGAGCCAAGCTGACGCTGACGAATCCAGCGACCAAGGCAGAAGTCGCCCACGCTACCAGCGACGAACGCGGCGTCTATAACGCCCTCCAGCTGCCTCCGGGAACCTACACCCTTTCGGTGGAAGCGCCTGGCTTTCAGCGCACCGAAACCCAGGTGCAGCTATCCGTGGCCTCGCGCGTCGACCTGCCCATCACCCTCGCTCTGGGCAATGTCGGCGAAACTGTCATCGTCACCACCAAGGCAGAGGAGCTGAACCGCAGCGATGCGACGATCTCCACACTGATTAGCCCAAGCGATGTGCAGAACCTTCCTCTGCCGAACCGCGAGATCACGAACCTGATCGCGCTTGCGCCCGGCGTGGTCCACGGCGGCAGCGCCACCAATGTGAACTCAGCGCAGCTTTCCATCAACGGCAGCCGAACGCTGAACTCTGAGACACTGCTGGACGGCAATTCGGTCGTAGAGGGCGTCACTGGCCAGATCAGCCGCCTCCCCTCCCCCGACATGATCGGCGAGTTCCGCGTCATCACCTCGAACGCCCCAGCCGAATACGGCCGCACCTCCGGCGGCGTGGTCACCATGCTGACCCGCAGCGGTACCAGCCGTTTCCATGCGAGCGTGTACGAGCTGTTCCGCAACGCCGTGCTCAACGCGAACACCTTCGGCAATAAGCTGCAGACCCCCGTGCAGAAGCGCCCGGCCAACAACTACAACCAGTTCGGTGTCGTGATCAACGGACCCGTCTGGATCCCGAAGATCTACGACGGCAAGAACAAGACGTTCTTCTACCTGAACTATGACCAGACGTTGCAGCGAGCTGCCGCTTCGCAAACGCAGAGCGTGCCTTCGGCTGCCTTCCGCTCGGGTGACTTTTCCGCATCGCCTGTGACCGTGTACGACCCGCTCACCAACCTGCCATTTGCTGGCAACATCATTCCAGCAGGCCGCATCGACAAGACGGCTGCAGCGTATCTATCACTGCTCCCACTGCCGAACACCACCGGTACCTTTGACAGCGTCAGCAATCGCTATACCAACAACTACACGTTCCAGAACTCACTGCCTTATACTGCACCGCGTTACTCCGCCCGCATCGATCACTCCATTGGCGATAATGTTCGCCTCTTTGGCAGCGTAAACCGCTGGATCGCCGCCACCATCGCGCAGTTGGCATACAACAACCCCATTCTTGCCACGTCCTACGGTTGCAATTGCGATCAGGGTTGGCAGGCAGTGGTGGGTGGTACGGCAACCGTCAATCCAACCACTGTGGTGGATATCCGCTTCGGCTTTAACCGCTGGGTGGAAGAGCGCACAGCCGCCAGCTACGGTACTGACCCGTCCCAGACAGTCGCTATTCAGCGGTATTCCTTCAAGGAAACGCCCAATGTCAGCATCTCCGGCTTCAGCAACATGGGCGCTGGCAACGGCTCCACAAGCCAGACCTACAGCAACACCTTTACCCCGTACGGCTCCATCACCAAGGTCATTGGTCAGCACACCATTAAGGCTGGTGCGCTGCTCCGTAAGGATCAGGTGAACGTCTTCAATACGGGTTCAGCGTTCCAGGGCTCCTACAGCTTTACCGGAGCCATCACGGACATCACCGGCTCCGGCGGTAAGGCGACCAACGGCCTGGCAGACTTCCTTCTGGGTTCGGTGAAGACCTCCAACTACGCCATCCCGCAGCCACTGCTGGGTCGCCGCAACTTCAACATAGGCGTATACGTTCAGGACGACTTCCGCATTACGCCAAAGCTCACAGCCAACATTGGCGTGCGCTATGACTACGAATCGCCCATGTACATTGCCACGGATCGCTACAGCCGGTTTGATAACCACACCGGCGTGTTGCTTGTGGCAAACAAGAATGCCTCTCGCACGCTGAATATCAACAGCGCCAAGTTGAACTTCTCTCCGCGTATCGGCCTGTCGTTCGCACCCACCAACAAGATGGTGATGCGTGCGGGCTTCGGCACCTTCTACGGCCAGATCATGTCAAACCTCGGCGGACAGGTTTCCTTCCCCGGATATGACGTACCCGTCTCGTTCAACAATCTCGGAACGCGTGTCGCACAGCCCTTCACGCTCAACCAGGGAATGCCCCTTATCGGTGTGCAGGATCTCAACAATCCCGCAGCGGCGTTGGCATCAGCATCCCCGTCCAATCCCTTCTCGCCCGGTATCAGCTACCAGAGCATCAATCCTCTTAGCCTTAATCAGCAATGGAATGCCAGCGTGCAGCAATCGATTGGAGCTGAGACTGTTGTTGAAATTGGATACGTCGGAAGCCATGCAGTGCACCTTCCGCTCTATCTGAATGACAATCTACCGGCGTTCAACCAGGCAACGGCAGTGGCCTTCGCCAACACCACGGTGGCCACGCAGAATGCGCGCCAGTTCCCTAATCTCGGCACTCTGTCCGGTTCGTACAACGTTGGCAGTTCCAGCTACAACAGCTTGCAGGTAACAGCGCGCCGCCGCTTTGGCAGCGGCTTTTCCATGCAAAGCTCCTACACCTGGTCACACACCATTGACGACGGCTCAGGTATCTTCAACTTCTCGCAGGCGAACGGTCTGAACGCCGGACAGTATCCGTCGGACTCAACCATCCGCCGCACGCAGGAACGCAGCAGCTCATCCTTCGATGTGCGCAACAACTACACGCTGGCGATTTCGTATAAGACACGCGGCCCGTGGTTTACGCGCAACATCGAGATCAGCCCCATCTTCACGGGTCGCACTGGCCTGCCATTGACCATTACACAGTCGAACGTATTCCCCGGCGTCAACAGCCAGCGTCCCAACGGCGACGACACTCGTCTGAAGGTCACACCGTATCGCAATGGCGCGGGTATCCAGTACTTCAAGCCGACAAGCGCATCGGACTTCCCCCTCACGCCAAGCGGCCCTGTCTTCGTTGGCACGGGTGCTGCGCGGACGCAGGTGGTGGCAACGGGTCTTGGCACGGTAGGCCGTTACAGCGTTCGTGCTCCGGGCGAAGTCGATCTCGATATGTCCGTATCGCGTAGCTTCCCCGTCTACAAGCAGGTTGCCTTCGTCTTCCGTGTGGATGCCTTCAATGTGTTGAACCACAACAGCCTTGGCAATCCGGGAACATCTCTCGGCCTGACCACGGACGCGACACACGCATACTTCAATGCGCCTTCCTTCGGTCTCATCACAGGCTCCGTCTCCAACCGGTTCCTGCAGATCGTTACACGCATCAACTTCTAATCGCCAGCGTGTGGCGGAGAGAAATCTCCGTCACACGCTGCCACATCCCCAACTATCGCTGTAAGGTTGTCCTGCCATGCATCGCATCTTCAAGCCCGCTGCTCTCGCTGCATTCCTCTTGTGTGCGTCTCACATTGCGCAGGCACAGTCCCTCTTCCTCTCCCCATCCGACATCGCAGCACGCAAGCAGCTTGCGCAACAACAACCCTGGGCCAAGGCAAGTCTGGATCTACTTCTGAAAGAGGCGGACGACTTCCCCTCGTCATACGAGAAGCGCTTTGGGACGCCCGACGCTGCACCACCGCCTGAAGGTGGAGCATGGCTGCATTGGTATGCCTGTCCTGAAAGCGGTCGGCCATTGCAGTTTCGCCCACCCGATCAAAACATCTGCCCAGATACTGGCAAGAACTTTACCGGCTACCCGTACGATCACGTCGTCTACCAGCTACGCAACGATGCGCTGGCTGAAGCCGCAGTAGCTTCTGCGCTCGCCTACCAGTTCACAAAGAAATCTGTGTACGCGCAGAACGCTGCGAACATTTTGAAAGATTACGCGCGTGTGTATCCCAAGTACACGCTGCATGACATCAACAACAAGCCCGGCCCGAACGGCGGCATGGCTTATGCGCAAACGCTCGATGAATCTATCTGGCTCATCAAGATTGCGTGGACATACGACCTCATCCGCGATGCGAACGTACTCACTGTTGCCCAGCAGCAAAGCATCGAACACGATGTCCTGCGTGCCTCTGCCGCTGTCGTATTGAAAGCTCACAAGGAACCCACGATGAACATTCAGTCGTGGATCAACGCAGGCGCCGCAGCAGTCGGCTTCACGCTGAATGATCAGCCGCTCATCACCGAGGCCATCGACGGCCCCATCGGCTTCCGCTATCAGATGCAGCACTTCGTCCACGAAGGCTTTTGGGCCGAGGGTGCCTGGGGCTATCAGTTCTATGCCATGCGCGCACTCACGATGACCGCGCAGATGGCATCACGCAAAGGCATGGATCTGTGGAAGCAGGAGCCGAATCTACTCGCACTCTTCCATTCCCCATTGGGTGTGCTTCTACCAGATGGAAGCTTACCCGCCTTCAACGACAGCGGCTCACCGGACCTGTACGGCCAGTCGTTTCTCTACGAAGTTGCATATGCTGCAACACGCGATCCCATTCTTCTCAACGTCATTGAGCACGGCGCGCGCGGTGATCGCGAGGCCTTCTTCTTCGGTGCACCGCAACTTCCAAAAGCAGCAGCTCCTCGGCTCACAAGCGCAGTCTTCCCAGAAGCTGGTTATGCAACCTTGCGCTCATCGACAAGCGATCTGACAGCCATCATGAAGTTCGGTCCGCACGGCGGAGGACACGGCCACTACGACAAGCTGAACTTCGTGTTGTTCTCTCACGGCATTACGCTCGCCGAAGATCCCGGCACGCACTTCTACGGTTTGCCTATTCACAAGGAATGGGATGCGATGACCATCGCGCACAACACCATCTCCGTCGACGGACAGCGACAGGCACAAGCCACCGGCAAGCTGATGGACTGGCACGTTGGAGATGGCTGGACTGCCGTTCGCGCAGATGCAGGCCCGGTATACACCGAAGCGAGTCTGCAACGAACGATCCTTCTCACTTCTGGCTACATCCTCATCATCGATCGTTGCCAATCAAAGGATGGCAAGCCTCACACCTTCGATTGGGCGTATCACAACGTTGGCACTGAAACCATGACCAGCTCAGTGGAGATGAAGCCATACAGCTTCAGCACAACCAACGGCTATCAGCGGCTCCTGAACGTGATGCATGGCGAAACAGCGGCCGATATCGGCCTGCGCTTCGTCGCCGAACGCCAGCCATCAGCAGCCAACGGTGAATCAAACAGCACTCCCGCCACCTATGACTCCGCACCGCGGCATCCATCGACTGAGATAGCTCACGCACAACTCACATTGCAGATGCTCGGTGCCCCCGCAACCGAAGTCTTCACCGGCTCTGCTCCAAGCAGAGAGTCAGGATCTGTGCCTTTCGTGATTGCCCGCAGAGTCGGTACTTCCGTTACATTTGCCACGCTTCTGACCACATCAGGCCAGACATCATCCGCGGGCAATCCGGCGGCGAAGTTAAGAACGACAGCGGACGGAGGCTTCCAGATTGAGACTACACAGGGCACCGATTCCTTCTCCCCTGAGAGTTTCAAGTTTCTCCACACGTCCAGATAGTGCACAGCGATGCTCTCACTCTTGAATGAGAGCATCGCTGCCATTCTTATAGCTCTGCAGACTAGCCTTCGTTGCGGAGGGCAATCATCGGATCAACCCCTGCAGCTCGGCGCGCGGGAAGAGCTGAAGCTAAGAATGCAGAAACGGATAGAAGGAGAGCCGCCGAGGCAAGCATGATCGGGTCCCAGGGATGGACGTTGAAAAGCTGATCCTTGAGGAGTTTGCCGGCAAGGATGGCAAGAGGGATACCAATCCCCAGGCCGATGATGATCTGCCACATGGAGCCGCGCAGAATCATGCGAACAATGTCGGAACGGTTCGCACCAACAGCCATACGAAGACCAATTTCGCTGGTACGTTGTTCCACGATGTAGGACATCACTCCGTACAGTCCAATGGCGGCGAGTAGTAGGCCGAGAATGCCGAACAGTGTGGTGAGTGTGGCGATCATGTTCTGTTGCTGAAAGTCGGCGTTGACGACCGAGGTATAAGGATCGACTCCGTTGAGCACGAGTTCAGAATTCACGCTGGCAAGAGCTTTGCGGACGTTCTCTTCCAGGGCGGGCGGATTGTTGGGCGCCCAGAGAACTATGTTGTAGAGGTAATGAGACCAGCGGTCGCCATCGGTGAAGTTGGGATCGTCGTATTGCACGGCCTGCGCCTCTGGAACCCAGAACATGGGACGGACTGGCTCTTTATAGCCCCACGTCATGTAACGGATATCGCGGGCAACGCCAACGATCTCGAATGTCCCGGAGTATTTAAGGCGGTCCTCGCCGAAGTGCTGGCCAATAGGGTTTTGCCCCTTGAGAAAGCGGTTGGCAAAGGCCTGGTTGACGACGGCAACGTGGCGGGTAGTAGCGGTATCCTCCTCTGTGAAAGCGCGGCCAAGAGCCATCTTTGCGCCGAGAGTGTCAAAGAAGCTGGGAGTGATACGAGCCCAGCCGGCGCTGGAGTCTGATTTGGGATCAGGCTCGGGTTGCCCCTGCACGCGAATGCCTTCGTTCCAACTGTCGCCCGTCATAGGCGCGTAAAGTGCGGGCGCAACGGAGCGCACGCCGGGAATAGCAAGGAGTCGCTCGTTGATCTGCCGATAAAGCGGCTCCATCTGCTCCGGCTTAAGGTTGGAAAGCGTGGGATTAATCCACGCGACGTAGCGGCCGCGGTGCTCAAATCCAAAATCCTGGTTCTTGAGATTGCTCAGGCTTCGACCGAGCAGCGCGGCGGCGGAAAGCAGGACAATCGACATGGCCACTTGACCGATAACAAGCGTCTTCTGCGTCACCGAGCGGTTGCTCCCAACAGAACGGTTGGCCCCGCGTAGTGCTTCGGCGGGATCGGCGTGCGATGTCAGCCAAGCGGGTGCAACGCCGAAGAGTAGCCCCGTGAACACAGAGACACCGAGCGCAAAAAGTAGAACGGGCCAGGAAGGCGTAGCGCTGATCGGAACATAGTTGTCCCTGCCGCCGATTTGAACAGCGAGATAGAGGATCAGTCGCGCACCCCAGATGGCGACGGCGATGCCGCACACTCCGCCGATGACGGCGAGTGTCACAGTCTCAACGAGAGCCTTACGAATGAGGCGTGCGCGAGAAGCTCCCATGGCAATGCGGATAGCGATCTGCGCACGATCCTTCAGGCCGCGGGCAAGCATGAGATTGGCGAGGTTGCCACAAGCCACAAGAAGCACGCAGCTCGCAGCAATAAAGAGAAGCTTGAGACCATCTTTGTAATCGGCTCGCATGGAGGTAACGCCATCTCCACCCGGAATGAGATGAACTGTCTGCTTCTGCCAAAGCTGCAACTCACCCGGTTCCATCTCGGGCACATGGCTGGCGAGCCATTCATGGAGTTCAACGCGGAGTCTGGCTTCCAGTTGATGCGAATCAACACCGGGTCGAACACGCCCGATGATGTCCAGATAGGCAGCCCGCGGTTTCTTCATACGTGCCTGAGTCCCGGGAAGCGCCTGTTCCGAAGCGATTGGCAGCCAGAAATCGGGCATACCCCAGCCGGAGAGTCGCGCGCCATAGAAACCAGGCGGGGCCACGCCAATGATGGTGAAGGCGTAGCCGTTGACCTGGAAGGTGGATCCAACAACGGACGGATCAGCACCATATTTCTGCTGCCAGACGCGATAACTCATGACCGCGACAAGCGGTGCACCCTCTTTGTCATCGGAATCGGTAAGGAGGCGGCCGATCCAGGGCTGGATACCGAAGGTCCGGAAGAAGTTTCCAGAGACGTACTGGCCATTGCGCGTGTCGACAGGAGTGTGGGCTCCCGCGCGCCGGACACCGAGCTGGGCGTTCCCGGCTTGCAATGCGGCAAGGTCTGAGAACTCCGGGCTGTGGCCGCGGAAGTAGTTATAAGCTTCCCAGGAAAAGAGCGAGAAATTATTGTCGTCGCCCTGGGTATAGCCACCCCAGTTGCAGCAGCGGATCTTGTCGCCAATACGCCAAAGCTCCTCCGGTTTGGTCACGGGGAGCGACTTGAGCATGACTTGGTGAACGAGGGTGAAGATCGCGGTCGTGGCCCCAATCCCCAGGGCGAGCGTCAAGATAACGGTCGTAGTGAATCCTGGAGCCTTCCGAAGCTGGCGTAGCGCGTCGCGCAAATCTTGGAACATGGGGCCTCTCAGCGATGGGTTCGCATGTGAATACGCATGTGGGAGGCTGTCTGGTTCCAAAAAATGAAGCGATTGTGAAGAATCTTGTGGGACACACCGGAGCGACACGGTTGCCGCGTCCTATAAGGTCATTCGTATCTCAGGCTGCCAAGAGCAGCCGGCTCAGCCAGTGACGGTGCCGGCTACGATCCATCGATCCTGCAGTAAGGAACTCTTCAGCGCCCGCGTGGTGCCTTCAACCGCTTCTTCATCTGAGATTTGGAGTGCCCTTGCGACATAGCGCTGCAAGTCGAGATCGCTGCCTGCCATTCCCACGCGAAGGGCATCGGAAAGAAACGGCGATATGCGCACCAATTTGGCGCCGCCCCCGGAGCTTATTCGAGTCGCGTAGTAAGAGCGGCCGCACTCAGGATGCGATGGAGAACCTTCCCTCAGACTCCGAATCAACGCATCCAGATCAAAGCCCAGGTCAAGCAACGTAACTCCTGGTGCCAGGTACGCGGCTTCAGGCTCTTTGTCGGATGAGGATGGGGCGAATGGCGTGGCTGCATCTGCGTCCGTTGCGCTTGAGAGACTCAGCGCTTGCTGCACTTGCACCAGCGTCATGATCACATCGTTGCGGTGCGCAAAGGATGTACTGACGAATTCGAGGAAGTCTGAGCGGCAGTTGTGGCTGGCGTAGTAGCGACGTAAATCAGACTTTGTCATGGGGCCACAATGTGACAGACGCCACGCTTGCCATGACTCGTGGAACTTCAAGATATCTTCCACCTGTGCGATTGCGCATAACAACCAACGGAAATGCTCCACGGACATTCCCAGAAATTCGCGCAGTTCAAACAGGATTTCCCGATCGAGAGCGGGAGACGGAATCATATAAAAATTGGGGAAGATTTGCGGATATGCCCGGATCAATTCGAGATCCTGCTCCGAGCTTCCGAGTCCTTGATGGGACATGTCTGAGCAGTGATCTTCGAGTACGAGTTCGTGTGCGTGATTGGTATGAAGTGGCGTACCCGCAAGCGGGGCGAGCAGGTTGATCTGTGGGTGCGACAGCGAACAACGTGCCGACTGCATATAGATCTTCAGCGTGTCTCGAACATCGCTCCACTCTTCTTCCGGAAAGCCGGTGATGAGCGAGGCCGTTGTGCGAATCCCAAGTTGTTCGCTAACCCTGAGCATCTCCTGCGCGCGGGTCGGATCAAGATCCTTGTCGATGATGCGCTGCATGCGTACTGAGCCGGATTCGATGCCGAAGAAGAGGCCGCGGCATCCGCTCGCACTCATTTGCTGCAGCAGTTCCTCATCAATGCAATCGGTGCGCGCGCTGCAATCCCACGTAAAGTCTTCTCCTGAAGCCTGCATCGCTTCGCAGAATGCGACCACCCGCTTTCGATCCACTGTGAACATGTCGTGAACAAGTTCGAAGTGACGGATGCCGTAGGTCGTAGCGATGGAACGCATCTCTGCTAGCACGCGATCTGGCGACCGAAGCCGAAAGCGTCTCCGAAAGAAATCATTCGTGGAACAAAATGTGCACGAGAAAGGGCATCCCCGTCCAAGCTCAATCGACGCGGATTTTGCACCATGCAGATAGCTGCTGAGGTGATACGACGGCGGTGGCAGGGAGTCCAGATCCTCGATAACAGGCGCGTTGGGTGTTCGCCGCACTGTTTGCCCGTCGCGGAATGTGAGTCCGGGCACTTGTGCGAATTGATAATCACCCTGCAGTTCCCGTAGCAGGATGGGAAGAGATTTTTCTGCTTCGCCGCGAAGAATGAAGTCAACGAATGGAAAGCTGCCAATGACCTTCTCATCGACAACAGAAGCCTGTGGGCCACCAAACAGGATGGTCGAGTAGGGACGAATCTCTTTGATCGCACGAGCGACTCTCAGGCTCAGCGGGAATGTGCTGCAGATCGAACTGAAGCCGTAGACATCAGCGTTGGCACGCACGACTGTGTCGGCCAGATGATGAGCGAACTCATCAATCCGGCCCGTACCCACGGCAGTGGCGAAGCGAAGGTATTCTGCGTTGACGTCAAAGACGTGAGGGCAATCGCCCTCTGCTTCAAGAACCGCCGCAACACTCAGAATGCCAAGTTGCGGCTGCAGAGCAGCCTGCTGCACTGCCCTGCTCGCAATCTCTTCCTGTGTTCGAAACTCAGTGATCGTGGGTGCCGTAACAAGTGCGAAGTGCATTGGCGCGTCTCCACCTCCCGAATGGGAATCGCGCTAAAACGGGGGAAATCCTTCCTGTTCAATGCGCATTTCGAGAGCGTACGTGGTGCCACCACTTTCGGAAGCCTTTAGGTCAGTTTTTGACTTTGACTTTGACTTGGTTGGCGGGCATACCTGTTTGAACGGAAGTTCGCTCGTTTTCAGCAGTTCGTGAAGTTTCGCGAGAAAAGCCTTTCCCTCTTCTGTATAGGGAATTTTCACTTGCAGGGATTCCTGCTTCAAGACTGTGGGCGATGGCCCATGTGTTCGGCTGGGTTGAGGCTTCGTGGCTTTCGCTGACGCTGAACTTTTCGTAGGCGAAGATGCTGAGGAAGCCTTGCTTACCTTGGGAGCCTTTTTCGGAGAGGGGGACGAACCAGGAACACGTGCCATGTTGCCTCGTTATCTTCCCGACTTCTGCCCGGAACAACCATTGGAGACCGCTCCGGCGAGATCGGTTATGGGTGATTTACTAGCTTTCCGAGTTGGATTGTAGAACTCTGTTCACCAAGGTTCAAATAAATTGTTTCGCCTGCAACCGACATATTGAACGCACGAGGCAGGACATTATCGATAGAGGCTCGTTGCTTGTGGAAGTGTGCGACGTCAAAGGGAACACCAAACTTTCTCGTGGAAGCAATAAATGAAAGACCGTACACACAAGAAAATCCGTCACTATTAGAAACATAGAAAATCGTCTTGCCATCTCCGGACCAGCGAGGATGCCATGGTGTACCGGCGCCGGTGGGGATGAGAAGCCACGTGGGGTCAGCCTCTCCCGTTTGTGGGTTCAAGTGGACCGCATATATCTGCTTGCGATCACTTCGCGACTCCGTGAACAGAAGGAGACCGCTCTCCGAAGACCAACTTACGTCTCCAATCGATCGATCAGAGGCCTGCAAGATGATCTTTTGAGTGCCGCTGAGAACATCCATCATATTGACCGTACCGTGCGCCTCATCACGAAAAAAGAACTTTTTATCGTGTTGAAACCATCCCATCGGCTCCATGCAATTCACGCAGACTCGCTTCATGGTTCCACCAAGCTGTCCCGCGTAGATAGCGCTTCTGCCGTCATTTTCGATTTGCCAGTAGGCGATCCACTTTTGTGCGCTATCTATGATCGGGGACAATACCGATGTTCCGGAATCAATAAGCGTCGTCTCTTTGCCGCTCGTCATATCTCGTAGCAGAATTTGCCGTTCCCTCTTTCGTCCCCTTTCGTAGACAACGACACGGCCCCCTTCAGCTACAAAAGGGGTACCGTCCACATCAGCATCCTGCGTTATTTTTTCGAGCTCGTGTCTCTGTCCTTTTCCTGCGCCCGTGATACGCCAGATATGCAGTGCACCTGATGTTCTCGTAAACGCAATATCTTCATGAGAGGAAACCGAGGGATCCAGATCTGCTGCGTTTTCATTGAGCAGCCATTTCATCTGATCAGTCGCTTCCAGTGAGTTTGTATCCAACTTAAGCGAGAAGAGGCTTGAACGACGCGAGTCACCGACGGCGCTGAAGATTAGGCTGTCTCCAATCCAATTGACGGAGTTGAGCCTGCTGGGAAGAATTTTGACCGACCGTAATTTTGCGAAAGCATTGGTGGCGTGAGGCACACCATTGTCGATCTTCATGGTCCACCAGTCGTAGCAGCCTTGCGGCGACTGATCGTGTCCTGCGCAGCCACCAAATAAGACAGAAGTGCCGTCTGTGCTCCAAACAGGGAATCGCGCATCGAGAAACATGGGAGCAAGCTGCACTGGTACTCCGCCTGTGAGAGACATCACGTACAGCTTTCCGGAAAGATTGCTCTGATCCGGGTCTCCGGTCCAATACAACAACCGTTGGCCATCGGGAGAGATTGCTGGATTCCTCCCGCGCGGTACGAGCAGCGTGGCCTCCTCGGGGTCCTGCACGCTTGCGATATAGATGCCTCCTCCGTTCCGCTCGGAACGATAGGCGACGATACTTCCGTCCGGAGAAATGCTGGGATCACCCTCACGCGAGCGATCATGGGTGATGCGGCGAAGAGTCCCCGATGGTAGTGGCTGGACGAAGATGTCAAGATTCCCACTCTCCGCCTGATCGGACGAATACGCAAGGTACTTCCCGTCGCGCGAGAGCGAGGGACTCTCCGACTCATCGGTGTCAGGAGTGAGTTGCCTCACCTCGCAGATCTGGCAAGGTTCCGCCTTGGGTGCGCGTACCGCCCGCAGCAGGAACACGCCTCCAACCGTAACCAGCGCAATCGAGGCAATTGCAAGTAAGCGCGGATGCCTTCTCCAGGCGGGTAGCAGGAGTGCTTTCCGTACCGCAGCGATATCCTCGAACCGGTCCTCCGGATTGCGCTGCATGCAGCGTCGAATGACTCCGTCCCAGCGGGCAGGGTAACCCTGTTTCGCGGCTTTACTTCGAGCGGCTCCTCCGATTGTTGTCGGCTGCGGAAGCGAACCGGCCATCATCTCGTACAGGACAACGCCCAGAGCATATTGGTCTGCGAGAGGGCTTACCCGTCCCTGCTCCTCCTGCTCCGGCGCCATGTACCCGGGTGTGCCCATACCGCGCACCGCGTCCACCGAGGCTTCTCCCGGCGGGATGCGGAGGGATAAACCGAAATCCGTGATCACGGCACGGGTATGCCCGTTTTCCGCGTCGACCAGA
This sequence comes from Terriglobus sp. TAA 43, assembly GCF_000800015.1. Lineage (NCBI taxonomy): Bacteria > Pseudomonadati > Acidobacteriota > Terriglobia > Terriglobales > Acidobacteriaceae > Terriglobus > Terriglobus sp. TAA 43. The sequence goes on from NZ_JUGR01000002.1 coordinate 369,969, forward strand.
ATCACATTGCTGCTTTTGAAATCCCGGTGGGTAAGCCCTTGCGCGTGCGCAGCTTCAATTCCCGAGAGGAGCTGTGATGCAACAAGTACACCCAGCTCAGGGGCAAGCCGTCCGTCCAATCGAATTTTCTCGAGCAGCGTGGGCCCCTGGAGCAGCTCCATACTCAGGAACCAGGTCGGCCCCTCGCCCGCTTCGTCATGCAGAAAGAGTTCGTGGACACGGCAGATATTGGGGTGGGAGATTTCGCGTGTGTGACGTACTTCCTGCTTGAACCGCTCGATGACCTCAGCATGGACCGCGATGTAAGGCAGGATAGTTTTGACGGCCACTTCCTGATTCAACTCCCGGTCCCAGGCCTCATACACCTCGCCCATGCCGCCGGAGTTAATGAATCGCCTGATCTCAAATCGGCGCGCCAGGACATCTCCCTCGTCGAAGCGTGGGAGACGATTCTCAGGTTGAAGGTAAGCATGGAGATCACCCGCGGCGTCTTCAAGAAAATCGCCGGCGGAAGCGTTCGATTCCAACAGACGCAAGACTTCGGCAATAAGATCGGGGTCTCCAGAGCACGAACTTTCCACGATGGAACGCTGCTGCGCTGGGGGAGCGTCCGCCGCTAGATCAAAAACCTGCTTAACACGTCCCCAGCGTTCAGCATCCATAGGGCGCGTTGCGTCTTGGCACGAGTTCTCCGTGCAACCACGCTCTTGCGATGGACCAATCACGTTTCGCGGTCCGGACGGAAATATCAAGCGACTCCGCGATCTCTTCAAACGAGAGTCCGGCGAAAAAACGCATCTCTACAACTTGCGCCTGTCGCTTATCGAAGGCAGCAAGCTCCTCCAGGGCATTGTTCAGCGCCAGGATGTCAATCGGCTGCGCTGCCACTCGCACCTGCGAAGTCAGCGTGACCTGCTGATGGGCGCCTGGCCGCTTCGCCGCATTTGCAGACCGTGCGTGATCGACCAGCACACGGCGCATGATGTTGGATGCTAGGGCGAAGAAATGGGCCCTGTTCTGGCAATCGACGTTATCCAGCTTCAGAAGCTGTAAATAGGCCTCGTTCACCAGAACGGTAGGTTGAAGCGTGTGATTGGGGCGCTCAAACCTCATCTTGCGCTCCGCAAGCGCATGGAGCTCACGGTAGACAAGCGGCATCAGAGCTGAAGCAGCTTCTGCGTCGCCTGCCTGAGCGCGCCGCAATAACTGCGTAACGCGTTGTGGCTCAGAGATCGGATTGAGTGAACCCAACATACGAAGTCCCCAGGAAAGTCACTTCAGTGTCGAATGGCCCGAGTATAACCGGTCTCGCTTAGCGCTCTCCACTGATATATCAGATTATCCAAAAAACATTGGCACGATCTGTGCACGATTCCCGCATTAGGGGGTGAGGGCGGAAGAAAGGTCCCTCAAGTATCCCAGGAGTCAGCCGTGTTCTTGCAGTCTGTTCACATTCGCCGAAAGACAGTCCTTCGAGTAGGCCTCTTCCTCTTGAAAGTGTTAGTGTTCCTGCCGTTCTCTCTGCTTGCCCAGACGCGGTCGAACGCATTCGCCACGATTCCAATGGCTTCTGCCGCCGCTTCTGTGCTGAACACGTCTGGCCAATATGGTGCCGACGTTGTAGCTGTTACCAACGATCGCCCAGATCGCAAGTAACCGCTTCACCTGTACGACTGCGCTTTCTGTGACATTGATTTCCTGATTCCCTTTCCCATCGGGTAACGGGGTCCGTTTGCTCTAAATCGTTGATTTCCTGCACAAGGTTAAGCCAAGGATTCAGTATGCCAAAGACACGTACAGTTGCCGTTATTAGCTCCTCTACTCCCTTCCTCCATGCTGTGGTTGCTGCACTCACTTTTGAAGGCCATGAAGCTGTGACCTTCGGGACCCTCCCCCGGGTGGTGGCCGCGAATGAAACGCCAGACGCAGTCGTCGTCGACGTTTCTTCGCGGCCACCGTGTGACGAAGCGTCTCTCTCGAAACTGGTACGACTTGTCGGAAAAGACAGGATCTGGATGGCTTTGCCCATGGGCATGAGCCCCTGGAAAGAGGTCGCTGAACGCTTAGGCATCCACCAGACACTGAAGACTCCAGTTCAGCCCCCCGAACTTGAAGAGTTTCTGACAGATATTCAAGAGTTGCCGGAAGGATTCGCTCTGTCTCGAGACGAAACGCCATACAGTGCCAAGCCCACACACTTCCATATCGAAGACATTGCGAACAATCGGTACTTCCTGACGGCGAGTCCGGCAATGTGGCGTATCTATGAAAACGTCTGTCTTCTGGCTGCGGTGAATGTACCCGTACTCATCCTGGGTGAAAGCGGCGTCGGCAAAGACGTGATTGCCAATCTGCTGCATAAGCGTTCGCGGCGAGCAGCCCAGCCGTTTTGCTCAGTCAACTGCGCGGCGCTGCCGTCGGACTTGCTCGAAAGTGAGCTGTTCGGCTATGAGGCTGGAGCGTTTACGGGTGCGGTAAAGGCCAAGCCCGGAAAGTTCGAACAGGCGGACAAGGGCACGATCCTGCTGGACGAAATTGGTGAGATGAGCGCAGCGATGCAGGCAAAACTGTTGCATGTGCTGCAGGACGGTCGGTACTCCCGTCTTGGAGCCAGAAGCGTCTCCCAGGCCGATGTCCGCGTGATCGCAGCGACGAACGTCAACATTGAGAGCGCGATCGCAGACAAGCTCTTCCGGGAAGATCTGTACTACCGCATCAACGCTTTCACCATCGAGGTCCCACCGCTCCGGGAGCGACTCGAAGAAATCCCCTACCTGGTGGAAGAGATGATCAAGCGGCAGTCGGCTGCTTTACACCAGGAGCCTGTCTATGTCTCGCCTCACATGATGTCTGTGCTGCAGGAGTATCAATGGCCGGGCAATCTGCGCGAACTTGGAAACGCCGTGACCCGCATGCAGGTCTTGAAGGGGCATGAATCGTCCATCGCGGACATCGAAAGCAAGATACTCGGCCGAGTCTCCTGTGCCCCTGTACCTCCTGCCACCGCACCGCAACGGACAAGCAACGTAAATGAGATGCGGTCGATTGTCCGGGACTTCAAGGATCAGACAGAGAGCCGCCTGATTCAACGGGCTCTCGAAGACGCACGGTGGAATCGTCGCCAGGCGGCACTGGCCTTGCGCATCAGTTATCGCGCGCTTCTCTACAAAATTGACCAGTACCAACTGAAAAGCACACGCATTCCGCTGGGCCTTGGCGCTGCGCAGAATCGCGAAATGGCGGCACACGCATAAGGCTTGCGTCATCTTTTCGATGCGCACGTAATTCTGCGCATACGACTCCTGTCCTGCATATCAAACGCAGATGCGTTCCTGTTTTGCGTCACGCTGAATCAAGATGTGCAACCCGATGCTATTCCCAATTGCCACAGGTAAGGTGCATGCTGCTCAACATGTTTTCGACCGTTCACTACGCCGCAGTCTGCGAGGAAGGCAAAGCACTCTATCTTGCTAGCCGCGCTTCAGCCGCTCTTCACAAGGCCAGCCTTTCACCAATTGGTGTAAGCCCGGAATTTCTTGCTTACAACCACCATCTGCATGCTTGCCCTTCTTGTGCGCACCGCTACGCAGAGCAAAACCAGGTCAACAGCACAGCCACGCATCAACGAACTGCATAAGATTCAGAAGCTGACCCCGATTCCCTGTCGTAGCCAGTAAAGAGATTCTTCATCTCTCTACTGGCTGACAGAGTTCCTCAGGCTACTGGACGGTAACGGTTAACGGTACAGCTCTCGTCACGCTACCCGCCGTTGCAGTGATCAACACGGTCTTTGTTCCCGTATCTTTCAGCGTGGGCGAACCAGGAGTCGAATTACCACCGCATCCCGTCAGGCTACCCGCGGCAACCATCATCAGAAGCAGCGAGCACAACAGCCGTCCTCGGGTTGCTGTTTTGCGCTGCGTCGCCACAAGCAAGAGCGGCACTGACATCAACACAATCGCCCATCCTTTCACCGAGCTAAATCCGGAAGTGGTCGTGAGAACGCTTCCCGAGATAGTGAACGTTGTGCTTGCCGTCCCGCCGTCAGTGACCGTGTTGCTCGCAGGCGAGAAGCTGCACGTCATACCTGCAGGCAACCCTGAGCAGGCATAGTTCACAGTTCCTGCCATACCGGACAATGACAGCAGCTTCAGGGTGACCGCTGAAGAGGTTGTGCCGTAGGTCACATTCAGCGAGGACTGCGACAGCCCAAGGATCATGTCCGGTGTGTTGGCATAAACCATCAGCGAGCTTGCCGCTGAATTGGAAGGCTGACTACCGTCGCTCGGAAGGTAATAGGCCGAAATGCCATGGGTGCCCAGCGACAAACCTTTCGCTGTATAGCTGGCATTACCGGTTCCATCCAACGCAACGTTTGCCACAGTCTTGTCGTTGTCGCGAAACTCCACAAAGCCAGCCGGGACTCCAGTGCCAATCGTCTTTGTGATCTTCGCGCTGTAGGTTACGTCTATGCCCAGCACGGAGCTTCCCGGAACCGTGAGTGTCGTCACCGTATCCTGCGACGTCGGTGCCGTTGCGCTCACGCCATTGAACTGCGAGACAGAGCAAACGTTTGCGGTATGAATACCGATGGCATTCGTATCGGGGGAAAAGTTCTTATTGATCGGATTATCGCTGTCCCACTCGAACGCTAGATCAAACTCGGAGTTTCCACCGTCGGTGATGCGGACGTTCATCGGACCGCCTCCGGCCACAAACTCGTCGCGTACAAAGTTCACAGAGTTTGAACTGTTGCCGAAGAGGATGTTCGACATATTCGCGTCCATTGCTGTTGCTCGTGCACCACTACCCCCCTGACTGGTGAACGGAAGCGAAAGAACATACCAATCGTAGAAAGGCGCGTTGTAGACGTATTTGAAGGGGAAGTCCGGGTTGTTGTTCGCTGTCTTCCAGGACTCCCAGTAGGACGTGCCACCATAGGTGGGATACCACACGGCCACCCACGGTGTTGTTGTGTTGTCGTAGAACGCCTTGCAAGAATTCGTATCGCCGTTTGCGGTGTATCCCATATCAGCAGTCGATGTCTGGCCATACATGCCCCACTTCTGCGCCTGATAAATCTGCGGAATAAGCGAGACATACAGGCTCTTCTGTGAAGCCTTTGTGATCATCTGAATCACTTGGTTCTGTGTCGCCTGCGTGGGTGCAAAGAGCGGAGACTGAGTGATGCTTTGACCGCCCAATGCGTTCAGCTTGCCCCAGTCGCCGGTAATGGAATCCAGCGTGGAATCAAATCCCGCCAGGAACTGGCCCTGCAGATCCGCCCCCGCGATATTGCCGATCGTTGTATCCAAACGATAGTCCAGCCGAGGGATTTCCTTTTGTGCGGAGGTATCGCCGCTGCTGAGTCCGCCGCCAGTGCTACCGGCTGCAGAGAATAGATCACTCACGAAACCAATTGCCTTGTTTGCTAAGGCAATGTCGTCCGGGTTCACAACCCCATCGGTCGCGAATGAAACATAAGGACTCACATCTGAGGCGACCATGTGCATGATGTGCCACGGGCTCAGCGTCGCCGGTGTGGTGGTCTGCGCTTGAATCTGGCTTGCTTCCAGATTTGCCTGAATATCGCTGGACGCCTGAATCAGGCTCAGCGCAGCGTTCGCATTGCCTGCGGCGACAAGGTCCTTCAGATTGGTGGAACCAGTCACGAAGTAAGTCAGTACGTTCGTCAGGTCAACAATCTCGTTGTGAAGCTGATACTTCACCGAATTGAATTCCTGCTGTGTGAAGCTCAGCGTGGTTCCATCCGGAGAGGTCCACGATGCACCTGGGTATACAGCATTCGTTGGGTCGTAAGTGTGATAGTCCAAAAGGGTGTTCAACGATCCCGTGAAGAAGTAGTGAATGTCATACGCATAGGTTCCAGTTACACCCGGCTGAGGAGCGCCGCTGCTGTTCAACTGCCCTGCCACGTACCACTGATTCAGCAGGTAATAGCTCAGGTACTGGTATGCCTGCGTCTGACCTGTCAGGGTGTTTCCTGTCGCAAGCGCAGTAACAAACTCAGGCCATTCCTGCGGCTGTTGCGAGTTGATCAAACCCAACTGCAGATCCGCTGTATCAGTAGTGGCCTGCTGCTGTTCCGTATGTGCCGGTTCATACAAACCATAGCTATCGCGCGCAAGCGTGCCGTGTACATAGCCACTGTGTCCCTGTTGTGTGAAGTAGGAAGAGGACAGCACATCATGTCCAGAGATCGGATTGCCAAAGGCAGGGCTGGCGACAAACGTATAAGTCGAATTGGTCGCGCCGGTATAGAGGATGGACTTATCCGGAATGCCCAGTGATCCCAACGCATTCGCTAGTTCAATCGTGTTGTTTGGTGTGTTGTTATCGCTCGCCATGGTCGTCGCATCGCCCCAGCCAGCGGTTCCTACAGTTGTCAGAAACACGACTTGATCGCTCCGCACAGACTGAAGTGTTTGCGCCATGGCGTTAATCATGGTGGCGTTTCCGCCATTCGCACCGAGTGGATAGAAAATACCGCAGTTCGCGAAGGTAACGTTTTGTCCACTGCCGCTGCCCGAACACGCGGTGGAAGTCGACAAGCTCCCACGATCCATAACCAGGACCCAAAAGCCATTGGTGCCTGTGGGCGGAGTATAGACAGCAGTCTGTCCCGGCAGGCTGGGCGCATTGATGATCTTGATCTGCGCGCTCTGCTGCGCTGTTCCCGGCTGGACCGTGTATTCCACGTTGTTCGACGACTGGAAGTTGTAGTTTCCATTCGCGTCCTGCATCAACATGCCAGTGGCAAACGTATTCGGTATTGGACTGCCATTGGTCTTGTAGTACTCGAAAGCCGATCCAGGCTTACCATTCAGCACGCCGATGGCTAGATATCCCTGGGGCACATCATTGGAAGTCCCGAGCGGACCACCTGTACAGGTGCTACCCGAGTTGGAGGGAGCGCAGTTGTAAGCGCGTCCGCCAATTGCGCTGGTGTTGAGTTGGGCCATACCGTTCGCCGCATCCGTGTTCTGACCGTAGTTCGTACCCACAATCACCAGGTCGTTTGCAACCGGAGTCTGGCTTGCCAGATTCTCGAGTGCCGAAGACAGTGAAACGCCATCGTTGTAGCACTGCGACGAGCCTGACTGCGTAAGCGTCCGGCGATCCACCAGAATGACGCTGTACATGCTCGAACTAGCGCAGCTTCCCGAAGCCAGAACGGAGCTGGACTTGGTACCAAGCTGGAACCAGTTCTGGCTGGCCCCAGGACCACCCGATACGAGTGTATAGAACGTAATCGAAGGCGGAAGGAAGCTGCTATAGGTAGGCAGGCTCGATGCCGTGACATCAGCACTGACAGCCAACGCGTGCAACCCTTGCGACGTGGCTGACGCTGCACCACTAACAAAATGCGTACGTGTACTGGAAGCAGTTCCGTCCTGATTCTTTGCGGTAGCAAAGAGCGTGTTATTTCCGTCGATAACACCATCGTCCGAACCAAGCTGCGCGGTCAGGCACAACTTACCGGAACAAGGAGTCGCAGAAAATTTCGCACTAACATCCTTGCCGTTGAGTTTTACCTTTACTGTTTCTGTGCGTGTCCCCTGTGGAAACTGGATAGTCGCCGATTGCAGATTGGAGCCCGGAGTTGCGGACGGAAACGAAACCGTCGCACGGTTCCGGACATTGGCGGTTGGCGTAACGCCAGCGACCTGTGCAGTCTGAGCAAATACTCCGACTGACGACACAAGCGCGGCTAGCGTACATAACTTTCTCAAAGATTTCATAGGTGCAACCTCACTTTTGCGTCGCGTGTATTTGCTAACTAAACGTCGCTTCGCAAGCCTATGAAGAAAGAAAGTCAAAACCTATAGTGGTCACCACACAGCAACCGATGGTGGCACTACATGCATTGACTATGTGGTTCTGCACGACTATGAATGGGTTCGAAAAAGCGCATCAACGCGACGAAGCCCGAATACTACTAGGCGAACACACGGCGAATATGGAAGAATACCCTCAGGGCTTCCACCAGGACGCACACAGCTGGCAAAGCATTGAGATACCGCATCTTTACCATTGGCGACGGCACACACAGGCATTGTCATGATTGACGAACAGATCACCTTGCTCGGACACCGCAAGATCGTTCATGTGGACATGGACGCGTTCTATGCATCCGTCGAGCAGCGTGATGATCCGAATCTGCGTGGCCGTCCCGTTGTGGTTGCATGGAAGGGAAAACGTTCCGTCGTTTGCGCTGCGTCGTATGAAGCTAGAAAGTTCGGCGTTCGATCCGCAATGCCCGCAGTAAGTGCCGAACGGCTATGCCCCCATGCAATCTTTATCCCACCTGACTTCACGCGATACAAAGCGGCATCTCAAGGTGTTCGAGAAATCTTCACGCGACACACAGACCACATTGAGCCACTCTCGCTCGACGAAGCCTATCTTGACGTAACGCAGAACAAGCAAGGACTGCCAACAGCAACGCTGGTGGCAAAGAAGATTCGTCAGGAGATATGGGACGAACTGCACCTGACTGCTTCAGCCGGCATCGCACCCAACAAGTTTCTGGCAAAGATCGCATCCGACTGGCGAAAGCCGAACGGCCAGTTCGTCATTCAACCACACGAAGCACAATCGTTCCTGCTCACGTTGCCTGTAGGCCGCATCCCCGGTGTTGGAAAGGTCACCGAGGCCCGTATGGCTGAGGTCGGCATTAAGCTCGTGGGCGACATCCACGCCATGGATATCGCGACACTGGAACAAGCCTTCGGCAGCTATGCGCAACGCCTTTATGAACTTGCACGAGGCATTGATCACAACCTTGTCGTCTCGAATCGCGTGCGCAAACAAATCTCCGCAGAAGATACCTTCCCCGATGACATCCCTCTCGAAGCCTGCAAGGTTCATATCCAACGTCTTGCCGAAAAGATATGGAAGGTGTCGAATGCCAACGCCCGCGGCGCGAAGACGGTAGTACTGAAACTGAAAACGAAAGAGTTTCAATCGCTCACACGAAGCCTCACGTCCCGCGAACGAATCACAAGTTGCGAAGCGCTAACAGACACCGCACTCTCACTTTGTGCAAGAGTTGAATTGCCGGAGAAGCAACTTTATCGGCTGGTCGGTGTGGGTCTTAGCAATTTCGAACGTGAGGACACGGCAGACGAAAACACCGAAGATTCTTTTCCTCTACTCGCGTAGCTTCTCCTCTAGGCGCGATAGAAATGCATGCTGTTCCGCACGGAGATACGTTCTGGCAGCAGATGGTGTGAACCATTCACCACGATCCACCTCCGGGATTCTCACAAGACGCTTCGAACGCGGAGGCCACTCGATCTCGCACGTGTTGCTTCTCAGCTCTGCAGGATCGCAATCCCCTTCAAAGGCCCACGAAAACACAACCTTTCCGGACTTCTGGGTAACCGAACCAAGTTCAAAGAAAGTACCCTGCGCAGTGAAGCCTGTCTCTTCCACAAACTCTCGTTGGGCAGTTGCGAGTGGCTCCTCACCATTTTCAATCTCGCCCTTGGGCACAGTCCATGCGCCAGCATCCTTCTTGGCCCAGAACGGACCGCCGGGATGAACAAGGAAGACCTCGAAACCACCCGCCTTCGTGCGATACATAAGGAGGCCTGCGCTTTGCTTGCCGCGTTTCGTCATTGCTTGTAAACCTGCCTCTTCCTTCCCGCGTAGCGTTGACACATCTCTATCTTCCCCTGACAGAAGCGCAGAGACCATGCCACACGCGAACTCGCGTCAAAGAAAGTCTCGCCGAAAGGCCCAGCATCCGGCTGCGATGTGAGATCTGATATCACATTCGTAAGCTGACTACATCCTCTTTTGTGTCATTCGTTTCCTTGGGAAGGCAGTGCTAACCTGTTCGTCTCATCGAGAGGCGGAAGACATCGAGTGAGCACGAAGAACGAAACGCAGGAATATCTTTCGCGATCACATGGACTGGCCTTCGCTCTTGGCTTTCTTGTGATCCACGGGGTTTCCCTGGCCCTGTTCCCCGCGCAACGCACGGTCATCTCTCATGTCTTCTCTATCGTCGTTGTCGCAATTGCACTCATCTTCTGCATTGCACGCACACGCAGCGCGACGCCAGACACTCGACTCTACTGGCAACTCTTCAGCGCTGCCATCTTTCTGTGGGAATGCGGTTCCGCGCGCGCAGCGTGGGAAGAAGTCGTTCTGCATTCCGATATTTCACAAGCATCGTATGCGGATCTCCCATACTTTCTGTATGGAGTTCCCATCGTCCTTGCCATCTCGATACCGGAGCGAAAGGAACGCGTACCACTCTTCGTCTGGCTCGACACAGTTCAGATCTCAGTAGCGGCAACCCTTACTTACCTTCTTATCTTCACTACATTCCCTTTTTGGGGTAAGCCAGTACATCCCATCTCGGACTCTGTTCTTGCATTCGCCTACGCAACAGAAAATGTAGTGCTGGCATTGGCGGCAGCACTGCGCCTTATCTCCATCTCGAAAGAAGACATGCGTGGCTTCTTCCGCACGCTGAACATCTTCCTTTGGACATACGGCTTTTTCGCCATCCTCTATAACCAGCTCGACCTGATCCTACAAGGCGTTATGGATTACGTTGCTCTCCTCAGCGACGTACCGTTTCTCGTTCTTATTCTTGTCCTCACGGTCCAACAGCCAGCAGCAAAAGAGCGCGCTTCGGATGACCAACAACCTTTAGGACAGTTCATTCGCCATGCCAGCCCCGTGTTCTTCACGCTCATCCTCATAGCACTTGGCCTGGCAGTCATCCGCACGCATTTCTACATCGGCTCTGGCGCCATCGTTCTTGCGGCACTCATCTATGGCACCCGCGTCACTGTCTTGCAGCTACGCTATATGCATTCCCAACGAAACCTTCAGGAAGCTCGAGATCAGCTCGAAACGCTCTCACTCACTGACGCACTTACAGGTCTTGCCAACCGACGCAGCCTCGACCTTTCACTCGATCACGAGTGGCGCAAAAATAATGAAGCTCACACTTCGTTCAGTCTGCTCATGATCGACATCGATCACTTCAAGTTGCTGAACGATCACTACGGCCACGCCCACGGAGACGAATGCCTGCGTCTCATCTCTGCCTCGCTTCAAAGATCGTTGCGGCAAGCTACCGATATTGCCGCGCGTCTCGGCGGTGAAGAGTTCACAGTCCTTCTGCCCGAAACCAATGCTGAAAGCGCATGGCAAACAGCGGAACGGATCCGCACCAATGTCGAAGCGTTGAAACTCCCTCACACTCAGACCGAACTCGGTTACATCACCATCAGCATAGGCGTAGCCACACATGAAGGTCAGCACATCGGCGCTCCCTCTGATCTGCTGCGCGCCGCAGACAACGCCCTCTATCGCGCAAAGCATGCGGGCCGAAACCGCACCGAACAATGAGGCTGCTTAAGAAACCGTTTCGAATCCTAATCAAGATTGATTTCGCACGCGCGTGCGATTAACGCGCATCGATACTTTGCCTGTCGTCCTGTAAGGAGGACAATGATGACCGGCGCGTCAAACGTCTATCGCAGACGCTCCGGAGGCCCTTGGATGGCATCAATTCCCAGCAATACTCCCCCAACAACAAATCGACACCTCATTAAGTGGGTGGAAAAAACAGCGGACCTCTGCCAGCCCGATCGCATTCACTGGCTCGATGGCTCCGATGCAGAGAACGAACAGCTCTGCAATGAACTTGTGGAAGCCGGAACCTTCACACGCCTCGATCCGGTGAAGTGGCCCGGATGTTTCTACGCACGTTCCTCGCCGAACGATGTAGCCCGCGTGGAAGACCGCACCTTCATCTGCTCGCTCTCAAAGGACGCCGCCGGCCCCACCAACAACTGGGAAGATCCCTTCGTCATGCGCCGCAAGTTGAAGGCACTCTTCAAAGGCAGCATGAAGGGCCGCACCATGTACGTCATGCCCTTCAGCATGGGTCCCGTCGGCTCGCCCATGAGCCAGATCGGCGTGCAGCTTACTGACTCCGCATACGCCGTCGTGAACATGCGCATCATGGCCCGCATCGGCCTGCCCGTCTACGCTGAAATCGATAAAGACTACAAGCGCGTCGTCCCCTGCGTTCACTCCGTTGGCGCACCGCTCGCGCCGGGGCAACAAGACGTCCCCTGGCCGCAGAACGACACGAAGTACATCGTCCACTATCCCGAAACACGCGAGATCTGGAGCTACGGTTCTGGCTACGGCGGCAACGCTCTGCTCGGCAAAAAGTGCTTCGCACTCCGCATCGCCTCTGCCATCGGTCGCGATGAAGGATGGATGGCCGAACACATGCTCATCGTCGGCGTGGAATCGCCTGCGGATGAAAACGGCAAGACAGAAAAGACCTATGTCGCCGCAGCCTTCCCATCAGCATGTGGCAAAACCAACTTCGCCATGCTGATCCCGCCTGCAGGCTTTGAAGGCTGGAAAGTATGGACAGTCGGCGACGACATCGCATGGATCAAGCCCGACGCCACAGGCCAGCTACGCGCCATGAATCCTGAGACAGGTTTCTTCGGCGTCGCACCCGGCACCAGCGACAAGACCAATCACAACGCCATGGCGACGTTGCGCAAGAACAGCATCTTCACCAACGTTGCGCTCGTTACAAAGAACGGTGTTCCCAACGGCGACATCTGGTGGGAAGGCATGACAGACAAGCCCCCCGCCGAAGCGCTCGATTGGCGCGGTGATGCCTGGACGCCTGCATCAAAGACACCCGCAGCACATCCCAATGGCCGCTTCACCGCGCCTGCATCACAATGCCCCACCATTGATCCCGACTGGGAAAACCCCGAAGGTGTGCCGCTCAACGCCATCATCTTCGGCGGCCGTCGCGCCACCACCATGCCGCTCGTCTACCAGGCATTCAACTGGTCCAGCGGCGTCTACGTCGGCGCAACCATGGGCAGCGAGCAAACCGCAGCAGCCGGTGGCGCAGTCGGCATCGTGCGTCGCGATCCCATGGCCATGCTGCCCTTCTGCGGCTATCACATGGGCGACTACTTCCGTCACTGGCTCAAGATGCAACGCGAACTCACCACCACACCGCGCATCTTCCACGTGAATTGGTTCCGCAAAGATGAGAACGGCAAATTCCTGTGGCCCGGCTACGGCGAAAACATGCGCGTGCTCAAGTGGATCGTCGATCGCGTGCGGGGCCGCGTACGCGGACAGGAAACACCCATCGGCTGGATTCCCAAATACAACGACATCAACTGGAACGGCCTCGACTTCCCCGAAGACAAGTTCAATGAACTGGAGACAGTCGACCGCGCCACATGGAAACGCGAAGTCATGGGCCACGAGGAAGTCTTCCTTCTACTCCACGATCACCTTCCACCAGAGATGATCTACGAGCGCGAACTCCTCATCTGCCGTCTCTAAGAAGTCCAACAAGAACGAACGCGGCACTCGCCGCGTTCGTTCTTTTATATCCAGTGCATCAACAACACTCCACATATCGCAGCCACCATCGCAACAGGCATGGCAATCGCACCAGCCTTCAAAAAATCCCATGCGCTGACATGCATGTCTTCCTTGCGAATGGCCAGCAGCCAAAGAATCGTAGCCAGTGATCCTGTCACAGAAAGATTCGGCCCCAGGTCCACACCAATCAACACCGAGTGCGATAGCACTCCCTGCACCTGCGCCGTCTGCACAATAGCTCCTGCAATCAAACCCAACGGCAAATTGTTAACGATGTTGTTCCCAACACCCACAACAAAACTCACCACAAACGCGCCGGCAACTACAGGCAGATGCGTGGCCCATCGCATCGCTGCAACGGCATAGTCCAGCGCGCCAATCGCTTCCACCGCGCGCACCATCACAAACAACGCAGCCACCAGCAGCAGCGTCGTCCAACTAATCTCCTTCAGCATCGGCAGCGGACTCTTCTTCGCAATCACCGACACCGCCATCACCACAACACATGCCGCAATACACGTAGGCAGACCCAGCTGCCATCCCAACCCCGACGCCACCAGCAACACCACAATCACCAGCAGCAATCCAGCCAGCACCACCTTCGCATTCCATTCCAACGGCGTCGCTTCCGGCTCGCACTCAATGCCGTCGCGCAACTCCTCGCGAAAGTACCAACGCAGAACAAAGTAAGTCGTTGCAATCGACAACACCGAAGGCACACCAAACGAAGCCAACCAGCTTGCCAACGGTGGCATGTGCGCGCCAAACACCACCAGGTTTGCAGGATTCGAAATCGGCAACACAAACGACGCCGCATTCGCAATCATGGCGCACGCAAACAGGTAAGGCAGCGGCGGCACCTTTGCCTTCTTCACTGCAGCCAACACCGCGGGCGTCAGCACCACGGCAGTCGCATCATTACTCATGCAGATGGTCACAACCGTTCCCACCGCATACATCAACGCAAACAGCCGCGACCGCTTCCCATGCGCACCCAGCACAGCATGCGTTGAAAGCCACTCAAACACGCCATTATCTTTCGCCAGCTCGCTCAGCAACATCATGCCAATCAGAAACAGATAAACATCGCTGCCTTCCGCAACGGCCTTACCTGCAGTCTTCAATGGCACCAGCCGCAGCACGACCAGCAGCAGCGCGCCGGGCCCCACCCACCAAACCTCGGGCAGGTTTTTAGGCCGCACCAGCATTAGCAAAATGCTCGCCGCAACAATCGCAATCAACAGCACATGGGATAACTCAACCGGCATCTGTCACACTCTGACGTATTTCATCTCTCCACGGTTGCGAAATCGCACAGCTATACTGGCCACCCGGAGCAAATCATGAGCGAAGCCGCCATCACGCACATTGACACCATAACCGACGCGCCGCTTCTTGCCGACGGTGTCATCGCCTACGAAAGCCTTCCCGCCGTCGGCGCAGCGCCCGGCACCGCGGCATACGTGCATTACAACGGCCCCACTGGCCACCTCAGCACGCTCTGCACCGGCATGTGCATACTCGATCCCGGAGCCTGCCCACATCCGCCACACCGTCATCCTGAAGAAGAGACCATGATCATCGCCACCGGCACCGGCATCATCGAAGTCGATGGTGTTACAACGCAAGTCGGCCCCGGAGCCATCATGTACTGCGCCGCCAACACGCTCCACGGCATCACCAACACCGGCGGCACACCCATGACGTTTTACTTCTCAAAGTGGCTGGCAAAGGGCATTGAGGCTCAGAGCGTCTAACAGAATGATGAAGCGCCCACAGCACCATCGCGTCCTCCTCTGCCTTGCCTTGCTGCTTCTCTCCACAGGTTGCAAGAAGAAAGAGGTCAGCGCGCGTCCCATCGGCACAGAGGTCCACATCCAGCCGCTGCTCGGCCTTCCGCCTGTTCCCATTCCAAAGGACAACCCGCCCACCGCCGACACCATCGCCCTTGGTCGCCGACTCTTCTACGACAAGCGCGTCAGCGTCGACAACACACTCTCCTGCGCCAGTTGCCACGACCCGCAGTCGTACTTCACCGACGGCAAAAACGTCAGCACCGGCGTGCGCGGCGCACTCGGCACACGCAACGCGCCCACCATCCTCAACGCTGCCTATCTGCCGTTTCAATTCTGGGATGGTCGCGCCATCACGCTCGAAGAGCAAGCCGCCTTCCCCATAGCAAACCCGGTCGAGATGAGTCAGCCCCACGCCGCCGACGTCAGCAAACTCGGCGACGATCCCGAATACCGCGCGCTCTTCAAGAAAGCCTTCGGCACAGAAGACGTAAACATCGCGCGCGTCGAAGCAGCATTGGCATCGTTCGAACGCACCGCGCTCACCGGCAACTCGCCCTTCGATCAATACCAGTTCGGAGGCAACAAAAACGCGCTCACACCCGCACAGCTTCGCGGCTACGGCGTCTTCCTCAATCCCAACGGTGGCAACTGCGCCTCGTGCCACACCATCGCACCGCAAGGCGCACTCTTCACCGACGGCAAGTTCCACAACATCGGCGAGGGCGTGAACGACGAAGGCGACTTCAGCGACATCGGCCGCTTCCACGAAACCAAAGTCGCCACCGACAAAGGCGCATTCAAAACGCCCACGTTGCGCAACGTCGCAAAGACCGCGCCGTATATGCACAACGGCCGCTTGAAGACGCTGAAAGAAGTCATCGACTTCTACGCAGGTCAGGGCAACAGCAATCAATACCTCGACCCCGAGATGAAGAAGATTCACATGACCGGCCAGGACCGCACCGATCTCCTCGAATTCCTCAACGCCCTAACCGGCGACGTAACACCAAACCTTGGCCCACCATCCAACAGCAAGTAAAACGAAAAGCGTCTGAACCAACGAGGGACCAAACGCAATGAACCGCAAGCTCTGCACCGCCGCACTCCTCCTGCTCACCGCCACCGGCTGTAAACAATCGCAAAGCACCGCAGACACCTCTGCCGCAACCAAGCCAGCCGAACCCACATACTTCAAGGTGGACACCGCCACCGCAGGCACCGTCACCGGCACCATCAAGTACGAAGGCCCCAAAGCAAAACCCAAAGTCATCGACATGAGCAGCGACCCCGCCTGTGCCAAAGCCCACAAGGGCGGCAAGGTATTGGACGAATCGCTTCTCGTCGACAAAACCGGCGACCTAGCCAATGCCTTCGTCTACATCTCCAAGGGCCTCGAGGGCAAAGCCTTTGCCACCCCCACTGACTCCATCAAGATCGACCAGTCCGGCTGCTGGTTCAAGCCCCGCGTGCTCGGTCTGCAAACCGGCCAAACGCTGGACATCATCAACTCTGATCCCGTCACACACAACATCCATCCCATGCCACACGACAATCGCGAGTGGAACCACTCGCAGGGCCCCGGCGACCCGCCCATGCACCGCAAATTCACAAAAGCGGAAGTCATGATCCCGGTGAAGTGCAACATCCATGACTGGATGCACGCCTTCATCGGCGTAGTCGATCACCCCTACTTCGCAGTCACCGGCGACGACGGCACCTTCAAACTGCCCAACCTGCCGCCGGGCACCTACACCGTCACCGCGTGGCACGAAAACATGGACCCCATAGAGACTTCGGTCACCATCGCGCCCAGCGGCAAAGCGGAAGCGAACCTCACATTCCACGCAAAGTAGCGACTTGCTCTTGCCCCACACCCCGCCAAGCGTCTACAGTTGGCGGGGTCAACGCATTATCAATAACCGCTGGAGTTCACAAGCCATGAGCAACATCACACGCAGAGTCTTCCTTGGACGCGCGGGCAGCCTCGCCGCCGTCACCGCCATGGCCGCCGCCATGCCCCGCTTTGCTTCGGCAACACCGCTCGGCCTGCCCATCGGCATCCAGCTTTACGTGGTGAACGCCGACCTCGGCAAGGACGCCGAAGCCACTATCAAGCAGCTTGCCGCCATCGGCTACAAGGAAGTCGAAACCGCAGGCTTCGGCTCCGCAAAGACTGCCGCCGCCCTCCGCAAGATCTTCGACGACAACGGCATCAAGTGTCCGAGTGCGCATCTGCAGTTCGACATGAACAACCTGAACAAGGCATTCGACGACGCGCATACGCTCGGCTGCACCTACGCCACATCGTCCGTGCCCAAGCAGCTTCTCCTCTCCGCTTCCATGCCCGACATGAGCGGCATGTCACAGGAAGACCGCCGCGCCGCCATGGCCAAGACCATGCGTGGCATGCTCGCGCCCATGACACCGGATGAATTCAAGGCGCTCGCCGAAGCCATGAACAAGGTAGGCGCCGCCGCCAAGACCAGCGGCCTGCGTTTCGCCGCACATAACCACACCATGGAATTCGCAGACGACAACGGCAAGCCCGGCTACGACTACCTGATCTCGAACACCGACAAAGACAAGGTCTACTTCGAAATCGATTGCGGTTGGATCACCGTCGCAGGCCACAAGCCATCTGAGTACATCAACCGTTATCCGGGCCGCATCCGCATGCTGCACATCAAGGACTTCCTTTCCATCGAACCCGGCGCTGCAACCGGCCCCAACGCACCCAAGGGCGCGGAGATCGGCACAGGCGTCGTCAACTACAAGGAAATCTTTGCCAGCGTTAAGGGCAAGGGCATCGAGCACATCTTCGTGGAGCAGGAAGGCCCCTACAGCCGCATGCCCGCAATGCAGGCCGCCGAAGTCGACTACAAGTACCTCAAGTCCCTCTCCTAATCAGAAAGCAAACAGGATACAGAAGGCCAGCCGCAAAGGCTGGCCTTTTGTATTTGATTAGGAAAATAAACTAACTCTCCGGCAACTCAAACGTATCGCTCGTATCGGTAACCCACTGCTTCAACCGAGCAAGCAGCCGCTTCCGATCCGCCTTGTAACCATCGTTAAACGCCACATTCACCTGCTCGTACGGATCATCAATCAGGTTGAACATCATCCACGACTGCCGCGGCAAACACACATATTTCCACCCATCCGTCGTCACAATCCCACGATACGGCGTGTTCACGCTATCCGCATGCCCCGTCGGAATCACGTTCTGCAAATACATCGAATCCGGATTCTTCGGCCTTGGGCGCGACTGCAAACGATGCCCCGAAAGATCATTGCCCTCCATCCAATCCGGAATCGCAACGTTGCACAAGCCAAGCGCCGTAGGAGCAATATCAATCGCACTGAACAGCACATTCGGCTTGCCTGTTTCGTGGCCATCGTAAAAGGCTTCGCTACCACTCACGATCATCGGAATGCGAACCGACTCTTCGTAAGGATTCGTCTTCAAAAACTGCCCATGCGATCCATGCGTATCGCCATGATCCGCAAAGATCATAATGTGCGTATCATCCAGCAGGTTCAGCGAAGTCAACGTCTCGATAATGCGACCAATATTCCAGTCCCAGTTCTCAATCTGCGCATAATATCCAGCCAGATCCTGGCGAGACTTCTCACCAATGGTCTCCCGGCCGCCCAACACGCGCGGCCCTTTACCGGGCATCGTCTCATCCGCAGGCACATTCGGCCGCAGCTTGATCTGCTCCGCGTTATACCGCGACATAAACTGCGGCGGGGCAATGTACGGATTATGCGAAGGCTCCACGGACAACACACCAAAGAACGGCTGCCCCTTCCCTGCCTTCTGTTCCGCAGCGCGCTCACGAATGTACTTGATGAGCAGGTCTGTCAACGAGTCAGACTCATACCCCGGCAACCGATACTGGAACGCATCCTTCCCTTCGCCGCCATGCACCCACGTATCCCAAGGGCTGTTGTTGTTCTCATACCCAATCCATGTCTTAAAACCACCACGCCGCTCCGGCGGAACAACATACATGGTGGCGCGGCCTTCCGATTCATGAAAGCCACCCAGATGCCACTTGCCGAAATAGCCCGTGTGATAGCCCGCATCATTGAACAGGTTCGCGACTGTCTTCTGCCCTGAAGGCAACGGATACTCATGCCCCGGCACCATGTGATGCGGATAACGACTCGTCAGCATCGTCCCGCGAAACGGGCAGCACAGTGGAAACCCGGAACGCGCCTGCTGGAAATTGATACCGCTACGGCTTAGTCGATCGATGTTCGGAGTATGCGCATTCGGATCGCCATTAATCCCCAACGCCTGCGCCCGCATCTGGTCCGCCACCAGCCAAAGAATGTTGCTCTTCTTGGCAGGCTGCTTCCCTTGCGCTTCACCTCGCACACCAACAAGCGACGAAGCCATCATCGCCTGCGAAGACTTCACCAAAAACTCACGACGGTCCAAAACGGTCACTCCTTTTGCCACCCATCTCCGAGCGCTTTCATGGATGCAGAGATTATCCAGCAATCAAAACAGTCCGTCGCATGAGAAATATAAGAAGCAGTATGGACAGCTACTTTCCGCCACTCCAAACACATCCCGCAACGGAGATATCCTTAAAGCCAGAGGCAGTCGATTGAAGCAAGCCATACATAAACTCGAAATCACAACCCGCGGCCAGGGCCTCTACGAATTCACATCCGAAGTGGAAGCGTGGATCAGAAACCAGCAGATGCAGACCGGCCTGCTCACAGTCTTCTGCCGCCACACCTCAGCTTCGCTCTTGATCCAGGAAAACGCCGACCCAAGCGTCCGCCGCGACCTTAAGTCCTACTTCAGTCGCATTGCCCCGGAAAACGGCCCATACGAGCACACCGACGAAGGTCCAGACGACATGCCCGCACATCTGAAAACCGCGCTAACCCAGGTGCAACTCTCCATACCAATGGCGAACGGCCGCTTGGTACTCGGCACATGGCAAGGCATCTATCTCTTCGAACACCGCACGCATCCGCATCGCAGACAGATCATCCTCCATCTCATCGGAGAGTAATCAAACGAATTAAGAAGGCCAGCCAAAATATCGGCTGGCCTTTCTCGTTACGGTTCGATTAGAGGGATCAGATAACCCCATACTCTTCCAGCATCCGGCCAATGATCGTCTTGTCCACATACTTCCGCACAAAAAACGGAATGGATATCTTCTCGTGATCGCGCAGAAATGCGGTGGACTTAATCAATTCGCGCACATCATAGATAGACCCAAAGACCTCCGGCACACCGCGCTCAATCTTCAACAACTGATACACGGCCTCCATGCCAGTGCGCACGGAGTACTCCGTCGTAAAGATGCAGTCGCGCGTCGATTCCGCAAATTGGCCGATGAAAGCGAAGTTCTTTACGCCCTCCGGAACCACCAGTGGCCTATCCGTTCCATTGCGCGTCAGGAAGAAAGCCGTGATAAAGGGCATCATGCACGGACGCGTAATGGCTCCATTTGCCGCTAGCTCCTCAATCTCCTGCGGCGGAACACCCAGGTGATACAGCCACTCCTTCGTGATCTCTTCTCCGGTGCAATCACGCATCGCCTTCTTCACATAATCACCGGGCCGATCTGTAAACAGCGCATAGAACCAAACCACGGTCTGATCTTCAGGCTGCTTCTTGAAGTGCGGCTGCCGATTCACAGTCCAACTGATCAACCACGAAGAATCGCGCACACTGACAATGCCACCCGTAACCACCTTGCCCGAACGCGTAGGCCGCTTCGCAATCTTCTCGATGTAGGCAGGAATACGTTGATCCAGCGTCGTGATGGATGCAGACGCCCACTGCGACTCCTCAGGCCGCATGCAGAACTTATCCGGCCTGCCGAAAGAAGGATCCTGCGCAGCGATGTTGCGCCACAGATGCCAACTTCCTCCGTCATGCACAATCGGATCAAACTTCGCAGGCGTATGGTGATCGCCCCACTCTGAGTTCTCTACCAGTGATCCGTTCGTCACAAAGACAAGCTCATTCTCCGTGATGTCCACTCCACCAACGCGACCTTCATGAATCCACTCGATGCGTCGCGCCACCTTCTCCGTAGGCGCAATGTCAAAGACAACATTCATCACCTGCGTGTCGAACTGCACCTTCACGCCCTGCTTCTGCAACCACGTAATCAGCGGCAGCACCAGCGATTCGTACTGGTTGTACTTCGTAAACTTCAGCGCGCTGAAATCTGGCAGCCCGTTAATGTGATGGATAAATCGTTGTACATACAACTTCATCTCCAGCGCACTATGCCACTCTTCAAAGGCAAACATCGTGCGCCAGTACAGCCAGAAGTTCGAAGCAAAGAAATCTTTACCAAACACGTCATTGATCCGCTTCTCATACAACTGTTCCGGCAATGCCAGAACCAGCTCAATGATTTCCTTACGAGCCTTGCCAGACAGCGTAAAGTCCATGCCAGTCTGCGCATCCTTACCCTGCTCAATGGTGGCGCGCTGTAGCGAAAAATTGGGATCATCCTTATTCAGCCAATAGAACTCATCCAGTACCGAAGCGCCCTCAATCTCAAGCGACGGAATGGAACGATACAAATCCCACAGACATTCAAAGTGGTTTTCCATCTCGCGACCGCCACGGATCAGCCACCCCGTCTGCGCATCACCAGCACCATCCAGTGCACCACCGCCAATCTTCGACGCTTCCAGGATCGTGATGCGCTCTCCCTTCATCTGTCCATCGCGGATGAGGAAAGCTGCGGCGGCCAGTGAAGAAAGACCACCACCTACAAGATAGGCAGACTTATCGTCCACACCCGCAGGCTTACGCGGACGTGCAAATGCCTCGTAGTTTCCAGCACTGTAGTACAAGGAGGACCTCCTGTCATTCGGGGGAGTGCGGACAGATGAGCCCAATCGTCGAGGCGCCATCGGCCGTACAGCCGATCCTGACTTTAGCTACCAAGCAAGGTACCACCATTGCATCTCAAAGAGGCAAACCAACAAACGAAGAGGCCAGCCGGATCATCGGCTGACCTCTTCATTTGTTAAGAATGAAAACTACTTCCACGAAACCGGAGCAGCTTCTTTCGGTTGCACCGCAGTGCATGGATTAGGACGCTCAGGAGCCGTTGCGCCTTCTGGCAACATGAACTCCTCCACCGGCGTGCGCGGCAGCGTGCTCTTGCGAGCAGCAATCACGCGTGCATTCGGCACAGGAGGCGCAGGCATCGTTGCCACTGAGCAGCGCGGCACCATCTGGTCTGCATTCGCCAACGCATACAGCGTCAACGCTTCCTCCACCGCAGCTTCGCGCATATCCGGCTCATAGATGCGCTCGTACGTATCGAAGCTGGTGTGATGCGTATACGTGTTGTAGTCAAACGGATCCTGGCTATAACCAACGCCCGGCAGACCTGCGTTGTTGAACGAGGTGCTGTCAGTTCCACCAGTCTGTCGGCCAACCGTCGGACTCACGTGATAGAAACCCCAGTCCTTGAAGTTATCCATCGCGCCCTGCACCATCGCCGCAGCTTCCGGAGGCCCAAACACGCTTGCTGCACGCGGCTTGCTCGTACCGTCATCCAAGTTCAGATAGGCGTCCAGCTTGTACCACTCCGGCTTCGGATTTTCCGCGCTGCCAAAATGCTGAGCCACATACGCCAACGAACCATACAGGCCCTGCTCTTCACCACTCCACAGCGCCACACGAATCGTACGACGATGCGGAAGGTTAAGTACCTTAATCAATCGCAATGCTTCCACGGCAACCGTGCTACCTGCAGCATTATCCGTAGCGCCCGTCGCCGGATTCCACGAATCAAAGTGGCCGCCTGCCATCACCACTTCGTCGCTCTTATCCGTACCCGGCAATTCGCCGACTACGTTGTAAACAGTCTTGCCTGCAGGATAGAACTCGCTCTTCACGTTCAACCGAATCGTCACAGGAAGATGGTCGATCTTCGTCGTGCGATAGATGCGGCCATAATCCTCATTACCCATCACCAGCGTCGGCAGATTCGGGCTATCAGGATTCTCGTTGTAACCAGCAGTCGACTGTTGCAGCACAATGCCATACGCACGACCCGAGTCCGTCACCTTGGCCAGCGCACCATTCGCAATCAGGAACTTGTTCACCTGCCCCGTTACTTCGGCAAGCGTCAATCCTTCTGTCTTCGGAGGAGTCGGCGGCGTGGGGAAACCACCACGACGACCAGCCTGCTGCTCCCACTGCTCATCCGGACGACGCAGCGTCGCCGGCGCAAAGTTTTCCGGCACTTCCACATGCGGACCGTAGAAGATCACCGAGCCCTTGACCTTGTCCTTGATCGAAGCCAGGTAAGCGTCCAGATCCGCCTGCGTAACAGGCTTATGCTCTTCGGGCTTGGCCGCTGGCATCGGCGCAGGAGATGTTCCCGCCTGCTCCATCGCCTTCAGCTGTTCAGGCGAAGGCCCACCGCCCCGACCAAACGCACCACCACGACCAAGCGCAACCGGCGGAGGCAGCGGCGGTTCCACCACCAGCACCTTCCCCTCGACCATGCCCTTCGTTCCCGGCGTCCACGACACAGCGCGCACATTCAACGGTTGCTGGAACGGAGCGGTAACATTCGCCACCGTCTCGTAGTTCTGCCATCCCGGATGGTTAAAGTTCCACGGCTCCAGGTGAACATTCTGGAATCCCCAGGCCTTCATCTGCTTCACAGCAAAGTCCTGCGCAGCCTTCAATCCCGGCGAACCTGTCAGCCGAGGACCATACACATCGGTGACTTCATGCAGCCACCACATCAGCTGCGAATCCTTCGTCTCCTGCGCACGCAGCTGCGTGTTCACGTCAGAAACAGCGGGTGCCTGCGCCATTGCCGGGACTACAGCCAGGCAACTGGCAGTAAGCATATGAACCAGAAATCTGGCCATGCGTAACTCCTTGTGGGCCTCAGCCCAACCGAAATGCGATGTTTGGAAGATTTCATCCTAACACCGGATATTCACGGCCAATCAAGGAGATTTCAGGGCCGCAGCGAAGCTAGGTATCCCGTAATCGCCACCATCTGCGGCAGTGTCATGTTCTGCACCACCGGCTTCATCATCGCGGCATGCGTTCCATTGCGCGCACCTGTCTGAAAATCAATCAATTGCCGCGTCATCTGGCTCGGCGACCTACCAACGATCGACGGCACATCGCCCACACCGCGCAAGTCTTTCCCATGGCACGCCACACAAGTCCGAGTCAGCGCATTGCCCTTCTTCAACGACCCCACCGGCACATACGCCACAAATCCCGAATGCGGATTCCGCAACTCTGTCTGCTCCAGATCCTCCGGCACTTCGATTACACGATCACCAATTGGCTCTGTCTTCGCATCCGCGACAACCATCATCAACGCGCCCACCTTAGTCAACGGCACACGATCCGTCTCCACCACACGAATCCACTTCACCGGCTTCAAAGAAGCGAAGTAGTCCACACCCGCCTCTACCTCTTCCGGCGTAGCCTGCTGAGCCGTGTGAATCATGGCCCGAGTCGATCCAAAGCGAGGCTCCGACGACTTACGCAGACCATCGCGAAAATCCGCCATCTGCTGCATCATGTAGCCCTTCGGCAACCCGGCAACGCTCATGTTCTCCGGTCGCCCCATACCCGTAGGCAAATGACAATGCCCGCACGCATTCACACCCGGCGCACGCCCCACCGCAACCACCTGAGGCATCTTCGGATGCTCATTCGGAAACCAATCCGGCACCAGAAATAAACCCGGAATCTCTTTATCCGTATAGGAAGCCGAGCTTCCCGGCACATGCATCACTTCGCCAGTAGGCTTTGCCGCAGGTGCAGCAGGCGTACCCGGCGGCAATAACGGCCAAGCCCAAACCGGCAACGACTCCCCCGCATTCTTCTGCGCATGAACACGAAGAGACAGAGGCAGCAGAGAACCTGCAACCACACTGGCAACAGCAAACCATCCAAGGGATTTCACCGCAGCATTCTTCCACACAACAGAAGAAGCACGCTCACGTCATGAAACGACGCGGCGTAATCTCAGCCAAACCGCCCGGTCACATACTCTTCCGTCTCGCGCCGTGCAGGCCGCTGGAAGATCACGCGCGAAGCATCAAATTCCATCAGCCGTCCCGCCATGAAGAAACCCGTATAGTCCGCCACACGCGCCGCCTGCAACATGTTGTGGGTCACGGTGATGATGGTGCACTGCTCTTTCAACTCCACCATCAACTCTTCAATCTTCGCCGTCGCAATCGGATCAAGCGCGGAACACGGCTCATCCATCAGCAGCACTTCCGGATCAATCGCCAACGCACGCGCAATGCAAAGTCGTTGTTGCTGACCGCCGCTCAATCCAAGCGCCGACGAGTGCAACCGATCCTTCACTTCATTCCACAGCGCCGCACGCTGCAAGCTCTTCTCGACACGTTCGTCAATTTCGCCACGACCCACAATGTGGTTCACCCGCAGCCCATACGCCACGTTGTCATAGATCGACTTGAAGAACGGCATGGGCTTCTGAAACACCATGCCCACCTTGCGTCTCAGCACAATCGAATCAAAGTCAAACAGATTTTGCTCGCCCAGCAACACATCGCCAGAGAGGCGCGTATGCGGCACCGTCTCATACATGCGATTCAGAATGCGCAGAAACGTCGACTTGCCACAGCCCGAAGGCCCAATCAGCGCAGTAACTTTTCGCGAAGGCAGCACAATCGAAATATCGTGCAACGCATGAAAGCCACCGTAATAAAAATTCACCTCGCGCGCAGTGAACTGTGGGTTCGCAAAGTCTTCCGCCACTGCACCCTGCGGTGCAAACACACTCGCCAGCGAACTCATCGGCTCACCCGCCGTCCGCGTTGCAGAATCACGCGCGCCACAATGTTGATCGCCAGCACCGCCATCAGCAACACAAAACCCGCAGCCCAGGCCTGCCGGTGCCAATCCTCATACGGCGAAATTGCGTAATTGAAAATCATCACCGGCAACGAAGCAGTGGGCTCGTTCACGCCCTTGCTCCAGAACTGGTTGCCAAACGCCGTAAACAACAGTGGGGCCGTCTCACCCGCCACGCGCGCCAGGTTCAGCATGATGCCCGTAACGATACCCGTAATCGCCGAAGGCACAATCACCGTGAACACGGTCTGCGCCTTGCTCGCACCCAACGCCAGTCCGCTCTCACGCATACTGTTCGGCACACCGCGCAGAAACTCTTCCGTCGACCGCAGCGCAATCGGGATCATCATGATGCCCAGCGCAATACCGCCCGCCAACGTGGAGAAATGCCGCATCGGCAACACCACCAGCGTGTACACAAAGATGCCCATCACAATCGACGGCACACCATTCAACAAATCCGTCATGTAACGCACCAGGCCCGACAGCCAGCCGCGTCCAAACTCCGCAAGATAAATGCCTGCCAGCATTCCAATCGGAATACCAATCGCACTTGCGATCAACAGCATCTTCAGCGAACCCACCAAGGCGTTCGCCATGCCGCCGCCCTCTTGCCCCACAGGCGCAGGCAACTTCGTGAAGAAGTCCCAGTTCAACGAACGCGCACCGTGCCACGCAAGATAGCCCAGGATGAAGAACAACACACTCACCACCAGCAACGTGCAAAGCCCGGTGAGCGTGAGCATCACCGCGTTCACCACGCGGCGACGTTTCGGAGGATACGCAGGCGACGCCATCAGTCGTCATCCTCCCTGTCCGACCAGAACCAAACCGTCTTATCCGTTCCCTTGCGAATCACGGCAAAATCGTCTGCGCAGTTATAGGTCTCATAACCTGCAGCGCGAAGCGTGTCAGAGGAATTCGTCGCACGCACTTCCTCCGGAAACCACTTCGGCAACCCGGTTTCTATAACAAACCCATCCTTATCCAACTTGCACTTCGACAGGAATGCATCCGTGGCATCGCTGGTGAATGTCCCCACGAAACGCTCAGTATCCGTATCGCCGCTCACCTTCACAGCGCGCAGATTCTGCGGCACGCCATGCGGCATCCAGCCGCTCTCCACGTACTGCCGAACGGTTTCGGCAGATGGATTCGCCGCCGCCGCATCAAACGTATTGTCACAACCCAGCAGCGTAACCATTAACAACGGTGCAACAGCAGAAAGCATGAGTCTCATCACGCATTCACCTCCTGCACCTTAAAACGCAGCATCAGTAGTCGTGCGGCTGCATTAATCAGCATGGTCGTCACAAAAAGCACCAGACCAAGCTCAATCAACGCGTGGATATAAAGATCGCCCGTCGCCTCGGTGAACTCATTAGCAATCACAGATGCAATCGTGTATCCCGGCGCCAGCAATGACAGATGCACATCCGGCACATTGCCAATCACCATGGTCACAGCCATCGTCTCGCCCAGCGCACGCGCCAACGCAAGAAACACGCTGCCCATAATGCCGCGGCTGGCATACGGCACCACCGCACGCCACGTCACATCCCACTTCGTCGCGCCCAGCGCCATCATCGCTTCACGCTGCGAAGCAGGCACGCTCAACAACACCTCGCGCGAGATCGACACAATGAACGGCACAATCATGATGGCCAGAACCACAGAAGCGGAGAAGTAACTCACGCCATAGAAGGCGCCCTGAAATATAGGTAGCCAACCAAACAGTGCGCGCAGCGGTGGCACCACATAGTTGCTCAGGATCGGCACCAGTACAAAGATACCCAGCAAGCCAAAGATCACGCTCGGCACAGCCGCCAACAATTCCACCAGGAACGTCAGCACATCGCTCAACTTGCGCGGCGCCATCTCCGCCAGAAAAATCGCAGCGCCCAATCCAATGGGAATCGCAATCGCCAGTGAAAGCACACTGGTCACAAGGGTCCCGTAGATAAACGGCAACGCGCCAAAAATCTCGCTACCCGGGTCCCACTCACTGCTCCAAAGAAAACGCCAGCCTGACTGATGCCGCGACAACACCGAATTCACCCAAAGATGCTGCGCCAGCAACCCGGTGATCAACACCACGAGTAACGCCGCACAAAGCGTAATCAGATAAGCAGCCTCATCGCCCTTACGCAGCCGCTCCATGAACGACAACTTCGTCGCCCCTGCAGGCTTCTGCGCAACCATCTCCGGCGATGTCTCTGTGGTCGTCATTCCCATCTCTTCAGTACTGCAACTGCTTCAGCGCCTGTAACTCGCGATCCACAATATCCTTCGACAGCGGCGCGTACGACAGTGCAGCACCATATCTCTGCCCGTCCGTCAGGCCCCACGTCAAAAACTCTTTCAGCGCCGCGCCCTTCGCGCGATCCGCCATCCTCGTCGGCACCAGCATCCACGTAAAGCTGCACACAGGATAGCTGCCCGCTCCCGGCGGGTTCGTAATGTCCGCGCGGAAATCGGCTGGCATTAACTTCGACATCGCCGTCGCCGCAGCCGAAACAGAATTCAGATCCGCCTTCACAAACTGCCCCTCGCGGTTCTGAATCCTCCCGTAAAGCATGTGGCTGTTCAACGCGTACACCAACTCCACATAACCAATCGAGTTCGGCATCTGCCGCACCAACCCGGCAACACCCTCATTGCCCTTGCCGCCCAACCCCACCGGCCAATGCGGCGAAGTCGAAACCCGCACCTTCGCCGCAAACGCCGGATTCACCTTCGCCAGGTAATCCACCCACAAAAACGAAGTACCACTGCCATCCGCGCGATGGATCACCAGGATGAACTCATTCGGCAGCTTCACCCCCGGATTCGCCCGCGCAATCTCCGGATCGTTCCACTTCTGAATCGTGCCCAGAAAAATTCCCGCCAGCGCCGCCGGCGTAAAGTTCAACTCTGCCGAAACACTGGGCAGGTTATAAACCGGAACCGCCGCACCCAGCGCCGTAGGAAAGTGCAGGATGTTCGCGCCGTTCAGCTTGGTCCGTGCCTCGGCCAGCTGCGAATCCGTCATCGGCCCATCGGTGCCGCCAAAATCCACGGTGCCAATGCTCACCTGCCGGATACCGCCGCCCGATCCAATGCTCTGGTAATTCACCTGAATCCGCGGATGCGTCTTCAGATATTCGGCAGCCCATTTGGAATAAAGAGGATAGGCAAAGGTCGAACCCGCTCCGGTCAGCGTCATCTGCTGTGCCGCGGCCGCCGCGCCACAGCCAATACCCAACAGCAGAGCGCACATCCCTGCGACCCGACGAAGCAAAACCACCCCTGAGAAAAACGGAAATCCAGCAGCAGAAACCATACCCGCGCCGCCTGCCAACAATCGTCTCACACGGAGCGCCTGCCCCAACACTAGCCCATCGCCATGAACGCACCATGAACACCGGGGTGCGTCTCTCGTAGACGAAGCCTAAAATCTTCCAGGAAGCGCAAAACATGCCCATCGCCACGCTCACCATCGACCTCGCCATCGAACACGCGCAATCCCTCAAGGATCGCCGCCAGGTCGTGCGTTCGCTCAAAGACAAACTCCGTCACGGCTTCAACATCTCCGTAGCCGAACTCGACGAAACGCCCATGTGGAACCGCGCCACCATCGGCATCGCGGCCATCCACAGCAGTCGCGATTACCTCCAGGGCCAACTCCACGAAGTGGAAGATGAAGTCAACCGCCTCGCTGTAGGTATTGGAGCAACTGTCTTGGACACCCAGACCGATATCCTCGACTGACCACGACATTTAGCCACGAAGCCCAGCCCCGGCGCGGTACGATACTCACATGCTTAAAGGCACACTCATGACCATCCGCCTGCTGTGGCTTGTGAACCTCATCACGGGCGTTGCGTTTTACTTCCACGTGGTTGCGTGGCCCATCAGCGTACACATGTACATCGGTTTCGCCATCGCGCTGCTGATGCTCGTGCTTGGCCTCATGGGTCTCGGACGCGCAGTTGGCCTCGCCGCCGGCACCATCCTCATGGCCATCTTGCTGCCCGTCATCGGCATCATGCAGCTCACCCACATCGGCCGCCCGGGCCTGCCCTACATCCAGATCACGCACCTCATCATCGGCATCGCGTCGATCGGTATCGCGGAAGTCCTCGGCAAGCGCCTGAAGACTGCGTAAAGAAACGAATGAGTCCCACGCCTCACCAAGAGACGTGGGACTCTTCAAGGTCGCAGCAGACCTGCTATCCTCCTCGCGATGACCGCAGAGACCAAAGCCAACGCGAAAGCCGCCACCGTAGCTTTGGTGCTGCTCACCTCACTCAACCTCGTCAACTACATTGACCGCTACATCCTGCCCGGCGTGCAGGAGATGATCAAGTCAGAGTTCCACGTCTCTGACGAGCGCATCGGCGCACTCACCACATACTTCTTCCTCACCTACATCATTGCGGCGCCGCTCACCGGCTGGCTCGGCGACCGCTTCCCCCGCAAGCCCCTCATCGTCATCGGCGCTCTACTCTGGAGCAGCGTCAATCTCTTCACCGCCATGGTGCACAACTTCGACGGCCTGCTCTTCCGTCACGCCGCGCTCGGCATCGGCGAAGCCAGCTTCGGCATCTACGGCCCCGCGCTCCTCAGCGACTACTACCCGCCCTCGCAACGTAACCGCGCCCTCACCATCTTCAACGTCGCCATCCCCGTCGGCGCGGCGCTCGGCTACAGCTTCGGTGGATGGGTCGGACAAAATCACGGCTGGCGTTCAGCGTTTTACATCTCCGCCGTACCCGGCGTACTCATCGCATTTGTCATTCTGTTTTTCCTGCGCGAGCCGGAACGCGGCGAATCCGACACCCGCGGCGAAAAGAAGAAGTCAGCCGCAGTACTCGACCTTCTGAAGAACCCTGCCTACCTCACCGCCACCATGGGTTACGCCATGACCACCTTCACCATCGGCGGCATCAGCGCATGGATTCCCAGCTTCCTTCAGCGCGAAGCAGGCATGTCCGCCACATCCGCAGGCTTCTCCGTCGGTGCCATCACTGCAGTCACCGGCATCCTCGGCACCGCCATCGGTGGATGGTGGGCGCAACGATGGCTCAAGACCGACCATCGCGCCCTCTACTGGGTCTGCGCCATCGGCCCGGCACTATGCATCCCGTTTGCATTGTTCTGCTTCTTCGGACCGAAGCAATTCATGCTGCCATCATTGGCCATCGCAGAGCTGGCACTCTTCCTCGGCAGCGGTCCGGTCAATGCAGCCATCGTGAACTCGGTCAGCGCACGCGTCCGTTCCACCGCGCTCGCAGGTCAACTCTTCCTCATCCATCTCTTTGGCGACGTCCCATCGCCACGCATCATCGGATTTGTCAGCGATCACACCAACCTGCACATCGGCCTCGGTGTCTCCGTCATTGCGTTGGTAGCATCGTCCATCCTGCAATGGGGTGGAGCGCGCTTCGCTCCACGCGATACCTCCGCAACATCCGCTGTCCCGCAACATTCTTAATCCGCAACAAAAATTTTTACTTCTCCCACCTCTCAAATTTCGTACTCATCTACAGGAACCAATCCCACTCAGCTTCCGTATAACGCTTCATCGCTTTTTTGAAGCCGGATGCGTGAGCCGGTAGTTGTCCCCTGTAAAACCAACGATTTTCGAGAGAATTACTGTGAAACTGAATTTGTTCGCCCTGATTACGGCGGTAACACCTGCGCTTGCACTTTCTGCTGCAGGCGCGCAGTCGAAATGCACGCCGCTCACCGGCCTGGTGCACGACTCCACCGCCGCAATCATCCCCGGCGCATCCGTACAAATCGACGACACCACGCCCGTAATCGGCGACGCCGCAGGCCGCTTCCATATTGCTTGCGTGCCCGCAGGTCGCCACACGCTGCAAGTCACCTTCAGCGGCTTCGCCCCACTGATGATGCCCGTCTCGCTCCCCCACGCCAGCGAACTCTCCATCACACTGCAGCCTGAAGAAGTACAGACCTCCATCGACGTCGCAGACACCGATGACGAGAATCCCGCTGCAGTAAATTCCGCCACAGCCACGGGCCCATCCACCACCATCTCCGGCAAGCGCCTGCAAACCCTTGCCGATGATCCCGATGACCTCCTGCGCCAACTCCAGCAGATGGCTGCAGCCGCAGGCGGCGCACCCGGCAACACAACCATCTCCATCGATGGTTTCGTCAGTGGCGACAACAACTCCACCATCCCACCGAAATCATCCATCGCCTACATCAAGGTCAACCCCGATCTCTTCTCTGCGGAATACCGCAACCCGCCCTTCGGCGGCGGACAGGTCCAGATCTACACCAAGCCCGGCCAGCCCTCGTATCATGGCGCTCTCTTCGCCACCAATTCCAGCGCATGGATGAACGCGCGCGATCCCTTCTCTGTCAGCCGCGCAGCACTCGGCAAGCAGCGCTACGGCTTTGAACTCACCGGCCCCATTCGCAAAAAAGGTTCGGACTTCGTTCTCAATCTCGAGCACCGCACCGTCAACAACTTCGCAGCCATCAACGCCATCGCCGTCGACCCCTCCGGCAACCTGACACCCGTCCTCGGCAACGTGCCCACCACGCAAAGCCGCTGGATCGGCATGGCAAAAGTCGACTGGCAGCTCAACGACAAGAACACATTCATCGTCAGCTTCAACGCCTGGCAGAACGACCAGCAGAACGTCGGCGCAGGCGGCACCACGCTCCCTGAAAATGCCTACGCCAGGAAGTCTTACGATCACACACTTCACATCACCAACGTGACCGTCGTCTCGCCGAAGATCATGCATGAGGCCCGCCTCGGCTTCGAGTTCGACGGCAAGGACCAGACCCCCAACTCCCTCGCGCCTCAGCTTTCAGTCGCCGGCGCATTCACCGGCGGCGGCAACACCAGCGGTGCCTTCCGCGACCATGAAGTCGATGTCGAATTCGACGACGACGCCATCATCAATCTCGACAAGCATCTCCTCAAATTCGGCATCCAGTCCGAGCTGCTGCGCGAGCGCTTCCGTTACACCACCAACTTCAATGGCACATGGCTCTTCGGTGGCGGCACCGCACCCGTTCTCGACGCCAATCACCTCCCCACCGGCCAAACGCAAACCATCACCGGCGTCGAGCAGTACGTACGCGCGCTCAACGGTTGGGCTGGCGGCTCGCCCACGCAGTACTCCAACATCGCCGGCGACCCCACCATCAACCTCACGCAATACCGCTTCGCGCTCTTCTTTCAGGACGATTGGAAGGTCACACAGCGTCTTCACTTCGCATGGGGCCTGCGCTACTACACGC
The DNA here is from genome assembly GCF_000800015.1 of Terriglobus sp. TAA 43. Taxonomy (NCBI): domain Bacteria; kingdom Pseudomonadati; phylum Acidobacteriota; class Terriglobia; order Terriglobales; family Acidobacteriaceae; genus Terriglobus; species Terriglobus sp. TAA 43. The sequence goes on from NZ_JUGR01000002.1 coordinate 403,344, forward strand.
AAAACAAGCCCATGGTGCACAACAATTTCAATCCACGCTTCGGCCTCTCATGGGCGCCGGACAAAGATTCCAAATGGACACTGCATGCCCACGCAGGCATGTTCTCCGGCCGCTTCTCTGCGCATAGCTGGGCACAGCTGCTCGACAATGACGGCGTCCAGCGCAAAACAAGCCTCATCTATTCGCCCACCTGCTCTGGCGTCTTCAATCCCAACAGCTGTAATCCGTTTGTCGGCGCCACACCCCTGCAATCCATCCGCAACGTCGAACCGCACCTGCCCAACCTGTTCTTCAGCATTCAGAACCTGGGCTTCAGCCACACCATGGGCAAGAACTGGAGCGTCTCTGCGGACTACTACATCGCGCAACTGTGGCACTACACACACTCGCAGAACATCAACTCGCCCCTCAACGGTCAACCGCTCGGCCCGCGTCCGCTGCAGCAGAACCTCAACATTCTTCAGTGGCAATCGAATGGCCGCGGCTACGGCAACGTCATCTTCATGGGGCTGTCCAATCAAAGCCTGAAGTACATTCAGTTCTCTTCCGGCGCCGTACGCGTGAACGTGATCGACAACACCAACGACGACCCGTTCTACACACCCCAGCGCACCGGCTCCACCGTCGGCGAATTCTCACGCCGCACTGGCAACGCTCTATGGGAAATCTTCGGCAACGCCACTGCAAAGCTGCCCTACGCCATGCAACTCAGCACCAGTCTCAACTCGCAGGGCGACACGCCGTTCAACCTCACCACCGGCTTTGATAACAACGGCGACGGCAACTTCAACGACCGTCCCTTCATCGCCTCCACCGGCACGCCCATCTGCACAGCGACCATCGCATCCAACTGCGCCTACCAGACGCAGTACGGCCTGCTCGCCACCTCAGGCACAGGAGCCACAATCGGTCGCAACGCAGGCACCCAGCCCTGGACCTTCTATCTCGACACCAACCTGCAGCGCACCTTCAAGCTGACGCACAACGCGAAGGCAGAACACCCGCAATCGCTAACAGCAAACATCCGCAGCTCCAACGTGCTGAACCACCTCAACGTCACCAACGTAGGCAGCGTAGTAGGTTCCCCCACCTTCGGTCGCGCTACACAAGGCGATAACGGCCGACGCATAGAAGGCGGCCTCCGCTACAGCTTTTAAAACCATCAGAAGCGCAATAGCCGACAACCAAGATGCAACCAGTACCCCACGTCTCGATCTTGAGTCGTGGGGTTTCCTTATCTGACGAGCGGGCTTTCCCTGACACGGACCAGCAGCTTCTTCAATTGAGCAAAGTCCTTTTCCCCAAGCTCCGCGCTCCATTCGCGCTCGATCTCGCGCAGGCTCTCAACGATCCTGGCCCATGCCGCATGGCCGCGCCGGGTAAAGCGCACAATCCGCGCGGAGCCATTGGTTGATGCGTCCATCCGCTTCAGATACCCAAGCTCTTCCAGGCTGCCCAGCAACCGGTTCATAGCCTGCTTACTGATGCCGGCGCGTTCTGCCAGAACTCCCGGGCGCTCCCCATCCGGCCCGGGATACCGCATCACCGCGATGTGAGGAAGGGCAAGTCCTTCAAAGCCTGCCTCGTTCAGTTCCCTCACGATGCGCCTAAAGATTGCCTCAGTGGGAACGCGCAGCAACGCGCCTATCAGGATTTCACCGGGCTTAAGGGGGGATTTTTTCGGCGAAACGGCCATTGACACTCCCTGTAAACTATGTTTACCTCACGGGTAAATATAGTTTACTCCAATGGAGAATTCATGACTCAACTTCACGCTGTCGGTCTGGAAGTTAACCCTGCAGAGGAAACCATTTTCGTCGGCCCGCTTGGTATTCGCTTTCTTCTTACGGGAGAAAACTCATCGGGCAGCGTTGCCACTTTTGAGATGACCGTCCCGCCCACCGAGGGGCTCCCTGCGCCACCCCATAGCCACAACGGCTACGAGGAGACGGCCTACGGCCTATCCGGTGTGCTGACCGTGACGGTCGAAGGGAAAACATTCGAAATAGGTCCGGGACAAGCAGCCTGTGTTCCCCGCGGAGCCGTGCATAGCTTCCGCAACAACACCACGGACGACGCAAAGGTGCTTTGCATCATCACACCTGCGGCCATTGGGCCGGAGTACTTCCGCGAGATAGCAGCGGTACTTAAAGCCGCGGCCGGAGGCCCGCCTGACCGCGCAAAGATGGTTGAAATCATGCACCGTCATGGACTGAAACCGGCCATACCGTCCGCTTAGAGACGGGAATGCCTGCTTACTACGCTCATCCCATGACTGCAATTGCCCGCATGAAGCGATGCCTCGGTTATTCATAATGGCAGGGAGGTGGAAGATGCAGGACGAATCCATGACAAGCATGAACGTAAGACAAGCAGTTCCGTTCTTCAACGTAGCCAACATGGAAGCGTCGCTGCGATTCTATGTGGACGGTCTCGGTTTCACCATGAAGCGCTGCTGGATTCCAGACAGCGATCAAGAGCATGACAAGCCCAACGGCAAGATCCGCTGGTGCTGGCTTGAGCTAGGCGAGGCCGCGATCATGCTGCAGGAGTACATCCCGGAACGCAAACCGAAAGAACCGCTGGGATCAGGAGTCAACATCTGCTTTCAGTGCGAGGATGCGCTGGCTCTCTATCGCGAATTCAAATCACGTGGAATACAAACCCGCAATCGTCCATTTGTAGGAAACCGGTTATGGGTGGTTCCAGTTGTCGATCCTGACGGCTACCGCATGGAATTCTCCAGTCCCACAGACGCTCCCGAAGAGAGCGAACTCGAAGAGTAGCTCTCGCATTTATAGAGACGATTGGACAGAACGCCTTGCATCGCTCACGCTGGTAGAGAGCCTTCCGCTTGAAGCCTTTGTGAGGAGCAACAGAAGCATGGATCAGTCCGTAACCATTTGGTGCAAAGCCATCCTGTTTGACATGGATGGCACACTTGTCGACTCAACTGCGGTCGTTGAACAAGGCTGGGCCAAATGGGCTTCACGTCATGGACTTCACCTCGAGTCCATCCTCAAGTTCTCGCACGGGCGTCCCGGATCTGCAACGATGGAGCACTTCCGCCCCGGGCACGATCACGCTGCAGACGTCGCAGAACTCGCAGTGCACGAAGAAACCACGCTGGAAGGCATCGTTGCCATTCCGGGCGCAATGGAATTTGTAAAAGCAATACAAGGCCATCCGTGGGCAATCGTCACATCAGCTTGGAGAACGTTGGCCACCATCCGCGTAAATGCTGCAGGACTACCAATGCCAGAAGTCCTCGTTCCAGTGGATGAGATCAGCAAGGGCAAACCAAATCCAGAAGGCTTCCTGAAAGCCGCAGAAATACTAGGCGTGCAGCCCAAAGACTGCCTCGTATTCGAAGACACACGCCCCGGCATCGACGCAGCGCTCAGCGCAGGCATGCAGGTAGTAGGCTTGCTGACGACCATGCCAGCAGAGCAACTGCAACACGATCTGTTAGTGCAAGACTTCCGCGCAGTATCCGTCACTCCGCAAGGCGATCAACTCGCAGTTTCACTGGCGCTCGCAAACAAAGCATAAGGAAGTCATCTAACTCCTCAGCCCATGTTCTGCTCCTAAAACGTGGAAAGCGCCGCACGAGCGTCCGCACCCTCAAGCCTAAGAGCAACGCGATCAGCACCGCCCTGCTGACGAAGAACAACACTGTCGTTGCGCCCGTCGCCATTGCGATGAAAGATCAAATGGAATCCATCAATACGCGTGAAGAATTCTTCTGAAGACAGCGGAAACAGTGGAATCCCATCCTCTCCCTTAGCCTGGGCATACAGCTGGCCATCCTGAAGATAGATTTTGATCAAGCCGCCATCAGCATTCTTGAACACGCCTACATCGCTACTGAGAATCGATCGATCCAACGCCACCGTTTTATAGGAACGCAGCGACGCATCCGATAGTGCTGCAAAACCAAGATCGTCAACACTCCCACCAATATTCGTCAGAATGACGACGCCACGTTTCCTATCTGCCGTAATCCCGATAAAACTCGCATAACCAAAGGTCGTGCCGTTATGCCAGATAACATCCTCAGGCTGCGATGCACGCGTCATCCACGCCATACCAATGCGCTCTGTCTTATTCACGTCACGAAGAGGCTGCTGCGCTAACTGAAACGACGTCGTCGTCGCTGTCCCGCCAATCCCCATGTTTGCCTTCAAATAGCGCAGCATATCGTTGACCGTACTATCAATGCTCCCGCACCCCGCAAGAGCATCATCAAACTGCCAATTCTCCGTCTCCCGGTTGTGATTGTTATGCCCCTTCGCGAGATGCATCTTCATAGCATCTGTAATCCCCACCGAGGTCATCGTCATTCCAAGCGGCTGAAAAATCTTCGCTCGCAAGGCGTCACCATAGTGCTGAGGCTGCGTTAAAGCGACACCCAACAATCCAAAACCAAGGTTCGAATACTCATAAGCTTCACCGGGATTGCGCTTCAATACATAGCCAGCAAGAAAGGCCTTCAACTTCACCGCACCATAATCAGCGTAAGGATTCGCCGCATCCGCAGGCCTCAGATTATCCGGCATATAAGGCAATCCAGAAGACTGCGTTGCAAGATCCGCCAGCGTGATCGAAGAACCATTGCGAGCCGGAACCTTGTAATCCGGTAGCAAAGCCGCCACCGGCGTATCAGACTTCACACGTCCTGACCGGAAAGCATCTGCCAACAACGCCCCCGTGAATGTCTTAGTGATCGAGCCAATTTCATAGACGGTGTCTCCATTTGGCTTCGCTCCATTGGTAAGCCGCCCAAATGCTTCCACCTCACTACGATCACCATCCACATACGCAATCACCAAAGTCGGATACCACCTGGCATCCACACGCGCCTTCGCCTCCTCAAGCACCCGCTGCGGTAAGAGCGATTTCCCAGAAGCGCGATCAGCTCCAGCTATCGCCTTCTGCCCGCACATCGGCAAACAAGTCATCAGAAAAACCGCCGACACAAACCTCATAACTCTCCTGAAACGAACAGGCGTTCAGGCCGCAAAGCAGCACCGATAAGAAATACGTCGATCGCCACAGCTCAGAAGGCAAAATATCGATGGCGTACATTTCAGTCCCACATCAGGAACTTACACAGATGAGGGCCTATGATTCCGCAGGCAACTCAATCGCAATAACCAGGCCACCGTTGCGTGCCGGCTGAGCGGAGATGGAACCGCCATTCGCAAGGACGGCCTGTCGCGCAATAGCGAGTCCGAGTCCCGATCCTCCGCTTATGCCAGTTGGTTCGGATCCTGACAATGTTACGAACGGTTCAAAAATTGCTTCCTCTTGTCCGGGCTTAATACCAGGTCCATCATCTCGAATAACGATGAGCCCCTTGGGCAGCGTTTCAACTCGTGAGAGCGAGACTTCGATCGTGACGTGTTGCCGCGCAAATCGAACTGCATTACGAAGAACGTTGTCTACGGCTCGTTGAAGAAGAACAGGATAACCACGAACCACGAAGCTCTCGACCACCGCAATCTCAACAGTTTTCTGATGTTGCTCGGCCTCGAACATTGCATCACGGTGCGCCTCTTCGATGATTATTCGCATATCGAAAAGAGTTGGTTCTTTATTCACTTCGTTCCCGCTCTCAATTCTCGCGAGCAACAACATCTCGTGTACCAGGCTGTTGAGGCGATACGACTCTTGGCTTATGCGCTCCAGTTCCTGTTCGAGATCCTGACCAGCTTTCCTTCGTGCCAATGCCAGCGCGATATTCAGGCGCGTAAGAGGAGAGCCGAGTTCATGCGATGCGTGCGCCAAAAAATCTTTGTATCCAATAACCAGAGACTCAATTCGTCCAGCCATCCCATTGAACGTACGAGCCAGGTCCCCCAACTCATCCTTGCGTGTTGCAAGCGGCGGCTGGACTCTCACCTTCAGATCTCCGCCTCCAAACTTCTCCGTCGCGGTATTCAGGCCGGTCAGTGGACGCACAACATAAGCCGCTACAAACAGAGAGAGAAAGCCCGCGATGAAGATCGGCGACAGTGTGCTGAGATGGCGAAATAAAAAGTGCGGCTCTGCAGAGGGAATGGTTGCTAGATAGACATTCGGCTGTGGAGCAGAATCGATGCGGAGCGCCACATCTGTGCCCTCTGGCGAAAACTTCACCACGAAGCCACCACTGTGCTCCGCGTTCTGCACCATCTGTATTTGATCGGCGGAGAGAGAACGGCCCGTAAGGTCAGTCCCGGCAGTATCGTTGGCGGCCACGAGTCGGCCATTCGCGCAAGCAGAGTCATCTTCGTGAAGTTGCGGTTGACCACTCTGATGTTGCAGCACTGCTCGTTCGGCACATCGTTCCAGCGTGTGAAACGGAACGGCCCTTGCTCCAAATGGTTTGAAGATAGATGGCAGGGATAACGCCAATAATGCAACGAGCGACATCACGGCCCAGGTGATGAGCATGGTGCGAAAGAACAACTTCATGCGCCACTCTCGCCGCTCATCTGCACGTAACAATACCCCACATTGCGAATAGACTTGATTCGCTCCGAACTATCCGGGTGTGGTCCCAGCTTTCGCCGAAGATTGTTTACAAGATTGTCGATACTGCGATCGAAGCTATTGGGCTCACGTCCGAAGATGCTGGGAATCAATTCTTCTCGAGTAAGAGGCTCTCCGGGACTCAGCAACAATAAACGAAGTAAGCCATATTCCGCTCCAGTCAGGTCAAGCCGCTGACCGGATAACAAGAGGGATCGTTCTGCTTCATACATGGCAAGGTCGCCCACCACAATCTGACCACTCCTCTCTTTGCGATGTACGCGTCGCAGTATGGACTTGATGCGAGCAACCAGTTCTTCTGGTTGGAATGGCTTGGCTAGATAGTCATCAGCGCCGCTCTCTAGTCCACGTACTCGATCCACGGACGCATCCCGCGTAGTCAGCATAAGAATCGGCGTGTCTGTGAATTCGCGTAAGCGCTTGAGCACTTCGAAACCGTCGATGCCAGGCATGCTCACATCGAGGATGATGAGAGAAAAACATCTCTGACGTGATTGAAGAAGTCCCTCTTCGCCACTCAGTGCCGAATGAATAGAAAAGCCTGCTGGGGTGCAGTACTCCATAAGCAGAGACGCGAGAGAGCGATCGTCGTCAATTAGCAGCAGGGGAATCGATTGTCCCGCATCCGTTACTACTTGACGTGTCATTACCGTATTCTCACTCATCCTGATCATCGGAACGTCGAGAACTGCCGCCATATATTCGGAAAGCGTCATCATCATTTCAAATCCCTCATAGCCACACAGCTCAATCTCTCGTTGGTTGTGACGTAGTGATCCCCGCTATCCGTCCGGCCAGTGCGCGAATGCCCGTGGCGAGACAACACATCAAAAGAGCCTTTTCCGGGACCAATGCGCCAACGATAGGCGAGACCCACTGGATGCTTGTTGCTAAATGTGTGAGCGCAACGCTCAACAATGTGCTGTGCCGTTCTCCTCTTGATCTGCACGCGTACTCAAAGGAAGAGGCCGGAACGGATATCTCGGCTGTGCGCTGAGTAAGGCTGATCCTGCGGTTATGAAACATGCTGACTCCTGTCTGCTAGACGGGAGCTCTGGCAGGAAGATGCGTTAGTCGACACTTCTCAACACAGGATGAATCTCTTACTGCTTCGCTGCGAAAGAGATTTGTCGTGAAGTGTCGAGAAGTAGTTTCTCGACCTAACGAAAGCAACTTGAGCCGCTCTAATCGGGAAAGAGCCACTCGATACAACGCTGGGCCGCACTGGCAACAAGAACGTGCTGCAGGCCGAAGCGAATGTTCGCAACAACAAATCATCAAGAGTTCCCGGGAGATTATGAAGGACTGCTTCGCCTCGAAAAAACTGAATCAGCTGTTTGCCACAATTGCGATCACCGTAGCCTCGCTTGGTATCGCCAAAGCCGCAAACTCTCAGAGCGTACTCTTCACAGAGACCTCCATCGCAAGCAGTAACCCGATCGCGAAAGATACATCCTCATCACTCACCGCAGTCGATGCGCTGCCTGATGCACCCGCCCCTCAGAACGAAATGGATACGCAAGATCAAGAGATGCCGCATCAGGGCCAGACGAAGATCAACACGATTCCTCTGTTACCTCCCAAGCTTGTTTCCGGAACTATGCTCACAGCACACGATAAGTGGGAGATCTACTATCACAAGACGTATTCACCAGCCGCTGTGATCTACCCACTCTTTGGCGCAGGCATGAAGATGGCAAACCCGAAGAAGGAATACCCGCGAGAATGGCAGGACGGAATGGGAGCCTTCGGGCGGAACTACGGCAATGAGATCGCACAACGTACGGCTCGGAGTACGGCGGATTTCGCCACACAAGTACTGTTCCACGAAGACCCTCGATACAAACGTTCCGAGAGCAAGAACCCGGTAGTGCGTATCAGCCATGCCTTGGCATGGACAGTGGTCGATAAGTCCGACTCTGGTCATCGGATGTTCGCACTGAGTACCTTCACGAGTTCTGCGGCAGGTGGCTTTGTCGGCATGGCATATCTTCCGGACGGCTATAACGACGTCACGCACGCTGAGCAACGCATGGCCATAGGAATCGAAGGCAAGGTAATTTCAAACCTCCTCAGTGAATTTCAACCCGTCTGGGGTCCTGTGGCGGCCAAACTTCGCGTTCCCAAGTTGCTTCCTGAATGGTGGGCGCCAAAGCCAAAGCGATAGGCTTCAGCCGCATACTGCAGGTCATCGCAGTACGAAGCTTTAACCTCACGCAGTAAGGGCTTCCGGACCATCCGAAAACCTGTCAAGCCCTCGAACCACCTAATCGCAACAAACCAAAAGAAATAGAGTTGGCATGGTATTTCTACCAAACAACTAAAATAGAAATAGAAGAGGAAAGGGCCGCGCTGAGCGCGGCCCTAACTCTTGTAGAAAGACGATTTTGCCTCTAAACCCAATGGGAAGACGATTTTACAGCCGCTCAAATCGTAACCCCAATAGAAAGACGATTTTAGAAAAGTGGGGGGAGGGGGAGGGTACCCACCCCACACCTACAGGACCTCACAACATACCGAACAGTTGAGAACGGTACGAAGTACTAGCAAAGCTGATTTTCAGGCGCTTCCCCAGCATCATGCGCAAGGATGCCGTTCAGAACCAGCATTCCCATCGCATGACGAGTATCCGTCGTAGCGCTCGCAATATGTGGCGTCAGGAAGACGTTCTCCAGTTCGATATATCGCGGATCGAGCGCAGGCTCATTCGCATACACATCCAGACCTGCAGCAAACACACGACCAGACTTCAACGCCTCAATCAACGCATCATCATCCACCGTGTCGCCGCGCGACACATTCACCACCACAGCATTCTCGGGCAGCAGAGCGATCCGCTCGCGGTTCAGGAAGCGATGCAGTTCCGGCGTTCCCGGCGCGCACAACACAAGGAAGTCACTCACACGCAACAGTTCCTCCGCCGTCGCATGGTACGTCGCACCAAGCTCTTCCTCGGCAGAGAGCTGACGGCGATTGTGGTAGTGAATCTCCGTGCCAAAGCCACGTAGACGTGCTGCAATCGCCTGTCCAATGCGACCCATACCAAGAATGCCCGCACGACGCCCCGTCAACCCAATACCAAGCAACTGCACATTGCTATAACCCGGCCACTTACCACTGCGCACCAGCGCCTCAGCCTCATGTCCACGACGCGCGGCGTTCAGCACCAGCATCACAGCCAAATCGGCGCACGCATCGGACAGCACACCGGGCGAGTAGAACACGCTCACGCCATACTCGCGGCAAGCCTCCAGGTCCACATGGTTATACCCAACGGATACCGTACCGATAGCCTTCAGCTCCGGCTGCAACGCCGCGATCACCTCACGCCCCATTGGCTGCATGGCCGACACGAACACCGCCCGGCAACCCCGCGCCCCCTCCGTCACTTCCACCGCTGAAAGAATCCGATCCCCTTCCCCGCGAACCACATCGAAGTGTGTCGCAATGGCAGCTTCAACGGTTGCAGGCAAAGGTCGGGTCAGGAAGGCTTTCGTGCGTGTCATATCGCTCCATTATCGCCGCAATACAAGCCATGGTTCGATGTCCATCGAAGCATCATCCAATATCCATGAGCAGGCAATTACAGGTTTCTGTACTCGATCTGGTTGGTATGCGTCCCGGCGAATCCACTGGCGACGCCATCGCCCGCAGCGTGGAGACAGCGCAGCACGTAGAGCGCCTTGGCTACAAGCGCTTCTGGTTGGCGGAACACCACAGCATCCGCGGACTCGCCTGTTCGGCCACCGCCGTTCTCATCGGTCACGTGGCAGATAAGACATCCACCATCCGGGTCGGCAGCGGAGGCATCATGCTACCGAACCACGCGCCATTGGTAGTCGCGGAGCAGTTCGGCACACTGGCATCGATGTATCCCAACCGCATCGACCTCGGCCTCGGCCGCGCACCGGGTTCTGACATGCCCACCATGCGAGCCCTTCGCCGCACCAGCAGCGGCGACGACTTCCCCGAACTGGTAGCGGAACTGCGCCAGTATCTCGGCGACCCCAAACCCGGCCAGATCGTCCACGCAGTCCCCGGCGAAGGCACGCACGTACCCATCACCCTGCTAGGCAGCAGTGGCTACTCCGCCCAGTTAGCAGGACATCTCGGTCTGCCCTTCGCCTTCGCCGCCCACTTCGCACCACAGTACGTGGAACCAGCGATGGGGCTCTACCGCCGCCACTTTACACCGTCGGATGTGCTGGACAAGCCATACGCCATGGTCGGCCTGCCAGTCATCGCCGCCGACACCGAAGCACACGCCAAGCGGCTACTCACTACGCCGCAGCAGCGCTTCCTGTCTCTGGTACGCAACCAGCCCATAGAGGTACGCCCCCCGGTGGACTCCATGGAAGGCCTATGGACCTCCGCCGAAGCTGACGCTGTCGCAGCGCGACTTGCACTCGCTGTTGTGGGCGATCGCGATTCCGTAAAACAACGGCTGCAGCGCACTGTCGATTGGCTTGGCGTGGATGAGATCTTCGCTGTAACCGACACCTACGAACAAGCCGATCGTCTTCGCTCCTACGAGATACTCGCGGATGTAGCGAAGGAAATCACGCTGCCTTCCTAGGATCAGCAGCAATAACAAAGGCGCATGCAGAGAGCATGCGCCTTTGTGTATGTGTGTAGGTAAGTGAACTAAGCGGAGACCAGTTCCTCGATCTGCGCCTTACCGTAGTGGCTCTTCACGTAGTCGTCCAGGATGACCTTGAACTCATCCACGATGTGATCGCCCTTGAGAGTCATAGCCAACTTACCGTCGATGTACACAGGCGCCTTGGGCTCCTCAAACGTACCCGGCAACGAGATGCCGATGTTAGCGTGCTTCGACTCGCCCGGTCCGTTTACGATGCAGCCCATCACGGCCAACTTCATCTCCTCCACACCGGGATACTGAACCTTCCACTCCGGCATCGATGAGGTGATGTAGTTCTGTACCTGCTCTGCCAGCATCTGGAAGTAGGTCGACGTGGTGCGTCCGCAACCAGGGCAGCTCGTAACCTGTGGTGCGAAGCTGCGGATAGAGAGAGCCTGCAGTATCTGCTGCGCGCAACGCACTTCCTCGCTACGGTCACCACCAGGCGTCGGTGTGAGCGATACACGGATCGTGTCGCCAATGCCCTTCAACAGCAGCGGAGCAAGTCCAGCCGTGGAGGCCACCGTACCCTTCATGCCCATGCCAGCTTCCGTGAGGCCGAGGTGCAGCGCATGGTCGGTGCGCGAGGCGAGTTCGTTGTAAACATCAATGAGGTCACGAACACCGCTGACCTTAGCCGAGAGGATGATCTGGTCGCGGCGCAGTCCGTAACGTTCAGCTGCGGCTGCGTTGTCTAACGCAGAACGCACCATCGTCTCCAACATGACCTCGCGTGCGGGCAGTGGATTAGCCAAATGGTTGTTCTCGTCCATCATCTTTGTCAGCAATGCCTGGTCCAGTGACCCCCAGTTGACACCGATGCGCACAGGCTTCTGATGCTTTACGGCAACTTCGATCATCGTGCGGAAGTTGTCGTCGTCCTTACGGCCGATGGAGCAGTTGCCGGGATTGATGCGGTACTTCGCCAACGCTTCGGCGCAGTCAGGATACTTGGCAAGCAGCAGATGACCGTTGTAATGGAAGTCGCCGATGATGGGTGTCTCCCATCCCTTCTTGCGGATGCCTTCCACGATGTACGGCAGTGCCTTCGCAGCGTCATCGTTATTGACGGTAACGCGCACCATCTCGCTGCCGGCGCGTGCGAGAGCGGCAATCTGCTGAATAGAGCTTTCAATGTCGGCGGTGTCGGTGTTGGTCATCGACTGCACGACAACCGGGGCGTCAGAGCCGACGCGAACGTTGCCAATCTTAACCGTGACGGCCTTCCGGCGGGTGATCTCGGGCATGGGAACCTCAGCATTAAGTTTACCAAAGCGGCAACCCGTGCCCGCTTAATGGAGTCCCTTTCCCATATGAATCGGAGCGTAACGGTTGTCCTTCTCCTGTTGTCGATCATTCAAGCAAAAAGCCAGATGGTTTCACACCGATTGCAAGCCAACGGCAAGGCAATAACCCTAAATCTGCCTGCCGGGTACGATGTGCGAGTTGCATTGGACGGATTGAAGAGGGTTCGCTTTCTTGAGAAGTCGCCTGATGGTCGCATCTTCGCAACAGATATGTTCAACCGCACCGACAACAAGCGTGGACAGGTGCTGATCCTCGATGGATGGAGCCCTTCTGAGAATCGCTTTGCTCGCGCAATCCCCTACCTGCAAAATTTGAGGAATCCCAATAGCATTGCCTTTTTCACGGACGCTGGAGGGCAAACGTGGCTCTATGTGGCGTTGACGGACAGGTTGGTGCGCTACAAGTACAAAGCTGGCGATATGAAGCCGGTGGCCGAGCCGGAGGTGCTGGCGCACTATCCGGACTATGGGCTGGACTATAAATACGGCGGCTGGCATCTCACTCGTACCGTTGTGTTTGGCACCATTGCGGGCAAGCCCCACATGTTTGTATCCGTCGGTTCGTCCTGCAACGCATGCGCGGAAAAAGAGGCTGTGCGAGCCACCATCAGCGTGATGGAGCCAGACGGCAGCCATAGCAAGATCGTGGTGAAGAATGTGCGAAACGCCGTGGGGCTCCTTTGGGATGAGACTTCCTCCAGCCTGCTGGCCACCAACATGGGAGATGACCAATTAGGCGATAAGGCTCCTGAAGACACACTGTTGCGCTTCTCAGCAGCGGAGATCGTTGCAGCGTATACGTCAGGCAAACCAATCGATGTGGGATGGCCCGCTTGCTACGTCGAGGGCGGCAAGATTCATCCAGATCCGGAGTTAGGCAAGACGCCGGGAGTTTGCGACGGAGTGAAAGTTCCTCTCACCGGCTTTGTCGCCCACAGTTCACCACTTGGCATCGAGAAGATTGCGGGCGGTCAGTATCTCATCGCACTGCACGGCGCTGGTCATCCGCGAATTGGCACAGGCTACCGCGTAGTTTCTGTCGCAGAAACCGATTGGAAACCAAAGGATTTTGTGACAGGCTTCCTGGAAACCAGCGCAGGACGACCGCGAGTCGTGGGGCGACCATGCGGGGTGTTGCGACTTGATAACGGCCGTTACCTGATAACGGATGATCTACTGGGCGCAATTTACGTCGTCTTCCGTTCCCAGGGTCACTAAATTACTGGAATGATTCAGCTACACTAGCGAAACGTGGCCCGGTAGCTCAGTTGCATAGAGCGGCGCACTCCTAAGGCGAAGGTCGCAGGTTGGACTCCTGCCCGGGTCACCACATTTCAAACGACTTAACTTTGCAAAATTCTCCGTCTGGGTCCAATGTGGGTCCAGATGGGTCCAACAGCTACAGCAAGGTGGCTATTCCCTGCTGAGCTGCCAAGCGTTCTGCTGGAACGGATTGGGCATACGTCCCTAAGGTCATCGTCGGCGAAGCGTGCCGCAGAATCTCTTGGGTGGTACGAATGCTTGCCCCAGAAGATAACAGCAATGAGGCGGTCGTTCGACGGAAAGAGTGCCAGCCCAGTTCCTTCGTTATGCCAGCCGCCCTGGCTGCCGGTCTAATGCGTTTATAAAGCATCGAGTCCGGCCAATAGGGTTGCTGACCAAACGAATGAGGGCTTGCAAACACCCAGTCGCCGTCCGCTGTGTAGGCGGTTACAGACTTCCAAGCCAACAGAACGTCTGCGAGTTCGTCCGACAGCGGTATTGGGCGACGGGAGTACGAGGTCTTCGGCTCTCCAATGACACCATTCACTAGTGAGCGCGTGACATTGATCCGCCGTTTAACGAAATCAATATCACTCCACCTCAGCCCAAACAGTTCACCACGCCTTAGACCGGTGACTACCGCTGTGAATACCAGTGTGTAACCGGGTTCCGGCTGCCCCTTCAGCTCCTGGAGAAGGTCGCGTACTTCCGACACCTCCAGAATCTCCGGCTCGCTCACTCTCTTGCTCGATTGCCGTACCAACGCAATCGGGTTGACGTTCGTGAACTCATACCGCATGGCATGTCGAAACACCATGCTCATGACTGCCCGAATCTTGGATTTCGTCGCCGGTGCCCCTTCAAGACTTCCGAGCCATCGTTCGACCTGCACTGTCTTTACATCAGAGAGGCGAGACTCACCCCATTTCGGTAGGATGTACCGGTCCAAGTACGACACGTAAGTCTCGCGTGTCCGGGCGGTTCGATTGCCAGCGTGAAGCTCAACTAGCTTGAAGTGTTCAACCACTTCGGCAAGTGTCATCACGGTTGGCAATGCCCCGTTCGTCGCGTTGAGATCGACCTTGAAAGCGAGAATTGCTTTCTCTGCGGCGCTCTTGTTCCGAAGCTGGTCGGTAGTGCCAACGATCTTCTTGCGCCTTACAGTCTGACCATTCCCGAAGTCTTCACGCCAGCGAAAGACCCAGACATTCGGGCCTTTCTTCCGTTGCTCTATTTTCAATGAACCGTTTTGAAAGCGTTCACGCCTGAGCGCGTATGGAACATTGTTCAGTTGAGTTTGAGTCATGCAGCCTTCTCCGTTTCGGTTGAGGCAACACGACCTGCGTCATCAGTGTATCCATTTCGCGCTTCCAGCCATGCGCGAATCTTTGATGGAAGGAAGACGATCTTCCGGGGACTGAGCCGAACGCACGGAATCTTGCTTTCCCGTGCCCACCTTCGGATTGTTTCGGGATTGAGTTGGAGGACCGCTGCTAGTTGCTCGGCAGTCAGCGGCTTTTCGATTGCTTGATTGTCCAATGTGGACCTATGGCGCCTGGGGAGTCACAGGCTTGCGCTCGTAAATTACGGAGTGGGCCTGATGAAGTCTTGGCCTGCATCACCGTCTCGACTGTGCGACTCTAATCGCTATTTCAGGACGAAGTCGAATCTGGTTGCTGGGGTGCGTCAGCCAGAGCGGGCTGCTTGATCTCTTCAAGGTCCAAGAGCAGAAATCTCTCGTTGGACCGACCGAAACGGCGCACCTCACGTCTAGAGATGGTGGCTCTCCACCACTTATTGATGGCCTGTTCTTCACGCAATCTCTTCAGATAAGACTCGCTTAGAGAAGGCGAAACCTTCCCTGTAATTAACTGTCCACCAGCACGGCGGAATTCAAAGCGTTCACCATATGGCAGCAGGCCAATGAGCAGTCCGTCTTCGGTGAATTGGTCATCTTCGATGCTGGTGGCCTCAAGGCGAGTGTAGGCCACACCGACGTCCTGAGTGGTTAGGACCTCGTCCCGGGATTCATCCACAAGCCGGATTGTCGCTTCAGCTTGATGAAGGTTCTTTATCAGGCGTTCTACGGCACGGAACACTCGTGGATGTAGTTTTTCAATGTCTCGCTCGAATTCATCATCTGTTTGCTTTGCGACGGACACGATCAGCCCGTCTACCGCATCGGCTGCTTTTTTCAAAGCGGTGGGGAACAGCGGCATCGCCTTGAGGTCAATCTCCTCAATCAAGAAACCGACCGAACCATGCAGCAGTTCCGTGACATGAAGTTTTGCCGAGTCCTGGTCTGGAACAGGTCCCCGCGACGCGATATGTCCATCGGTCGATGCCCACATGTTGACGACGGAATCCCTGTAGTCATCAAGAACTTTGGAGGCAAATTCTGCTTGTATTCCACGGCTACCGATCACCGGCCTGCCGCCAAAATACAAAGCCGTTGAGGCGAGCGTGTTTCTTTTCTCTCCTAGTTGTGAGAGCTGTTCCTGGAGCTGGCGCCGACGCGAATTCAAGCTCATTCGACCAAGCGCATCCTCCACCGGAAGAGCGCTGAGCAGATGCTCGATCCCCGAAAGCTCTGCGACAATCCCCGATCTGTCTAAGAAACTAGCCATCCCTTACCCAAAAGTCGCGAGCAACTGTGATGCTGCCGCGTCATCCTGTTGCGAATCCAGCACAACTTCTAACATGCCTTTCCACAAGCCGGTGGACCGCTTGTGCGAGAAAAGACCAAACCAGTACGCGGTCTGTTTGATTACGTAGGCCGGTCCCCACATCACATCCACGAAATATGCGTCCGTTTGGTAAGAGACTTTTGCTTGCTCAGGGTCAAAGGCTGTTGAATGTCCCATCCAGAATGTGTTCCATGCATCATTATCTGCTTGATAGGCAGGTGGCCTGACTATGAAGCTGACGACGTCAATATCGCCTGGTGATCTTTCTTCCGTATTCTCAATATCTTCTAGGAAACTCCCGTCAAGCCATTGCACGCCAGTAATGCCTATTCCGATTAGATGTGCCCTGTGCGCCAAAAAACCAGCGAGAATTGTCCTTCTTTCTGAGCTGTGTGAAAAACGCTGTACTACTTCCAAGAGCGTGACGCGATACGGCGACATGTTTGCTGGAATTGTTGGGTTTCCACCTATATACGGAGGCAGCACACCCGACGATGTGAACGGTGGAATGGTTTCTTCGTTACCCGCAGCAGGAAGAGGATTCGTACCCATAGGCTTTCAAAAGACATCCAATAGCAGTGAATCGATGTTCTGAAACGCTAACACAAGTAGTTGCGTTCGATGACTGCCTGGGAGGATCGCGAGGACTCGCGAGGCGACCTCCGCCCTCGTATCCACCCTCTCACTGTGGCGGACCTGTCACGCAAGAGGGACCGCCAATCAAGAAAGGTCCCCGTCACGGCGTGAAGGCCAAAGACGGGAAAACTGATGTTCGAGGAGAAGCCTCAGGGAAAAGAACGATGAAACTAGATCGTTGATCTCTGGGATGCTCAGCGATGAAGGAAAGGAAGAGCAGGAACAAACATTTTCCACAAGCCAATGCCTAGCGAAGAGACAGCAATGATGAGAACTGTCACGTACCGCCATTCGCCGCGCTTGACTCTACTCCACTCCTGCTTGAGAACAACTTGTGACGCAGCCACAACGCCATTCGCAGCTCTTCTCAGCTCCTCATGGGATGCTGTCGAGACGCCGTTGAGAGCCGCCATCTTTGTTACACAACCAAGCAGCTGCTGACTATTCTTTTCCCTAGGGTTCAATCGGAGGCGGATGCGAGCGACCGCCTCATTACATACCTTCACTGCGTCGGCTTCATCTTGAATCTCGTCCTCTGCACGATGGAGCGTATTTGCAATGAGGGTTGAGAGGTCTTGCCGCAGGCTATCGATCCATTGCTGTCTAAATTCGGAGGTTTTGCCTTCTTTGGAGACGATGAGACCGATGATCGCTACGCTCGCTGCGATGACGGAACTTAGCACTGGATCGGACATAACAATCACTATAAAAGCTCTGGTCAAGTGAGTACTGCCGCGCAAACAAGAAAGGTTCCCCGTACGGGCATGCGAGCCTGAACGGGGACGTTCGTAAGCAATCAGAGCTTATGATCGAGCATGAGTTTCTGAATCTGCTTCACTTGTTTGGTGGGAAGAGACCAAGACCTTCCCTGCGAATCTTTAACCACTACTCTGCTGGTGTTCTTTCTGAACACATCGAAATTCTGTAGATAAAACAGCGATGTTTCGCTTTCCTGAAGAGTCACAGGATTGTAAAAGGTCTCACTCGGAGGGTAGTCGAATTTGCTGGTCCGAATGGCCGCCCATCCCGTTATCGTCACGGGCCTACGTCCAGCATTGGCGAAGTGAATCTCGAGCTTCCACTCCGAACCAGTCTCGGAATTGGGATAAAACTCATCAAGCGCATAAGAGTTCTGAATGACTTGCCCGGACCTTTCTTGTTTATCAACCAGAATCTTCGCGCTCAATACCACCCTAGGCGAGTCTTTCTTGTAGCTGTAGACGGTCCATGCAAAAACAGCAGTGGAAACAACCGCAGCATATCCGGCAATCGCCAGTGCAATCGGGTCACGTTCGATGGGCATTGGTGAATCATAATGCGTGACACCAGTCTTGAGCCTATGCCGTCGTCCATATACAGTGTTTCAAACTTCACCGGGACCATTGGGACCAGCAACGCCCCGGTTACTGACGCCTACGTGTTCGAGTCGCAGGCGGCCCGCTCCGTTAGAGGAGGGAGCGCGATGTAATGTTAACCAGACGCAGCGGCGGGTTCTCCACTGTGCAGTCATCACATGGTCGGTTGAAGCGTGTTTGTGTGAGGGGGCTATGCTCGGTAGCCACGCCCGTTCGGGCCTGGACCGATGCGCGGCAACCCCATTTCGCCACGTGCCACCATCTGCATCGCCTTCTTGAACTCCTCAGAACTCATGCGTGCAACTTCGCGTTCGGTAAAAGTTCGCGGTTCGCCCGTCTGAAGGTCGAAGCCTTCGTATGTCGGTGCCTTAGGCTTGTCTGGTTCCTTCGCTGGTGCGATGGTGAGATTTGCATCCGGGCGCTTTGTATCGCTTGGCGTGTCGTTTGCAATCACGTCCGTATTCGCTTGCTCCGGCGCGTCGAATGGGATGCCACAAGCCAGCATTCGTTTGTACACACGGTTGAGTTGTTCAGTGGTGAACATCAAGACGGAATGCTTGCTGAAGTAGTTGTTGAGGATTTGCAAGTTATGGTCGTTGACCACAAACTCAGGGTGGCTATCGGCGAAGCCTTTCAGCATCGCGTAGTTCCATTCAGTCGCACCCTCGACTGTTAAGTGCAGGCCAACGAGTTCTGGATCGTGCCAGAAGTCTAAGTCTTTGACATTGGGGTCTAGAAGAACCTTGCGCTCCAATGCCGCAATCTGGCGAGAGGTCTCGTTGATCTTCTGCGTCAGTTCCCGCACGGGTTTTTCGCGGGTCTCACGCTCCGTTCGGGCTTCAGCTTCCAGCTCCTCGCGGCGTTGACGAATAGCGATGCGGTCGCGCTCCGTAAGCACAACGTGCTCGGCAGCAGGGCGTCGTTTGGTGGGCAGTACGTAGCCCTCGACCTCTGCTTCCATGCGTCGCAACGACGCTGCCTGGACATCGGCGATGCGCTGTTTTTCGCGTTCCTCTGCCTGCTTACGCTGCTCTTCCTCTAGGTCGCGACCGCGTTGACGCTGTTGGACTTTGCCACAGCCCGATGCAAGGCAACGAGCGGCGCCACTGCGAAGACGTGAGTGAGGTGCCGTCGATGTACTTTGGCATCGAGTGCATCTCACCTCGTAGGTCGGCTCTGGACGGCGAGCAACAAGGCGGACGATATCGAGCGTGTTGCATTGCTGGCCGGTCATGTCTGCGAGACCTTCCATCACACGGGTTGTTGGCATGATTCATTTCTCCACTGCTTGCCATCTTGAATGGCAGCCGATAGGGTTTGGCGAGTCTTAATGAACTCGTCCAACAACACCTTCGGGTCCTCTATTGCGAAGCCTAGGCCACCGTCGTCGCGATGGTAGGTCCGGGCAATTTCTGCACACCGGCCCTCCACATCCTCAATCAAGAACGTTGCGCCTTTGGGCTGTTCGATGAAGGTTGCGATGTGGACACCAGGGCCATAGACATAGCGCATGAGAGCACAGACGCCCTGATTTCGGGTTCTGTACACATTCATCGCGTCGTCACCGCGCAGTCGCTTCCTCGACGCCAATAGCGCCAAGGTGCGAGATTGCGGGCGCCGTAAATCCTGCCGCATTTCCAGATGACTTCTTCCCTGAGTTCTGGCGATACCGGCTTATCCAATGCAAGTGAGAACCACGTTACTTGCAGATCGAGTCGATCCTTTAGGGCGTATTCGGTGGCCTTCTCGATGTCGATCTTGTATCCGATGAGATCGAGAGTTAGCTTTTGTGAGGCAGTCACCGGGTTTGGATCGAACGATTGTGCGATCACCGGGTGCAAGCTCTTAATGCGGACATACTCGCGGATGACCGCGTTGGTGATGTCTTCGTAATGAGCGAAACGTTCACGCTTGGTGAACGCTTCAGACTCGGCCTGTGCCGCATCTGTAAGTTGTGAGTGTTTCAATTCTCCTCTGATTAGATTTGCTACTGCTCAGCAACAGGGAAAATCGAGAACGCACTGCTGCGACCGTCTTTGCGGCCATCGATCTTGGCAGTGCGTAGCAGGATGATTTGAAGCTGCCCGGACCAGAGACGTGAGCGTATTTTTACGCTCGGCCATCGGCGGCTCTGTCATGGTCGCTGCTACCGGGAAGTGTGGCAGTTAAAGCGGGCTCACGTCCGATGAATCCATTGTGTTGCATAGCCTGCCTACTCATCTAGAGAACGACCAGATTTAGGCAGCGATCTTCATTTCGGTCGAAACCCAGTGGGGTTCCAAATACCCCAGCGGCACGTCATGCGCTTCGAGCCTCAGAGTGCGTTTGCCATAGACCTCGCGTTGTCCTATGTCGTTGGGACCGAGTCTAATTGGGCGGCCTTTCGAGATGACTTGATCGCGTCCCGCTTTGACTTTCATCTGGAAGACTTGTGCCTGTTCGGGGACCAAGGATTCGACTGGCTTTCCGATTTCCCATTTGCGCACCCTTGCCAGAGTCGCCTTCTTCCAGGCGTGGGCAGCAAGCTCACCACGGTGTGCGAGTTGTCTTGCAAGAATCGTGTCATCGGTAGTGAATTCATGGCTGTTGTAAATGAAGTAGAGCATCACGTCGAATGCCAGATTGTTTGCGACAATTTGCAAGCCGATTCGGGTTTCCAGATCACGGCATTGATCTAAGATTTTGTTAATACTCCCATAGACAGCACGTTCCACTTTCGCATATCGCTGCCAAACCCCAACGGTCTTACGCGCTATGTCGATTGCCTCACCTGTTGCCCACGCGACGATGGCTGTGGAGTCTACCTCGCCCTTATACTTGGGCAGACGGTTGAGGACGAGAGCACATATACGTGCTGTGTCGTTGAAGAGAACACCATCTGCGGAAAGAATCGCTATCACCTGAGGCAATACTTCCGTGAGCATGACACTGAGCTGGGCCTGTAACTTCGCCCACGCGATTGCTTCGGCATTGAACCGTTGGACATACTTGATTCCCTTGGGATATCTATAATCGCGAAGCTGATCGAACAACTGTCCCTCAATGCGCTCGGCATCGGTCAGCGTAGCTCCAGGCACGGCCATGACGGCGTTCCTGAGTTTTTGTGATTTCTTGAGCGCGTCGTAACGGTTCCTGGCCCGCCTCAAGTTTTTGTCGACCTTGCTCTCGTTTGCCTGGGTTTGTGTGGGCCTAGTCGCTGAGAGTTCGTTATTGATGTGGATCATGCAACCTCTTTCATCTGCGCCGTGGCACTGTCGCCGCGTGCGACCGACGAGACGTATTTGAACGCCTCCAACGGCTCGAATCTTGGTGGGAGACGATTGGCAGCGAATCGCCGCGCGGTTCTCATGATTGCGCGTTCGACACTCTCAGGCGGATAAGCGCTCCAACGTGCCGTGTCCTGAATCGTAGGTTCTGTCACATGCGGCAATGCAATGCGCCACAGCGTGATAAAGCGCTCGTGTTTTTCAAGCAGCGTCATCAAGACCTCCATCTGTCGGGGAATACTTATTGAGGAAGTCGTTCGTTTGAAGAACGGACTCGTTGAGATGAAGCACGAGTGGGTCAGTCTTGGACTTTTTCGTTCCGGTCGTGGTGATAACGCCCTGCGTGATAAGGCCCGCGATTGCTTCCAACTTCAGTTCAGTCTTACCTTTGACTTCCGCGAGCACGTCCGCTTGACGGGCACTCTGGTCCCAGCGTTGTTGCAGGAAGGAAACTATGCGCTCTGCGTGAGTCACTTCACGTTGGCGCTGGGCCTTATCACCCTGGGTCTTTTGCCATGCTTCAAACGGCGTTCCCAGGCTGTAGTCGGCAACGACGTTCGCTCCGGCGCTCTCAACAATCATGGTGTCCAAGATCGTCGGTGGAATGGAACGTCCAATCCGAGTCTCAGAAGCAATGATGCGCTGACCTCGGTCGTCATACAGGGCAACGGTAGTATCAGGCTCACCACGCAGTGCAGTGCTTCCTAACAATGAATCGAATGGGTCATCAGTCTTGAGCTTCTTCGCGTGAGCGAGACCTTGAATGTGAAGGTGAGGATGCTTGCGAGCGAGAGCACTGACTTTCTCGACGCCATGCATCACTTTGCTGTAGTCGTTGAGGTCATCGGACCTGAGCAACTTCGCCAACGTGTCAACTATCACCAATTTGATCGCGGGGTTCTTCGTGACGGCATCGTCGATAGCAGCGATGGACTCATCTATGTGAGGCGACAACTTGGTGACGATGTGAATGTGAGCATCGGTTCTGGTGTCATAACCCAAGGCACCAAGACAGTTGTCAACGTGTGCAAGAGGGTCTTCCAGAGAGATGAGCATAACTTCGCCTTGTTTCGTTTCACGTCCGAGAAAGGGTTTTCCCTTCAGGACACATACCGCTTCGTAACGAGACAAAGAACTTTTACCGCGTTTTGGTTTACCGGCAAGAACGCTGAATGCCCCGGACGGAAGCAATCCGTCAATGAGGTACGGGATGGGTTTAGGTTGGCCGTTAGTGAAGGTGCTGAAGGCAGATTGCATGGTGAGACTGAAAGGTGTACTGGGTACGGCTTCATGATTCATACGTGTTTACGTCCTTATCTGTTATCTGCCCGTCGTTCTGAAGACCTGAACAACGGACTGACGCACACTCGCGTTCCCCCACAAACGAAGGGAAAGAGGGAAAGGGAAAGACATACATAGAAAGAGAGAGAGAGAGAGAACCATTCTCCTATTGCTTTGTCTCTTTCCCTTTCCCTTTCCCACGCACGTGAGGGGGTGTGGACGCGCAACCTTATGTCTATCCGTCAGCGAAACAGAACGACGGATGGGAACGAAAAGGCGTGACGAACCAGTAAGTATTAACTGGTATCTACAGTTCCTCTGTTTGGGTGCTCCAGATGGAGCGTGCATAAAAAACCCGCCATAGGAAGGCGGGGCAGAGTCAGGGAGCCTCACTGCTTGAGGCTCTACCCGTCTCACTAACTAACTACATCATATCACAGGTTGGCCGAAAAGTCAAGCCGAATCTTCAACTTACACCTAACGGCTGAGGAAATCTTTTCTACAAACTCCAGACGTCCTGAAGACTCTTTGCTGGTCGGTCGACCCGACGTTTGCCCTGACTCGTCCATTTGTGCGCGTCAGCCGTTAGCACAGTCTCTAACAAACGCTCCGGCGTGTAGTGGTTGACCGCCCACCTACGAATAAAGCTGTAGGTTTTCAGAAGCCATCTACAGGCTGCCAAACGTTCTAAACGCTCGGTGCTGTCGTCGACCACAATGGCGAGAACTGCACGCAATCTGCGGTCCTCATGTACCTTCGTTCGTGCCGCAGTCAATGACTTGCCATTCACAATGCTCGCGGCAGGGCCGGTGTTGAAGAGATTTTTTATGGCGCCGTCAAGCCACGGTTGAGTATGCGCGACCACTTCATCATCATCGTCACTCGGCATCTGTACGGCATCGACGAGTTCCGTGATGAGCAATTCTGCTGCTACCTCGCGTTCCGTTCCTGGACGAGCGTCGTCGCGAACGATTTCGCGTAGCTGGTCAATGTTGCTGGGGTTGTTCATTCGTCTCCTTCGTTCGTGCTGCCAGCGACACGCGCAAGGAACGCCGCAACGGTTTCGCGCGACTCTTCGTGTCCGCCTAGCGTGTCGGGTGATGCTTGGTCGTCCTCGTCCCGTTTATCTTCTGACCGGCGCAGCGAGCCCTTACGCAATTCATTCTTGTCGTGCCGCTCGAAGACACCGAGTAGCAATTCAACGGCACGTAGCCGCCGCTGCTGGGGTGCCTTCTCGTCCGCGATTATCTGCTTAAGGCAGGAAACCACTTCTCGGTATCGACGCCTGTTCAATCGTGCTCTTACTTGCATCTGATTGTTGTTCTCCTACACAACTAGAGAACGACGAAAAATGGAACCATAAGGGGGCCTTATGTGGCCGTAGCCATGTACCCACAATGGGCATTTATCTGTACAGGAGTGTCTTTCTAGAGGTGAAGTGTGCAAAGAGGCTCGGAATCATAGGGTCCCCTTTTGTGAATGCCTATCAGATACGCGGGACCACGTAGGGACGTTACGGACAGGGGATGGTTGGATGTTGGCCGCACCAGCTCGAACGATGCAGTCGATACCCCGGCGGACTCCCCCGGCCACCCCTTCGGGAAGCATGCTTCTGGGACTCCTACGCCTCCCAGGGACGTTAGTGTCTCCGTGCCGATATTGGCACGCGGAGAACATAGACCTCTCCCTGAATGCTCGGACGATTGGATAAGCGAGATGTGCCACAACGAAAGTAATCCTGAAGGCCGCGATTTCAGGCTTGCACTGCCTGGACGCTTGCTTTACATTTCTATCTGCGCTCGTTGATTGAAACGTAAAGGACGATCTGAACGATGGCATCAGGCAAGTTTGTCTCCTATCTGAGAGTCAGCACAGTGAAGCAAGGCGATAGTGGTTTGGGCCTGGAGGCGCAACGCAGCGCCGTGACGAGCTATCTCAATGGCGGCAAATGGTCACTATTGAAGGAGTCGTTGGAAGTAGAGAGCGGCAAGCGAAACGACCGCCCTGCTCTCGCAGAGGCGCTGAAGCTCTGCAAGCGCCACAAGGCAACCCTCATCATCGCGAAACTGGACAGGCTCGCGAGAAACGTCGCATTCATCGCGAACCTCATGGAGAGCGGCGTTGAGTTCATCGCCGTGGATATGCCACAAGCAACGAAGTTCACAATTCACATCATGGCCGCAGTTGCCGAACAAGAAGCAGAGGCCATCTCCAAGCGCACCAAGGCAGCACTACAAGCCGCGAAGGAACGCGGCACAAGGCTAGGAGGCAGGCGCGTGTCTGTGGCCAAATTCGCGAAGATCGCAGTGGAGGGCCGCAAGATCGCGGCGGCAGTGCGGAGTAGGAACGCGGCATCCTACCGCGATGAAATCCTCCCCATCATCGGAGAGATTCAAACATCCGGCATCACGACTCTCAGCGGCATCGCGTCGGCGCTGAATGAACGCGGCGAGACAACCAGACGAGGCGGTCAATGGTCTGCTGTCCAGGTGATGCGCGTGCTGAATCCGGCCACCGCGTAACCTCCTCCTCACCATCCACACAATCTGCCCCCGCCATTCGGGGGCTTTTCATTGCCTGTTCGCGGGTAGATGTCTGATGGCGTGAGGGTTGAGTGGCGTAAGACGGAATTGGGAAACGGTTTCCTGTTCGTTGCGTGTGGGAGGGGCGGAGTGTGGGGTATGGCCTAGCCGATAGCCCGTGAGCCTGTATTATGGGTCCGAATCCTTAATCAGATCATGCAAACCTGGAAATGTACCTTGATACGCGGTGCAGGCTTCGGCGCTGGCTTCGCTGTCGCAGCAGCGATAGTCTTCGTCTCAGTCTTTTGGTGGAATGAAAGACCGAAGCCGTGGTCGTCGAAGGCAATCACTTCAAAGATAGGCGAACTGACGATGCAACGACGGGGCGAGGAATTGCACCTAGACTTCGAGTATGCATTGAAGAACAATACCAGGTACGACTACCGCCTACCTTCGGCGCCGACTGGCAACCTCATGCGCGTCATTAAGGAAACTGGCTCAGTAGCAAAAGTCGAGAATGTTATGTGGCCGGATGTCATGGTCCCGGCCTATCAAACTGTGACTGTCAGGTTCGACGTGACATACCCATTCTCTGAATACAACACTACCGCCGCAGAACTCGACGGATCGTCTGCCAGTGGCGAGGGCATCAGCAAAGGCCTGACGGACTTCGCGGGCAGGCGTCTCAAATCTTCCAAAGATGGTTTCGTCTTCCTCGACGAAGTGAACAGATACCGGATTGAGCTTCCTTCAAATTGGCAGGCGGCGGCAAAGTGATTCATGTTACCCCTGTACAAATCTACGAGCGTTAGGACTACCACGATACGTAGGGCAGTGGCGAGGGGTGTAATGCCGATTTCGGCCCGGGACTACTTCTTGTTTGAATCTCGGGTGAGCGCCTTCCATTGAAGTAGAGCATAGAGCAAGTATGCCAAGTGCAGTCCCCAAACTGCGGAGTAAACCAGCACCAAGTTTCTATGTCCGAGAGGCGTGTCGATAGATGGGTCGAATGGGAAAAGTCGCACGAGTATTAATGCCTTAGTCACCATATGCCATCCCTTCTGTAGAACTGATCGAACGCAGCGCCCTCTCATGTTCCTGCTTCTGTCGTCTGTACTCCGTGGCATAACGGAAGGAGACAATCAACGCTCCCCATGCGACCCACGCGAGAACATTGAACCACACAGCGCTCTGCATCGTTGGAGCGACGCCAGAACCTTCTTCTCCACCAAAGACCGGCGCAGGGTGCTGTGTACGCCACCACCGCGTAGACATATACACGATTGGGATGTCCACAAAACCGAAGATAGCTAACACTGCGCAGATGACTCCGCGCCCTGACGAAGCAGTCGTGCGCCTAATCATCAAATAGCTCACGTAAATCAACCAGAGCATTAGTGTCGTCGTCAGCCTCGCGTCCCACGCCCACCAAATGCCCCACGCTACTCGTCCCCAGAGTGAACCAGTGACCATTCCCAAAGTGCAATAGAGTACCCCCATCTCGGCAGTCGCGAGAGCGAGGGAGTCAGCTTTCATAGCGAGCAGATCGTCTTTTGAACGCAGATAGAGATAGGTCACGGACGCCAGAAGATTGAGAGGAAGAAACACACCCGCGCCTATCCAGTTGGGAAAGTGGTAGTAGAAGGCCCGAATCATGTTTCCTTGGTCCGCATCTGGAGGGGATACCCACAGAGCAAGCACCAAGCCATACCCTAGAAGGCACAAGCTAACCACAGTCAATATGACTCGCAACACCTTGCCCGACGCACTCACTCAGAACCTCCGATTCGGTAATACCATCATCTCACCAGGCGTGGCGACGGCCTCCAGCGTATCGGATACGCGGACGAGGGAAACGGCGATCTTTGCCAAAAACGAACTCGGCCCAGTGCGGCGCCAAATAGTTGATGAGATGGCGGCTATCGTTACCAAATTATTTTCATTTTTGCGCTTCGGAAAAGTGGTGCTAATTTGCCACCTGTAGTCGATTCGTTGATGCCGAGGTTCAATGATGTCACTTACTATTCCCCCTGCCTTGCTCACTCGCACAGACCGCGAGATCGACGCAGAGTTGTTCCGGCTCTACAGCCTGCTACGTCGCGCTCCATTACACGATGTCTATGGAGAACCAGTTGCCGATGCGATACGTGCTCAGATAGTCGTGTTACGTCTGCGGCTCACTTCGGAAGAAGCCGCAGAACGATACGAAGCTGACGATGAGTTTGTCCAGAGCGAAGCGCTGAACGCAGCGGACTGGCTCAGTGATGACGGAGAATCGCCGTCGGCTGGATTGGGAGCGTCGGCATCGAATAGCTAGGGGGCAGCGGACACTCGCTGCTTCAGGGAACTGAATGATTCTGATGCCATGCGCGGCGCGGAGTTGAGGAATCTCAATGGCATAGTAGGGCGGGAGATTCCTTCAAGGCGTCCTACTTAGATTGGCGTTCAAAGTGTTCATCTTCGTCAACAGAAGAAGTCCCCACTCAATGCAGATGTTGCGAAGCAGACGGGCATGTACCCGCGTGGTCTGCAAGGGATGTATTGCCTCGTCGCTGAGGAGGGTGAAGAGAGGTATGACAAACTGAGACTCTTTGATGGTGATGATTTTGTGGTCCACGAGATAGTTTGTAGTTTCTCCCCATCTGCTGGGGGATGTGCCGCCGTAAACCACATGAAGCCTCTCACATGCTTGGATGTGTAGATTCTCCAAGAAGCTTCGTAGGTGGCCCATGCTGCTCTTGTAATCGTGCTGGCTAGCTGCGCCTCGGTAGAGACGTTCTACCTCATCGAGCGAGTCGATGAGAGTCTGCGAAAATCCCAAGTCTTCTAGGAATGTACGCACTCTCTCTTTATCTTGATTCACTTCAAGATTGACGTCATCGACCAGGGCACCTTTCAGGTAAAGGAACGCGGCCTCCCGACATTCCTCTGCGACAGCGCCCGCGATGGACGGAATTTCTTGTAATACGTGTGCATCAGTATTGATTATCAAAGGTGGCGCGTTCAAGCGCGATGCCTTGAGGCCCTTGGACCAAGAGAGCAATCGTTCCGGCATATCTGTAGCTACCACACCAAGGTCATTCAACTCTTGCTCATTCAAGACTCGAAAATTGAACGCGATCATCCGCAGAAGGTGCAGCAAAAGAAGTGTTAGTGCGGGAGTGAATGGCATCTGGCTGATCGCACTGACTAACAGTGACGCCTGATGGTTGCGCACGAGAAACTCTGCAATCAGTGGAGTCTCAGAGGTGCAAGCATCTGAAAATCCCGCTCTAAGTACGGGTACGTTGCGCCTACCGAAGGCCTCTGTATCCCCGAGGCGAGCTGCTATCGCCTCGAAGAAAGATTCATGAAGCGTAGACCCTAGGCGTCCCAAGAGAGCTTGGAGAAGTCCATAGTTTTCCGAGGCGAGCGTTACGAAATCAGAATCCTCTCTGACTTGTAGATAGTGCCGACTACGCTCGATGACGGCGGCTTGTTGACCAAAGCGATTGTCGATTGGCGGCATGAAGATGGGCTTCGTGGTTGTGTATGTCACAGATGGCGACATACGCTCTTGTCGCAAAATCCGATCTGCCATGCTGAGTGCTTGTTCTAAAGTCACGATGCCTCTGAAAACTAGCCCAGGCGTGCTGGGTTTTGATTGAGTGGAAGACGAGTTTACTCCTCGATGTTCGGGAGCATCGCCGTCGTCGTTGTATGGAAGGCCATCGGCCCCTTGCGGCGCGTATCCGATACGGTTGGGCCGCCGGGCACCATCTCCATACCTTCAGACTCAAATGGTCGAAGTAGGTCCGCCGGTGGGCGTTCCGTCTCGTCACGCGATAACCAACGGTCATAGTCGCGCCGGTGAAGGATGACCGGCATTCGTGGGTGTATCTGCGCCATCATCTCGTTCGGTTCAGTGGTCACGATGGCAAAGGACTGTAGCCAGTCGCCACGGCTGTCCCGCCAGGCATCCCAGATGCCTGCGAAGGCGAACATGGAGGCGTCGGAGAGCGTCAACGTGAAGGGCTTGCCTTGAGCGGTGCCGATCTTGTCCCACTCGTAGAAAGCCGACGCGGGAACCAAGCATCGGCGCTTCTTGAACGCCTCTCGCCATGAGCCTGTGGTCGTGATGCTTCCAGCGCGGGCGTTGAACATATTCCGGCCCTTGAGGGATTCGAGCATCTTGGTATGGAACGGCACCATCCCCCACCGCATCATCACCATCTCACGCTGGCCGTCGTCACGGTTGTCACGGACGATTGGTTGCGTACTATACGGGGTGACATTCAGGTCTTCGGGGGGCATGGCGATGTCTTCGATGCCGTGCTGGACATGGAATTCCTCAGCGATGCGCTGCTTGTCACCCTTGCGTTTGTAGCGTCCGCACATGCCCCATTCCTTCCCTATCGATTATCCACATCAACGAGCTTTATATTCTCCTTTTCTTCGCCTATATTAGCAACATGTTTGACCCCGATGCGCACCTCCCAAAACTGAATCGAGGGATGGTCTATCTGGGTGCATGTCTCATTGCCGGAATTCGCTTAGCGCGGGAGAAGCAGGTCAACGTTCGCGTGATTCCGACGAGTAATGCAATTGACGAATCCGTGGACCTTGCCCACGAGATATACAACCGCGTCTTCCGAAAGGTTCCAGTGAGGTTGGAGCAAAAGTAGGTGGAAGCAGCCTCACAGTGCTGTTAGCCTACTTCCGATGAATCGGCCTTCACTCCTCGCCCTATTGCTTTTTCTCGTTGCCATTAGCAAGCTAAATGCTCAAACACAAGTGTCACCGCAACCGGAAGACGCCACGGCTCTGGAAGCGCAATACAAAACTTGCTATGCCCACTACATTCCGGCGGAGCGTTGCTCCGCTGAGGTCTATCGGCAGCTCAAAGTGGCAGATAGCCACGCATTGACTCCAGAGGCGGCAGCGGCGCTTAAGGCTGTCAAGGCCTATCGCGTGCGGTTGAAAAACACTGACAGCTTGCAAGTTCAGACGGCGTACGTCGAGAAAGCCCGCTGTCGTGGCTGCGGTGACGATGACCTCACGGTCTGCCTCCAAGTAAGCGCACAAAATGGATTCGGAGGATACACTCCAGCGCGTATAGCGGTCATGTATGCAAAAGGTAAAGAACACTGGTTCGATGAGGGAGGAGTGTTCGGCTCGATGTCTGAGCATTCCAATGGAATGGTTGACCGGTGGGGTGGAGTTTGTAGCGACCCACCGTCGCCTTTCCATTCGAATCCAAAGCTATGGCCGGGAGTTGATGTAACCGAAGACGTGAATAAAGAACTACATGTTTCCGTATCCCCTACTAGGTAATTTGCTTCGCACTCATATAGCTGACTTTGAGGAGACGGTTTCTGAATGGATGAGACGCAAGAATTAGCCAAAGACCTCATCACGGGAACCATCTCAGAGACGACTGCAAAGGTCTTGGAGACGGAGGTATCCCGTAACCTGCTCCTTCCCGCTGCACAAGAAGTTGGGAAGATGATGGGCCAAGTAGCAGAGATCGCACGCTTCTATGCCAATGATGCCGCTGAGAAGATTTTCACCAAGTGGAGCGAGAACCGTAAGGGGCGGCCCGTCACGAAGGAGGAGTACAAGCGTGTTTTGCCCTTGCTCCCTTCGGTTGCGTTCGCTATTGACGACGAGATGCACGATAGTTGGGCGCGTTTACTCCAAGCTACGAGTGAAAGCCGAGATGGTGTGCTCCCGTCTTTCGGTCAAACGCTTTCGCAACTGACACCGGAAGAAGCGCGTTTCTTAGATCGGATTTGGAAACATGTAACGGCTCCAAATCCTTACAACTCCGGCAAGAGATTCGGGAGAGACGAACTCACCCTCCTAGACCTTCGTGACCTCTACAGGCCTCAACTCAATGCGCCTAGCCCCGCCGAGATGAGAGTTCTTAAGAGCCGCATGACCGCCGAGCAGATCGAAGCGTTTGAAGAGATGACCAATTTCGAACTGATTATCAACGATCTTGAACGACTGGCCCTTCTGGAAAAGGTTGTGAAATTTGGCGCTGATAGCCCATCTATTCACGAGATTGCTGGCGAGAAGGTCTCGATTCCCGGTCGCAGCGGCACAATGACTAGATATGCCCTCTCTCAATACGGTGTCAACTTTATCCAGGCAGTACGTCCTCCGGTGGGAAATTGAAAAGAGCCACGCTGATGCAGGTCGTGCTGCGGTTGCAGTCGGTCAGCGTGTGATTCAAAAATCTGGGGCCACCTTCGGTCCAGACGTGGGTCCAGGGTGCCTAGCAACGGATAGTCTTAGCGGGTCTAACCTATGATTTCAAAGGGCTAAATAGCTGAAATTCAGTCCCTGAGAAAACTCCTAAGGCGAAGGTCGCAGGTTGGACTCCTGCCCGGGTCACCATTAAACCTCTTAAAATATGTTAGATGCGGTAGCCGACAGGCATGCTGCGATCGGCATTCGGGGCTGTTGACCTTTGAGGTCGCTCTGATCGGTAGATCACGTTTCCAGTCAGTCGCTGTAATCCCGCTGAGCGAATCGTTGAAGCTCCGGAATGAGGAGAGCGCCCTGGTCCTGGTGCCAATCCTCCTGTGTTCTCAGGTCACCGTTGTGCAAGAGAGAGTCGGGACTCCGCCGGCTGATGGAAGGGTATTGCGACCTCATTCTTCCGCGCCACAATGCGCACAAAAAGGAAGGGCAGCCCTTTAAGAGCTGCCCGGAGGAATTGTGACAAGTGCACTCTGCCCTCTTGCAGAGTGCTGTTGCAAGCCTGTTCATGCAGCGACGGCCTCTCAGTACATGCACTAAAGCCCCCCTTAAAAATAAGAATCTAAAAGGTATAAGCCAAAAGCACCACATCTCCCTCCCAGAAATTCCGTGCTTGCTCAATGGTCTGACCAATGCCTAGAATTGGCCGCTTTAAGAAAGTGGTCCTACCTCGTGATGAAGCAGAGACCACATGCAACGGATAGTTAGCCCTTTCGGAGGACCACATCGTGAGACCCATCCAATTCCCTTCGTGCGTGCGGAAAGGTCTGGCGCAGAATGCAGTGCGCCTGATGCTGCTGGCAGGCGCGACCGCTCCCGTGATGCTTCCAGGCATGATGATGGCGCAAGCAGTCAACGGATCATTGCTTGGAACCATCACCGATCAAAGCAATGCAGTCGTTCCCGGCGCAACCGTCACCATCACCGAAGTTAAGAGCGGCGCTACTAAGACCACCAAGACCAACGAGAGTGGTGTATATGACTTCGAAGCGCTCCAGCCCGGTACCTACCAGGTGTCTGCCGTACAGTCCGGTTTCAAGGCAGCAAAGGTTGAAAACGTAGCAGTCGTTGTGAACACCACGAGACGTGTCGATCTCTCCATGGCGGTGGGCTCAACGGACGAATCGATCACAGTAAGCGCAGCCAGTGAAATTTTGAAGACTGACCGTGCCGACGTAGCGGTGGACATCACCTCACAACAGGCGGAAGACTTGCCGCTGGGAACCAACCGCAATGTGCAGGGACTGGTTGCCCTGGCACCCGGCGCCACCAAGCCGCACTTGGTTCACTCCAACTTTTTCAACGCGCAGGCCTCGCTTTCCACGGAAGTCAATGGCCAGTCCCGACTCGCGAACAACCTTGAAATTGAAGGTGTGGACGACAACGAACGTTCCGGCCTGCTTCAGGTGCTCATCCCGCCGAGCGAAGCAATCGAAAGCGTGAACGTCTCCACCGCGAACTATCAGGCCGAGTTTGGTCGCGTGGGCGGCGCCGTCATGGACATGATCCTGAAGTCGGGTACGAACTCGATTCACGGTCAGGCGTATGAGTTCAATCGCATCAGCGCGTTGGCTGCGAAGACCCGCTTTCAGACGACGGCAATGGCGCCTTCGGTCTACAACTACACCGGTGGAAACATCGGCGGCCCCATCATCAAGAACAAGATCTTCCTATTCGGTGACTATCTTCACATCGCCGATCATCAGGGCCAGTTCAACACCGTATCGGTGCCGACTGCCGCCTTCCGCGCAGGCGATCTGTCAGCCGGTGGAACCAACGTCTACGATCCTGCCACCGGCAATCAAGCCACCGGTACAGGACGTACGCAGTTCAACTATCAGGGGCGCCCAAACGTCATCGACCCGGCACGTATCAGCCCGATCGCAACACGCATCCTCGCCATGGTGCCGTTGCCGAACATCAACGGCACGAGCCTGACGAATAACTACAGCAAGAACACACACTTCGTTCGCACATCTAATTCGTTCGACGTGAAGGCAGACGCCAACATCCACAACGAAGATCACCTCTCCTATCGCTATAGCTGGCAGAAGGTAGATCAGAATCAGGAACCGATCTTCGGACTCGCCGGCGGACCGGCACAGGGCGCAAATAACGCCAGCGGTACGCAGACGGCTTACAACACAGCGTTGAACTACACGCGCGTGTTCTCACCTCGCTTGTTGGCTGAAGTTCGACTCGGTTTGAATCACTATCGCAACAAGGCACGGCAGGTGGATTACGGTACGACCGCTTCTTCAGCTATTGGCATTCCAGGCGTCAATGTGGATGCCAACACCAGCGGTCTCACCAGTATTAACCTTGGTGGCGGTCTGCCCAGCAACCTGGTCGGTACGGGCGCTTCGTATCCGTGGGATCGTGGCGAAACGAACATCGATCTCGTAAATAACTGGAGCAGAGTGGTTGGAAACCATGGCATCAAGTTCGGCATTGAATATCGCCGCGTTCGCGATGATTTGTTCCAGGGACAGGTTTACGGACAACGAGGCGTGTTCGCGTTTACCGACGGCCAGACTGCGTTGAATGGTGGACCGAAGACAGGTATTGCCAATTACATGGCAAGCTTCCTGTTGGATATCCCGGGCAGCGGAACCGGCCGTGACGTAGGCGTAAAGGATGCGTCGTGGAGAGAGAACCAGGTCTTTGCCTATGTACAGGACACATGGCAGGCGTCGCCAAAGTTGACGTTGAACTACGGCGTGCGCTGGGAGTTCTATGATCCGCCGACTCCGCGAAAGGCTGGCGATTACTCCAACTACGATCCGAACACCAACTCACTCATTGTGGCTGGCATCGGCTCCAATCCTATGAACATTGGCTTGGCGACACGTTACCGGTATTTCGCACCCCGCCTCGGTGTTGCATATCGTACGGATGCCAAGACTGTTATCCGTGCGGGTTACGGCATCAGCTACCAGTCGTGGCCAGATAACCTGAACACGTACGCGACGAACTTCCCGCTGAAGCAGAACAACGCGTACAACCCGTTGAACAGCTATACGCCGGCACTCCGCGCTGATGGCACACCGGCCTCCATGGCTGGTGGCTTCCCTGCTCCGTTGCTGGCAAACGTACCGAGCAACGGCATCATCACCAACGCGCCATTGGCAGCGTACTACGCGATCAACACAAAGTGGAATGCCCCGTACACACAGTCCTTCAATGCCGCAGTTCAACGCGCGTTGCCCGCTGGATTCGTGTTGGATATTGCATACGTTGGCAACGTAGGCATTCGTCAGCCGCAGTACTACAACCTGAACGCAGGCTTCGTTGCTGGGGCCGGTGCTGCGGGCCAGCCGGAGTACGCTCCCTTCGGCAGAACGCAATCCACCACAACCTTCGCGCAGGCAACTTCCAACTACAATTCGCTGCAGGTAAAGCTGGACCACAGATTTAACAATGGCCTTTCAGCAACAACCTCTTACACGTATCAGAAGGGTCTTGGTTACGTAACGTCTAACAGCACGGGTGTCGGCAGCACGAACTTCTACATCAACTTCAACCGCAACTACTCGCGCCTGGCGAACGACAGAACCCACACAATCGTCCAGAGCTTCATCTATCAGCTCCCCTTCGGTAAAGGGAAGAAGTGGGTGAACTCGGGTTTTGCCAGTCACGTCGCAGGCGGCTGGCAGGTTACGGGCGTGATGTCGATTGAGACAGGCACTCCGTTTTCTGTAACTGCCAGCGGCACCACTCTGAATGCACCGAGCAATACACAGGTGGCAAACATCAATGGCAAGTTCCGCAAGACGCACGGCATTGGCACAAGCACAACATGGTTTGATACCTCGGTGTTCAGCCAGCCTTTGACCGCAGCCTACGGCAACACGGGACAGAATGCGTTTGTCGGACCTGGCTTCTTCAACCTGGATGCATCGCTGTTCCGTTCCTTCGCTATGACGGAGCGAGTCATCCTGGAATTCCGTGCAGAAGCCTTCAGCCTCACCAATACGCCGCAGTATGGAAACCCCAGCAGCATCATAACGAACTCTGACTTCGGACAGATCAACGCCTCAAGCGGCGGCGCATCGGGTAACCGTACCGTCGAACTTGCTGGCAAGATACGGTTCTAAACAGATACCTCCAACTTCCCTCGGCGGCCGTCCTCTGGATGGCCGCCTTTTTATTGGCCCTGTTGTTACACAGTCAACACGTCGCTTATCGGTGTTTGCAGTCTTTCCTTCGTGAGCGTAAATTGGCGAGGCAAAAAAACGTTTCAATTTTCTGCGCCCATTTTCAGGAGAACCATCTATGAACACACCACGCGGTCTATGGTGCACGGTAGCACTGGTAAGCCCTCTACTTCTGATAAGTGCATCAGTGCACGCTCAAAGCAGCTTCGGTCAAATTTCAGGCGTTATCACTGACCAGACCGGTGCCGATATTCCTAACGCAAATATCTCCATCACTTCGGTCACAACTCAGGTAACGCGCACGGCAATTTCCGATTCCGGCGGGAGCTACATCGTCACAAACCTTCCCATCGGGGAATATGTCATCTCCGTCAAGCAGTCCGGCTTTCGCGAAGCGAAGCAGTCCAATGTCACCATCACCGCCGACGCGAAGGTGACCTCAAACTTTTCCCTGCAGCTCGGTCAGCTTTCCGAAGTAGTTGAAGTTCAAGGTGGCGCGATTGAAACACTGAACACCACCTCTGGTGAGGTATCCCGAGTCATCGACGCCAAGCAAGTTGAGAATCTGGCGCTGAACGGACGCAACTACACCCAGTTGCTCACACTTGTGCCCGGCGCGGTCGTGACCAATCCTGACATCTTTGCGGTTACAACATCACTCGCTTCAAACAATCAGACGATCAACGGAAACCGGTCTGACTCCAACAACCTTACTGTTGATGGAGCCTATAACCAGGTGGCAGGATCCAACGGCTCGCTCATGAACAATGTGGGCGCCGATTTCATCAGCGAAGTTAAGATCAATACCTCGAATTCGTCTGCGGAATACGGTCGAACCCAGGGACCGACGTTCAACATCGTCACAAAGAGCGGAACGAACGCGTTTCATGGTGGCGCTTTTGAGTTCCATCGCAACAACTACCTGGACGCCACGAACTATATTGCTCGCAAGAAAACGCAGCTGATCTACAACGACTTCGGCTTCTTCGTCGGCGGCCCTATCCTTCGAGACAAGCTTTTCTTCTTCGTAGGAGAAGAATGGAAGCGGCTACGCGCGCAAGCCACCGCGAGCACCTTTACAGTGCCAACAACGGCAATGTTGAACGGAGATTTCAGTGCTCTCTGCTCTGCATCTAAGGACGCCGCTGGAAATCCCGGAGCGTTCAATGGTGCAGGCGTCTGTTCGGCCGTCAGCGGTAGCTTTGGCCAGTTGTATTACCCAGGTACAACTACGCCGATACCGAACAACAACATCTCGTCGCTGATGACGGTCGACGGCAAAGCGATTGCGAATATATACAAAACGATCACTGCAGGCGGGTTGAGCTATCGTGATGGTGGCATTCCATCGAACAATCTGACGCTGGCCCCTTCCAACCCTCTGAACTTCCACCAGGACCTTGTGCGGCTGGACTACGTCATCAACCAGAAGCACTCATTGTTTGCCCGCTGGATTCATGATCAGAACACCCTGATCGATCCCTTTGGCACGTTTGCCAATGGTGGCATTCTCAACACCACTCCAACGACGCGTAACCGCCCGGGACAGAGCTACCTCATCAGCGAAACTTGGACCATTCGCCAGAACCTGATCAATCAGGTGCAGGCGAACGCCAGTTGGGCTGCGCAGCGCATCCCGCCATATGGCGATAACTGGAAGCGAGAGACCTATGGGTTCGCCTTCAACAAGCTTTATCCGGGAGTGGGCCCGTATCCAAACGGTATTCCGATCGGGAACATCACCAACTATGCGGGTTTCCAGGGCCCCAACTTCTCGCTCATGTCACCATCCACTGACATTCAGGTTGCAGACAATGTCACGTATGTGAAGGGCGATCACAATATGAAGTTCGGTGTCGTCTATATCCGCGACCGCGTGGATCAGAATGGCCGCTCCAACTACACCGGAACAGTAACCTTCAACCAGAACGGAACCGCCGCCGCCCGTTCCAGCAACTGCGGCCAGGCGGCCTTCAACACGACCTGCTATTCCCTGTCTGATGCCTTCCTGGGTAACTTCCAATCGTATTCAGAGAACAGTGCAGATCCGGTGGGCCATTTCCGCTTCAATCAGATTGAAGGCTACGTACAGGATCAATGGCGCGTCACGAGGAATCTGAGCCTTGACCTTGGGCTTCGATACCAGTGGCTCCAGCCCTTCTACGCTCAGGGAAACAACCTGACCAACTTTGATCCTGCGGTATATAACACCGCGAACGCCGTAGCAGTGACTCCCGGCGGTACGCTGGCCAACCCCGGCGTAGGCAATCCATACAACGGTCTTATCCGCGTCGGCGATGGCGTACCCCAGGATCAGCAGAAGCGGGTGCCAAATGTAAACACTTCTCTTTTCGGTCTGATTCCAGCAGGTGCGCCTCGCGGATTCTACAAGATGAATGGAGCCGTCGGACCGCGCTTCGGCTTTGCCTATGCTGCGGATGACAAGACATCAATCCGAGGCGGCGCTGGCCTCTTCTTCTATCGTCCACAAGGCAACCTGGTTTTTAGCCAGCTCAACCTGCCGCCATTCCTCCAGAACACGCAATTCGGCGTTGGCAACCTCGCAACACTGAACTCGCTTTCCGCAAGCAGTACGGGATTGCAGGCGGGCATCAGTGCCGTAGATCCCAAGGGCAAGTCTCCCTACACATGGCAGTACAGCCTGGGTGTTCAACGGCAATTGCCGGCCAAGGTTCTGATCGAAGCAAGCTACGTAGGAAGCGTGGCACATCACCAGTTGCGCCAGCCAAACATCAACATTCCTGACTTGGCGCCAGTCTTTGCCAATCAAAATTCCGCGTCACCAAATTCGTCGATCGCCGCGTTCAATCCTTACCTCGGATTCAATGCAATCAGCTCCAACCGCTTCGACTCCAATTACAACTACAACTCTCTGCAGTTGTTTGCTTCCAAGCGTAGCGGGGCGCTCACAACGACACTCTCCTACACGTATTCCAAGGCGTTGGGAGACTCCTCGGGCAACAACATCACGCTGGAAAAATGGCGTGATCTCCAATACAACTACGGCCCGCTTTCAAACGACCGCCGTCAAGCGTTCGTCGCAAGCTTCACGCTGCAGGCTCCGGAGTTGAAAGGCCGAAACTTCCTGCTGCGCGAGATCGCAGGTGGTTGGCAACTCAGCGGTGTCGCACGACTTCAAAGCGGCGCATACTACACCATCCAGCAAACATCCACTATTCAGCTCGGTACAACCCGTGCTGATTACACGCCAGGGCAAGGACGTGTCTACAACCCCCACGCGGGCCTTTGCGGCTATCTGAACAATGGCGGCGGTGGTACCTGCAACGACAGCGCAAAACCCTACGTGACCACCCCGAAGGCTCAGGCTAGTCACTACGGCAATGCGCCCGTGGGTGGGGTCGTCGGTCCGGGGCTGGCACAGACAGACGCGACCCTCTCCAAGACGTTCCCGTTTGGCGAGATCGCACGGCTCAAGTTGCAGGCTGACATGTTCAACGTTCTGAACCGGACAAACTTCAACGGACTGAATCTGAACACCAGCAGCAGTAACTACGGCACCATTTCGTCTGCATTTCCCCCGCGGCAGATGCAGCTTGGTGCACGAATTCTGTTCTAACCAAACAGAAGAAACTCAAAAGGGGAGCGGCTCTTCAGCCGCTCCCCTTTTGCATGGACCGCTATTCTGCTTTGCCGATGCTGTGTTCTGTGTACGCCTTTCGAACTACGTCGGCTGCCTTCTTCTTTTCCATGCGTTCCGAGAACAAACCTTTGCGGTTATATCCATCCTGCAGCTTCGGAATGTTGCGGGTGGTGGACCTGAAATCCATCAAAACCCATGGCGTGACGCCCCTCACCTGCGGAATCTTCTGCATCATCTTGAACTGATGTTCCAGGACATTGGCCTCTTGTTCTTCCGTCCAGCGATCATGCTCGCCTCCGTGATTCCCGTACTTGGCCTCTGCGCCAAACTCTGAAAATATCAGCGGCTTGTTTACCGAGAAGGTCCACGCCTTGCGATCCGCGTCTTCCGGCTGTCCCTCGTACCATCCGATGTATTCGTTCTGACCGACCACATCCAACGCCTGCATCAACTGATCATCCTGACGGACCTGATCCTCACTCACTTTAGGCCCGATCAATGCCGAGGTAATCAGGCGAGTCGGGTCTGTGCGGCGTGCCTCGTTTGCCAGATCGGTGAGAAACTTCGTGCGCACCGGATTATTCGGTGTTTCATTCGATACGGACCAGAGTATGACCGATGCCTTGTTGCGATCGCGTCGAATCATCTCGTGCAGCATGATCACCGCCTTGTCATACACATCGCTCTTGTCGAAAGAGATGCGCTGCCACAGAGGAATTTCGGACCACAGCATAACCCCTGCCCTATCCGCGTATCGTTCCATCCGTTCATCGTGGGGATAGTGACAGAGACGCGCAAAGTTGGCATTTATCTGTTGGAGCATGCTGAACAGGTTCTTCACGTCCTCATCCGTCGTAACGCGTCCACCCCGGATCGGAGCCTCCGCGTGCACATTCGCTCCCTGGAGGAAAACCGCTTTGCCATTGAGCAGAATCTTCGTACCATCCGCGCGAACGTCGCGGAAACCTATGTCATCGGTCACCTCATCCGTACCCGACACAAGGACAACCCGATACAGTTTGGGTGATGCGGGTGACCACAAGCTTAGGTCGGTGGCATTGACCGTGAACTCCGCCCGTTCGTCCGCGTTGGTTGTGAGTGTTTTCTCCACGCCTGCCTCAGGAATCCGCAACGTTACGGATGTTCCGGCAGGCGCATCCTGCACATGAACGTAGCCGGTGAGCGTATGCGCATCCTTCGGTGAGAACGTCGCGCCATGTTGCAGATGAACGTCATAGTCGTCGATGAAGTGAGCCGGCACCGTCACCAGAGAAACATCGCGTGTGATACCGCCGTAGTTGAACCAGTCATAGGACACGCTGGGGATGTCGTCTCTGTGGCGAGTTGAATCCACGGCAATCACCACGGCATTGGAGCCGGCATGCGCCGCTCCGGTCACCTCGCAATCGAACGGCGTGAAGCCGCCTTCATGCTGGCAGATGCGTTTGCCATTGACCCAGACGAACGATCTGTAATTCGCTGCGCCAACATGCAGAAAGGTGCGCGTTCCCGGTTTCGGCTCCATCGGAACATCGCGCTCGTACCAGACAACGCCTTCA
The DNA here is from genome assembly GCF_000800015.1 of Terriglobus sp. TAA 43. Taxonomy (NCBI): domain Bacteria; kingdom Pseudomonadati; phylum Acidobacteriota; class Terriglobia; order Terriglobales; family Acidobacteriaceae; genus Terriglobus; species Terriglobus sp. TAA 43. The sequence continues at coordinate 444,424 of NZ_JUGR01000002.1, forward strand.
AAACGGAACAGTGTCGGATCCTGCGTGTTCCAATCGCCCGGAACCTTCAGCGTCGGAGCTGTGCTGAAGTCATACTCCGAGTTGTGAGGACCTGACGTGATATTCGGATGAGTATTTTGCGCATAACCACCATCACGCACATTGCCTTTGTCGTCGTACAGTTCCCGTGCGGGCGGCTGCTCCACCAGGTAATGCCAGTCGCCATTTAAGGATTGTGTATGTCGATGATCGACGCCAACAATCAATGTCCGCAGAGGCTCTTGAGCGGAACCACAACGTAGTGTCAGGGCAAAGATTAAGGCCGCTGTAGCGCCTCGAAGCAGAGGCTTCAAAGACCATTGGGCCGCGTGAAGATCAGGCATGATTCTCCCTCGTACTATCCGTAAATGACTGACAGCGGTACCGCGCCCAAGCCAGCAAAACAGCTCAGCCGCGACTTCAACAACGCGGCTGTCCTTTGGATGACCGCGCTTTTAATTCACCCAGTTGTTACACAGTCAATGCATTGCTTCATAGAGCCGCTTGGCACAATGCTGACGTCATAACAGCCATTACCGAAGTATCACCCAAGTGCCATGCACACGAGTACTATCTGTACCGAGGGTGATAGACATATGCGGACTTGGCGGCTGGGAACGGTGGCAGTGTGCATGGCCAGTGCCGTGAGCATAGGGGCGCAGCAGCAGGTGCAGGGCGATCCCGAACCATATTCGCACCTGTCGAATGGTGGCCTTAACCACTCGTTGACGGCTTTCGTGGTGCAGGGACAGCCCTTCTCCGCGCAGCAGGTCGCCAAGACAGGCAAAACGCTCCAGGATGGCACAAACATTGAGCACTTCGGCCATCATGCGATCTATCGCGACTCCGAAGGGCGTGTGCGCGTCGAGCAGCCGTGCGGTTGCGCGCCGGACCACGACCAAAAAGTCGAGATTTATGTGATGGATCCGGTTGCTGGCACGATGACGACCTGGCGACAGGGTGCCGGCGAACCCCAGGTGGCCAAGGTCACGAAATGGGAGGCGAAGACACCGGAGTCGGTTGAGGCACAGCGCTCTGCGGCAAAGCTGATGCGCCAATCAGTTGGGGACAGCGCGAGACCGCAGCCGGTCAGCACAGTGTCTGAAGACCCGGTCCAGATGCTGGATAACGTTCCGGTACGGGTGGTAAAAGTGACAACGGTAGTGCCGGCAGGGCGTAGTGGCAACGACCGTCCGATCACCAAGATACACACTGCGTGGATCTCGGATGACCTCAAGCTGGTCATGATGGAGCAGTGGCAGGATCCACGCGCGGCGTTACGAACAGTGGGTCTGGCGGAGTTGATCCGTAAGGAGCCAAATGCGGCGCTATTTCGATCTCCGCAGGGTTACACAGTGAAGACGGTCGAGAAGCCCAACGAAGGCCTGAGGTACTGAATGAACGAGATGGCTAAATCGTAGGTTGTTCACTTTCTGATAGGTGTGCGCCGGTCTCGATAAGTCGGCTTTGTAGCTAAGCCGGTGTCTTACTCCGATTGAAGCGCGTGCCGCTACCCGAAAGAGTGACGCGTCGTTCAACCTCGTACGTTAAGGTCGAACCATGCAGCCTCATCTGCTCGCGCCCATCTCCCTTCGAAGCACTGCGTCAGCCGCATTGGCCTCTCCAAGCTGCCGCAACTTTGAAACATGAGATCTCCTGGCCCGTGCAGTATGTCCGCGCCGCCGAAGTCGCAAGCTGGAGCGACTCGCCTTCGAACAGCGGTAGGTATAAACTTGCCTTCCACACAAACGTTCCATCCAACCAAGGAGAGACTATGTCCACCGTCGATGAGTTGAAGAGCCGTCAAGCCGCATCCCTGCACACACCGTCTGGCATCGCGCCGGAAAGTGTGAAAGAGATCGCAGGAGCGCTGAATGTTCTGCTGGCAGACGTATTTGCGCTCTATCTCAAAACTAAGAATTTCCATTGGCACATGAGTGGACCGCATTTTCGGGACTACCACCTGCTCCTCGATGAGCACGGTGACCAGTTGTTTGCCATGACAGACGATATTGCGGAACGGGTTCGCAAGATCGGCGGAACCACGGTGCGGTCGATCGGTCAGATCGCACGTCTGCAGCGGGTGCTCGACAACGATGCGGAGTATGTCACCCCCCAGGACATGCTCGCGGAGCTGGGTGGCGATGAGCGTGAACTCGCCGCGCGGATGTTAGCAGTTCACGATCTCTGTGGCGAGGCGCAAGACGTTGCAACGGCGAGCCTCCTCGAAAACTGGATCGATCAATCCCAGCGTCGCGCCTGGTTCCTCTTCGAAACGACACGCGCCTAAAGAAGTCCGCCGCAAACCTCAAACAGATTCTCGATCGCTTCAGATCGCGCGAGGATCGCATGCGCCCCGCACACTCCGTTGAGTGAGCGGGGCGTTCGGCAGCCGGAGCTGGCAGCTCGTACATACATTCATAGTCATGCTCTTATCTGCCATCATTGCTGAGCGACAAACTTATGACATTCCAGAAACATAAAGCTTCACCGGTGTGGCGTCTCATACATCAGTGTCATGAGAGCCGCATATATCCAACGCGTCGCCACAGCCGTCCCAGACCATAACGTTCACCATGCGTTTGTCTCCTTCGCTGGAGAGGCCCTACGTGAGAGCCGCGAACAGGCTCTGTTCAAACGCATGGCAGAGCGCTCAGGCATCGATAGCCGTTACTCTGTGCTCTCTGTTCAGGCACGTGAACACACGGATGATGTGAGCGCCTACGAGTGGTATCGGGAACGTGCTTTCCCTTCAACTGCCGAACGCATGCAACTGTTCGAGCAAAGCGCTCCCATTCTGTTGCGCCGTGCTCTCGACAACTTGAACTTGACATCCTCCGAGCGCCAGAGCATCAAACACGTGATCGTGACGTGCTGCACAGGTCACTATGCTCCTGGACTCGACTTCACAGTCATCGAACATTTGGGACTTGATTGCGAAGCCTCAAGAACGATGATCGGTTTTATGGGCTGCTATGCCGCGGTCAATGGCCTCCGCCAGGCTCAGAGCATCGTGCGATCCGCGCCAGATGAGAGCGTGCTTTTGGTCAACCTTGAACTTTGTTCGTTGCATCTGCAAGAGACCAAAGACCTTGGGGAGATGCTTGCTTTTCTGATATTTGCGGATGGATGCGCGGCGACCTTGATCTCCTCTCAGAAAGCTGGCTTCGCCATCGACTCCTTCCGATCACTTTCTATCCCTGACAGCCGCGACCTGATCACGTGGAGAGTTGGTAACAATGGCTTTCTCATGCATCTGTCTGGAAAGGTGCCACCTGCGATTGAGTCCTTCCTTCGCGAGGAAAGAAACGCGTTACCTGAAGCGGATGAGATTGCGCTATGGGCGATTCACCCCGGCGGCAAAACGGTGCTTGACGCCGTCGAACGCGGTCTATCGTTAACGCCTGAGTCTCTCGCAGCCTCGCGCGAGGTGCTGCGTCGATTTGGCAACATGTCATCGTCCACAGTCATGTTCGTGCTCAAAGATCTCATGCAGTGTGCGCGGTCAGGAGATCGTGGAGTTGCTATGGCGTTTGGGCCCGGCCTGACTGCTGAGACAATGAGATTCCATGCGGTTTAACTTAGTAGATCTATCAACACGCGTCGATCTCGATGAGTTGATGGATGGCCCCTGTACTTACGAAGACTATCGATCATGCCTGCAAAGCCTCGAAGATGTGAACCAGTTACTTCATGGCTACCAGCCCACTCTCGAATGGCTCAGGACACACTTCGGGAAACAGGATCGCCCGTTGCATTTGGTTGACGTCGGCTCTGGTGGCGGAGGGCTACTGCGCCACATCGAAAATGATAGGGCCTTTCGCGGACAATTCGCCAGCCTGACGGGCATTGATCTAAACCCACGGGCAGCGCGCTTCTGCAATGAGGAGACAGGGACTGACTCAAGCGTGGAATGGTTCACGGGTGACGTATTCACCTATCGACCACCGCACAATATCGATCTCGTTGTGAGCTCCCTCTTCACGCATCATCTGACTGAGGATGAGATCGTGCGGTTCATCCAGTGGATGGAGAATCAAGCACGAGACGGTTGGTTTATTAACGATCTTCGCCGCAGCGCATTCTCCTTCTACAGTTTCCGCGCACTCGCGTGGGCCATGCGGTGGCATCGTTTCGTCCAGCATGATGGCCCGGTCTCGATACGACGCGGTTTCCTCCCTGAAGACTGGATACGCATGTGCACGGCTGCAGGGATTTCACAAGACTCGATTCGAATCCGCAACGATGGCCCAGGACGGCTCTGTGTTTCCAGGATCAAAACATGAATCGCGCATCGATCGTCGTCGTTGGAGGTGGCCCTGCAGGGTCTGCGACGGCGACTCTATTGGCACGCTCAGGGCATGCTGTGACACTCGTAGAAAAATCAGCATCGGCCCACGAGACGGTATGCGGTGAGTTTCTCAGTGGTGAAAGTTGTGCCTATCTCCACGCGCTTGGAGTATGCGTGAAAGAGCTTGCTGCTCGCCCCATTCATACATTGCGAATTGCCGCGAACACGTGTATCGCAGAGCAGCCCCTGCCCTTTGCTTCGTGGTCGTTGCGTCGCTCAGTGCTGGATGAAGCTTTGCGCGAAACCGCTGCTGCTGCAGGGGTGACCGTCGTTCGAGGCACTTCTGTCGAAGAGCTGCTCCAACAACCGGCAGGCTGGGCAGTTCGGCTCTCCGATGGCCGCGTACTCGCCTGTAATGAAGCCTTTCTCGCGACAGGTAAGAATGATTTACGCGGTCGAGCACGAGGAAAAGGCAAACAGAACGATCTAGTTGCATTCAAAGTTCATCTGCAGCTTTCTCCCGAACAAACCGAAGATCTGAGAGAGTGCATCGAGTTGATCACCTTCCACGGAGGCTACGCCGGTCTGCAACTGGTCGATGGAGACCTCGCAACCCTTGCAATTCTCATCAATAAGAAGACGCTTCACCAACATGGTCCGCAGTGGAACCGGGTGCTACCTTATCTCCTCAAGTCCTCAGACCATCTCGAACGCAGACTGTCTGCGTCGCGGATCATCTTCGAGCGCCCGCTTGCACTTTCTGCCCTTCCCTACGGCTATCAACGAGCAGGAAGCAACGACGGATTGTGGGCGGTTGGAGACCAGGCTGCAGTCATCCCATCCTTTACTGGAGACGGTATTTCCATCGCTCTCCACTCGGCGTTTCTTGCCACTGAGAGCTACGCTGACGGCAAGAGCGCCGACCAGTACCAACACGAGTTGGCTTCTCAACTCCGCTATCCGATCACGTTGGCAACGTATCTGTCGCGAAGCGTTATCAACGTACCGAGACTCGTCGAGATCGTGGGCCGATGGCCGAGCCTGATCACCTACCTCGCCCGATCCACCCGTATCCCACAGCGCTATCGCAAGTATTCGGAACTCTTACACGATTGCTGATATCACGAAGGTTCTCATGTCTCTCGCACGAATGATCGCCCGAATGGCGCCACTCCTCGCACCGCTATTTGCTCTCGGGGCAATAGCTCAAGGCATTGCCGGAACATGGAAGGAACCAACCGGTTCCGTCATCCAGATCGACTCATGCGGACACGATCTTTGCGCTCGCCTGATCGCAATCAGCAAAGCAGCTCCGACCGACGTGGACATCAACAATCCTGATCCCACAAAGCGCACGACGCCACTCTGCGGGCTACTCATCGGACGAGGATTCCAACCCACTGATACAGACCATGCGGAAGGCGGCTTTCTCTACGATCCGAAGTCAGGCAAAACGTATCGAGGCTCAATGAAGGCTGATGGCGACCGCCTGGAACTGAGAGGATACGTCGGGGTCAAATTGTTCGGACGCACCGAAACGTGGCAACGTACAACACAACCATCGCCCCCGTGCGGCACAGCGCGCTGACAACCTAAGGGGGCTTTACGCCCGCGCGCGGCAATGTGCGCGCCCTTCTCGACGTACTCAATGGCCGCGGCGCGATCTCTTCGCCTGTCCGGCCACCATCCGCTTCTCTTTTAACCCATACTTTTCATGGAGATAGCCCTACCGCCCCAGCAATTTGCTCGAGCGAGCCACCGGATGGCCTTGCTCGGCTTTTACACTGGAAACAAGATGTACACGGTCGCAGCCTTCTATCGATTCTTCGCCCTCGCCGATCCGCAGAACCTGCGCGACGAACTGCATGAGACGTTTGCCCTCACTGATCTGCGCGGCACCACACTGTTGGCTCCCGAAGGAATCAACGGCACGATGGCCGGCTCTGCAGAGACGATGGAGAAGTTTCTGAATCTGTTGGCAGAGCGTGCCGGTTTAGACAGCGCCGAGGTGAAATTTTCTTACAGCGAAAAGCCACCCTTTCGTCGTCTGAAGTTCAAGCGCAAGCGCGAGATCATCACCTTTCGCACGGATGAGCTAGTGGATCCTGCACGACCCGGCAAGTATGTTGAGCCCGAAGGTTGGAATGAATTGATCTCCAGCCCCGATGTGCTTGTATTGGATACACGCAACACGTATGAGACCGAGATTGGTACCTTCGAGGGTGCCGTCATGCCCCCGCTGGAGAAGTTTTCGGATTTCGCGCAGTGGGTGCAGGAGCATCTTGATCCAGCGCGGCATACGAAGGTGGCGATGTTCTGCACGGGCGGAATACGTTGCGAGAAGGCTTCCGCTTACATGCTGCAGCAAGGCTTTCCGGAGGTGTATCACCTGCGTGGCGGCATTCTGCGTTACCTGGAAGAGACGCCGGCAGAACAAAGCCAGTGGAAGGGTGATTGCTACATCTTTGATGAACGGATCGCGGTGCGACACTCGGACCTGCGGCCGGAAGACTCCTTCAGAGACTAGCTGCGGCTTCACGAAGACATTCACACAAATGCGATGCCCAGGCTCACCGGATGAGCCTGGGCATCGTTATTGACCCTGCACTTGAATGCACCCTTATCGAGGCGAAGCAGGACTTGCCGGTGTGGCTGGTGTAGCCGGAGTTGCGGGTGTCGGCGGCGTAGCCGGTGTGGCGGGAGTAGCTTTATTGCGGGAATAGCTGTGGCTGCTGCCGCCAGTGATACCCATGAGCGGTCCCATCGCGCTCGCGCCTGCTCCGTGCGAAATGCCCATCACTCGGCCCATTGCGCCATTAACGTCTTCCATGCGGAAGTGGCCGCGAATATGAACAACATTCACTTCGCGCGATTCCGCGTTGAGGATGACCATATCGCTGATAAAACCATCGCCACCACTCTTGATGACGATGTCATTACTCTCGCCGTCGCTTTCGTTGCGAATGACATGAGACCATCCGTTCCCCTCGAGCTTGCGACGCAGACCGTCCAGATCACTCCTCTGATACTGGCCCTTCTGCGCAAACTCGTAGTTACGAACGGTGATGAGGTCGATCTTGGAAGAGAGATCGGCGTAACGGCCATTGTTGCCAGCAAGAGCCATCATGTTCTTGTCGAGATTGACCTCGTTGCGCTCCTTCGCATTTGCACCCAGACGATCAAGACCATCCATCAGGTCATCTTTCGTCTGCGGATCAAACCCGACCGTGGCAGGTTGCTCTGTAACCACCGTCGACCCGTCGTCGTGTGTTGTGACGGAATACGTATGGGCGGCTTCGCCAGTAAAAGAAGCCGTCAGAGTCGTTGTGCCCGATCCGCTACGCATCGCCAACAGATACGGCTGTTTAGGAGAAGGCGTGGTGGCAGTCTGTGCGTGGGCCACCGCAGTACAAACCGCCAGTAGAGCTGCTGTCGCGAGTCGCCGGGGAGAAAGAATTTCGTTCATCGTGCCTATCCTCAAAACCTGAGTTCTAAAAAGCTATTTCGCCAGTTCCAGTGCGATCTGGGTAAAGCGGGCTGCCTGGGTGCGCCCCATGCTGGTGTCCACCTGATCCAGAGCGTGGTTGGTCAACTGCAAAGCAAGATCAAGCTGCTGCTGTGCTTCCGCTGCGCGTCGCGCTTCTCGGACGTGGTGCAGATGCACCATGTCGCCACCGATGGCAAAGAGAAGCGTTGCGGCAATGGCGGTCCACCATCCGGCACGCTTGTGCGCCGAGGCAAAAACGGTTAGGCGACTCTTCTGATTTCGCGCAGCTTCGCGGGTCGCGACACGCTGCATGACGCGATCCGTAAATCCCTCCGGTGCGGGCACGTGGCGCATGCATGCGCGCAGGTCGTGCTCCAGCTCCTCAACTTCGATCTGTTCGTTCTGCTCGAATTTATCCACGAACATACTCCTTCAAAACAACTGATCCTTTGCGGCGTAAAAGTTGCAAGCCGCGCTGCAAATGGCTCTTTACGGTGGCCACGGGGTCGCCGGTGGTACGGGCGATCTCTTCCGGTGTTAGGTCTTCGCCATAGCGAAGAACCAGCACGGTACGTTGTGCCTCGGGCAGGCTGAGCAGCATGCGTTCCATAGCAACCCCCATGGAACCGCAATCTGATCCGCCGGAATCGCCGGGTCGGTCATGCTTGTCTTCCCACTCGTCGGACTGCCCCTCTGGCCGAACCTTGCGGCGCCGGAGAGCGTCTGTCGAGCGGTGGGTAGCGACGCGACGAAGCCAGTGGCGCACGTGGTCCGCGCTTTCCAGCCGAGGAAGCCAGTTATGCAGCTCCAGGAAGACATCCTGCGCCACTTCCTCCGCCAGACCGCGGTCGCCGACAAGGCGCAGCGCCACGGAAAAGACCATGGAGCTGTGGCTCTCAACGATGGCGCGAAACTCGTCTCCGGTTGCCGTCACCCGATTTTTTCCTTACTCCTCGAACAGCCTGCTCACTCTTCAATACGTCCTACATGGCCGGGGCGAATGCAGGAAGTTAACGGTAGCTACAAGTTTTTTATCAGCCAAGGTTTCCACAACCCTGCTTTGGTATCCTGAACTGTCAGAAATAGGGAAGGTTGCCATGCCGGAACATCGCGCAAGAGAACATCATCGGAACCGCGTCCAGGAGACGCTACGGGAAGAGATTGGCGTCATCATTGACGGCGAGCTTTCCGATCCGCGGATCGGGTCGGTGACGGTGACAGAGGTAACGCTGGAACCAGGCGGTAAGAGCGGCCATGTGTATGTGGCGGTGAACGGCGACGACGGGGATGAACAGCGCGCGCTGGATGGCCTGCGCGCTGCCAATGGATACATCCGCGCTGAGTTGCTGGACCGCATGGGGACACGGCATATACCGCACCTGTCGTTTCAGATTGATCGATCCGAGAAAATTAATGCCCGGATGGATACCCTGCTGACACGGATGAAGAAACGTGAAGGACGGCGACGGGCCGGAGCCACGGAGGCAAATCCATCCTGATGGCGTCACCGTTGCGCTATTCCAATGATATGTCGCAGGACTTTGATCCGCAGCCTGGACCGGCGGAGACTCCTCTACAGCAGATTGCAGAGGAGATTCGGCAGCATCGCCGTTTCCTGGTGACCTCACATGCTCGCCCGGATGGCGACGCGGTGGGATCGACCCTAGCCATGGGAAGCATCCTGCATCGCATGGGCAAGGACGTAGACATGGTCCTGGCCGATCCAGTCCCGCAGGTGTATCGGACGCTACCGGGCATTGCGCGGATTCGGCAGTCGCGTGAGGTGGACGCATCCGCCTACGACGTTGCCATCATTTTGGAATGCGATGGGACATTGCGTACTGGTCTGACCGGCCTGGATGACATGCGTCTCCTCAACATCGATCATCACCTGACAGGCGTCGACTTCGGTACGTTGAACTGGATTGATCCGGAAGCGTCGGCAGTAGCAGCAATGGTGTTTGAAGTGGCAATAGCACTGGGTGTGGATGTGACCCCGGCGATTGCCACCTGCCTTTACACAGCACTGATGACAGATACGGGGTCGTTCACATATCCCGGAACTTCCGCGGATACCTTTACGCTGGCCCATGCGCTCATCGATCTGGGCGCGAAAGCAGACAGCGTGGCCCGAGATGTGCTGTACAGCGTTCCGGCGTGTCGTATTCAGTTACTGGGTCGCGCGCTGTCACGGATACGGATCGAGCAGGGTGTGGCCTGGTCGTGGATCACGCAGGATGACCTGGCAGAGTTCCAGGCAACCGATGAGGATTCCGAGGGCACCGTGAACTATCTGATCTCCATCGCGGGCGTGGAAGCCGCCGTATTTCTTCGGGAAACAAACGGTGAAATTACGGGGTTCAGAACCTCGTTGCGATCGAAATCAAGCGTGGATGTTTCTGCTGTAGCCAGTCGACTTGGCGGTGGCGGCCACAGGAACGCCGCGGGTTGCACGCTGGAGGGATCGTTCGACGCTTCCGTGGCGCGTGTCCTGGCTGCCATGTATGAAGAGATCGAACGTGCCACATCAGCCGGGACTGTCTGTTAGCCTCAGATTCGGCATCCCAAACGGTGAACGCACCCATACAGAACGAATCGGCAACTCCGCCGGATGATGTTTCCACGCAGCCACTCGGTTGGCGCGCATGGATGCAGACGGAAGCTGCATGCACGCTGCGCGAATTGGTGGTGCTATGCGTTGTGACAGCGCTGCTGTTGTTCTTTGGACTTGTGCCATTTCGCATAGGACCAGCTGTCATCTCACAGCCAGCCATCGGCCTGGTAGGCGCGGATGAGCCGCGGTACGCGCAGATTGCCGTGGAGATGTTGGAAGAACATTCCGCCGTTTGCCACACATTAAACGCGAAAGTGATTCCGCGGTCGCTGCGTTGGCCCGATATCAAAGCGAGTTTCGCGTGCGCCGAGGGCGGAACGATTACGCCCATTCTGTACGGACATCCGTGGCTGGAGAAGCCTGCGCTGTATTACTGGCGCACCATGAGCTTCTACAAGGAATTCGGTAAGAGCGATTGGTCGGCGCGTTTGTCGAGCGCAACAGGCGCGTTTGCGCTGGTGTTCCTCATCTTCCTGCATATGCGAAGATTCCGCCCTGGCGGACACCTCGATGCCGCACTGATCACAGCATCTGCCGTAGCAATTGTTGCCTTTGCGCGCGGTGCAAGTACCGACATGCAGCTTGCAGCACCGTTCTGTATCGGCATGCTGGGTTGGTACGCATGGTATGAAACCGGGAAAAAATTCTGGCTGTTTGATCTGTACTTCTTTGGCGCCATTGCCACTCTGGCAAAGGGTCCGGTGGCGATCTTTCTCTCAGTCAGCATCATCCTGCTGTTTGTTGGATTAAGACGCGAATGGCAGGTGCTGCGTCGGATGATCTGGATGCCGGGCATTTGTCTGTTCCTGGCCATCGTGTTGCCATGGTTCATCGCGGTGCAGTTACGCAATCCTACGTTCTATAAGTTCTTCCTCTTTGAGCAAAACCTCCAGCGATTCGCGTCGGACCGTTATCAGCATCACCAGAACCCGTTTTATTACCTGATTGTGCTGGTCCTGGCACTGATGCCGTGGACGATCGTGGCACTGCGAGCACTGTGGGATTCCGTTGACATTGCGTGGTCAGAATGGCGCGTACGGCATAAGCCTGCACGCTACCTGGGACACACCCGTGCAGGCGATGCATTTCCCGAGTTTCTCGTGTTGTGGGCCATCTTTCCTGTGCTGTTCTTTTCGTTCTCCGGATCAAAGTTGCCGGGGTACATCCTGCCTGCGATTCCTCCGATCACGATTCTGACCGGCGACTATCTGTATCGTGTGCGCCGCACAGGATTGCCGCGCTGGCTGCTGGTTTCGCACGGTGTGATGTGTGGCCTTCTCACGTTCGTGCTGCTGCTTTGCCCGCAGTACATGGTGTATCAGCGCATGATTCCGGCAACACGGACGTTGCTGTCGGCGGGTTCGATTGCGCTGGTGGCCGGTGTCGCTATTGTGCTGCTGACGCGTCGCTTTGGTCTGCAGTGGCTGAGACCGTTAACGCTCGTACCGCTCTTGTGCCTGCTGTTCTTCCTGCTACAACGCAATGGATGGCTGCTGGACGAGAACTATTCTGCACGGCCCATGGCACGGCAGATTCAGCAGATGGCGCCAGATGTGAGACTGCTGGTGACTCACCATATCCGACGCGATACAGATTACGGCTTGTGCTTTTATCGGAATCAGCCGTTGCGGCATTATCTGCAGGAAGAATCTGCGACAGAGAAGCAGAGCGTGATCACAGGGATTCCGAATGAGGAGCACATCCTGGTGATCCGATCGGACGATACTGCTTCGTTGCAGAAACTGCTTCCCTGGCGACATTACAAGCTGATGTTTGTGAATGTGTGGCAGGGGCTGGCCGTATATCGCGTGGATGCCCTGCAATAGGAACCAAAGAGGTTCCCCAATCAGATAAACCCCGCAAAACAAAGACAAAACCGTCTACTCTCAGCGATGAGAAGACGTGCTGGAACGATACGACATACGTGATTTGCGGCTGTACACGGGCCGCGACCTCCGCGAATTGCTGGCGGAAGAAGGAAGACTGTGGCACGAACGGTTGCGGTGGGATTATTCCGAGTCCATCGCTCTACTGCTGGGCTATCTGGATTCGCGCATTCTGCCGGGTTTTGTAGCGGTAGAACGCACGACCGGCGCGGTACACGGCTATTGCTTCTCTGTATATGAAACGCAGAAGGCCGTAGTGGGCGACGTGTTTGCCATCGGTGAAGATGCTCGCGATTTGGAGGTTACTTTGCTCCATCACTTGCTGCCCATGTTGCAACATACGCCTGGTGTGGACAGGGTTGAATCGCAACTATTGTTGGAAAGCAGCGAACTGCAGGAGCCATTTCAGGAACATGAGTTCCGTGCACATGCACGGTTGTTTATGGAAGCCGAACTGCCCGACCTGCGAGAGCTGATCCCGGAAGGAAGTCTCGTTCGACGGGAAGATGAAGTACTGCCGAAACTGCCGCAACACCTGAAGCTGGTGCGATGGACAGCGCCGTACTATCAACCTGCTGGCGACCTGATCCATCGCGCGTACGAGGCCCACGGAGACTCCAACATCAATGATCAGTACCGCACGGTGCAGGGCTCACTGCGGTTTCTCCACAACATCGTTCGCTTTCCCGGCTGCGGTGTGTTCGATGCAGAGAACAGCTTTGTAGTTCGGGATGAGCGTAGCAGTCAGCTTGAGGCAATCGCGCTGGTATCCAAAGTGGACGTTGGCGTGGCGCACATTACACAGCTTTGTGTGTCGCCAAGGCGACGCGGCTATGGAATGGGCAAAATGCTACTAAGGCATGTGGCGACACAACTGGCACAAAAGGGTACGCAAGCAATTACGCTCACCGTGACTGAAGCAAACACTGCCGCAAAGACTCTCTATGAGAGTCTGGGATTTCGAACACGGCTGGCATTCTGCGCCAATGTGTGGACTCGCAACGGCAGGTGAAGGCTTACCTGCCATACACACAACAAGAGTTCAAGAAGAAATGGGCCCGCACAAGCGGGCCCATTTTTCTTTTCACTCGCTCGCATTAGCGCGCGCAGTAGCGATGATGGTGGTGATAGCGCCACTCACGGCATCCGTGACGGTGATGATATTGAGCATCGGCATTCACCATCATGGTGGCGATACCAGCAAGAAAGACAAGGGAGAGGGTTAGCTTTTTCATGACACGTTGTGATGCGTGCCATGTTGCTTCGACTGCCCGATGGCCTACTTTGACGGTGTGGTCTGGTGATGCGGACGCGGATACGTCGCCGTGACCACAGTGCTGATACCACCGCGAGGACGGAAGTCACCCTTTACTTCAGCCCAGATGGGTTCGCACGCCGCGACCATATCGTCAAGAATGCGGTTGCAGATGTTTTCCTGGAAGATGCCTAGGTTGCGATAGCAGAAGAGATATTCCTTCAGACTCTTCAGCTCCAGACATTTGTCCTTTGGCATGTAGCGGATGATGATGTGGCCGAAGTCCGGCAGACCGGTGCGGGGGCACACGCTGGTGAACTCCGGGTCGTCGATGAGGATCTCGTAGGAGCGGAACTGGTTCTGCCACGTCTCGATGGCGGGCATGGGCTCTTTGGTACCGGCGGCGGCGTGCTCGTCGGTGTAGAGCGGGCTGGTGTTGGTCATCATAATTTTGTTATTCCCTGCCCTCTATTTTAGCGTTTTTGCTGGATTTTCGATGGCAGGCGGCTGGTAGACGAGGTTCCTGGGAGATGGCCCGAACGACGGCCACGGGATGAGCGGCACCTGGTTGATGCCGGGTTTTGACCAGTCACAGACACCATTGGGGAAGATGGTTTTGAGTCGAGCGAGGTCGTCTGCGCTGAATGGCGCTTTGTAATCAGTGAGATCAACGGGCTTGAGCGTACATTTCAGGACGTTTCCGGCAAGCGGTCCACCGGCCTCGTGGCGCGCGTTGGAATAAACAGGATAGTCACGCTGGCAGGGGCTGGTAGCGTCCTGAAAGACGAGCTCGTCGCGGGTGAAACGGCCCTCCGTGAAGCAGCCGTCGACGCCAGTAGAGGGTTTGTTGCGGAGGACTTTGTCGCGCTGTGTACCGGGGCGCGCGTCGCCTTTGTATGCCGTGATCCAGTGATTGAGCAGGTCCTCCGATGCTGCGTCGGTGACGATGTTGCGCCAAAAAACCATGTTCGCGGAACTGCCGTTGGCCTGACGGACACGGTCTCGTAGAGCGAAGTGAAACCAGCCGTAGTGGTAACCGCCAGTCTCTTTCGATGTGCCGTCGTCCACGATAGGGATAGAAGCAAGGCCACCCCCCCACTGAGCATCAGGCCCGACTGATAGGTGCGACGGATCGCGTCGAGATTGCCCTGGGTCCGCGATGAGACGTAGTTCGAATCGTTGTCGACTCCGCCGACCTTTTCATTGAGATCAAGGAACTGAGTAGGAGTGATGACGCCGCGATTCAGCGCGCTGAAACCGTATTGCACACCAGTGTTGTCGAAAGGACGAAGAGCGAAACCAGTCTGAGGATCGACGCCGTAGGCATTGCGTGCCCAATCAAAGATGGTGGGGCGTGCTCCCGTGGGATTCTTATCCGGGTCGTAGCGAAGTGGCCGTGGGACTGCGTCCTTCCACATGGCAGAGAAATAGCCCTTGATGTCGTCGCGGTGCGGAACCGGGTCAGTGCGTTGCGCCTGATTCGCCGCGTCCATCATCGCGTCAACGGAGGGATAGCCGCCTATGGCCGCCTGCTGCACACCCGTGAGTGCGAGCGGCGCAGTGGACTGGAAGTAGTGCATGAGCAGATGCGCATCGAGCCCAGCAAGCGCAATGGCGAGTGCGTCAGGAAACGTTGCGCGAATCATCACGCCATCGATCAACCCAGGGAAGGCGTCGGCGATTTGCAAGGACGTGTATGCACCACCAGAGCCGCCGATGGATATCGTCCAATCCGGCACTCCGAATGTTTCGATGAAGTGTTCCTTGCCCATAGCCGTGGCTTCACCGGCAAGGATGGCGTTGCAGGAGTTGCTGGTGTGATTCAGCGTGTTGGAGAAGAGCGCGTCGCCCTGTGCGAGCCGTTCGCGATCCAGCGTGGAGACACCGAGCGCTGAACCTTGGACGTACCATCCGGCCGGGCATCCTGAGCCCTGCAATGCGACAAGATGATGATTCCATCCGCGCGGCGGAGCAAAGGGCGTAGGTTGCGGTTCGCTGGTGGGATCGTGAAGAACGGCGTTCTGGTAAATGCCGCGATCCATCGTTCCTGTCTCCACCCGGACGATGAAGTTAACCGTGTTGCCGGATGCTGTGGTGGTAATCGCAACATCACGCGGGACTTTGGTGAAGTCCTTCAGCGACTTGAATTGCAGCGAGTTCTTCGGCAGATAGACGTACTGAACAACCGTGCGCGCGGAGCAGTTTTCATCCAGCGGTTTCCCCAACGTCGTCCCATCAGGAAGTTTGAAATCGTTGGTCTGGCAGATGAACGGTGCCATGCGCGGGCCCGAGAAAACTGGGCCTTCGATGGGATAGTTCGTCAGCGTGAGCGATGTGGTTCCGCTACGCAGTGTGTTCGCGCCGTTGCGCAGGCCGGTGATGAGTGCAAGGTAATTACCCTGCCCTTCAAAGTGGAAGGCACGGCTCACGTCTGTGCCATTGAGCGTAACGGCTGGCTTCGCTGCAAGTGTGTGCAATTCCACAAGAACATCGCCACCGGTAACCAGCGATGCGTCGGTTGAAATGGCTTTGAGCGTGGTTTGCGAGAGCGCGGGCAGTGTGGCCGCGATGAATCCTGCTGCGAGAAATGCTGTCCGTATGAGCACGGCAGCATGATACTTTGCCGGGGTTAGTTCTCTGAAAGATGGTCGAGATGATCGAGCACGATTATCTCCACGGGCTGTTTCAGTGATTCCAACTTCAAGCCAAGTTGTTTGCGCAGCGCTTCCTGAAAGCCCTGTCCATCCGCGTCTGCTCCAGCGGCTGCCTGTGCGTAGGGCGGTACGAAGTCAAGAACGAAATCAATGTTGCCGGTAACGCCGGTGTCGTTGATAACCGGGCGGCCAAGGTCGCCCCAACCCGTTAATGAAGTAGCGAAAACATTGATCGGCATGTCGCGCGCGCCGATGCGGAAATGAGTGCTGGCGCTGCCGGAGAGAAGCAGCAGCCCGCCACATACTTCGGGATAACCGTCTGCGTCGGCGTCAACGGTAGTCTTGCCCTCAAAGTCTTTGGAACAAGCCCCGGTATGTTTGCGGAAGTGTGGCCCAAGGGCGTCGGGCTTTACCAGTTGCATTGAATACACTGGCGCCGTGCGCATTTCATTATGGACAACAAGGCCGAATCGGTCCGCGAGCAGCGAACGCATCATGAGGCGAAGTTCATCCTTGGTGACATCGGTCTTGTCAGTGCGCGCCTGGATGTCGAACCGCGCTTCAGTTACCCATTTGGGAGCCATGTCGCGGAACGCATCTTGTTGAGGGATGCTCATGCGATACGCGAAAGAGACAAGCAACAAAAATCCCATGTCGCGGATGTTGAGCTGGCCACCGGTGGGTGAATAAACATTTCCAGGTCCGAGCGGGACATTTGTCTGCGGGGCTTCACCACCCGGTCCCTCAACGGACTTATTCTCGCGAACGGAAGCGACATCGAAAGCAAGTTTCTGTTGCGCCGCCATAGGAAGCGCGAGCGCGAGCATTGCGATCAGACTTACGAGCATTCGCATATCGCATCCAGCCTATCGCAACTCGTCAGACGAGGCCGAGGTCGAAGAGGCTGTCTGCGCTGGAGTTGAGAGCTTCTTCAATGGAACGCGGTTGCCAGCCAAGGAGTTGCTGTGCTCTTGCTGACGTTGCCTGTCGGCGTTTGCCAAGCTGCGGAATCAGGTCTTTTGCGTCGGGCTTGATGAGAGCAAAGAGTCGAATCATCCAATCCGCCACCTCTCGTTTCGGCAGCTTGGCACCACGCTCTCCAAGGTGTTTGCGCAGGATGTTTGCGTATTCAATAAACGGGACGGCGTTGCCGCTGATGGCAAGAAAACGCTGCCCATTCGCCTCAGGTCGCGTCATCGCAAGCAGTTCAAGGTCAGCAACGTCACGAACATCCACGGCACCAAACGCAATCCGAGGGACACCGGGAAATTCGCCTCTCAACATGCGTTGCAGAATCTGCACAGATGCGGAAAGTTTCGGGCCTAATGCGGGACCAAAAATGCCGACTGGATTAACCGATGCAAGTTGAAGATTGCCGCCTTCGCGCGCAAGGAAGTCCCATGCGGCGCGTTCGGCGATGGCTTTGCTTCGAATGTATGGACTGACGTCATCACCATCTACGTTCGTCCAGTCTTCTTCTGTAAACGGCGTGGCACGATCCGCATGCCCGTAGCCGATGGCTGCAAAAGAACTGGTAAGAACGACACGCTCCACGCCTGCATCGCGCGCTGCTCGAAGTACACGCAGTGTGCCTTCGCGCGCGGGCGTGGTCAGATCCATCGTCTTCTCATCTTTGCCGAAGAAGAACGGCGACGCGACGTGCAACACATAACGACAACCTGCAACAGCCTCAGGCCATCCAGCGTCTGATGTCAGGTCAGCCGTGCTGAATTCAACGCGGCTATCACCCAGACCGGCGCGTATCAACATATCGCAGACCTCATGACTACGATCGAGCGAGCGCACCGTGGTGCGAACCTGGTAGCCCTGACGCAACAATGCAACGATGCAGTGGATACCGACAAAGCCAGTGCCACCGGTAACAAGAACAAGATCGCTCATGATGATTTGGATTCCAGTCTGGTTCGAAAGAACAAAGATTTTCGCCTAGCGTGGCGCGATGGGTTTGAACGGACTCAGACGTGGCGTATCGAAAGTAAGGTCAGCGTGACCTGGTGCTGGATGAAGCACCTTGGATGGACGTCCCTGGCTTCGCATACGAGAGACGGCATCCTCCCATGACGGCAATGCGTCTTCATCCGTCTCCCAATGCGTTACGCTAGCCTGATCGCACCAATGCAATAACTTTGGCATGGCTGCCTTGTGCGCTCCGGAAGTCATGTAAGCACGCATGCTTCCTGGACTATCCCACAACGTCATCGTCCAGAAAGTCCGCTTGCGGTCCGGCAACAGCGAACCCTTTCGAAAGCCTGCGGCGCTGCGCACCTGCGACTCCGACCGTAGTGCATACACCATGAATCCCGGGAGGAATCGCAGGGAACGAATACGCAGACGTGTGAGACTGACATGCATCCGATTATCACCTCGGTGAAGTCATGGGCTCGTTGATGGGCGCTGGCTTGCCGAAGTTCGGCGTGCCGTCTGCACTCCACGTAAAGGGCTGAATGCGAGGCGAACGATGATTACCGCAGCCTTGTCCCGGTTCTGGATTGGCGTGATAAACAATCCAATTCTGACCGTTAGGCGCATTGAAGAATCCGTTGTGGCCTGGGCTGTACGCATGTGCCGATGCGTCTGTTGTGAAGAAAGGATGATCGATCTTCGTCCAGCTCTTTGCGTCCAGCAGATTTGCGTTCGTCTTTGCTTCCAACTCGCCGAGCGAATAGAAGTCCGTCCAGCACCCATTGGCTGAGAATGTGACGAAGACCTTATCGCCATGCGGCAGAAACTCCGGACCTTCATTGACACTAACGTGACGCCCCGGCAGATCTCCGTGCAATTCCCATTCGTATGTGGGTTTACCGATGAGCGTACGTGGACTGTCGATAGTCCAAGGGCTACTCATGTGAGCGATGAAGATATCCTGCTCGCCGTCGTGATCACCCTGCCAACCTGACCAGATGATGTAATGCTGACCGTGATGCTCGAAGACAGATGCATCAATGGCCCACTTGTCTGTGCTGTCAGCAACCTTCCCCTTCAGCGTCCATGTACCCTGCGTGGGATCGTCTGATGGATTTTCGACAACGTAAATGCGATGTCCTTCATTCTTCCCCGCGTCCGCGGCAAAGTAGATGTACCACTTGTTTCCCCAACGATGCAGCTCCGGTGCCCACAGTTCCTTCGACCACTCGTGGCCGGGCTCGGGTGTCCACACGACGACAGGCGCAGCCTTGTCCAAAGCAGCCGTATCCGCAGTCTTGCGAATCTGCAGATCCTTGCCCGTGGTGTTCATGTAGAAATACGAACCCTTGTAACGAATCACCCACGGATCGGGGCCATGATCGAGCACGGGATTCGTGAAAGTGGACTGCGCCAAGGAGATGGCCGCGAAAAGAAGCGTGGCAAGAAGGGATCGAATACGCATCGGGGTTGATTGTAGACCGGCAACGAGCATCGCCCACACAAACAAGCGCAAAAGCAGAGAACAGGACCGCACCCGTGCGGCGATCCAGCCCTATCGGAAGAAACGCAGGAGACGGCGTCCTTAGTGCGATGTGTACTTCAGGCCGAGGATGGAACCGATCAGCATCGTCAGAAAGAGCAGACGCGGCGCTGTTGCCGGTTCATCAAAGAGTGCGATACCCAGAATGGCTGCACCCACAGCACCAATGCCCACCCACACTGCGTAAGCAGTCCCGATGGGAAGCGTCTGCGCGGCGCGTGCCAACAGATACATGCTGCCCGCGAGAGCGATGAGGGTAAAGATGCTAGGAAACAAGCGGGTGAAACCGTGTGTGTATTTCAAGCCAACGGCCCACGTGGTTTCAAGAAGACCCGCGACAAAGATAAGAACCCAGGGGTTCGACATAAAGAGACGCTCCGCTGCGTCGTCTTGTCCTTACCGGGTACGGCGCGTCTCGTCCGGATCGAAAATCGATAGGTTAGATTTTGCGTTTCCTTTATAAGGGTACCATTCTGCGGCTCCCTCTAAACCACGAAAAGGCCCGCGATTTGCGGGCCTTTTCGTTTGATTGAAGATGTTTTAATCACGGCGATTGAGCACCGGACGGTTGTCATTACTGTTGCCGCTGTCCTGCGTGCTGGCTGGGTCGGTGTTACTGGCGGAGGTACGGCGAAGCGTGGGCTTGTTGCCGTCCTTGCCACCGTCGACCTTGCGCTTGTTCTGGAGGCGCGCCAGGCGTGCCTTGATGTCGTCAAACTCCGACGATGTGACCAGATAATCAGGACGCGCGGGGAGAATTGTTGCGATCTCCTGCTCGGAACGGTCGATACGATCCGGCGTCTGCGGATGATCAGAGAATGCCCGCGCCAAAACGCCCGGCTTGCGCTTCTCTAACGCGTCCAGCTTTTCAAACATGGTAATGAGACCCTGCGGATCGTAGCCGGAACGATAGGCATACTGAATACCGAGATAGTCAGCTTCCGCCTCGAAGTTACGCGAGAACTTCAGAAAGCCAAGCGGAATGGCAAGCTGCGATGCTTCGTAGATGCCGTACGCCGTATAACCACCCATGA
Organism: Terriglobus sp. TAA 43; assembly: GCF_000800015.1. Taxonomy (NCBI): domain Bacteria; kingdom Pseudomonadati; phylum Acidobacteriota; class Terriglobia; order Terriglobales; family Acidobacteriaceae; genus Terriglobus; species Terriglobus sp. TAA 43. The sequence goes on from NZ_JUGR01000002.1 coordinate 465,129, forward strand.
AGATCAGCGGCACCGTGGAAAGCTGCATGTACTCCAGACGCGTCATCTGGCGGGCGGCATGGTGGGCGCAGACATGCGCAATCTCATGCGCCATCACACCAGCAAGTTCGCTCTCATTGTCAGCGGCGAGGATGAGGCCACTGTTCACGTAGAAAAAGCCACCAGGCAAAGCCATGGCGTTAATCTCGTCGGAGTCGATGACCTTGATGGTGAACGGCACCTTCGCATCGGAGTTCTTCACGATGTTCTGGCCAACGCGGTTCACATACTCAACGATGACGGGGTCTGTGATGAGGTGCGAGGAACGCTCAATCTCAACGGCGTAAGACTTGCCATTGCGAACTTCCCAGTCGGTCGAAAACCAGTTACCCAGTCCGCGGCCGCCGATGTCGCGCGTACCTGTGGCACTGACATCTTCTTCCGAACCCTTCTTGATGTCTTTCTTCAGTTCGTCGCCCGGCTCCGGAATGGGCTGATTATTATTCTTCGCGGCTTCCGCACGCGCCTTGTCCATATCGTCTTTGGTTGCCGTCACTGGGCCGTCGCCGGTGGGGCCGCCGTTCGTGGGCGCCTTCGATTGCGGCGTATTGCTAGGGTTAGAAGACGTAGGTGTCTGCGTGGAAGTGGGCGTTTGCTGACCGGAGGTTTGCGCAACCACGGGCACGACCGGAACGGCGGCAAGAGTGGTAAGGAGAACCAGATTCTTCAGTTTCATAGAGGAAGCTCCCGGGCGCACGAAGCCCTATGCTGTTAGACGCAGTTTACGCCCGGAAGTTACGGTTTGGCGCGCCGCTGGAAACACCAGCTAACACACCTATCGAAGTCTGTTCCGCCCTGCGTATACTGCCCTCCATGCTTCGTTCCGTCGTTTTCGCAGCATCGCTGTTGGTCGCGACCGCACTTCCTGCGCAGTCACCCGCCGCGCCCGCCACCCTACGCTCCATTCTGTTGGAGCAGTTGCGCTCGTCGCATAACAAAGCAGAGTGGTTCACTCCGGTGAACACGGCCGTAGCGGGCATGTCTCCAGAACAGGCAAGCTGGATTCCTAAAAATGCGGCTGGCAAGGTCGACCCGGAAAATAACCACTCCGTGGGGATGCTAACCGCGCATCTTGTCTTCTGGAATGAACGGTCTCTCCAGCAGCTTCGCGGCGAGAAACCGGCCCAATTCAGCGGCAATAACGATGAAACGTTTAACAAATTCGATGCCAAGAGCTGGGCAGACATGGTTTCCCGGCTGGATAAGGTGATGACCGGATTCGAGGAGTGGACGGAGCACGCCTCCGATGCGGACCTGGCCAAGGCCGCCAGCACACTCGCACACGTCGGAACGCATAACGCGTACCATACCGGCCAGATTCTGTACGTACGCAAGCTGCAGGGTTCCTGGAATCCGGCCAACGGAGTCAAGTAAGACTCTAGCGCAGAAACGCGGCTTAACAGTAAGCTGACACATACACCTTCACAAGACATTTCAAGGACCATCTGTCGAATGACCAAAGTAAAACTTGCAGCAATGATGTTCCTGGAGTTCTTCATCTGGGGCGGATGGTACGTAACTGTCAGCACCTGGGTGAGCCAGACGCTGCACTTCACCGGTGTGCAAACCGGGTGGATTGTAGGCAGCACTGCCATTGGGGCGCTCGTCTCACCGTTTCTTGCAGGATGGGTTGCGGATAACCTGATGCCCGCGCAATACATGCTGGCACTGCTCCACCTCATTGGCGCCGTGCTGCTGTATCTGGCGTCGAATCAGACACACTACGGCCCGCTGTACGGCATCATCCTGACCTACGCGGTTCTCTTCATGCCCACGCTGGGGCTGGCGAATACGGTCGCATTCCGCCACATCAACAATCCCAAGACGGAGTTCGCACCCATCCGCGTTCTGGGCACCATTGGCTGGATCTGTGCTGGCCTGCTAATCAGCTACTTCCACGCCGACGCCACTGCCCTGCCTCTGCGCATCTCCGCGGTTGCCTCCGTAGTGATGGCCTTCTACGCGCTAACGCTGCCCTCCACACCACCGCAGGCCACCGAACCCTTCTCCGTGGGCAACCTGTTCCCGGTGGAAGTGCGCCGCATGTTCCGCGATAAAAGCTTCCTGATCTTCGCGATAGCGTCCTTCCTCATCTGCATTCCGCTGCAGTTTTATTACGCTTTCACCAACCCCTTCCTGAACCAGCTGCAGGTGCACAACGCAGCCGGCATTATGACCGGCGGCCAGATGAGCGAACTGGGATGCATGCTGCTCATTCCATGGTTCTTCCGCCGCCTGGGCGTAAAGTGGATGCTGGTGAGCGGCATGCTGGCATGGGTGCTCCGCTACGCTGCCTTCGCTTACGGTAACCCCGGTTCGGGCGTGTGGATGCTGTGGCTTGGCATTCTGCTGCACGGCATCTGCTATGACTTCTTCTTCGTCACGGGCCAGATCTACACCGACCGAAAGGCTCCATTGGCCTACCGCAGCGCCGCACAGGGCCTGATCACGCTGATCACCTACGGTGTGGGCATGCTGGTGGGTGCATGGCTCAGCGGCGTTGTGGTGGACAAGTACGCCACCACACTGGCCGACGGCACCACAGCGCACAACTGGCATGCGATCTGGATTGTGGCGGCAGGCCTGTCGCTGGTGGTTCTTGTGCTATTCACCGCCGTCTTCAAAGACAACGAAGACAAGGCAGACTCCACACTGGGCACTACGCCCCTAGTAGTGGAAGGGACTGCTGTGGCAGAAGGCACGGTCTAAAGAAACACAACAGAAGCAGAAAGGGGATGCGGGTTCTTCGCATCCCCTCCTCTTTTGTTCACACAGCCGCAGCTTCTACGTCCACCACGGTTCTACCTGCGGTTCTGTCAGTAGCACGCGGCTGAGCATATTGATCGCGGAGCTTAGACCTTCGTGGATGCTGACGAGTGCGTCCTCATGCTCGATGGAAAGCACGTAGTCATAGCCCGCGAGGCGTAGAGCAGACGCAACAGCTTTCCATTCGAGTTCGCTATGCCCCCAACCGACTGAACGGAAAAGCCACGAACGCTGCGCCATGTGGCGATAGCTCTTCGTGTCCAGCACACCATTTCTGGCGCGATTGTTCGGGGAGATGAAGACGTCCTTCGCATGGAAGTGGAAGATGGCCTCGCCTAGGTCTGCAATCGCCGTGGGGATATCGATGCCCTGCCACCAGAAATGGCTCGGATCAAAGTTCACACCGATGCTCTTCCCTGCAGCTTCACGCAAACGCAACGCCGTTTCAGGGTTGTACACAACAAACCCCGGATGCGCTTCGAGCGCAACACGTATGCCGCGATCCGCCGCAAAAGTGGCTGCTTCTTTCCAGTAAGGAATCACGCGTTCGTTCCACTGCCAATCGAGTGCATCAGAGTATTCCGGCGGCCAGGGAGTGGTGATCCAGTTCGGGATTTTGTCATCGGGACCTGCGCCCGGACAGCCGCTGAAGGTATTCACCACGGGGACTTCCAGCAGTTGCGCAAGCTGGACCGTTTTGCGAAATACCTTATCTTCACGCGCAGCTACTGCAGTATCTGGATGAATGGAATTGCCGTGGCAAGAGAGTGCGCTAATGATGCGTCCGGTGTCTTCCACGCGGCGCCGGAAATCCATTGCGCGTTGCGGCGAGGCAAGCAGATCATCCAGGCCAACATGGCTGTCGGTCGTAAAGTTGCCTGTGCCAAATTCGAGAGTCCGCACTTGCGGATACTTCTTCAACTCTTCCAAAAGCTGATCGAAGTTCAGTTGCCCGAAGACGGCTGTGAGAAGACCTAGTTTCATTGCGCTAATCCTTGAAGCGGAATCAATCGTGAGGATGGAAGGCTGTGACGACGTTTGCCGCAAGCATACGGCCTGCGGCGGCACCATTGCCTTTTTCCAAGGCGTCGATCACCTGCCAATGAATGGCCTGCGCGTCCAGGAGATCAACCTGCGCCTTGCCAAGACGTGTGGCGATGCGAACTTCATACGCCAGCGCCTCCCAGCTTCGCAACAACGCACGGTTGTTTGCTGCAGCCACGATCATGCGGTGGAACTGTACGTCGTGGTGACCGTATGAACTTTGATCCTTGTGCCGCGCGGCCGATTCCACGGCGTTCGCCTGCTTACGCAGTGCCGCGACATTGCCTTTGAAATGTTTTGCAGCAGCAACCGCGGCAAGCCGTTCCAATACCGCGCGCACATCATAGGCATCCTCCACCTGTTTCGGAGTGATCTCGCGAACGCGCGTTCCCTTGTAGGGTTCGGTGATGATGAGATCCATCGCTTCCAGTTCGCGCAGTGCTTCGCGCACGGGCCCCTGGCTGGTCTTCATCTCGTCGGCAATGTGGAGTTCGACGATGCGCTGACCGGGCGCCATACGACCATCCATAATGCGACTCAATAACTCGTGCTTGACGCGATCCGCCATGGACTGGCGCTGTGTGCCATCGGACATGGCATCCATTATGTGGGATTTACGTGACACATGGGAACCGCAATAACAAAAGACCTGTATTACAGGTCAGCCAAGTGGAATTTGACGCGGCAGCTCTTCCTGCGCACGTGCATAGTCCTCTGGTATACCAATGTCGATGAAGTACCCACTCGCAAGAAATGCTGTTGGATGCAGGTCAGAAAGATGCTCCATCAGCACCTGCTCTTCAAAAGAAAAACGCTCCGGCAGTTGAAGAGTTTCCAGTAAATTGCGCTGCATGAGATAGACGCCCGCGTTGATATATCCCGGGCCCGTACGTCCCTTCTCTGAAAATCCCAGTATGCGTGTTTGCTCCACTTCGACTGAGCCATAACGTGCGGTGTCAGGAACCGGCATCAGTGCAAGGCTGAGCGTGCTTACCGCGGCAAGATGTTGTCGCTGCATCGAGGCGTAATCGACAGTAGCAAAGGTATCGCCGTTGAGGACGAAAACGGACTCACTGTGCGCCATGTGCATCGCAGCGCGGATTGCTCCGCCTGTGCCGAGCGGTTCGTGTTCTTCACAGAAAACAATCTCCAGTGCACCGTCCCAATGTGCGAAGCCATTGCGGATCTCTGAAGCCAGATGACCGATCGAGAGGATGACGCGACTAAATCCCTGCTGCTGCAGCGATTGGAGAACATAGCGAAGAAACGGATGCCCAGCGATGGGAGCCATGGGCTTGGGGAGATTAGGTACGACACCAGCGAGGCGCGTTCCCTTTCCACCTGCGAGGATGATGGCTTCCATCACGCGTTGCTCCGTTCTTTTAGCGTGCACGCCATGCTGTGGCGCCTTCGACCATGAAACTGCATGCCATGGTGCGGCCCGCTTCGGTTGCGTTCAGTGCAGCCTCCACTCGCAAGCGACGCGCAGGATCGACAAGGAACATCATGAAACCGCCACCACCCGCACCGGATACCTTGCCGCAGTATGCGCCTTCACGCAGCGCCGTGTCATAGAGCGCGTCGATAGTCGCATTGGAAATGCTGGATGCGAGACGCTTCTTCTGCCGCCACGCTTCTTTCATGATGTCGCCCATGCCGTGCACTTCCCCCCGAAGCAGCGCGGCCTTCATATGGAAGGCTTCCTGCTTCGTACGATGCATCGCGTCCATGGCATCTTCATTCTTGTCGCGGACATTCTTCGATTCCTCTTCAATGATGGCCGCGGAAGAACGCGATTTGCCTGTGTAGAAGAGGATCAACGATGCTTCGAGTTCCGAGATGATATCCGGACGCACACGCAGTGGATTAACCAACACCTGTGTTGTGTCATGAAACTCCATGAAATTGAATCCACCAAAGGCTGCGGCGTACTGATCCTGGCGACCGCCATGCAGACCAATATCGATACGCTCAATCGCAAACGCAAGCTGCGCAAGGTCGTATTCGCCGAGCGCGAGGCTCCATGCTTCATCAAATGCACGCAGCATGGAAACCACCATCGTGGATGACGATCCAAGACCGCTACCCGCAGGCGCATCGCAATGCGTGATGAGCGTAAGCGGCTCGCGCTGGCCATTGCGATAGTCGGCGATCATACGGTTGTAAACACCACGATGGAGCGAGAGCTTGTTGTTCTCCGGAATAGGAGCATCCACAGGAAACTCTTCCACAATGCCAAGATCCTGCGCGATGAAACGGATGCAGTTGTCCGCGTTCGTCTGAAGCGTAGTATGCGCAAAGAGGCTGATGGTGGCGTTGAGAACGGCTCCGCCGAAGAGATCGCAATAAGGCGAAACGTCTGTACCACCACCGGCAAGGCCGAGACGAAGTGGGGCACGTGCGCGATAGAGTGGCATGGCGTTTGGCAATCCCTTTCCGAAAGGATGAACGTTCGACTTATGCGTTAGTAGGGCGCGAGAATCGTTCGCACAGGAACAGCCAGATAAAGACCGTGTTCGTATAAACGTAACGCCACAACAAGCGGCGGGGCTCCAGAATGGCGCGGAAGAGCCATTCCATCCCGATCGCCTGCATCCACGCTGGAGCCCGACGGACCATACCGCTGATCATCTCAAAGCTACCGCCCACTGCCATCGCAACAGGAACGTTCATGGGGCGAATGTGCTGATCCATGAAAAGCTCCTGCTTGGGCGCACCAAAAGCGACGAAGAGGATGTCCGGTGCGAAATCGCGAATCGACTCACGCACAGTTTCCAAACCTTCTTCTGTACGCTCAAAGCCAAACGGCGGGCAGTGAACATCAACGATAAGGTTGGGGCATGTTTTTGCGAGGAGCGCCTTCGTCTTTTCACCTGCGCCGGGGCGACCACCAAGCAGCATCACGCGTTGCGAATAAGCATCGGCGCATTTGCAGATACGTGTCACCAACTCCACGCCCTGAACGCGATGCGCATGAGAATCGCGCAGTGCGCGCGTGGCAAGAAAAACGGAGATGCCGTCCAGGACAACTTCTTCTGCGCGACGAATCACGTCGGCGAAGAGTGGCTGCTGATGAGCAGCCACAAACACTTGCCCATTCACAGCAATCACCAGATGGGTAGGACCCTTTGTCTCCGCATACTGTACGACACGCATCGCAACTTCGTCGATGGTGCCCGGCTGATACGGCAGATTTCTCACTGATAATGGTGTTTCTGCCGACATGTAAGGGACTTAGGCCTTATGTGTTAGATACACGAAGTATAGCACTAGAAAATCTGCTACTCCTCGTGATTGCAACGTGCGAAACAGTTCGTAAACACGGTATTCCCAAAGCGGAACTAGTTATAGATTGCTGGCTCCAGCGATCTCTTCATCGACCGGGGCATCCTCGGGAGTGGCGGGGCTAAGGCGACGCCGAATCTGCGAACGACTGTCCTGAAGGAAGCCCCAGAGCGGCATAAGGCCGAGGTCACGCTTCGCAGAGAAGCTAACTCCAATAGCATTCACCAGCATGGCAAGCGCAGTTCCTGCGGCAGCACCCGCGTCAGTGAAACGGGGCGTGAGAGTGCCTAGTCCGACTAGAAGAACAGCGATGGAGACGGCGTTGATCTTCAACAGGGCGCGTGCATGGCCTGTCATGCCAAGCAGTTCCGGAACAGCCGTGCAGAGGATGAGCGAAAGCTGCCCGAAGAGAAGGATGCGCATGGCCGGTGCGGCCGGCGCATATCCCGCTCCGAAACGGCTGAGGAAGAACACCGGGTTGATCGCAAGGAGCAACGTGGGCAGCGCTGAGAGAACGGCCGTTATGCCTACGGTCTGCTGTGCGACGCGACGCAGCGTTGCGCGATCACCCCGGGCCGACGCAGCTGCAAACTGCGGCGACGCAACAGCAGCCATGGCGGAAACCAACAGGTTCAACAAAAGAACGATGCGCCAGACCACAGCATAGCGAGCAACTTCCGTTGTGGACGCGGCGATGCCGAGAATGAATGGTGGCGCTGATGAAATCGCAAGCTGCAGAAGTTCTGCGCTGAACAGCTGCACGCCGAGACGCGAGAGCGATGGTACCTCCAGCGTTTGATTTTCCGCATGGCGCACCGGCAACACACGCAACATCAGGACCACGCCGAAGATAGCGTTTATCAGCATGGCGGCAATAATCAAGAGCAGCGTGCGATCGACATCTAGGTGTAGCGCGAGTGCACCGGCACAGAAAAGCGCGGGCCACAACCATTGATAGATCATCTGGCTGGTGGCCACGCGGCCAAGCCCTGCCAATACACCGGCTGCCGCGTTGGCGATGTTCTGCGGGAAGATCGAGATTGCGCCAATGGCCAACGGAATCGCCATTGCCGGCTTATGCAGAACATAAAGAGCAATCGGCTTTGAGAGGAGCACAAGCGCTGCAGTAATTGCTGCGGAGTTCACCAGCGTGAGACGCATACCGCGCCATGCGATCCGGCGTGCAGTGCCAGGGAGATCGCGTCCCAACGCAGCAGCTACTTCCCGCGTCATGGCGCGATCCACGCCAAGCCGCCCCAATCCCGATGCCATGGTCATGACGCTGAACACGATGTAGAACGCCCCTACATCTTCAATGCCTAGCCGCAGCGCGATAAGCAGATGCAAGCCGTAGCGCGTGGGCAGGTCAAGCAGGCGCGTGCTTGCCGTGGCCAGCGTGCGAGCAAGCGCACCGGCGCGCGACGCGGAGGAGTTAGAAGCTTCGCGGGTATTAACTGCCATGTCCATGTACAACGAACAGAGTAATGCTTTGCGCAGGAATAACGAATGAAATTACACCGTTGCTGTAACCGGTCGGCAAAGAAGTCGAAAATTTACCCAACGAAAGCGTGTGCGTCTCCACAGAGCCCGAGGCTGACAAGCCACGCAACGTTAGGTGGGCGCTTACAGCTTCGTGGAGTTGCTTGTTGACGACCATGATCGTCACGGCATGGTCAGCGGTACGCTCTGCAGCGAATGCGCTAACGTTATCCGAATCAGGTGCGAATGCAGAGATGCTGATGTCGCCAAAGCTGCCACCGTGCCCGTCGTAGTTGCGATACATCTGCATGGCGAGGCACGTAGGTGAACCGTCGGGTGGTGCAATCCAGCGCGTAGCCAGAGAGAGGCTTTCGCGACCGAAGATGCCCAATACATCCGCCTGCGCAGTAGCACCATTCATGTGCTTGTCCGCCCCCCAGCTATATTCGGTGATGGCAATAGGCGTATCGCGAAAATAATCGCGATCGACCATGGCGCGCAACGATGGAATCAACGCCGTGTTTACGGGAATCCATGGCACATCGTGATAATTCGGGTCCCACAGTCCACGCGTGGAACGGTTGCGCAGTAGCTGCATGGGTTCGCTTACGTCGTCACTGTACTGATTGCTCTGCGGATAGTAATGCACACTTACCACATCCACAGGGTGGCCTGCGGCCTTCCACTTACGAAGCAGCCACGGTAGTAAGTTCACACCACCGGTTTCACGAACACGATCACTAGGAGCGCTTCCCTTTGTGGACTGAAGTTGATTGTCGAAACCGCTATTGAGCGTTCCGATGGGCGACCATTCTTCCGGCCCGACGACTTTCGCAGTGGGATCGGCCTTATGAATCGCCGCAGCCAGAGCTAATGTTTTCGCGAGCAATTCCGACGCATGTACACCCTCGGGATGTACATCACGATGACTCTCATGCCAGAGTGAGGGCTCGTTGCCGAGGAGGTAGTAGCGCGTTTCGCCGGGGCGGCGGTTCTTCAACAGAGAGCGTACCCATACGGCTTCACGCGCGGGTGTATCGGGCTGCATCGCGTCGTTGGGGTCGTTATGTATAGCGCTACCGTCAAGACGAATGCCGTTGCCGGCCTCAGTCATCCCCTGTGTGTCCGTGGATTTTTGCAGACCGTACTTCGCAATGGAGTAACTGGACAAACGCGTGTGATTAGGTCCCAGCCTTGCCACCCATCCCATCATGGGGATGGTGATCATGCTGTCCGCGCCGGCACGTTGCGTGAGCGCGATGAAGTCTTCACCGTACGGCGCGAGAATGTCCGCTTTGTTCGATGGATAGCTTTCGTAGAACCAGCGGCTGCCTGAGTTTCGTGCTCCAGACTGGTAGTCATAGACGTCTGCTGCTTCACCGCCGAGGCGGTTCACAGGCGCGCGCAGAAGTTGCAGTTGTTTCGTTGTTCCGAAGTTCACGCCATAGATGAGCGGGCTGATCGGGTGGCGATTCCTATTCGCGTCCACCGTGATGTTGGTCACGCGCGGCGCGCTCTGCTGCCCGTAGCAAGCAGCGCCTAGAACGGAGCAGAGCACAAAAGACAAAGTCTTCATGGATAGCTGAACCTTGGATCGTTCGCGCCGTAACGTGCACGTTCATGCACCACAATTGCGAGAATCATGGCGAACTCGCCAGGTGCCATGGTGAGCGGATAGCCAGTGGATATGAGGATGGAATAGATGAGGTAATCCTGCAGCGATCCGAGAAATGCCCCTTGGCGAGACGCGCGGACGTAGCGTGATTCCCATAGGCCACGCACAGGGATCATCAGCAGAAGTACCGCTCCGATAAGTCCAAACTCAAATGTGATGCCGAGCCACGTAATATCCGCAAGAAAGAACGAGTGGTTGAAATAGCGGATAAGGCCCATGGGATCCAGCGGCGTGATGGTGCCCACACCGATCAGCCAACGCAAGGGATCGTTGCCAAGAAAAGCGATGGCTCCTTCAATCGTGCCGCGACGAATGTCGAACCCTGCTTGCGATCCGGTATCGAACGTGGATGCCACATACGGTACCGATAACAGCGCAGCAGCGGCAAAAGGCAGCAGTGCAAGAATGAGGATGCGGGTCTTCGGCTTGGAGAAGCGTAGCGTGTTTATCGCAAAGACCATGGACAATCCCAATACCGCCGCGCGCATACGGATCAGTCCCATCACTGCAGCGAACCCTGCAACAGTACCAAGCAGCCACCAAACTTTCTTCTCTGCGAAGAAGCGGCGAAAGCAATAGAAGATACCGATGGTGCCGAAGAGAAACGGCATACGAATACGGTTGCCGCGACTATCGTGGCTGAACATGGGTGCGTCTCCAGCCTTATGGAGCACCTCATAAACCGATTGCGGCACAAAGATCCACAGCAGGATCAACACTACGAAAAGCACCAGCCCCCAGTAAAGAAAGCTCTTCGCGATCTCGCTGGATGTTGGTTTCAATAGCCGCAGAAATCCCGTGAAGGAGAAAAAATACAGGATGGGCAGCAGCTTCACCTGCGAGGTGAGACCCAGGAAGAAATTTTGCTGGAAAGAGAAGACGGCTGTGAAGCTGGGAACAAGAAACAAATACAGCAGCGAAAGCAGAATCTGCCGTGATCCTCGCGGTGCCGGTCCATCCTTCATGGCGAAGAAGCACAGCGGAAGCGTGAGTATCGGGAACGCCTTCGACAACGCCCACATGGGCGGCAGAACCTTCAGGTAATGAAATACCTCGCCGAACAGTGGCAGAACAGCGAACAACGTTAGGAAATACGGCCAGCGGATAGGTAGTTCATCCGGCGAATCGATGGTAACAACGGGAGCGCGAAATGCCTTCTGCGTGCGTTGTAGAACGAACGCAGGTACCCGTTGCTGCTGGATCACTTAGTCACCGTGGTCACAGGATAGTTGCCGTAGCTATAGCTGAAGTTGCGGCTGAAGGGGATCGTCTTATTGATGTATTGGTCGATCCACATGTCCACTTCCGTGATCTTGCTGCGGGGGACGAAGACCACATCACGCGGTTCCAACGTGGCGATGACGCCATTCGGGTGCCCTTTGGTGTAGTTCCTTACGCTGACGTAGAAGACATTCGCATGATTGTCCGACGTGCGGCGGATGATCGCCACCTGAGCAGTGCGAGCCATATCAGTCATGCCACCGGCAGCGATGATGGCCTGCAGAACGTCCATACCTGACACTAGCTGGATGGCACCCGGAGACTTCACCTGGCCTCCCACATAGACTGTGGTGCCATAGCGCATGATCGTGATGTCGGGTACGGCATTGGCAGCGATGCCCGCGTCACGGAGCGCGTTGGTAATGACGGAAGCGGCCTGCGTCGACGTGTCACCAGCGAGCAGGACATTACCCATCAACGGAATGGAGACACGGCCATCAGGACCGATCGGGCCAACGTGGTTCAATTCCGCATTGTTGGGGAAGTTGATTGAAAGTTCATCGCCTGGGGCGAGGCGATATTCCTCCAGCGTGTAATGAGCGGGAGGTACCGCGGCGGGCTGGGCCGGAGTCTGACCGAACGCTGTGAACGGCATCCACAAAGTCGAAGACGCAGCCAGTAACAACGCCGCCAAAGGGAAGAGGATGCACCTGTTTTTCCGTGGATAAACCGGAACCATGTCTCCCCCCGCGTCTCTCATTCAAAGTGGTATCAAATGTTATTATTGCCTAAATAATGGTGCGGGGTCACGAGAGAAGCACAGGTTGGATCTACCAACCGAGATGACGCCATTTGCCTCGATGCTTTTCCGGTGAAATTACGAAGCGGTTTTGAGTGACGACAATTCTTAACCCCACTCCTACGGTTAGCGTCCCGCCCCCCAGGCTTGGGCTGCGTTCCCCATCGCTGCGCGATCTCCTGAACATTGCGTTCTACTATCGCCGCCTCGCATTTCTGCTGGCGACGGTGCTGCTGTTGATCGGCGTTCTGGTGGCGTTACTGCTGCCGCCCTCCTACATGGCTCGAGCGCGACTGTTGGCACTGAACGGGGGCGTGTATGACCTGCAGTCCGGTGGTGTTCCGAATGCGCGTTCACTCACTGCACCTCCCGCGGCCGATGTGGAACAGCAGCTTTTGGAAAGTGCCGAACTGCATCGCGATGTGCTTCGACGCGAACTGGGCAATCGTGTCTCTCCAGAAGATTTTGAAAAGCGACTGGTCCAGTTTGAAAACCATCTGAAGGTCTCGAAGCTGGAAACCGGCGATGTGATTGAAATCACCTATCGCGATCGCGATCCACAACGAGCGGCCGCTGTATTGAAAACGCTGCTGGCGGTGTATTTCGAAGAACGGTCCGAAATTCTCACTTCGGGCCGAGTGGCGTTCCTGACCCAGCAAAGAGACAACATTCGTGCCCAGCTCGACGCCGCAAACGGGCAGATTGAAGCCTACGAAAAGCAGCACGGCGTGGTGGACGTGAAGGGTCAGATCGATTCCGCCGTACAGTTGGACGGCCAGTTGCGACAGCGCATGGCTGAGGCTGAGACATCGGTTGCTGATGCGCGACGTAGCGTGGATGTGTTGCAGAACAACGCATCCCATGTGCCGCAGGAAGTGGAGCTGTTCCGCGACAATACGGAAGCCGCACACACCATCGGCACCATGGAATCGGACCTGTTCAAACTGCAGGCAAAGCGTGCAGACCTAATGTCGCGCTATCTGCCTACTTCCCCCTTTGTTGCACAGGTGGATGCGCAGATTGCTCAGTTGGAAACGTCGATTGAACAGCAAAAGAAACAGGTTTCTGTGTCGACGCGAGTGGGCTACAACAGCTTTAAAGATCAGGTCAACGGACAGCTTTCGCAGGCACAGGCCACGCTTGCCGGAGCGCAGGGCCGTTACAACGTGTTGCAGACACAAGTCGCCGAATCGCAGGGCAAGCTGAAGGATCTGATCAGTGTTAATGACACTCTGGCACGCCTGACGTCACAGCGCGATCTGTTGGCAGAAACCGCAAAGAACTATGCAGAGCAGGTGGAGAAGGCGCGCGTCGAACAGAACCAGACGATGACCTCCGGCACCACGAATGTACGCGTGATCGAAACGCCCACGGTGCCGCGCAAACGCACTAACTCCCGTTTGCTATTCATTGCCGCGGCTGTCGTGGCTTCTGTTCTGATCACGATCGTGGTGGTCATCGTGGCATCCAGCATGCGCGAAACCTTCCTCTCGCCGGACGAAGCGGAACGTAGCCTGCACCTGCCTGTGCTTTCAGATATCGCGCGACGCGGTGCTCCAGAACAGACAGCGCGACGCGCCTTCGGCCGACTGATTGCCGCAGCAGATTCCGTTCCCACTGGCGGTCAGGGCAAGACAATCCTGTTGCTAACCGGGCAGAACGAAGGGGGCATGGGCATGGTGGCACGCGGCCTGGTGGAGGCACTGGAACCACGCTCGCCGGGACGCGTAGCGTTAGTGCACATGGAAGAAGAAGGCGAGACACCTGTAGAAGGTTCCTTGCTGGCGCTTCGCCCGCTGACGAAAGATGCGGTTGTCACGGTTGGCATGACCATGACGCGGTCACGACTGATCAATCTCTTCCACGAACTACGCTCCACCTACGACTACGTCGTAGTGACAGCACCGCCTGCCTATCAGTGGTTTGAAAGTGTGGAACTGACCACCGTCGCCGACCTGACCGTACTCATCCTTGCCGCGGAAAAAACACGCAGGCCGGTGGTTGAAACGATCTTGACACAGGCCAGCTACATTGGCGGCAACGTGGATGGCCTGGTGATGACAGGCCGCAAATACTACATACCCGGCTGGCTGTACCGCATGCTGCTGGGACGAGGAACAGCATGAAGCTGAGCGCCGTAATGCCGCTGAAGACCACGGGACGGCACTACGCCGACAATATTCCCCGCTGCGATATTCTCTTCTCTTCCCTGCGCCATTTCTCCACGCCGGATATCTTTGACCGCTTCCTGATCGTCGTTCCGCATGACGAAGTGGAAGCTGCAAAGAAGTATTCGCGCGCATGGAACGACTTCCCCATCGAGATTGTCGATGAGAGCGAACACTTCGGTGTCTTCCAGAAGTACAACCAGCGCCACCAGATTCGTAACTGGCACCGGCAGCAGATCATTAAGCTGTACGGCTCCGAACTAATTGACACCGAATACTTCCTGGTCTTCGATCCAGACACGTTCGCCACGCACCCCTTCACCATTGACACGCTGTTGCCCGGCGGCAAAGCGCTGACACATATGCAGTCGCGCGAAATCGAAAAGGTCTTCTGGAGTAACTCCGCAGAGCTGTTGAAGCAGGACCCACATCTGGAAAAGGACGGCATCTGGCTTACGCCTGTGACCATGTCCGCCACGCTATGCCGTGCCCTACACAAGCGCCTGGAAGGCATGTTCAGCATTCCGTGGATGGAGGTCCTTCTACAGCGCTACGCCATGGATTGGACCGAGTACACACTGTACTGGCTGAATGCGGAACAACAAGGATTGATCGATCAGTTCCACGCCTTCCCGCAACCAGGCGGTGTGGAGTTGCACACCAGTCAAAGCATCTGGCGCGCAGGTACGGGCGGCGAGAACCTGCAGAAGTGGGATGCTGCAAAGCATTTCTCGCCGGACGACAAAGGCATCTTCGCCGTGATCCAGAGCAACACCGGCCTGAACATCGATCAGATTACGAAGAAGCTGGAACCGTACATGCCGATTCAGCGTCAACCGTATAACCGGCAGTTTGACGTGAAACTGAAGATTGCAGAAACCTACTCCGCAATTGTCCGGCAGGTAATGAAACGGGCAGGCGGCGCATTAGGCGGCCGCTGATTTAAACTGCCGATGGCAAATAGAAAGGGGACGGTTGCCCCTCCCCTTTTGTATTGCTGTTGAAGTGTTTACATCCCTGCCGGAGGCGGCGGGGGAGGATTGTCGCCGCCACGGCGTTGTCCTTCCGGCCCACCGAAACCGCGACGTCCGAAGCCATGATCCTGAGCAGCCTGCACGGTGTATCCCGTCGGTACCTGGAACAAAGTGGCAACGGGTTCCGCTTTGGTGAGGCCGCTAACCGTCATGGTGTCTGATCCGCGGAATGGGTTCACGTCCGAGCGGCTGAGTTCCACCTTCAGGTCCTGCGAGAACCATTCCTCATGCGTGGTGACAATCGGAGCCGTGTTCCCCATGGTGTTTGCGGGAATGGTGCGCGTGATGCGCTTGCCCGTAGCAACGACACCGGCAATCGTCTTGCTGCCCAGATCGGTAGTGGCAACGTTCTTGTCCTCACGGGGTCCACGATGTGGAGCGCCTTCCGGCTGGGCCTGCGCATTGTCACCGGCTGGCGGAGGTCCCCCAGGGCCGCGACGTCCTGCGCCGCGAGGCTCAGGAATGGCGCGCACAACGGCAATTTTCTTTTCCGTACGAAGCGTCGTAATGGTCTTCGCGACAGGATCAAAGATTGTGATCATCGTGTGCGGCTGGGTATCAGTGCCATGCGCGGGAAACGTAACCTCTTCACGAGTGCGACCCAACGAATCGCGCGAGACCGTGCGCGTGGCGGTGTGCGTAAGCGTGGTGCCATCCTGCAGCTTTTCAGTCGCCGTGGTGGTGAAGGTAGCGGAATACGGCGCGTTGGTTACAGGCTGATGTCCGAAGCCGAACCCCATGGGACCGGGGCCTCCGGGGGCAAATGGGTGAGCGCCCGGCCCGGCGGGTCCCTGAGCCAGGACCGGAAGCGCGGCCAGCAAAACCGAGGCGGAAAGCAGATGCAATTTCATGGTTCGAACTCCTGTAGAAGGACGGTCTGATAACTAAAGACGGGGATTTCTAGAGAAAGTGGCACACGGAAGGAAGAAATTTTTCATTCTGCCTACTGCGGCTGATTTTGCTTGCGTTCCGTATAGCCTGGAGGCGGCTGAAAGAGGATTGCAGCAGGGTCCGCAAAGCTGGCAGACTCCAGCAGCATGGTCTGGGTTCCCATGCGCGGGTCGTCATTCACATTCCGCACCAGGATGCCACCGCCTTCTACGGACATGCAGTTCTCTCGCGTAACGACAATGGGCCGATCGTTGCCAAAGAAATTCACCGGATAAGTTTCCTTTGTCCGACGCGACTTGCAGGAAATCCCCTGCACGGTATCGAAGCCGAGGTCTTCGCTCTTGATCTCCGGGCGCATCTCTGCCGATCCTCCTGGCTGATTCGATAGAACAGCGGCGCCGGAACCTGCCGACGCAATTATGGCTTTAACAGTCTCGGCCCCTAAAGCACCAGCCCCGGTGACAACACCCGATGATGACGGGGTAGCAGGCAGCGTTCGCAGACCAGGATTCTGCGCAGGTCGGTGCATTTCAACCCGGATGTATGTGTGAGGCACACTCTGCCCCTCGCCTTCCTGGTAGAAGTACGTCACTCCGGTGATTGGGTCCACAATGTTCACGCTGCGCATAAGGGTGGAACGGCCCGGCATCTGTATCTCGTTCTCATTCCGAGTGCGGCCATACGCATCACGAATCATCACGCTATGCGTGGTACGCGTAATGTGCGTGCCGTCCGCAAGCGTCTGTTGGATCGTGTGACTGTAAGTAAAAGTGCCTGGTTGGCGTTGAGCGGAAACAGTAACCACAGCAGTAGAAACAAGGAACGCAACCACAGACCATCGGGCCAGCATCCGAACACGCCTTTCTCTTGCAGTGAGGCGATTCTAAGCAGGGCCCTGAAAAATCCGCAACGCCAATTTACGCAGATTAAACCGCTGCCAGCGTACGCAGAATGCTGACGTTGCGAAGGGTATCACCGGGTTCGTCTACAGGAGTTTCCGCAATGAAGGCACAATGAGCAAAACGCGGATCGCGCAGGATGCGGCGGAAGGGTTCCGGGCCAATGGTGCCGTCGCCAATGTGTTCGTGGCGGTCAAGCTTGCTGCCCTGCGGCGCCTTCGCGTCGTTGCAGTGCCACACCTTCACTCGCCTTGTGCCGAAGCTTTCTTCAATGAGCGCGACTGTCTCTTCATAGCCTTCAGCCGTCACAATGTCGTATCCCGCGACGTGAATGTGGCAGGTGTCCAGGCAAACATCGACTGGAGCGCAGCGGTCCAGCATGTGGAGCAAATCCGCTACCTGATCCAATTTGCCACCCATGCTGAACTCGCTGCCCGCGGTGTTTTCAATGAGTATGCGGAGTTGTGAGCTCTGGCAATTAAGACCATCCACAGCGCGTTCGATGTTCTCTGCTGCGTGTTGCAGCGCTTCGGCGCGTGTCAGTCCCTTCCACGAACCAGGATGAAAGACGAGGAAGTCTGCACCAAGTGCGAGTGCGCGCTCCACTTCACCACGAAACGCGGCAGTCGAGTTCTTGCGCACCTCTTCACTCTGCGAACAGAGATTAATCAGGTACGACGCATGGATCGTCAACGGAGAGATGTCGTGTTGCACACGCAGCGTACGCATCTTTTCCGCATCTGCAGCGCTCACGACAGAAGGCTTCCACTGACGCGGCGAGGAAGAAAATATCTGGAAGCAGTTAGCACCGCAGTCAACTGCTCGCTGCACCGCGGTCCAGGTGCCACCGCTGGTGGAGAGGTGAATGCCGATGCGTCGGGGAGAGTTCAAAGAAGCCACACTTTGATGGTAGCGGAGAGCAGACTGCGTGCGAGACTGTGTGTGGTTCTCAACCAGACCCGAAGGGAATGAGCTATGTCAGCACCGCAGAACTTCCAGAACCACGGACGCTTTGATCCGAAGTTCCACTTCTTCACAATTCCGTTGGCCCTGTTTTGCTTCATAGCTTCGATCTTTCATGTGTGGAAGCAGCCCACTCCGCCAAACATTTTGCTAGTGCCCGTTACATTCGTGCTTTTCATGGTGGCCGGCATTGCACGCGGGTACGCGCTGCAGGTCCAGGATCGCGTGATCCGATTGGAAGAATCGCTGCGCATGGAGCGGCTGGGCATGTCGTCTGCTGGATTAACCATTCGCCAGTTTGTGGCACTGCGTTTCGCATCCGATGCGGAATTGCCTGCGCTGACGGAACGTGCACGTGCCGAAAAACTTTCGGGCAAGCAGATCAAACAGGCGATTGTGAACTGGCGCGCGGATTACGAGCGCGTTTAATCGTTCGCCTCTAACGCGTGCCTGTCTGTTGCGGATAGATCAGTTGGCCGGGGTCGTACCCGGCCTGCTGCACAAGGTTCAGGATGTGGGTGCGGTCTGCATCAGCAACGTGTGGCGTGCGTGACAGTATCCACATGTATTTGCGAGTAGGTTCGCCGACGATGGCCCATCGATACTCCGGATCGAGGCCAATGATCCAGTAATTTCCATAAAACGGCCAGAAGAACGTTACTTTGAGCTTCGCATTCGTCACAGAATCAGCCACTTTTGCCCTGCCTTCAGCGACCTTTGGCGAGCCATCCTGCTGAATGCAGCAATTGTGCACGAGAATTTTCTTGCCATCTTTGGAGTATTCAGCAATGACATCACGCTGGCATTTCTTTTCAAAGCGATTCGGCAGACGCGCAATCTCATACCACTTGCCGAGATAGCGATTGAGATCAACATGATCGACGGTCTTCAGCGGCAGTTGAGTCATGCTGGAATTCACCCCTAACGAAAGAAGAAGGACAAGCAGTCCCATACATTTCACGATTCCGTTGGATGCGTCGTTGGCTGCCGTGTGTGTTCGAATATCTCTGGTTTAATTTGCTTAGTTTCTTGCTGTGAAATAGAGAAGGCACCCTCTACAGGGTGCCTTCTCTTGTGTTCATGCTCGAACTTAGTACACGTCGAGCTGATAACGCTTCTGTTTCTTGAGGTCGTTCAGGTACTCCTGCGCGTGTTCCGGACTGCAGTCCTTGCCGTCAGCAATGGTGTCGAGCAGGGTCTGTTCCACGTCCTTTGCCATGCGCGACGCATCGCCGCAAACGTAGAAGTACGCACCGCGCTCCAGCCATGCCCACAGTTCTTTGTGGTTCTCGCGCATGCGGTCCTGCACGTAGATTTTCTTGGTCTGATCGCGCGAGAAGGCAGTATCCAGACGTGTAAGCGTGCCATCCTTCAGCATGCCTTCAAACTCCTGCTTATAGAGGAAGTCCGAGGCCGAACGCTGCTCGCCGAAGAAGAGCCAGTTGTTGCCCTTCTGGCCGTGCGCCTGGCGATGCTGCAGGAACGAACGGAACGGAGCCACACCTGTGCCGGGTCCCACCATGATGACGGGGGTTTCCGTGTCTTCCGGCAGACGGAAGTTTGCATTGGCATGCAGGAAGATGGGCATGGTGCTGCCCTCATCGGCGCGCTCACCGAGGTGACCGGAGCACAAGCCCTGACGATCCTTGCTATGCGTGTGATAACGCACCACGCGCACTGTAGTGTGCACCGCATCCGGATGCTTCGCCTGCGAAGAAGCGATGGAATACATGCGGGGCGTCAGGCGCTGCAGCACGGTGAAAAGCTGCTGCGGATCGGTGATTCCGCCGGGATGCTCCGTGATCAGATCGAGGAACTCGCGACCCCAGACGTACTCTTCTGCGCGGGACTTGTTGTCCTGTCCGGCGAGCGACTTCAGGAAGTCCAGGCCCGGAACGGATTCCGGAGCAATCTTGGCGTAGCTGTTCACGCTACCGCGCGTCAGCTTGCCGATGTGCAACTTGGTACGCAGCGCATTGTCCAGCGTGTCTTCTTTCTTGAAGAAGTCGAGGACCTTCTCGTCGCCCTTGAAATTGAGTACCTTTAGAACTGCTTCCACTTCGCTGTCGCGGTTGGTGGGCTGGATGCCGACTGCGTCGCCGGGCGTGTAGGCCATGCCCTCTTCTAACGCCAGTTCGATGTGGCGGGTCTCCTTCTCTGAGTCCCGGTCGGTCAACACATAGTTGACCAGCATCTTCGATTCGTAAGGGCTATTGCGTGTGTATTTCTGCGTCTCAGTGCTCATCGTGGTGACTTATAGGTTACCATGCCGACCACTTCAGTCCGCGTTTGCAACG
The DNA here is from genome assembly GCF_000800015.1 of Terriglobus sp. TAA 43. Taxonomy (NCBI): domain Bacteria; kingdom Pseudomonadati; phylum Acidobacteriota; class Terriglobia; order Terriglobales; family Acidobacteriaceae; genus Terriglobus; species Terriglobus sp. TAA 43. Next base: position 485,689 of record NZ_JUGR01000002.1, read on the forward strand.
ACTTACCCCTGGTGAAAGTGAAAGAAGTTGCCATCCAGATCCTGCACCGTGAATTGCCGCAAGCCCCAGGGCTTCTCTTCGAGGGGATCGACGATGTTCGCACCCAGGTTCGTCAGTTCACGATAGGACGCTTCAATGTCTAGAGCGTGGATCCAATGAATCGCGGCCTCAAACGGCGGCTGTCTCTTGCGAAAGAAGATGGTTACGTTATCGCGTGACACCGCACCAATCTCTTCGCCCGGATAGAGCCACCCGATCTCAAAGCCAAGCACATCCCGGTAATACCGCTGCGCGCGGGGCACATCCATCACGGGAAGCTCCGGCACAGGCATTCCGAAAACGCTTCGTGTCTGGCTCATGCCAGCTTCCTCAAGGCGCACAGGGATTTAGAGCCGAAAGACAATGCCCGTGGAGAGTGCGACGGGATTACCAACAGAATTTCCGGAGTAGCCGTTATACGCAACTTCCACTGCACGCCAGTCGATGTGCGGCAGCAAGGTGTACTCAAGACCACCATTGATCTGGTATTGGAAGTTTGTGGAACTGGAGCCATTGCTGATAAAACCCACTCCGCCAAGCACCTCGCCATAAATCTTGATGGGAATGACGTGCGGGACGACTGAGGCGCGGATGCCGCCCAGGCCGCTGGAGAACTGCGCGCTTCCATTCTTCAGGATGGAACCGCGCACGTCGTATCCGATGTGCACCAGCGCCAGGCTGTGACTGTCGTGGTAGATGCCGAAGGTCGGACCCCAGAAATAGCCATCGCCGCTCGTCAGGTTGTTCGACTGGCCCGTGGCCTGGGCGTAAATTGCCGTCTGCGCATGAGTATTCGCGCCGCAGATGATGGAAAGCATGGAAAGTGCAACCGTGGTGGCAATATGACGAAGGCGCATGGGGGAAGTCCTCTCTTTAAAGAGCTTATGTATGTAGACGCCACGAGAGGCCCACATGCGCACCGCAGAATCACGCCAGTTACCCCGCAGCCTACAAGCGACCCGTGCGGACATGTTCCTTTGCCATCTCGCGGAAGTTGCGGAGCAATATGCGATCGCGCCGTGCGGTCCAGCAGACACAAAGCTCCACAAACGCGTTTTTCGCCTTGAGCGGCACAAACGCCAGGTCCCGAAACCCGATCTGCTGCCGGTTATACGGCAGGATTGAGACTCCCTCACCCGATTGCACCATGAGAATGACACTGCTCCATACCGTGGAAACGCTCGCGATCTCGGGCGTGAACCCCGCTGTCATACAAAGCTCGATGACCTTGTCGTAAACGCTGGGTGACGTACTGCGGGACGAGACGACAAAGCGTTCGCTGGCAAGATCCTTCACATCCAGTCGCTTTGATGAAGCGCGCGGATGGCTAAGCGGAAGAATCGCCACCATGGGGTCATGTTGAATCACTTCAAAACGAATTTCCCGGCGCATCTGCGGCTCCGGGACGCGTGTAAAGGCGAGGTCAATGCGGCCGTCCTGCAAGGCACGCCACTGCTCTGTGACGTGCATCTCCATGAGAGTCAGTTCCACACCGGGATGTGTATCGCGGAAATTCCGAATGAGCGCTGGGAAGCCATCGCCCACACCGCCGGCGAAAAACCCGATGCGCAGTGTCCCAACCTGCCCGCGTTCAGCACGCTGAGCCTCAAGAACAGCGGTACGACTCATCTCCAGCACCCGTCGCGCGTGTTCCAGAAAAATCTTGCCGGGTTCTGTAAGATCCGTCCGTCGATGACCGCGTTCCAGCAGGCGAACGCCAATCTCGTCCTCCAGATCGGCCATTTGCTCGCTAATGGCGGATTGGGAAACATGCAGGTGGGTCGCTGCACGGCTGAAGCTCTGCTGTTCCGCAACGGCCACAAGATAACGCAGGTGTCGGAGTTCCATGCCTCATGCTATCGGTTTTTCCGATAACTACGCACGGAAGAAACCACGTGCAAATCAGGTGGGCGGGGAATCTGATAGTACAAAGGCCGCATCTGCGGCCCGCGAGGATAACCACCGGATGTGGATCGTCAAGGTTGCGCTAACACGCCCCTACACCTTTATCGTGCTGGCGCTGCTGATTTTGCTGGCGGCGCCCATCATGATCCTGCGCACGCCTACGGATATTTTTCCGAACATCAATATCCCGGTGATCTCGATTGGTTTCACGTATACCGGACTGAATCCGGAAGAAGTGGAAGGTCGGCTGACCACGCCGTATGAGAAGGCGTTGACCACGCTGGTGGACAACATTCAGCACACGGAATCCACCAGCTACAACGGATATTCGGTCATCCGCGTCTTCCTGCAGCCGGGAGCGTCCCTTGACACTGCCAATGCACAGGTCACAGCGGCGTCGCAGTATGAGCTTCGCCAATTGCCTCCGGGCATCCTGCCGCCTCAGGTTATTAACTTTTCTGCGTCCAGCGTTCCCATCGTTCAAATTGGTGTTTCCGGCGAGGGCATGTCCGAAGCGCAACTGAACGACTACGCTACGAACTTTGTGCGTACGCAGTTTGTCACTGTGCCGGGTTCCGTTGTGCCATTGCCCTACGGTGGCAAACTGCGTCAGATAACGATTTCGATGGATCAGTCGGCCATGCAATCCAAAGGCATTGCGCCGGGTGATCTGCTGGCTGCACTTGCGCAACAGAATGTCGTAACACCTTCGGGAACCATCAAGATTGGTTCCACCGAATATGACGTGCGTCCGAACGGAGCACCCCGCACCACCGAAGACCTGCAGGGCCTGCCGATCAAGCAGGCGAATGGCAACACTATCTTTCTCCGCGATGTGGCCACGGTAGCGGAAGGTTTCCAATTCCAAACGAATGTTGTGCGTCAGGATGGCAAGCGCGGCGTTCTGATCAGCGTGTTGAAGAATGGCAACTCGTCCACGCTGGATGTCGTAAAGGGTATTCGTGGAACGTTGCCACGCGCGAAGAGCACGCTGCCGCCGCAGCTGCAGCTAACACCGCTTGGCGATCAGTCCGTATTTGTGCGCGCCGCCGTGGAAGGCGTAATCCGGGAAGCGATCATCGCTGCGGTTCTTACTGCCATCATGATCCTGGTGTTCCTGGGAAGCTGGCGGTCTACGGTCATCATCGCCATTTCCATTCCGCTGTCGATTCTTACATCGGTCATTGTGCTGGGACTGATTGGCGAAACCATCAATACGATGACGCTGGGCGGATTGGCACTCGCCGTCGGCATTCTGGTGGATGACGCCACTGTCACCATTGAGAACATTGAGCGCTATCTGGAAGACGGCTATCCGCTTCTGGAAGCAATTGAACAGGGCGCCGCGCAGATTTCCGTTCCGGCGCTTGTCTCCACGTTGTGTATCTGCATCGTGTTTCTGCCGATGTTCTTCCTAAGCGGCGTGTCGCGATTCCTGTTCGTACCGCTGGCGGAAGCTGTAGTGTTCGCCATGCTGGCCAGCTACATCCTTAGCCGTACGCTGGTTCCTACGCTTGCGATGTATCTGCTGAAGGCACATGCGCATGGCGAACATGCAAATGGCTTCTTCGCGCGCTTTCAGAGGGGCTTCAATGCACGCTTTGACAAAGTTCGTGACGCCTACGACGGCCTGTTGCGTCGCCTGATTGCAGCACGCAAAGCATTTGTCCCTGCGTTTCTTGGTCTCTGCGTCTGCTGCATGCTGCTGATTCCTTTCCTGGGGCAGGATTTCTTCCCGGATACCGATAGCGGTCAGTTCACCCTGCACGTGCGCGCCCCAACGGGTACGCGTATTGAAGAAGTTGCGAACCTGTTTGATCAGGTAGAGAACCAGATTCGCAAGACCATTCCAGCCGATGAAATGTCCGGTGTTCTTGACAACATCGGTATGCCGTATTCGTCCATGAATACGCAGCACTTGACGAACGGCACGATCAGCGCAGGCGATGGAGACATCTTCGTCACGCTGAAAGAAGATCACCACCCCACGGCAAAGTACGTTGAAGCTCTGCGTCGTGATCTTCCGAAGATGTTCCCGCAAGCAACGTTCTACATGTTGCCCGCCGACATCACGACGCAGATTTTGAACTTTGGTATTCCTGCGCCAATCGACATTCAGATTGAAGGCAATGACATTGCCGCGAGCAAGCTGCAAGCCGATAAGATCTTGGCGCAACTGCGTGAGGTCCCGGGCATGACAGACCTTCGCATTCAGCAGCCTTTTAACGGCCCCACGCTGAACATTAATGTGGACCGCACCAAGGCATTGCAAGGCGGCTTCACACCGCGGGACGTTTCGCAAAGCTTGCTGAATACCCTGAGCGGCTCGTTCCAGGTAACACCTATGTTCTTTCTGAACTGGAAGAACGGTGTGAACTACAACATGGCCGCGCAGACTCCGCAATACAAGATGGATACCGTACAGGATTTGCAGAATGTGCCGATCAATCGCAGCACTTCCATCGCAGCGGGCACAGGAAATGGACAGCCTACGATCCTCAGTGACATGGCCACGGTATCGCGCGGCACTGAGATGACCGTGGTGAACCACTACAACATCCGTCGCGTGGTGGATATTTACGGCAGCGTCCAGAATCGCGACCTGGGAGCAGTAAGTCGAGACATCGAGAGGATTCTTGCAAAAGATCGCAAAGAGTTGCCCCGCGGCACCTACATCACCCTGAAGGGTCAAGTAGAGACGATGCGCAGCTCCTACATTGGGCTGGTAGGCGGACTTATCTTCTCCATCGTGTTGGTCTATCTGTTGATCGTGGTGAACTTCCAGAGCTGGGTGGATCCATTCATCATTATCACGGCGTTACCGGCTGCACTGGCTGGCATCATCCTCTTCCTGTTCCTCACGCATACACGACTGAGTGTTCCTGCACTGATGGGTGCCATTATGTGTATGGGTGTGGCAACGGCGAACTCGATCCTCGTGGTTTCATTCGCCAAGCAACAACTGGAAGAACACGGCGACGCCTTACGCGCTGCCATTGAAGCTGGTGCAACACGCTTCCGCCCCGTATTGATGACGGCACTGGCCATGATCATTGGCATGGTTCCCATGGCCATGGGAATGGGCGATGGTGGTGAACAAAACGCACCGCTCGGACGCGCCGTGATCGGCGGTCTGCTGTGCGCTACCTGCGCCACTCTGGTCTTTGTTCCGACCGTTTTCGCATTGATTCACGGACGCAAGAAATCTAATCCCAATCGCAACCAGGAGCAGCTGGCAGAGGTGCATGCATGAGTGAGCAACCCCACATCGTCGACGCAGAAACCGAGAACGATGCACACAGCGATGTGAACAATATTCAAACTGATGTGGTTCGCGCGCATGCGGAAGCTCATGCGGAACACCACATCGACACTCCTGGCAGCATGCGCTCCATCGGCATCCTTTTTGCCGTGGTCGTTCTGGCAGCCATTGGCTACGGCATTTATTCGCGTCGCTCACATGAATCGAAGCTGCAGGAAACCACAGCGCAGGAGTCGATTCCGCATGTGATCGTGACGCATGCATCCACAGGCTCAAAGAGCGGCCAGCTAACGCTTCCCGGTAGCGTTTCTGCCTACATTGAAACGCCCATCTATTCGCGTACCAACGGCTATCTGAAAAAGTGGTATTTCGACATTGGCGCGCATGTGAAACAAGGGAGTTTGCTCGCTGTAGTTGAAACACCGGAAGTAGACCAGCAGTTGATTCAATCGCGCGCAGAGCTGGAGCGCCAGGAAGCCAATGCGCAGCTTGCTGGAACCACTAGCGACCGCTGGCAAAGCCTGCTGGCCAAACATGCCGTCTCGCAACAGGAAGCAGACCAGGCCCGCAGCAACTACATTGCAGCGCAAGCGGCGGTGGACGCTAGCAAGGCGAACGTGAAGCGACTGGAAGAACTCCAGAACTACGAGAAAATCATCGCTCCGTTCAGCGGCGTCATTACGGCACGTAATACGGACATTGGTGACTTGATCAACGCAGGATCCGGCTCGGCAAATCCTCGTGAGTTGTTTCATCTGGCGGATACGAGCAGGATGCGTGTGTATGCAGCGGTGCCTGAGCTCTATGCCGACCGCATTCGAAACGGCGGAGTTGCAACCATCACGCAGGACAGCAGCCCGGGACAGGTCATTAAAGGCAATATCGTCCGCAACTCCAGCGCGATTGACCGTACCAGCCGCACACTGAACGTTGAAATCGACATCGATAACCGCGACAACCTCTTACGTCCGGGCGCCTATGTCTTCGTTCATTTTGATCTTCCGGGAGCCGCGGGAACTTTCACCATTCCAAGCAATACGATGCTCTTCCGCGCGCAGGGAGCACAGGTGGCCGTGGTGAAGGATGACCACGTAGAACTGAAGCACATCAAGATCGGTCACGACTATGGCGACACGGTAGAAGTGCTTTCCGGCGTCACGGCGCAAGATGCGATCATACTCAGCCCGGCGGACTCACTGGTAAACGGAGCGCAAGTGCGCGTAACCAGCACGGTTGCGCCAAAGGGGCTTGAGTAATGAAGAAACTGCCACTGCTCAGCCTTGGACTTGCGGCGCTGACGTTGACTGGCTGCCGCGTTGGTCCCACGTATCAGAAGCCGGTATCCATGGCTCCCCCTGCCTTCAAGGAAACGCCTCCCGCCTCGTTTGGTGAAGCGGAAGGATGGAAGGTGGCACAGCCCGCCGATGCACAACTGCGCGGCGACTGGTGGACGATGTTTGGCGATTCTCAACTCGATGCGCTGGAAGCAAAAGTCGATGGAGCGAACCAATCACTGAAGGCCGCCGACGCAAACTATCGCGCGGCTCAGGCTTACGTCGGCTTCTACCGCGCGAACAGGGCACCCACTGTCGGTGTTGCGCCCTTTGTCGGTGCAACACGTCAATCGACGAACCAGCCTTATTTCAACCAATCCAGCAGTCTCGCCGGTGCCGACGCCGTCGGCAACTTTTCACTCCCCTTCTCGTTGAACTACGAAGTGGATCTATGGGGACGTATCCGACGCTCGATTGAGTCCGCTGGGGATCAGGCGCAGGCCACCGCTGCAGACCGTGAGAATCTCCGGTTGTCTCTCCATGCAGAACTTGCACAGGACTACATGGATCTGCGCGCAGCGGATGCACAGCAGAAATTGCTAAGCGAAACAGTGCAGGCCTTCCAGCAGGCCCTACAACTGACACAGGACCGCTATGAAGGCGGAGCTGCGCCACTCAGTGACGTATCGCAGGCGCGTACTCAGTTGCAGACTGCACAGGTACAGGAAACAGATGTCGAAGTACAACGCACACGCCTGGAACATGCCATTGCTGTGCTGACGGGCGAGGCGCCTGCCAACCTGACGATCCCCCGCACACCGTTAACGATTGCTCCCCCGGTATTCCCCGTTGTACCTGGAATGCTGCCGTCGCAGCTCCTGGAACGCAGGCCGGACATTGCTGCTGCCGAACGTCGCACGGCAGCAGCGAACGAACAAATTGGGATTGCGCAGGCCGCGTTCTATCCCACGCTTTCCATCTCTGCGGTAGCTGGTTTCACAGGCACATCCGCTGTGAACTGGTTTACGTGGCCTTCGCGATTCTTTTCAGTGGGTCCCACGTTCGCCCAGACACTCTATGACCACGGCCGCAGACGGTCCCTTACCGATGTGGCTCGCGCTCAGTACGACAACACCGTGGCCGACTACCAACAGACCACGCTGACTGCGTTTGCACAGGTAGAAGACAACCTTGCCGCATTACGCGAGTTGCAGAAAGAAGCCGTGCAGCAGCACGATGCCACCGCTTCGGCACAACAATCACTGGATCTGTTTAATGTCCGCTACGAAGGCGGCGTGGACACCTATCTGCAAGTGATCACCTGGCAGACCGCGTTGCTGCAGAACCAGCGCAACGACATCGATCTGCAACGCCGCCAATTGGATTCAACGGTCTTATTGGTCAAAGCGTTGGGCGGTGGATGGAACACTTCGCAACTCCCCAAACCATAACGGCACACGAATCTCGCTCACGGGAAGGACATGGCAAATACCATGTCCTTCTTTTATTTGGCACATCGTTTTTGTATTCGCGACATTTAATTGACACTAATCATGTATTCATGGCAATCTAATGCCATGAATACAGAGCCGCGCAGCTATTCCAGTCCATTGCGTCAACAGCAAATGGAAGACACGCGTCAGCGCATTGTGGAAGCGGCGCTTGCCCTGATCTCGGAACAGCCGCAAGAGGCCTTCTCGCACGAAGAAATTGCACGGCGTGCAGGCATTGCGTTACGCACGGTCTATCGGCATTTTCCTTCGCGACCAGAGTTACTGGACGCCGTCTGGCAGACAAGTGACAGCCGATTGGAACTGAGCCACTATCCGAACACGGAAGCGGACATGCTCGCCGCAATTGGGCCAGTCTATGCGCGCATGGACGCTAATGCGCCGTTAATGCGCGGCCTTTTGCGATCGAATGCCGGACAGGAGATGCGCAGGCGGGACAACGAACGCCGTCGCGTTGCAATGGAGCGTGCTCTTGGGTCGGCGACAACGCATCTGGATGCCGCAGGAAAACGTGCCGTTCTTGGCATTTTCCAATCCATCTTCAGCGGCCGCGCGTGGGAAACAATGCGCGATCGCGCACATCTTCAAGAAGGCGAACCGGCACGCGCCACGGAATGGGCAATGCGCACGCTGTTGGCACAGCTTTATCGAGATCAGAAAATTTCGGCACGCGAGGGCCAAAGCCACGCGAAGCCTGCAGCAAAAAGAGCAGCAAAGAAGAAAGCATGATCGCACGCGATTGCAGTGCGAATTTCTCTGCATTGAAAGTGAATCGATACATCATGTCCACAGCAAAGAAGCAGTTTTATGTCTTCGGAGAATTGGTCGAAGTCGTTGTGAGCAGTAAGGAAACCAACGGAACATTCTGCGTCATTCGCCAGTATTCAAATCCTGGCGGCGGCCCGCCACCTCACATTCACGCCAAGGAAGACGAGTTCTTTACCGTCATTGATGGTGAATTCGAAATCTTCGATGGAGCGACGTGGCACCCAATCGATAAAGGCGAGACTGCCTACACTCTGCGCAACAATCCCCACACTTTTCGAAATCGCGGCAGCGCGATGGGTTGCATCCAAGCAACCGTCATCCCGGGCGGATTAGACGAGTACCTGGAAAGACTTTCCCGGCTCTCCATGCCGCCGGTGATAGAAGAGGTCGTGCAGGTATCTGACCCTTACGGCATCAGCTTTCTCCCGCCGCAGCACTAATACTCTTGCAAGCAAGACGCGAACCGCCGGGACATACTGGCGGTTCGTTCTTTGCTCACAAGGATGCGCGAAGCCCACTACACTGAAGAGACGCTGTGAGAGCAGCGGTTCAGAACGAGAAAGCAGCAGACGTTGGCAGAGACGACATATCGCGTTCAAGAAGGTTCACCCTCGCCGCGCGGCGCCACGTGGGACGGTCGTGGAACAAACTTCGCCCTATTCAGTGAAAACGCCACACGCGTAGAGCTTTGCCTCTTTGATGAAAGCGGACAACAGGAATTGCAGCGGATCACGCTGCCGGAATATACCGACGGCATATGGCATGGATATATTCCTGACGTTGGTCCGGGAACAGCCTATGGATATCGCGTATTCGGACCTTACTCGCCGGGCGAAGGACATCGATTCAATCCGAACAAGCTACTTCTGGACCCATATGCCACGGCTCATCTGGGCGAGTTGAAATGGGGGCCGGAGATCTTCGGCTACATCATGGAGACCGGCGACGACACGACTTTTGACACACGCGACAGTGCAGCATTTGTCCCAAAGTGCCTCGTCACAGATCCACGATTTCCATGGCACGATGCGCCGTTAAAGCCTCGTTCCTGTCGTGTCGCCATGCAGGACACGATCCTGTATGAGATGCATGTACGTGGTTTCACAAAGCTGCATCCATCGTTGCCTCCGGAATTACGCGGGACCTACGAAGGCCTGGGCCACCAAGTGGTTGCAGATTACATTGAATCGCTGGGTGTGACCTCAATCGAGTTGTTACCCATCCAAACCTTCATGAATGAGGCGCACCTGCACGATCTGCGCCTGACGAATTATTGGGGCTACAACACGATAGGCTTCTTCGCGCCTGACCCGCGCTATGCCGCGCGTCCACGCTTTGCGCTTCAAGAGTTCAAGTCGATGGTGGCGCAGTATCACGAGCGCTGCATGGAAGTGATTATGGACGTGGTCTATAACCACACAGCGGAGGGCAACGAACGCGGGCCCACGCTCTCTTTCAAGGGCATTGATAACGCGAACTACTATCGCCTTCACGCAGAAAATCCCCGTTATTACGTGAACGACACGGGCACAGGAAATACTGTCAACGTGAACCACCCGCGGGTCTTACAAATGATCTGCGATTCCCTTCGCTATTGGGTAGAAGAGACCCACGTTGATGGGTTCCGCTTCGATCTGAGCACGATTCTTGCGAGGGAGCTGGGCGGCTTCGACAAAGGTGCAGGCTTTCTGAAAGCCGTCATGCAGGATCCGGTTCTCAGTTCCGTGAAGCTGATTGCCGAGCCGTGGGACATTGGGCCCGGCGGTTATCGTGTGGGTGAATTTCCTCCAGGATGGATAGAGTGGAATGACACTTTTCGCGATCGCTCTCGCGCCTTCTGGACAGGGCGCACGGGCGCAGGTGATTTTGCCAAAGCTCTGATGGGCTCGCCGGAGATTTTCGATCATTTGGGCAGGCGGCCCTGGACCAGCGTGAACTTTATCACCGCACACGATGGGTTCACGCTCAACGATCTGGTCAGCTATAACGACAAACACAATCTGGCCAACGGTGAAGATAATCGAGACGGCAGCAACCATAACCTCTCGTGGAATTGCGGTGAAGAGGGGCCATCGCAGAACAGCGATGTGAATGCTCTCAGACAGCGCCAGATGCGCAACCTGATGGCGACACTGTTGCTGGCGCAGGGGACACCGATGCTGCTGGCAGGTGATGAATTCGCGCGCACGCAGCAGGGCAATAACAACGCCTATTGCCAGGACAATGAAATCAGTTGGGTTGACTGGACACTCGCTGAAAAGAACGCGCCAATGCTTGCATTTACGCAGCGCCTCCTCGCCCTACGGAGAGCAACTCCACTGTTGCACCGCGGACGTTATCTGCATGAAGGAGTCGATAGCGAACTGGGCATTCGTGAACTGGTATGGATCGGCGCTGATGGAAATGAAAGTCACCGCGAGGATTGGAATCTCGATTTCCCGGAAACCTTCGGCATGCTGATCGACGGACAGGCACGTCGTTCCGGGCTTCCGGAAAAAGGCGGCGCCGAGACTCTGTTATGCGTAGTGAACGACCACCAGGCGAGCGTGCAGTTCACACTTCCACACGTGGAGCATGAAGGCCAATGGAAGCTTGTACTGTCCACGGAGCAGTTCGAAACGATTGAGGCAACACACGCAGGTGGAGAAACCTTTCCCTTGGCGCGACTTTCTCTGACGCTATGGAGATACGTCGAGCAGTCGAATTAGGGTACTTTGCTTTCCTTGTCCGTTTGCAATTGCGCCGCCTGTTGCGCCATGTCGCGAAGAGCGAGCAAAACAGCATCGTGAATCTCTTCACGGAATGCGTCACGAACCGTTTGAACCACCTCATCGGGCTCAAACGGGACATCGCTGTTGGAGCGATCCAACACTTTCTCCAGCACCTGTTCCACCACAGGTTTCATATGAATGTGTTTGGCAACGATTTTCGCCACTCGTCGCACGGGTAGCTCGAGGGCCGGTTGCACGGCATCCTGCATGGGTTGTGACAGGGCCCAGTCCTGCTCGAACACGTGCATCATCTTCCGAACGGCCGGACCATTTTCAAAGATGACGCCAATTTCACGGCGCGCCTCGAGTTCCAGCTTGCGAAGGCTCTGACTACCCAGAAATGCGGATTTTCCGTCGCGAATGATGAGTCGCGAATGGAGACGCGTGGGCAGCAGACGGAACGGAAGCGAATACGCCTTCGGCGAGACGCGGCCGATTATTCGCACCTCAACTCCCTGCGTTACCTTGTCTTGCAGAAGCGTGATGAAGTCTGGATCACTGATCTTCATCTCGTACATCAATATCTGCTTCTTCGCGCCTTTGATGAAATCCATCAGTTCCTTGCGCGCATTCACCGGACTCACGACGAGGTGCCTGGAAGTGGAGACATATTCCTTGCGGTGCGCATCGCATTCGAACAATTTGATTGCCTCAGCCACAATTGTCGGCGTGGTGATGGCAACAGCAAAGGAACGGCTTAACGTGATGTCGAGGTGCGTGTAGTTGAACGCAAGCAGGTAGAGTTCTTTGCGATCAATGATGAACATTTTGCCGTGATAACGGACAAGATCGTCAGCAGTTCGCGTGACCGTGATGCCCTTTTCAAGCAGGCGCATCTCCAATTTGCGGAGGTTCTTCTCTTCGCCTCGGTTTGTGAATGCGATGAGTGCCTGCACGGAGACACCGCGTTCCACGGCCTCCACGAGCGCACGTTCAATCTCGCTGCGGTCAAAGCGAAAGATGAGTATCTGGATGCTCTTCTTCGCTTTGCGCAATGCGTTTAGGATCGGTTCGATCCCATCGTCCGGCTGTACCATCAGCTTCACGTTGCAGTCGCTCTCCTGCCGGCTGTCACCGGATGTAAGTCTCTTACATGATGAGGATGCAAATGTGGCACGGGAAGATGTTTTTCTCACAGTTCGCGCATCTTAACTTCTGTACATCCGGTTACTAAACCCGATGGGAGAACTCTCATGCATTTAAACCGCCTTTCACATTGGGCGCTGATCTGTACCCTTTCTGTCGTTCCCGTGGGCTTCGCGGCGCACGCACAGGACGATGCTGCTGCCCAGAGTGCCCACAGCAAGACGAAAGACGATGACAAAGATAATGATCGCGATGTTCGATCGAACGCCGCCCTGTGGGCGAAGGTTCAGAACCCGGTTCTTTGGCATGAACCCGGCAATATTGCTGCACTGGATCTTTATTGGGGTGCTGGAGGAAAAACCAATCAGCCAAAATCGCCCTTTGTGTTCCTGAGCGAGGACTCGAATGGAACCAATGCCAAATTAGACGTCCGTGATGCCAACGGGACCAAGTGGCGTGTGAAAGAAGGCGAGGAGGCACAGCCCGAAGTGGCCGCTTCGCGCCTGCTGTGGGCGATGGGATACTACGCCAACGAAGACTACCTGGTTCCGGGTGGGCAGGTGCAGAACATCAAGATGAAGCGCGGCTCGCAGGACCTAAAGGATCGCGGCACACTCGTAAACGTTCGCTTCGCACGTAAGCCAGATGGCCAGAAAAAGATTGGTATCTGGGAATGGAAGACATCTCCTTTTTATGGCTCACGCGAGTTCAACGGCCTTCGCGTAATGATGGCTGTAATTAATAACTGGGACTTGAAAGACGTGAACAATGCCGTCTACATGGATTCCAAGAACAATCGGCAGATCTTCCTGGTAAGCGACATCGGAGCAAGCTTTGGATCGAATGGCGTCTCGTGGACACGTTCGCGTTCCAAAGGAAATGTCGACAGCTTCCGCTCATCAGGGTTTATCCAAAGCAAAACCAATTCCACTGTGAGCTTCTCAACGCCGAAGAAGCCCACGGGAATGCTATTGGCAACCATGGGTGCGACTGCCAAGTCATTTGCAATGCGCAAAGATATGGATTGGATTGGAAACGATATTCCGATTCAGGATGTGCGCTGGATGGGTGGCCTGCTCGGTCAACTCTCGCATAAGCAACTGACAGATGCCTTCCGTGCAGCAAACTTTTCTGAAGACGAAGTTCAGGCGTATGTAGAACTAGTGGAAAGCCGCATCACGGAACTAAAGAAGCTTTGACGCGGTAATGAAATCTAAGTAGAAAGCCGGGCGAGATGCCCGGCCTTCTTTTGCTAAATGCTTAAGTGAGCAAAGCGGATTGCTGTTCTTCGCTGTTCTGAAGATCATTCAATTCCTGATACAGACCGCCCGCCTTGATAAGTTGTTCGTGTGTTCCGTCCTCTACAACGCGTCCGTCCTGAATGACATAAATGTTATTTGCTTTGCGGACCGTTGCCAGACGATGCGCGATCACGATGACAGTCTTGTCTTGCATGAGGCGATCCAGCGCCTCAAATACCAATTGTTCAGTATTGGCGTCCAGAGCCGAAGTGGGTTCATCGAGTATGAGAATGCGACTGTTGCGCACCATGGCGCGGGCGATGGCGATGCGCTGTCGCTGGCCCCCTGAAAGCAGAATCCCTCGCTCACCCACTACGGTGTCGTACTTGTGCGGAAGGTTGTCGATGAATTCCGTAGCATTCGCAGCTTCTGCTGCTGCAACGATCTCTGCATGTGAAGCTTCCGGACGCCCATAAGCGATGTTGTCCCAGATGCTACCGCTGAAGAGCACCGTGTCCTGCAATACGAAACTTAACTGTTCACGAAGTGAACTTTGTTGCACCTTCGTCACGTCCTGGCCGTCAATGCGGATGGTGCCGCTCTGCGCCTCGTAAAAGCGTGCAATCAGGTTGATGATGGTGGTCTTGCCTGAGCCGGTCGGCCCCACCAACGCGATGACGCAACCCGGATCAGCATGCAACGTAATGTCGTGCAAAATCTCACGTTCGCCGTCATAGGAGAAACACACATTGTCGAGGCTGATGCGGCCTTCAACCACACGCAGCGGCCTTGCTCCCGGAACATCGCGCATCTCATTGTTATTGCCAATGATCTCCTTAATCCGTTCGTAGCCAATGTCTGCTTTGGAGTACGAATCCATAATTTTGGAGATGTCCTGCATGGGTTTGTACATGCTGGCGATGTAAGCAATAAAGATGTAGATCTTGCCACCCGTCATGTCAGAATTCAACGCAAGATTGCCACCGAAGTACAAAACGAGACAGGTACCGATGGCAGTTACGATGTTGACGATGGGAACCAGTTTTGCCTTGAGAGTGCGTGCCCGTAACGCCGCTTCGACCGTCTCCAGGCTCTCCCCTTCCAGTCGCTGCACCTCATATTCCTCACGCGAGAACGCCTTCACGACGCGGATGGAACCGAGCACCTCCTGCACTACGGAGATCATCTTGCCTTCCTGCTTACGCACTTCGCGTGATGCCTTCTTCACCCGACGCGTATAGGTGTAGACGATCGCAAAGAGGATTGGCACGACCGCGAGTGCAATCAGGGTTAACTGCCAACTTAGATAAAACAGCACTCCAATCATGCCAAGAATGGTTGCAATATCGACAAGAATGCTGAGTAGTCCAGAAACGATGAAGCTCTGAATGGAATCGATATCTGTGGTGACGCGACTAATGAGATCGCCCGTCTTGCTGGTGTCGTGATACGAGAGCGAAAGACGCTGCACTTGTGCGTACAGTTTGCGGCGCAGGTCATGCGTAACCCATTGCCCAACACTGGTGGTGGTGTACTTCTCCCAATACGAGCAGAATGCATCCACCAGAGCGATGAGTACGACAGCGCCGCATACGAAAAGAAGTATTTGGTGTGGCTCCGTTCCAACGGTGCGCTTAATGAGAGCAAAGAGCCAGCCATGTGACTGCTTTTTCGCAATCACGTTGTCGAGAACGATCTTCAACGGCCACGGCTGAGCAACATCGGCAATACTCTCGCCCGCGATCGCCGCGAGTCCAAGAATGAGAGCGCGTCGATGGGGACGCAGGAGATCCTTGATCTTCAACTGCCGGTCCGACTGCTTCTCTTTATCCGTTGCCATCGCGGCCTTTTCTCCAAGCTGCATTTAATCCTTCTTGAACTTGTGTCGCAGATACTGCCGGATGTCGTCACCAAATTCTTTGAACTGCTGCGTCGCCATGCGGCTTGCAATACTGCCTAATGAACCTGTCGCCACGCGAGTCCATTCACGATCCTGGTCAGGATAAATACCATTGGCAAGGGCCTGGCTGGCAACAATGCCGGTGAACAGCGGGATGTTCACCGTATCACCACCACTATCCTTGTGCGTGATCAGCACTCGCTCAGCCGCGTAGATCACGCGCGACTTGAAAGGATGTCCCGAACCCAGAACGTAGTAACGCGGGTCATCTCGCAGGATCGCCGACATACCGCCGTTCATGATTGCCTGCGTGCTCTGGCGAGCGAAGTCAGCCCCCACACGTTCACCATAGGCTCCACTGTCAGTGCCGTAGTGGGGTCGAGCATCGAGCAACTGTTGCCGTCCGCCAGTGAATGCAGCGGAAAAGACCGCACCAACAGTTCCCATCTTCAGAACCGAAGCAGTGATCTTTTCCTTTGCACCCCACGGAACCGCGGTATATCCGGGCTTGATGGTATGCGCATACTTTCTTGCAACCGTTGGTGCAGCAGTAGACGCTTGCCATTCGGCGATATCGTCCACCGAAACGAATGAAGGCTCCTGTACCTGCGAGCTACTGAAACCCGGAGAGTCCGGAAGGGATGCAAGCGTGTCGACCTCGACAAATGCGTGATCCTGCGGCATGCTGCGCTGTGCGCTACACGGGAGGGGGAGGAGACTTACAAACAAAACAAAGAAGCCGTGCCGCGAAGTTGAAGAAGTTATCATTCCTGCGTATAGGACGCCACACTGCAATCGGCTGTTGCATGAATAGGATACGGGAGCTGAGGGATCGCACAGACGTTCTTCAGAATCTGCGGACAAAAGAAAAGCCCGCGAATCTCGCGGGCTTTCTTACATACTCAGGGCTCTTACAGTGAACTCATGTTGTGCAGGAACTCCTGGTTGTTACGGGTCTTGCCCAGCTTATCCGTGAGCAATTCCATGGCTTCCACCGGCGACAGCGGATTCAGCACCTTGCGCAGAATCCACGTGCGCTGCAGATCTTCCTTGGGGATGAGCAGCTCTTCCTTACGCGTTCCGCTGCGCTGGATGTCGATTGCCGGGAAGACACGCTTGTCGACCAACTTGCGATCGAGAATGACTTCCATGTTGCCTGTACCCTTGAACTCTTCGAAGATGACTTCGTCCATACGCGATCCGGTATCGACGAGGGCCGTCGCCATGATGGTGAGCGAACCACCCTCTTCAATGTTGCGGGCCGCACCGAAGAAGCGCTTGGGGCGCTGCAGAGCGTTGGAGTCCACGCCACCGGAGAGCACCTTGCCCGAAGGCGGCACGATGGTGTTGTAAGCACGTGCAAGACGCGTAATGGAATCCAGCAGGATGACCACGTCGCGCTTGTGCTCGACCAGACGCTTGGCCTTTTCAATCACCATCTCGGCGACCTGTACGTGGCGTGCGGCTGGCTCGTCGAAGGTGGAGGAAATAACCTCGCCCTTCACGGAGCGCTGCATGTCCGTAACTTCTTCCGGACGCTCGTCGATCAGCAGAACGATGAGCACAACTTCCGGGTGGTTCGCAGTGATGGAGTTCGCGATGGACTGCAACAGCACCGTCTTACCGGTACGCGGCGGAGCGACGATCAGACCACGCTGGCCCTTGCCCACGGGAGTGAGCAGGTCCATCACGCGGCCACTGATGTTGTCGCGGACGGTTTCCATCTTCAGGCGCTCATCAGCATAGAGCGGCGTCAGGTTGTCGAACAGAATCTTGTTACGGGTTTCTTCAGGCGACTCAAAGTTGATCGCTTCGATCTTGACCAGCGCAAAGTACTTTTCGCCCTCGTGCGGGGGGCGCACATTACCGGAGATGGTGTCGCCGGTCTTCAGGTCGAACTTGCGGATCTGCGAAGGAGAGACGTAGATATCGTCTGGACCTGGGAGGTAGTTGTAATCCGGCGAGCGGAGGAAGCCGTAGCCGTCGGGCAGGATTTCAAGCACGCCCTCGGCAAAGATGTGGCCCTCTTTTTCGCTCTGAGCCTGGAGAATCTTGAAGATGAGGTCCTGCTTGCGCAGGGCGCTGGTGCCTGGAATTTCTAGGCCGCGTGCGAGTTTGCCGAGTTCGGCAATGCTCTTTTCTTTGAGTTCGGTAATGGTCATGGGTACCTGTGTACGTTCGTTCCGTGATGTATGGAAGCGGTGAATCTAAGGCGGGGGTTGCGGTGCGGAAGGGTGATGCGGGCTGGTACGGGTAAAGCTTGAGTGCAGTAATTGTTCAGGACTGCAAGTTCTACGGTACAGCGATTGTATTGCAGGAGCGAGAAAACAAGGTGCGGGGGAACCGCACGGCCGGTTAGGCCGCGCGGCGCTCCTCGATGGTCTCCAACACTGCTGCCGGCTCAGGGCCAGTCTTCAGATCGCTGGGGGCAGTCTCGCGAAAGCGATCCAACACTTCGTTCGTGGTGTCCTGCAGACGGGTGTTCGGCTTGTGCAGCTTGCGCGTCGCCTTGCTGGCGAGCTGACAGAGCTGGTAACGGTTCTGGACGTGGGTAAGAGCGCCAAAAATCAGATCAGAGCGCATGATTCTCCTTCTTCAATCAAGTCTCGCGGTCCTTCAGGATCCGCTGACGGATGGATCGCGGCACGCTGCCGCAGCTTTACATTTTGTGCAGCATGTCCCCTTCAAAAAGACGAGGTGCACACCGCAGGTGTTCCGGCACAGAACCGCGCAGCTCTTCTGGCGGCGCTTCAGGCTCCGTTGCCTTCACTGCTTGAATCTCAGGGACGATTCGGGATCGTTGCGCCGGCCATCCGCGCAGCTTTGAGAATCGCATGTCCCAGTGTATGGGATTCACCAACGCCCGGCCTGGATGCGTCGGCAGGAGGAAGATTCGAGGGGTTCCATTCTGGACCCGTCAAAATCAGCTCCAAAAGCACCATAATTGCTTCAACCCTTATTATCAATACTTATTTTCGGAAGAAATCACGCCAAAGTTTCCAAATTGTGGAGAAAAGCTAGTCCCTCCTTGTAAGTCCTGATGAGTCAGTCTTATGCCCAGTGACTACGGTCCAGGGTCCGGTATTGGATCGCTTCTGCGATATGTTTTACAGCGATGTCCTGGGCTCCTTCCAGATCGGCGATGGTTCGGGCGGTCTTGAGGATGCGGTCATGGGCACGCGCACTCAATCCCTGCTGCTGCATCGCCCTCTCCAGCAGCCGCTCCGCGTCGCTGGACAGCTCGCAGAACACCCGAATCTGCTGGCTGGACATCTGCGCGTTGCTATAGACGGGGCGATGACGCTTCGTGGTCTGCTGGTCCCCCAGTTTTCCAAAGCGAGCCGCCTGACGCTCCCGGGCGGCCAGAACGCGGTCGCGGATCTGGGCTGAGGTCTCCCCCTCACTTCCCTGCCGAAGCTCCTTGTACTGCACCGCAGGCACCTCAATATGGATATCGATACGGTCCAGCAGAGGTCCGCTGACCTTACTGACATACCTCTGAATCATGGGTGGCGTACAGGTACACTCGCGGCTCTTATCGTTGAAGAAGCCGCAGGGACAGGGATTCATCGCCGCCAGCAGCATAAACCGCGCTGGGAAGCTGAGACTCATGGCGGCACGCGAGATGGTCACCGTGCCGTCTTCGAGCGGCTGGCGAAGTACTTCCAGCACGTTGCGCGGAAACTCCGGCAGCTCATCTAAAAAGAGCAGGCCGTTGTGCGCAAGCGAAACTTCACCGGGACGGGGCACCATGCCACCACCGATCAATCCGGCGTCGCTAATGGTGTGGTGCGGCGAACGGAAGGGACGATGCGCCACCAAACCCTCGCTGGGTTCGAGTACACCCGCGACCGAATGAATCTTTGTGGTCTCCAGCGCCTCGTTAAAGGTAAGTGGCGCCAGAATGGATGGCAGGCGCTTCGCCAGCATGGTCTTGCCGCTGCCCGGAGGCCCAATCATGAGCAGATTGTGTCCACCAGCGGCAGCCACTTCCATGGCACGCTTCGCAGTGTGCTGACCGCGAACGTCTTTGAAGTCCAAGGGGAAATGCTGCAGTTCGTCCAGGACTTCTGCGGGCTGAATCTTCAACGGCTTAGCATGTTGACCGCCAAAAGCGAAGCTGTTCAGCAGTTCGCGGACCTCGGCAAGTGTTCGTACGGGATAGACGTCCACACCATCCACCACTGCGGCTTCACGCGCGTTTGCTTCCGGCAGAATTACGTTGCGAATGCCAAGTTCGCGCGCCATCACCGCCATGGGCAGAACACCCGGTACAGCACGGAGATTTCCCTCCAACCCGAGTTCGCCAACTAATAAGAAGTCGGACAGTTCCTTCATCTGCAACGAACCGTACGCACCGAGAATCCCGATGGCGATGGGAAGATCAAATCCCGAACCTTCCTTCTTCAGGTCGGCCGGTGCCAGATTGATCGTGATGCGAGTGGGTGGAAGATCGAATCCGGAGTTTTTGATAGCAGCACGTACGCGATCACGGCTCTCACGCACGGCAGCATCCGGCAATCCGACCGTGCTGAAGGTAGCGTCCTTCATGCTCATCACACCGGAAAAGTCCACTTCTACATCAATGGGATGAGCATCAATGCCATACACGGCTGCGCTACGCGATTTGAACAACATGATTGTGTGGGGAAGTCTCCGACTGGCAGTGTACTCGCGGTGGCACGATGCCGATGAAGGAAACCTCAACGGGCATCCGCAGAGGCATCACGTCAGGGGCGTTTTATTCAGTTGTATCCCGTTTGCATTTATTCCTATAGTGAAAGAACACGCGCAACGAGATAGCGTCGGGCCGTTTCCCAGATTGGGACACGAAGGAGAAATTGTTGTCAGACCTATCGGTTTCAAACAGTACCGCGGAGATTGTGGCTCCTTCTATCGGCCCACAGGAAACGAAGCAGAAAATCTATTCCATCCAGCACCTACGTTGGTTTGCTGCCACGCTGGTGGTGATGCGCCACACACTTGGCCATTTCCCTGATGAGGTCATCTCGCGCAATTACCTCACGCGTTCCGGCGAGTTTGGCGTCGACATCTTCTTTGTCATCTCCGGCTTCATCCTCTGGTACATCTCTGCGCAGTCGCGTCCGCGTCCGTTCCCTTTTCTGCTGAACCGCATCACGCGTATCTATCCTCCGTACTGGTTCTTCACGCTGGCCATGGTCGCCACGGCGATTGTTTTGCCGAAGGCGTTTCGCTTCGCATATGTGAAGCCACTGTTCGTTGTAAAGTCATTGCTTCTGTTTCCGGCGTGGCATCCCATCTTGCACAACATCAACCCGGTACTGCCGATTGGCTGGACGCTTCAGTACGAAGTGTTCTTCTATCTGCTGTTCGCGGTTCTATTGCTACTGCCACCTTCCAAGCGCCTGCTGGGGAACCTTGCAGCCTTGATTGCGCTCGTAGTGCTTGGAAGACTGATTCACTTCAACAGTCCTCCACTGCACGTGTACACCGACCTTCCGCTGCTGGAGTTTGGCGCGGGCATGGTGATTGGCGCGCTCTATGAGAAACGTCGTCTGGTGTCGCCCTTGGTAGGAATTGCCATTGCCATCGTGGCTCTCATCTGGATGTATCCGATGACGAAGTTCGTGGACAGCGTCTATCGACCACTCGCATGGGGGCCTCAAGCGGCATTGCTGGTCTACG
Source organism: Terriglobus sp. TAA 43 (assembly GCF_000800015.1). Lineage (NCBI taxonomy): Bacteria > Pseudomonadati > Acidobacteriota > Terriglobia > Terriglobales > Acidobacteriaceae > Terriglobus > Terriglobus sp. TAA 43. Next base: position 507,113 of record NZ_JUGR01000002.1, read on the forward strand.
GAATCCTGAGCGCGGAATACGGCACCCGCGTTACCTGGAACCTGCGTTTGCTGGAGTTGTTGGGAGACGCATCCTATTCCCTCTACCTCTGCCATCTCTTTGCGCTCGGTGCATTGCGGATGATCTGGAAGCCGTTTCCACAATTCGGCACAACGGCCTGCGTGCTCTATGTTTTGACAGGTATATTGCTAGCCACGGTCATGGGCTTGCTAAGCCACATCTATCTGGAAAAACCCATGGTGAAGGTGATGCGTCGTTTCGTGGAGCGCTTTCTTAAGAAGAAGGAATCCACGAATGTTTTTCCTGTTGGGTCACGTGCCTGACGGCACACCATCTTAGGTGTCTCCGAAGCGGCCAATATGGTCGTTTTCGCATCCATGAATGACGGAAGGATTCCATGCCTAGGTTTTATATTCCTGCCCTACTTGCATTCACACTGCTATCTGCCACACAGCCGCTCCACGCCCAATCATCCTCCGCAGACGGCACGGTTGTAGGAGCCGCCGATGAAACCCGCCCGCAGATGCTGCGCGATGCTGCATGGTCGCGGTTGGAAGACGGCGTCACCGGCACAAAGAACACCGACACACGCATTGCGGCTATCTCCGCACTCTCCATGCTCGGCGGTCAGCAACGCGCGGAGAAGCTGGTCGGTAATTGTCTGCACGATCCCGACATTGATGTTCGACTCGCTGCGATCGTGGCAGCCGGCGAGTTGATGAAGAACGGCAGCGCGAACGTATTTTCCAATGAACTGCGCAGCCAGTTAAATGATCAGGACCCGAAGGTTGTCTTCACAACGGCCAGCACGCTGTGGAAGCTGAACGATCCTTCAGGGGAAGACATACTCCTTGCAGTGGCTGAAGGCGAGCGCTCTGGCAACTACAACTTCTGGAAAGGCAGCACGCATCAGGCAAATCGGACTCTGCATAGCCCAGTGGCGCTGATGAAGATTGCGGCACAACAAAGCATCACCATCCTGGTGCCGCCAGTTGGCATTGGAATGGGAGCCTATAACTACCTCAGGGGTTCCGGTGGGGTCTCGCCTCAAATCACTGCCATCAACCAGATCGGCAAAGAACGCACCAACCCCGCCAAGATCGCGTTGATTGAAGCCACCAAGACCAAAGATCCAGTGGCACGTCTGACCGCCGCGGAAATCCTCAGTAATTATCCTGGCGACGATGTCACCGCTGCATTGCGCCAATTGATGACCGATGACAAAGACAACGTGCGCTTCTCCGCGAACGCTGCTTACATCCGTCAGACCACTACGCCCGGCGCGACATCACTGACAAAGCGCAAGAAATAAATCCCAACCTACCGGAGCAACACAAAGAGACTAGCCGCAGCGCCTAGAATAGCGCTGTGACTAGTCTCTTTGAACTTTTCAAGATCGGTATCGGCCCTTCCAGTTCGCACACCGTTGCCCCCATGCGTGCAGCACAGGCATTTCTCCGCGGCTTGCAGCGAGCGGATGTGTTTGACCGCGTGCAACGCGTACAGATTGATCTGTACGGCTCATTGGCTCTGACTGGCATTGGACACGGAACCGACGCCGCAGTATTGACCGGACTTGCAGGCGAAATGCCGGACACCATCGAACCGGAACGCCACATCACCATTCTGAAAGAAGCTGCAGAAGGCGCCTTGCTGTTTGGTGGAACGAGACGCATTGCGTTTCAGCGGGAGCGGGATCTGATCTTTCACAAAGATCAGATGTATCCCGATGCGAATGTTGTCACGCATCCGAACGGCGTGCGTTTCAGTGCGTTTGACGGAGCGGGCGTAAAGCTCGCCGACGAAGTTTTCTATTCCATCGGCGGTGGCTTCATCGTGACGGCGGAACGATTCTCTGCGAGTGGCGCTGCTACTCCCGAGTCGTCACGAGACATTCCCTACAACTTTCGTAGCGCGGCAGAACTGCTCGCGTCAGCAGCCGCAGCGAACATCACTATTGCAGAGCTGGTCTTCGCGAATGAAGTCGCGATGATCGAGGACCGGAAGATTCTGCGGCCACGCGTGGAAAGCACCGGTGATGCCAGCGCCGATGTACGCAACGGCATTCTCGCCCTGTGGGCCGTCATGGACGACACCATTCAACGCGGTGTCGTGAACGAAGGCACGTTACCCGGAGGCCTTCAGGTACGCCGACGTGCGCCACGCCTTTCCGTGCGTCTGCGTGAGAAAGGTTCATCCGATCCTCTCGCACCTTTGGATTGGGTCACCGTGTTCGCGATGGCAGTAAATGAAGAGAATGCTGCTGGCGGACGCGTGGTAACAGCTCCAACGAACGGAGCGGCGGGCGTGGTGCCAGCCGTGGCTCGCTACTATCTGGACTTCATCCCCGGAGCTAATGAAGAAGGGCTCTTGCGCTACTTCCTGACTGCCGCAGCGATTGGCATTTTGTACAAGGAAAATGCATCCATCTCAGGCGCTGAAGTGGGGTGCCAGGGTGAAGTTGGTGTAGCTTGCAGCATGGCAGCAGGAGGACTCGTCGCAGCGCTAAACGGAACCAACGCACAGGTGGAACACGCCGCCGAGATTGCGATGGAACATAACCTCGGCATGACCTGTGATCCCATCGGTGGCCTTGTGCAAATCCCGTGCATTGAGAGGAACGGCATGGGAGCGGTGAAGGCGGTGAACGCGGCGCGTATGTCCATGAACGAACTCGACGAACACAAAGTTTCTCTCGATCAGGTGATCCGTACCATGTACCAAACCGGTCTCGACATGCAGTCGCGCTACAAGGAAACTTCTCTCGCCGGACTTGCATTGAATGTCATCGAGTGCTGACAAAACCAGCATGGATATTGGCTAAAACGAGAATCCTTCACGATGCATCATCTCGTCATGTAACGTCGTTACATTCGAACACGCGTCAACTTCGTGAGCGATGCGAAGCATCTCAACGGGACTTCCGGGTTGCGATTGGCCACCTTAATTTTGTCTAACGCATGCACACGAGACGCTGCGAAGGAACTTGCCCGTTACAACCTTTAAAACTTTTTTGTTGACACTCTTCGCACGTGCTTCTATACATTCGTTAGCTGCAACATTTGAATGCAGCGCGCAGTCTTCTCACTCAGGGAGAGTAGGCAAGACGGCAAGACAATGCGAAGCGGTGGCAAAGGCCGCAACGCAACAAGGCAAAGCAACTTCAGTCGGGGAGCGCGAAAGCGCTCCCCGCCTTGCGTTTGCGCAAGATTCTGCATCACTCGCTACACTGAAACAGTTATGACTCGCCGCCGTTGGATTGCCGATACATGGAACAAAGAACGCACAGAAGCCGCACTCACGCGCGATCAGGCCGCGCATCTTGCGCGTGTGCTGCGTGCGCAGCCCGGACAGATTTTTGATGTCGTTGCCGATGGTTTTCTGCACCGCGCGGAAGTAAAAAGCGTTCGCGAGGACGAAGTTACTTTCACGCTCCATGAAGAACAGGAAGCGGAAATAGCTCTGCCTGTCCATCTACTGCTTGCCGTCTTCAAGTTCGATCACCTGGAATGGGCAATTGAAAAGGCGACGGAACTTGGTGCGGCTCGCATTACACCTGTTCTTGCCCGACGCACTGAAAAGCATCTAGCACAGGCTGCAGCAAAACGTGTGGAGCGCTGGCGGCGCATCGTTCGTGAAGCATCACAGCAATCACGTCGCACCGATGTCCCCGAAGTCGATGATCCCGTAACGCTGAAACTGTTTCTTCCGACAGTGGACGCTACTGTGAAACTGTTGTTGGCAGAGACAGAAGAAGAAAACACGATTCGTGTCGCTCTCGAATCCGCTCCAGCAAACGGAAGCATCGCATTGGCGATTGGTCCCGAAGGCGGATGGACAGCCGATGAGATGCAACTCTTTCGCGACAGCGGATGGCAGCATGTGACGCTGGGGCCGCGTATTCTGCGCGCAGAAACAGCAGCGATCGCGGGTCTCGCGATCGCTGTAGCACTACGTTCCTGAAAAACTGGTTATTCGCGCCCGAGCAAGGCCATAAGAACGAAGGTGACGAGCAGGCAGAAAATGCCTGCCCCAAGTGCCGGCCAATGGATGGTCCAGATGACGGGATGCATCATGCTGGTTTCGCCCCAGCCCGGATCGCGCGTGATGCCGAAGTGTAGGATCAGCGCCATGCCGAGTACTGCAACCGCCATTTGTCCCACGCGCAGCAACATGGTTAGCTGAACATCTCCTTCATACGATCCATGAAGCCGTGCGACTGCGGTGCATTGTCCGTCTTCATGGTTTCACTGAGTTCCTTCAGCAGTTCCTTTTGCTTCTTGGTCAGCTTGGCTGGCGTTTGTACTCGCACTTCCACGATCAGGTCGCCCTTACCGTGGCTGTTCAGGTGGGGCACGCCTTTGCCCTTGATGCGGAAGCTCTTGCCGCTCTGCGTTCCTTCCGGAACCTTCAGTACAGCAACACCTTCCAGCGTTTCAATCTCAAGCTCGTCACCCAACGCAGCCTGAGGAAAGCTGACCGGCACCACGCAATGTAGATCGTCGCCATCGCGCTGGAAGAACTTGTGTGCCTTCACGCGAAGTTCCACGTACAGGTCACCTGCAGGACCACCAAGCTTTCCGGCTTCGCCTTCACCCTGATAACGAATGCGCGTGCCATCTTCCACGCCTGCGGGCACCTTCACGTTGATGGTGTGCTCGCGCATGACGCGGCTTTCGCCGTGGCATGTCTGGCAAGGATCGGTCACGTTCACGCCACTGCCTTCGCACTTGGGGCATGGACGCGCCACGGAGAAGAAGCCCTGCTGGTAGCGCACCTGCCCCGCGCCACGGCACTGCGAACACGTCACAGGCTGCTTGCCATTGGCAGAACCGGTGCCACTGCAACCTTCGCAGGTTTCCTGGCGCTTGATCTTGATCTCCTGCTCTTTGCCGAAGACTGATTCTTCAAACTCCATGGTCAGGTCATACTTCAGATCGCGGCCACGTTGCGCACGCGACTGACGACGTCCGCCACCACCACCGCCGAACATCTCACCAAAGATATCGCCGAAGATATCGCCGAGGTCCTGCGGATCGCCGCCGAAGCCACTAAAGCCACCGGGGAATCCGCCGCCCTGCGACGCCGCGCCGCCAAAGCCCGCGTGACCATAGCGGTCATACGCAGCGCGCTTCTGCGGATCACTCAGGATGCCGTAAGCCTCACTGCATTCCTTGAACTTTTCTTCCGCCGACTTATCGCCGGGGTTGCGGTCTGGGTGGAACTGCATAGCCAGCTTGCGATAGGAGGTTTTAATTTCCTGATCCGTTGCCGTCCTTGTGACCTGCAATACCTCGTAGTAGTCAGCTTTCACCGTGGCTCCTGCCAAAGTTTCCTCTCAATCCTTTACTGCAACAACAGCAATGCTTACGCCTGATGCGTCTGTGTATTCTTTGCCACACGCACCAGTGCGGGGCGCAATAGGCGCTCCTTGATGCGGTAGCCCTTGCGGATTTCGTCCACCACGGCGTCATCTGGGTGTTCAGCCGTTTCCACGGAACCGAGCGCTTCCATCGTGCGCGGATCAAACTGCTGGCCAACGGTTTCAACCGCTGTCACACCAAGGTTGCGCACGGCGTCATCCAACTGCTTGGCGATCAGTTCAATACCAGCGCGAAACTGTTCCGGCGATCCCGTCGACTTCAGGGCAAGCTGGAAGTTATCCAACACACCAAGAAATCCTTCTGCCGCGTTGCCCACGGCATAGTCGCGAAACTCAGCACGCTCTTTGGCTTCGCGCTTCCGAGCATTCTCGAATTCTGCCTGCAGACGCGCCAGGCGATCGGCATACTGATCGCGCTCGCCCTTGATCTGATCAAATTCACTCTGCAATACGCTAGCAGCCTCGGTTCCTACGGCGGTGTTGCTCTCTTCCGCTTCCGCCGCGCTCACCATCTCCTGATCCGTTGCTGCAGTTGTCTCTTCTGTTCCCTTCATGCCCATCCACTTCCTATATCGATCTGAAAACATCTCAAAGCCTGACTTTACGGTGCGCAATGCGTTCGTTATGAGCGATCGCCGGTGTCGTTTCCGGCCTGCGCGAACATCTGCGCCACGTACCCCACGGCGTTGATGGTGTTCTCGTAATGCATGCGCTGCGTTGCCAACACACCTACGGTACCGCGTACCGTTCCATCCACCACTGCAGGCGCTGCCACCAGCACCATGCCCTGCATCTCTGGCACGCGCTCTTCCATATTGAAGATCACGCGCACACTGCGCTCTTCCGAAGTCACATACGCCGTCAGCAGCGCGACAACTCGTTCCTTTGCTTCCAGCGCTGCCAGCATCTCACGCAGGCTTGCACTGTCTTTATCGGCAGCGCCCAGCAGGTTTGAGACACCTTCCACATAGACGCTCTGTTCCAGGGAACGGTCGTCCGGCACAGCACGCGACCACAGTTCTTCTGCTGCCTGCAACAAGCGCTGATACTCGCTACGTTCACGTTCGGCACGTGCGGCAATCTCCGCACGGACACGCTCTACATCCCAACCGCGAAAGTTCTCATTCAGATAACGCGATGCAGTTTCCAGATCGTTCATGGAAAGGTCGCGCTCCAGTAACAACACGCGATCACGCACAGCTCCACTGCGCGTAACAACAACTGCAAGCACCTTCTTCAACGCCAACCGCTGAAAGTGAACATGCTCCAACAAGTCACCGGGCTGCGCCGTTGCCAGTGCCAATCCCACACCGCTGGACAACGCAGCAAGCACCTGCGGTGTGCGTTCAAAGAACGCACCAATGCCGCCGAGTCCCTGCAACTGCGCATCGATCTGCGTGCGCGACTCCACGGGCAACCAGCGAGGCGCAATGCGATTCGCTCCGCGAATCTGTTCCACATGCAAACGAAATGCACGCGCAGTAGGGATGCGGCCCGCGGAAGTATGCGGCTGTTCGAGCATGCCCGCATCAGCAAGTTCCACCATCACATTGCGTACAGTGGCCGAACTTAAACCGCTGATATTCGCGAGGGCCTGCGATGCTACCGGTTCTCCGGTTTGCACATACAGTTCAATGGCGGCAGCCAGAATCGCCTGCTGCCGCGCATGCAAACCCCAGCCGGTTTCGCGCAGATCCGCCATTGCTTTTTATTCTATCGCGACCCGGCTCCATATATGAGTTTCTTGCACTCACATATGGGGCTCAGAGAGTATCGGGCGCGCTTTGGATCATGCTCAAAAAAACCGGCGGGATAGCCCTTATCTTCTTGATAACTCGGGCCAAGTATCGGCTGCTGCGAGCTCGCGAGTTGAATATTCACCACAAAGCGGATGTCCAAACTCTCTTTCGTGGCCCCAAATAACGCAGCGTGTCTAGTTGATCTCCAGCACGTCCTGCGACTCTTCCTGCACTTCTTCAACGCGTTCCATCACCTCGCGAGCGATGTCGAAGTATGCCTTGGCCTTCGCGTCATCCTCACCACCAAGTGACACGGGCAGGCCGCGATCACCGCCAGCGCGAATCGCCGGATCCAGATCAACCGAACCGAGGAACGGCAGGTTGTACTGACGCGCAGTGCTCGCTGTGCCACCTGCACCAAAGACATCGATGATTTCACCATTCGGCAGGCGCATCTGCGACATGTTCTCAACCAGGCCAAGGACTTCCACGTTCACCTGATGGAACATCTCCAATGCCTTACGTGCATCCTGCAACGCCACGCCTGAGCCCGTCGATACAACGACCGCGCCCGTCAGCGGAACTGTCTGAACCAGCGAGATGACGACATCCCCCGTGCCGGGAGGTAGATCGACAATGAGGTAATCCAGTTCGCCCCACTTCACCTGCTGGAGAAACTGACGGATGATCTGATGCAGCATGGGTCCGCGCATCACCAACGGCTTGTCACCAGGCGAGATAAGTCCCACAGAGATGAACTTCACACCAAAGCTCTCCAGCGGCTCCATCATGGAATCTTCCGTGACGGATGGCTGGCGAGTCTGACCCATCATCGTGGGCACGTTGGGACCGTAGATGTCCGCATCAATCAAGCCGACGCGCTTGCCCAACTTGGCCAACGCAATTGCCAGATTCACACTGACGGTGGTTTTACCCACGCCGCCCTTGCCGCTGCCTACTGCCACCACCGCGCCGATTCCTGGCAAAGCCTGCGGCCCCTGCGGCGCGCCCTGTCCCATGTGTCCCATTATTCTTCCTGTCTGAAAATTGTTCTGACTAAACGTGCCAGTCGCTGGTAAGAATTTTGCGCAGATCGCGCTTTCGTTGCGTCTCTTCCGCACGGCTTTCGCGGCGACGTAAAGCATCTTCATAGCGCCGCTTCTGGTGCTCTGTCTCCGGTATCACCGGATCAACCATAACCGGCGTTCCTGTCTGATCCACGGCGACGTAAGTGACATATGCAGTGGATACATGACGAAGAAGTCGAGTCTTCGGGTCTTCCACCATCGCCTTCACGCCCACTTCCATACTGCTCTTGAACGCCCGATTCACGCTGGCCTTCAGGATAAGCAGATCGCCAATGTGTACCGGCGCTACGAAATCCAGATGATCCATACTCGCCGTAACCACAGCCGTGGAACGCGCATGACGATACGCGGCCACCGCACCGACAAGGTCGATGAACTGCATCAATCTGCCGCCAAACAGATTGCCTAGCGAGTTCGAGTCACCGGGAAAGATGACCTCGCTGCGTTCCGCTTGGGACTCAGCTACCGTTCTGTGCCTGTCTTCCATCGTCTATCAGTGTACGACCGCTTGCCGTACGGCGCTGTTCCAGCGTCCAATAGGCACATGGACAAGATTGCAATGCTCACCGAAATCCTGGCAGCCAACCCAGCCGACAGCTTCGCCCGTTACGGCCTGGCCATGGAGCATCTTTCGCAAAATGATTCAGAAAAAGCGCTGGAAGAGTTCGCCGCCACCATTCAACACAACCCGGATTATGTCCCTGCATATCAGATGAGCGGCCAAACGCTGGCCAAGCTCCATCGCAACGACGAAGCAAAACAACGCTTGCAGGAAGGCCTTGCCGCAGCCCAACGCACCGGCAACCGTCATGCCTCATCGGAAATGGGTGCTCTGTTGGATGAATTAGAGCTGGGCTACTGATCTGTCCCTGCACTAAACTTTCGTGATCACGATGCCACTCCACATCACACCTTCTCAGATTGCTCTCCGATTGCTACTGGCCACCGTGGCCAGCATGCTGATCGGCCTGAACCGCGATGAGCACAGCCGACCCGCTGGCATGCGCACCACGATGTTGGTCACGATTGCGGCTACGCTGATGATGTTGCAGGTCAATCTGTTACTGCCCATGGAGAATCGCTCAGCGACCTCTTACATTGGGCTAGACCTGATGCGCCTTCCGCTTGGCGTTCTCTCGGGCATTGGCTTCATTGGCGCGGGCGCGATCCTGAAGAAAGAGAACACCGCCATCGGCGTTACCACTGCGGCCACACTCTGGTACAGCACTATACTCGGACTTCTCTTCGGGGGTGGTCAGCTTGTGCTGGGCAGTGTGGGAACCATCCTTGCCGCTTTCATTCTGATTGCGTTGCGCCCTCTTGAAGCCTCTATCCCTCGCAACCACACCGGCATCCTCACGCTGATCTGCACGGAAGACGGCCCCTCCGAGGAGCAATTACGTTCTGCTATAGAGGCAGCGCAGTGTCATGTCATCAGTTGGGCTTCAGAATACGATTCACCCACTCACCTGGCGCAGGTGCGCGTTGAGCTGACGTGGCGTTCTCCAAATACGGGCAACATCCATCGCCCTATCGGCCTCGATACTCTGCGTACCATCCCTGGAGTCATGGGCTTCCGCTGGCAGAGATAAGCTGATTCGGGATCAATCGTGATGAGTACATCATCCAGCTAGTCTGAATACGTTGTACATCGCGCCGTAGTTATCGCTAACCGATGGCAGAGATAATCGCTGCGACCAAATGACGCGTATCGGAGTCCTATACTTACTCCGATGGCCATACAGCACACGATCCCGTCACATCTTCCGCAGACACTTGGCGAACTTCGCAACAGCGAGTGGACCGTCGACCGCGTATCGCGCTCCGTCAAAGACGAACTACGCGACAACCTGATCGCCAAACTGCGTGCCAAGGAAAGCATCTTCCCTGGCATCGTCGGTTATGAAGACACTGTGCTGCCGCAGATTGTGAATGCGGTGTTGTCACGGCATAACTTCATTCTTCTGGGCTTACGTGGACAAGCGAAGAGCCGCATTCTGCGCGGGCTCACCACGCTTCTCGATCCTGTTGTGCCTTACGTTGCCGGATCGGAGATTCGCGACAACCCGTATGTTCCGTTGTCAGCATATGCAAAGCTCCTCATTGCCGAGAAGGGCGATGCAACTCCGATCGCGTGGCTTACTCCTGATGAGCGTTATGTTGAGAAGCTAGCGACGCCGGATGTTACGGTAGCCGACCTTATTGGTGATGTTGATCCCATCAAAGCCGCAAAGTCGGGCGAACTACTGAGTAGCGAACTCACTATGCATTACGGCTTGCTGCCGCGCGCCAACCGAGGCATCTTTGCGGTGAATGAACTCCCGGATCTCGCAGGAAAAATCCAGGTTGCATTGTTCAACATCATGCAGGAAGGTGATGTGCAGATCAAGGGTTACCCCGTACGTCTGCAGTTGGATGTTGCACTGACCTTCTCCGCCAATCCTGAAGACTACACGGCGCGCGGCAAGATCGTGACACCTCTGAAGGATCGCATTGGCTCCGAGATTCGCACGCATTATCTGGACTCGCTGGAACAAGCCATCTCAGTGACCGAACAGGAAGCCTGGAGTAAGCGTGCTGCCTTGGACCTGCACATCCCGCGCTACATCCGCGAAGTGGTTGAGCAGATTGCGTTCGTTGCCCGTGAGGACAAGCGCGTGGACAAGCGTAGTGGTGTGTCGCAGCGACTTCCTATCTCCGTGATGGAGCTTGCGCTGTCCAATGCGGAACGCCGCGCGTTGCAGCATGGCGAAAGTGTTGCGGTGCCGCGTATTGGTGACATCTACACCGCAATGCCTGGCATCACCGGGAAGATCGAGCTGGAATACGAAGGCGAGATGCGTGGCGCGGATATCGTGGTGCACGATGTCATTCACACCGCTGTGCAACGCACCTTCGATGGTTACTTCGCAGAGGCGAACACACAGCAGATTGAACAGTGGTTCAACCTTGGTGGAACGGTACAACTCTCCGATGCAGTGGCAGCAGAAGACTCGCTGAAGGAGTTGCAGCAGATTCAGGGACTCTTCGACAAGCTGAAGCCGTTGTCGCTAGCGAGTCGTGCGTCTGCGGAAGTGCTTGTGTCTGCTGCAGAGTTCCTGCTGGAAGGCATGACCGCGCACAAGCGGATCAGCCGTACGGAAGAACGTAGCTTCACCGCTGCAGAGAAGCAGGCACGCAAGGAACGCGCGCAGAACTTCCACGAAGAGGTTCGCGAGCGTGAGCGCGATGACTGGCAGAACCGCAACCGCAGCAAGCGCGGCTTCAACTAGACCGGCAGCGATATCCGCCTGATGCAGGCGACCGATGGATAACCTCACCCACACGCGCGGAGCGCGTCGAGAACGGCACGAAGTCCATGAAGCGCACGCGCTACACGAAGTTCCAGGGCGACTTTGCCGGAGGCATCGGGCTGGATGACCTGATGGAAGCTCTCGGTGACTTTCTGCTGGATAGCGGATTCCATGATCCGTGGTCAGAGTTCCAGGAACTCAATGGCGATCACACGATGGAGAATCTCCGCGAAGCCATCAAGCAGGTAATGGAAACCGGCGACTTCCTCGACGAAGAGATGCAGCAGCAGTACGACGAAATGAATCAAGAACAGCGCGAAGAAATGCTGGATTCACTCGTGGAGCGGATGCAGCAGGGGGATTACATCCAGCGGGAGGGTGGGGAGGCTACGGAGATGCAGGGGCAGGCGGGGCCGGGGGAGATTGCGCAGCCTGCGCCGCCACAGGGAGAGGTCCGCTTCAACGTCACCGACAAGAGCATGGACTTCCTCAGCTACAAGTCCCTGCGGGACCTGCTGGGTGGGATGGGACGCTCTATCAGTGGTCGGCATGACACTCGGTATGAAGCCAGCGGGATTGAGTCGAGTGGCTCCTCCAAGCCGTATGAGTTCGGGGATGTGATGAACCTGGACGTCAACGCTACGCTATCCAATGCCCTGCAGCGTGAGGGTCTGTCTGTACCGCTGAATGTGGAGTACAGCGACCTGGTGATCCACCAGAGCGAGTACCAGTCGTCATGCGCGACGGTGGTGATGCTGGATTGCTCGCACTCCATGATCCTGTATGGTGAGGATCGGTTCACACCGGCCAAGCGTGTTGCGATGGCGTTGTCGCACCTGATCCGCACGCAGTTCCCTGGAGACTCACTGCACCTGGTGCTGTTCCATGACTCCGCGGAGGAGCTGCCGATACAGGCTGTGGCGCGTGTGAAGGTTGGGCCTTACTACACCAACACACGCGAGGGTCTGCGGTTGGCGCGACGCATCCTCGCACGCAGTAATAAGGACATGAAGCAGATCGTGATGATTACGGATGGCAAACCATCCGCGCTGACGCTGGATGATGGCCGCATCTACCGCAACGCGTTCGGCCTTGATCCCATGGTGATTGCCGAGACGCTGGAAGAGGTGAACCGCTGCAAGCGTAGCAACATCGTGATCAACACCTTCATGCTGGCGCAGGACTATGCCCTGATGCAGTTCGTGCAGAAGGTAAGTGCGATGTGCAAGGGCAAGGCTTACTTCACCAGCCCGGATCGCTTAGGTAGTTATGTGTTGCAGGACTTCATGACACGGCGGATGAAGACGATCCACTAGCTGCGGCGTTTCCACACGAGATACGTTGCCCATGCGGCGAGTGTGCAGTTGTCTTCCACGCGGCCGTCGAAGATCATTTGTTCGAACTCGTCGACGCTGACCCGGTGTACGGTCAGGCCGTGTTCCTCGGCCTCCAGTTGCGCCTCACCCTGTGTCAAGTCCTGTGCCAGCCAGACGTGGTGGCGCTGGCGCATAGCTCCGTAGGCGATCCAGTTGGCGGCGAGGCGGGTCATCTTCCCTGCTGTGAGGCCGGTCTCCTCACGGAGTTCGCCGCGAGCGAGGGCTTCGATATCCACGTCTTCACCCTGTTCCCAACCGCCCTGCGGGAACTCGTAGTAGCTGGCCTCCACCGTGTAGCGGTACTGATGCACGAGCGTGAGGAAGTCGCCTTCGGGTGTGTGCTCCAACGGGATGACGATGCAGGCTGGATCCTTGTCCAGGACGCCGTAGATGCCGCGCTGACCATCGGCTCGCTCGATGATGTCCTCTCGGACACGGGACCATTTGTTCTGGTAAACGATGCGACTCTCGAGCGTGCGGATTGGCTTTTCCTGCATATGCCCTAGGGTACCCCCTCCCCCCCTGTTTTTCTAAAACCTTCTTTCTATTGGGGTTAACTTCGCAGGTGGCTCTAAAATCGTGTTCCCATTGGGGTTAGAGGCAAAATCATCTTTCTAAAGGAGTTAACTATCGGCCCGGAAATCCCTAACCCAGTGCCTATTTCTATTTTATGGATTTGGCAGAAATAACATGCCAACTCTATTTCTTTTGCTTTGTTAGGGTTGAGCGCTCCAGGGGCTTGACAGAAATCTGTGCGGTTCTCACGGCCTGGGGGAAGAAGCTTCACTGCCCGAGACCCTATGGCGAGGGTGAAGCGAGGTATCCCAAAATTGGCGACGGTCGTATTACCGGGTTGACCGCAAGCCAACCCGACAACAGGGTTGAGCGGGCATGCTGGTTGCTAAGTGTTGAGTCTGAAATTCGGCGGGGGTATGACTGTGCACAAGTTCCGCTGCAGAGATTTTTAGCCCAAAGAATTTGTTGCTCTTTCAAGAAAACATGCACTACAGTTCAGGTCCTGCGTAGCACAGAGGTGTTCGATGTCCTCATACATCAGCAATGGATTGAACAACGGTGGTCGGACGCAGTATTTCAACTTTGCATACGACTCGTTACTCACTGAACCTCGCGGACTAGATCTCGCGACCGCGATGATGCAAACCTGCGATGCCGACTTCGACATAGTGCAGGCGTGGTTTTCAGGGCACTCGCTTGATATGGCCTTTCCCATCAATGTGATCCTCCATACAGTGTCAACGGACGCGACGGGAACACAAACTGACTTTGTTGGTGGTAATTGGGAAGGGGGATTTCTTATCCCACTCCAGGCGACGATCAATATCGGCGAACTCGTGATCGGGGCAGGCAGCCTGATCATGCTGGCGAGGTACCTGCTCGTTTCGGTTGTAAGCAACATGTTCATGCGGGCGTTCGGAACGTATGGTTCCAACACTCCCTGGTTTCGCTTGCGTAACGCCGGCAACAAGGGCGAAGGCTTGTCTTTATTCATGGCCGAACAATTCCTGCTCAAGGAATTTCCCGGCGTCTCGGCACTCCCTTCGTTAACCACGGCCACTTGGAACTGCACGAAGAACTGGCTGAACAGTCCGCGGGTCAATTTTCTTGAAATTAACGATGAAGACATTAGTCTGGACAGCCCGGAAGTAGGCTGCGCCACGCTGTTCCTGATGTATCTGCACGACCAGCTTGGTTACTCGGTCGTAGACATTGTGAACGCAGGCGCGAACCATCTCTCCAATGTCTACGAGAACCTTACGCACGACAGTTGGACAAATGCGTGGCCGAAGTTCAGCGCGCTGGTAAATGGCCATTACCCGGTTACGCCTGGCATAAACACTTATTTTCCACCTCTGGACACTATTTTCCCCCTCTCGGACCTGATCTTCTTTGCCGCCCCAGTCGTGGCGACATGGCTTGCGACTGCACCGGTCCCCCTTGTTGTTACCGTGGATCATCCGGCTGTCATGCCGATTCCGCTTACGATCACAAGCAGCGACACAACGATCATTCCGAATTCAATGCTCACGATTGGTGCAGGAATGACGAGCGCTTCTGTGCCGCTGGTCGTGTTGCCGCAGCTGGATACATTCCCAACAACCACGGTGACACTGACTGTTAGTTACGCAGGCAGGACGCTGACGCGCAACGTTACCGTGAAGGCGCTTGGCGCAACGACATTTGGGCCACTCGACATTCAACCGTATCCGGCTGCGGACCCGTGCATGATCGCAGTTGTTGCTAGTACAGAACTGACTCTCGCAGTTACGAACCTGAATGTGTTTCCCGATCAGAATGGGTTGACATTTGCGTGGTCGGTTATGGGAGCAACACCCGTTGCAACCAATACGCCAACCCTTACGATCACGGCGCTGCCAGCGGCAGGGACCAACGTGACGATCAATCTCACTGTGACCAATCCACAAGGACTGAGCGCCAAGGGCACCTACACATTTCAGACTGTTTCACAACGGTTGAGCATCAAGCAGCTTGAGGCTGAACTTGCGTGCCGACTGGCCAAGTTCAGAAACGGTAACCTGTCGATTCCACGGTGGGTGCCGATCGAACGCGGCGGCTCAATTCAGGAGCAATTGAAAGCGGTCGAGGCGCAGACGCAGGCCGCGACCAAATCTATCTCGGCGATCACAGGGCTCATTAAACAAATGCAAAAGGTAAACGTCGAAAAGGTCGACGTTGGCCCCAAGCTCTAGTTAAAAACAGCCGGAGCTTTCGGCCCGATGCGGGCCGAGTCCCTTCACGTTTGTCCGATACTGAACAGCGCTTGTGCGTGATCGCACACTTCGCGTGCTCTCGCTTGCGTTCCGGTTGCGTAATGCTGCTCTAAATCAGTCACTTATCTTCGACATGCAATGGCACCTTGCCTGCCTGCATCGGTTTAAGGCCACTTACCGTCAGTTTAGAGGCAACAATGAAACCCCATCGCATGGTTTTGGGTTCTATGTCTTACCGCCGTATTAAGAGCCGGTTTGCTCTTACGCTTTCTCTTTTGTCACTTGTTTTTGCAACGTGCACCTGCCGTGCCCAGGATTCCTCTGGCGTTGGTTCGCTTGCCCCGCAGAATTTTGCGCTGGCTGATACCGCTGGACTTTCCGTTATGGGTGGCAAAGCAGAAGCGGTTGAATACCTTGGTCGAAAAGCCGTTCGCCTGACGACGCAGGAAAACAACGTTATTTCCGCCTACGTGAATGGCTCATCGATTCAGGACGGCGTTATTGAGGTCGATATTGCGGTGAAGATCACCACGCCTCCTGGTGTTCGCATGCCGGGCTTCACCGGTCTCACCTTCCGTTCACGCCCTGACGGATCGAAATATGACATGTTTTACCTTCGCCCCAAGAACGCCCAATCGGACGACCAGGCGATGCGCAATCACTCGGTACAGTATGTGGCCAAGCCCGGCTACGATTGGTATCCTCTGCGTCGCCAGTGGCCGTGGGTTTACGAATCGTGGGCCGATATGAAACCGGAGACATGGACACATGTGAAGGTTGAAATCCACGGACGGGTCGCACAGTTATTTGTGAATGGGTCGAGCTCTCCAAGCCTTGTCGTCAACGGACTCAAAGGTGAGGATCTGCGGGGCGGTGTTGGGCTGTGGGGCTATCCCGGCGAGGAATCCTACTTTTCGAATCTGCACATTTCTCCCTCGAGCCCGCTTCCGATTAAGAATGGCGGCGAAGCTACCGGGAAATGGAACGTTGTGTTCGCTAGCGACTATGGGCGCTTTGAAGGCGTGATGGACCTGCATCGCGAGGCCAATAAGATCACCGGCACATGGAGTGGCGCGTTCGGAAAAGAACTGGCAGTGAGTGGGACGTGGCGTGATGGCTATGTGGAACTTAACTTCGCGGGTGGCTGGCAGGACGATCCTAAGGCAACACCGGTTCCTGTTGTGGCTGCGTTGGCGGGATGGATCGACGACGACAAAGCTGGCGGCCGCATGAAGGCCGAAGGCCGCGCTGATGGCCAATGGTCTGCCTTGCGTCAGAAAGACTGAGAAGCGCTTTGTTCGTGCTGGGACTTGGCTGCTATGTAGTCGCGGCTTTGGTGCTTTGCGTTGTGAGCGACTCATCGGAAGCTTCATCCAGCCTGCTGCCTTTGGTCCCATAGTCAAACAATGAGAGGAACAATGTTCCTACTCCGTATGCGGCGCTGATGGCGATGAGTCCACGGTCGTGTGCGTGCAGGGCGCTCTTCATCAGTTCTGTGACGCCGTATGCAGACATGAGTGCGGACAGTGCGTATGGATGTTTCAGCGCTGTTCCTACTAACTTGGCGATGCCGGAGCGGGATGCTGAGAGGCGTTGGCCCAGGCGCCGCAATTCGTTCTGGAAACCTACGATGGCTGCGGCGGGGATGTAGCCGAGAGGTGTCCTTACTCGGTTCCAGTCGACATAGTCTGCGTGGAAGCCGCTTGCTGAGAGCAGGAGACTTCCGAGGATGACTCCTGCGGCGTTGAATCTTGGCGCGGCGATTGGATGACGCGATTTTTGTCGAAGCGCGTAGTCGGACGCAATCCACAGAAAGCCCACTGCGGTTTCGAGGTTCGGATGGAGGCCTCGTCTTAAGAGAAGACCGGTGTTACCGGCCATCAAGCTGATCGCTGTGATGACAGGAGCGGCGCTGATGAGACGAGTTCGAACAGCGCGAGCAGAGAAGTCCATGTTAGCGATATTAAGGTCAAGTCGATGATGAGCTGGATATGCGAACGCCGATGGTGGCGAGGACAAGAGCGTAGGGCGATGTAATTCGCAGAGTCTCCCCGCTCTGGCCGCCGAGGTAGATCAGTGTGAGAAGATTCCGATGCAGCTCCCCGAACACTTCTGGATGGTATCAACCTAGTATGGCAAATCGGCTCTTCACTTTTTCTGCGTTCGCAGTGCTCACGATTGGTGTTTCCGCTGCGGCGTTCCAGGCAGGTTCACAGCGCACTCCACGCGTGAGCTATGAGGCTCCGCCTGAGTTGCAGCACACGGATTTGCCGCAGTGGCCTTATACGCCTACGCCGCCGAAGGGAACAGCTGTCGTTCCGCCTGATGATGGCGAAGCCCATCATCTGCCCGGCAGCACAAAGGCATTCACCACGAAAGAGATCGACGGCGTGAGCGCAGTGGACTGGTTCCCCGATCTGCACCCGAAAGCTCCGACGTCAGTCATTGACGGCAAGCCTGGTGTGTACCGGGCGTGCGGCACCTGCCATTTGATCAACGGTTATGGCAAGTCCGATACGGAAAATCTCAACGGGATGCCGGTTGCCTACATGCAACAGCAGCTTGAGGACATGAAGGGCGACTTACGGCATGCGTCCGTGGTGAACATGGGCGTGATCACAATGATTCCGGTGGCAAAGGCGCTGCCTGCGGACGATGCCAAAGAGGCATTGGAGTACTTTCACTCCATCGGTCCTGCAAAGTGGGTACGGGTGGTTGAGACCGATACGGTGCCCAAGACGATGCCGGGACCACATCGGTTGACGGCCGTTGACCCGAGTGGCGCAAAGGAACCAATCGGCAATCGCATTATTGAATTGCCTGAAAGCTTTGATCGCACCATGTTGCGTGATCCAACGTCAGGCTTTGTGGCTTATGTACCAGTGGGCAGCATTAAGAAGGGTGAGGTGCTGGTGAAAACGGGCGCGGGCGGGCGAACGATGGCTTGCGTTGCGTGCCACGGTGCTGATCTGCATGGTGGAGGCGATACGATTCCGCCACTTGCGGGACGTAGCCCGAGTGCTACAGGGCGGCAGTTGTATGACTTCAAGACGGGTGCCCGGCATGGCAAGAACTCGGGCATGATGCAACCGGTGGTTGCAAAGCTGACCGACGAGGATATCGTCGATATCTCCGCTTATCTTGCGAGTCTGGCGCAGTAGGGTCTTCAGCTTATAGACACAGTGTCCGAGGGCCACATGGGTGGAGCTGTACGC
Organism: Terriglobus sp. TAA 43; assembly: GCF_000800015.1. NCBI lineage: Bacteria > Pseudomonadati > Acidobacteriota > Terriglobia > Terriglobales > Acidobacteriaceae > Terriglobus > Terriglobus sp. TAA 43. The sequence continues at coordinate 525,957 of NZ_JUGR01000002.1, forward strand.
TTCGCCCATGTGCGCTTTTTGCATGTTGCGGAATTTGTCGCGACGGATGCGTGAGTTGTCGTCTACTCTCTGATTATCGATAAACAGTTTCTGTAACGGAGGACCTTCTCTTTGGACCCGCGCGCTCGCCTTATTGCTTTATCCGCGCTTTCGTTTTTGCTGCTCCCCTTCTCGCTCTGCGCGCAGGAAGCCTCAGCTGCACCGAAGCCTGACGCACCTGCTGCGAATGCTACGGCTACTCCGCAGCGTGCTCGTACGGGGAATGCTGCTGCACCTGCTGGCAATGCTGCTGAAGGTGAGTTGCCGATTCCGGCGGAGACGACCTCCGTTACGCATCATGATTGGACTGCGGGCGGACGTGCTGTGCACTACACCGCTACAGTTGGCGTTCTGCTGATCAATGGTGAGGGGCAGGATTCGAAGCCGATTGGCACGATGTCGTATGTGGCCTACACCGAGGATGGTGTGCCGGCGAAGTCGCGTCCAGTGACGTTCTTCTACAACGGTGGACCGGGTTCGGCGACGATCTGGCTGCACATGGGTTCGATGGGACCGATCCGCGTGATCACCAAGAGCCCTGAGGCTTCGGGCGCGCCGCCGTATGAGTGGGTGCAGAACCAGTACAGCCTGATTGATAAGTCGGATCTGGTCTTTATTGACGCGCCTTTGACTGGCTACTCGCGCCTAGCGGGCAAGGGTAAGGCCACGGACTTCCAGGGTGTAGATCAGGACGTTCGCGCGTTCAACAAGTTCATTACGCGCTACATCACTGTGAATCAGCGCTGGGCTTCGCCGAAGTATCTGTTTGGCGAGAGCTACGGCACGCCGCGTTCGGCTGCGCTGGTGGCTTCGCTGAACAATGACGGCATTGCTTTCAATGGCGTGACGCTGCTGTCGTCGGTGCTGAACTACTTTGTGAACTCGCCGGGCTATGACCTGGATACGAAGCGCTACATCCCGAGCTTTGCGGCGATTGCCTGGTATCACAACAAGGTTCCACACACGGGCACGATGCAGGACTTCGTGCAGAAGGCACGCGAGTTTACACGTGGCGAGTATGCGACCGCGCTGGATCAGGGTGACATGCTGCCTGCGGCTGAGTTCGATGCTGTGGCCACGAAGCTGGCAGGATTTACGGGACTCTCTGTGGCGTACTGCAAGCAGGTGAAGCTGCGCATTGATCCTTCGCGCTTCCGCAAGGAACTGCTGCGCGACAAGGGTCTGACGCTGGGCCGTTACGATGCTCGCTTTGAAGGCACGGACACGGATGATGCTGGTGAGACGCCGGGTTATGATCCTTCGGACACGGGCATTTCCGGTGCTTATGTGGGTGCGTTCCACGAGTACATGCAGAAGGAGTTGAAGTACAACCCTGACACGACGTACGATCTGCGCGCGCCGGGTGGTAACTGGGATTGGCATCACCGTCCCTCTGGTTTGCGTGGCGGCGGTGGTGGTGGACAGGCTCCTGCAGAGCCGAACACTGTGACCGATCTGTCAGACGCGATGCGTAAGAACCCGAGCCTGAAGGTGTTCTCTGCGAATGGCTGGTATGACCTGGCGACTCCGTTCTTTGGCACGGAGCATGACCTGGCGCAGATGATGCTGCCGAAGTCTCAGCTTGGCAACGTGAAGTATGGCTACTATCCGGCGGGACACATGGTGTATCTGAATGTGGATGCGCTGAAGTCAATGCACGACGACCTGGAGAAGTGGTACTCCGAAAAGTAAGCGTCGTGTGGAAATGACAATGCCCCGGACTGATTGCTCAGTCCGGGGCATTTTCTTGTTTCTTTGTTGGTTACTTGCCGGTGAGATTACCGGGCGAGGTCATGCACTGGAAGCCAACGCGGTTGTGGGCTCCGTCGCAGAAGGGGCGCTTTTCGCTGGCGCCACAACGGCAGAGGGAGACGGCGGGCTTGCCGGTGAGGTCCCATTCGGCGCCGTCGGCGTCGATGAGGCGGATGTGGCCTTCCACGCGGAGCGGGCCGTTGGGGCGGACGGTGATGGTAACTGGGGCCTGTTCGGACATGGGTGGTTCTCCTTGAAGCTTTGTCTGCGGATACGGGGTTTCGATGGCCCCGCGGGTGCAGATGCCTTGGGCAGCATAGCAGAGGCGTAAGGATGACGCTTTGTCGCGGTGCCCAGGCTCGCTTACGCGAACCTGGGAAACGCTACCTTGCGTACACGGATTCAGCTGTCTGCGCGAACATGGCAGAGCTCAAGCTCGGCGAGGAATCCGGGCACCCTGTTACCAGCCTCATCCGAAGCGAGTCTGCGAGTTCCCTTACAACGCGGGCTTTCTCCGCGAGATTGGGAGAGAGCGCCTTGTCACGCAGGAGCAGGTCACTTTCCAGCAGGATGCTGGTGACGGTGGACTGGAGTTCTTCTGCGACGGCTACCGCAGCCTGCCTTCGGCCGACGGTTTCCGCATGTCGACGTCCTTCCAGAACGCTTTGCAGAAGACGCACGACTCCCATAGCTCCCAGACTGGCGAGCGGGATCTCAAGTGGCACAGCGCCATCCGCGTTCTGCCACACGATGTCCGAAGTGACGACCTCAGCGTCGGACAAGACGGAATCCAACAGCAATGCCGTGACTGGCCCTCGACGCAGACGTGCCAACGCGGCACGCCGACTCCTGGCGATTTCAACGATTGCATCCGCTTCACGGGATATGGCGCGAGCCAGGTTCTCGGCGCCCTCCATGGCGGTGACGATCAGTACGGTCTTCTCCATATTTCCGCCTCACATCTCGACGGTGTTACGAAAGCGGGAAGCAAGAAAAGCAAAGCAATTCCAAAGCAGCTAAAAACTTCTTACAGAAAAACAATGTTTCGTTGACGACATCTGCAACAGTGCACGTCGGAGAGTATCCCTCCGATCGAGCCCGACTAAATATCCGAGATGCCGTATTCCTTGAGTTTGCGATACAGGGTTGTTTTCCCGATACCGAGTAACTTTGCAGCCATGAGTTTGTCGCCGTGCAGCTGGCGAATGGTGTGGAGGATTGCCTCCCGTTCGAGCTCCGCAATGGAGACGATGGGATTCGAGGGACGGTCCGCAACCGGAACCGAAGGGTTTGATGGGCGTTCGTCCACACGCGTGAGAGCCGCAGCAGTGTCCGGGGACATCTGATGCATCTGCGTGGGTAGATCGCCCATGTAAAGAACAGGACCGCTGGAGAGCGCGCAGGCACGCTCGATTGCGCTTTCCAGTTCGCGAACATTACCGGGCCAATCGTAAGAAGTGAGGACTGCCATGGCTTCCGGCGAGAAACGGTACGTTGTGGCACGTTCGCGACGCATGCGTTCGAGGAAATATTCCAAAAGCAGCGGAATGTCCTCGCGGCGCTCACGCAAGGCCGGAATACGCAGACCGACGACATTGAGCCGGTAATACAGATCTTTGCGGAACTGGCCCTGCGCGACGAGGGCTGCCAGATCGCGGCTGGAACCAGCAAGTACACGCGCCGTTAGAGGGATGGGCTGGGACGCACCCGGAGGTGTGATCTGCCGATCCTGCAGGACACGCATGAGGCGCGATTGCAGGTCCAGGGGCATTTCGCTGATGCCGTCGAGAAAGACAGTGCCGCCGTCAGGCGACGCGAGCAGCGGTTCCTGGGAACGGTCAAACCCTGTGTAGGCGCCGCGGGCAAAACCAAAGAGTTCACTTTCCAGCACTGCCGGGGCCAGCTGGCCACACTCCAGAACGTGGAATCCGCGGGTGGCCGATGGGCCGCTGGCATGGATGGCGCGCGCGACCGTCTCTTTGCCAGAGCCGCTCTCTCCAAGAATGAGAACAGGATGGTTTGCGGTGGCTACCTTGGAGATGATGCGGTAGAGCTTTTCCATCTCCTGCGAACGACCGACGAGATTGCCGAATCCGGCCTGGGCGCGGAGGCTGCCTTTTACGCGCTGCCCTTCAATCTCGAATGTCCGCCGCTGGCCGGCGCGGTCGAGAATGCTGGTCAGTTCGTCCATGGCGAAGGGCTTGGTGAGGTAATCCGTGGCGCCCATGCGCATCGCTTCGACCGCCGATGACACGGTAGCGAATGCCGTCATGATGACGACGGAAGTGCGGGGACGGGCTCGACGGATCTCTTCCAGTAACGACAGGCCCCCGCCCGGCATGCGCAAATCCATAAGCACGACGTCAATGGGATAGAAACGGATGACCTCACGCGCCTGCTCCGACGTGTTTGCCGCATGAACCACGAAATCCATACCTGACGCGATTTCGCAACAGGCCTTTAATACGGGCAGATCATCATCGACAACGAGGAGCTCAAGCTTGCGGTCCGACCCAAAAGGAGAAGACTGCGAATCGTCCGCCCCTTCGGGCAAGGAATTGGGATTGGGCAAGACGATCCTGTGGACGTTTCCGCCACGGGATTTTTCCGGGACCAGGTCTCGCGGATCGGCCTGCCCTTCGCAGGGAAGACTGGGACTCATGAAGGTATTCAGGGGCATCAATGTTTCGGGCATCGTTCTTGGGTTACTCAACTAACGTACTCTTTGCGACCTAAGTAATGCTCGAAAAGTAACCGAAAAGGTACACGGAGGACACGTATTATTTGTGGTTCGCTGAGAGAAACGTTTCCCAAAATGGAACGAATCAGCCAAGAAATTTTCCGATTACGCTGATCGGCGATACTTAAAGAGATGAGTACAAATAACGAAGTGATTTTTCGGAGCAACGGCCGCGCGGCGGGTGAGCTTCGCCCGACGCGTCTGATAGGGGATTTTGTGGCCACGGCCGAAGGTTCCGTGCTGATTGAGGTTGGGAACACCCGCGTTCTGTGTAACGCCACCGTGGAACCGACCGTGCCGGGATGGCTCCGGAACAGCGGCAAGGGCTGGGTTACCGCGGAGTACAGCATGTTACCGAGGGCGACGCTGACCCGGACGCCCCGCGAAAGCGAACGCGGCAAGATTGGCGGCAGGACGCACGAGATTCAGCGGCTGATTGGGCGTTCGCTGCGCAGCGTGGTGGATCTAAAGGCGCTAGGTGAGCGGTCGATTGTGCTGGATTGCGACGTGATCCAGGCCGACGGCGGTACGCGCACTGCAGCGATCACCGGAGCGTGCGCGGCACTGGCGTTGGCGCTGAACCGGCTGGTGAAGGCCGGAACGCTGACAAAGTCGCCCATGCGGGAACTGGTGGCGGCGACGTCTGTAGGAATCGTCGACGGGCAGGTTCTGCTGGATCTGGCTTACGAGGAAGACTCGCAGGCCGAAGTGGATATGAACGTGGTGATGACGGCTTCGGGCGGTCTGGTGGAAACGCAGGCGACGGCGGAGAAGGTGCCGTATTCGCGGGCGCAACTGGGCGAGATGCTTGACTTTGCGGAAAACGGCATCCGGCAACTTATCCGGTTGCAGGAAGAACTGCTGCAGAGCTAAGGTATTCGCGCGTTTATCGGTGCGTGATGCGATGCAGCCGTGTTGCACCTTTCATGCGGTGTTCGCGCATCGATAGAATAATGAAGCGATTCAAAACAGGGAGGATGACAGTGGCAACGAAGCCAACACCGGGAAAGATCAAGGGATTGAAGGCTGTGTCCGATGCACGCGGCGTGATTGCTGCAGCGGCGATGGACCAGCGCGGATCGCTGCAGAAGTCCATTGGCGCGGCACGCGGTTCGGCGGCATCGGGCGATGATCTGGTCATCTTCAAGGAACTGGTAACGAAGACGCTGACGAAGTATGCGTCGGCGATTCTGCTGGATCCGGAGTATGGTCTGCCTGCGGCACGCCAGCGTAACGATGCGGGTCTGCTGCTGGCATACGAAAAGACCGGCTACGATGCGACCACACCGGGACGTCTGCCGGATCTGCTGGACCTGTGGAGTGTTCGTCGCTTGAAGGAAGCGGGCGCGGACTGCGTGAAGATTCTGCTGTACTACACGCCGTACGAAGATGCGACCGTCAACAACCTGAAGCAGGCGTGGATTGAGCGTATTGGCGATGAGTGCCGCTGGCACGACATCCCCTTCTTCCTGGAGCCGGTGGGTTATGACGAAGGCGGCAAGGGCGAGAAGACGCTGGAGTATGCGCGCAAGAAGCCGTCCGTTGTGACCAAGACGATGGAAGAGTTCACCAAGGATCGCTACGGTGTGGACGTGCTGAAGGTGGAAGTGCCGGTTGAGATGACTTTCGTAGAAGGCACGAAGGCGTTCAAGGGCGAGTCGGCCTACACGCGTGCACAGGCGTTGCAGTACTTCCGCGATGCGGAGACTGTGACGGACAAGCCGTTCATCTATCTTTCGGCGGGTGTGACCAATCCGATCTTCATTGAAACGCTGGCGCTGGCAGGTGAAAGCGGCACGAAGTTCAATGGCGTTCTGTGCGGTCGTGCTACGTGGTACGACGGCATCAAGATCTACGCACAGCAGGGTGCGGCGGCCTTTGAAGCATGGCTGGACACCACGGGCGTGGAAAACATTCAGAATGTGAATGAGGCGCTGAAGGCGGCTTCGCCGTGGTACCTGAAGTATGGTGCTTCGTCGTTGGCTGAATTGTAGGTTTCCCAAATACGGAAACGAGAGGTCATCGCGCAGGCGATGGCCTTTTCCTTTTGCAGTAGGTGCAGTTAGACTCGGCGCTATGCTTTCGCTTCGATTTGCTGTTCCTGCGGCCATGCTGATGGCTGCTGCTTCCCTTTCTGCCCAGTACACCGTAAAGCGCATGGTATTTCAGGGTGGCGCGCCCTATACGCAGAAGCAGCTTGAGGCTGCTAGCGGTTTGGCTCCTGGACAGAAGATTGGCCAGAAAGAGATGAGCGATGCCGCGCAGCACATTATGGACAGTGGCGCGTTTGGCGATATTGAAATGTCGTTGAATGGGGCGGCCAGCGGCATTGATGTGATCTTCAAACTGAAGCCAGCCGATCCTGCGACGATGCTGCCCGTTTCATTCGAAAACATTGCGTGGTTGACACCGGAAGAACGTGAAGCCGGGTTGAAACAGCGCGTGCCTCTCTATGCAGACAAACTGCCCGCTGCAGGATACCTGCAACAACAGGTGCAGGATGCGCTGCAGGAGATGCTGAAAGCTAAGAGTGTGAATGCCAAGGTAGAGGGATTTCAGAAACCTTCTACGCCGGAACGTCCAACAGCAGCCGTGGCCTTTCGCGTGACGGAACCGCGACTGGTGCTGAGCAATGTGAAGCTGGCTGGGGTGAGCGCTGAGTTGGCTCCCGGTGAACGGAAATCGATTGGTCAACTGGTGGGCACGCTTTTTAATGAAGGCATTGATAGCCATCTTTCCGACACACTGTTAAGCGCTTATCGCAATGCGGGTTATGTGGATGCGAAGTTGGACAATGTAAGTCGCACTGTTGCAGATGGCGCGACTGGTTCGGCGAACGTTACTGTTGCGGCGCAGGTTGTTCCAGGAGAACCGTACCGTGTGGCTTCGATTACATGGCCTGGAACTGCACTGTTCTCTGCGGATGATTTTGCGAAGGGCAACAAGGTGCATGCAGGAGATACGGTATCGGTTGCTGCGTTGCGAGAGAGTTATCAGCCGATTCTTGATGCTTACCATCGGCAGGGGTATGTGGATGCCGCGATAGTGCCTGCGTTAAAAGCCGACACGGCGAATCATACGGTGGCTTACGAGCTGACGATTTCACCTGGTCAGGTTTATCATGTGGACAGTGTTCACATTACGGGTTTGTCGGGACAGGCGCGGAAAGACTTTGACGCAAACTGGAAGCTGAAAGCAGGAGCTGTGTGGGATTCCATCTATGCAGAGAAGTTCCTGCAGAACAATTCCGCGCTGCGATCATTGGATCCGTACACGGCAAAGTTTGATTCTGTTGCGCATCCGGAGACACACACGGTGAATGTGACGATTACTTTTTTCGCAAATAACAAGTAGAGGCCACATGGGGAAAGTTCGGATTGCGGGGTTTTCGGTTTCGCTGGATGGGTTTGGTGCGGGTGCTGAGCAGAGTTTGAATGATCCGCTGGGCAAGCGTGGGCCGGAGTTGATGCAGTGGTTCTTTCCTACGAAGGTGTTTCGTGCCATGCAGGGGCAAGAGGTCAGCGGCGAGGATACTGCGGATGACATCTTTGCTCGTCGTGCGATGGAAGGAAATGGTGCGTGGATACTGGGCCGCAACATGTTTGGCCCCGTACGTGGACCCTGGCCTGACGATAGCTGGAAGGGTTGGTGGGGTGAAGAGCCGCCTTACCATGTGCCTACGTTTGTGCTGACGCATCATGCGCGCGATCCGATTGTGATGAAGGGTGGGACGACCTTCTACTTTGTGACGGATGGTATTGAATCGGCGCTGGAGAAGGCGAAGCGGGCCGCAGGCGACAAACATGTTCGCATTGGCGGTGGTGTTTCGACTGCTCGCCAGTATCTGCAGGCGGGGCTGGTGGACAGTGTCCACCTGGCGATGGCTCCTGTGATGCTGGGGCGTGGCGAGAACCTGTTGGCGGGACTGGATCTGCCTTCGCTGGGATTCAGCGTGAAAGAACATGTGGCGACCGAGGCCGCCACACATGTCGTTCTGGAACGCTAACGGCTATTTACCAACGCGCTGTGGTGGCGTGCCGTTCCATGACCATGCGTCGATCTTCCAGCCTGCGGGTCCGCGGTGGAGGACGATGGTCATGGTTGCGGGTTCATGCATGGGCACGCCCTTTTCCTTCCATGTGTACTCGACGGGAACGACTGCGTAGGCGCGGTTGCCGGAGACGTTGAGCACCTGCGGCTTGCGCAATGCAACTGCATTTTCGCTTTGGCTCTTTGCCTTGCCGACGTTGTCCAGCATAGCGAGCCATGCGTCGAGCGCCCCTTTGCCCTGCCAGATGTACGGCGCGTCTTCGTCGATGATGGTGACGCCGTCAGCCGAATGAACGGCATGTACGGTTGCCATATCGCCCTTGTTGAAGGCGTTGACGAAGGTGTTCATGGTGGACATGGGTGTGGCGTTTGCCGCGGTTTGAGCAGCGGCGCAGAGGGGCGTGAGCAAGGCAGCTGCGAGCACAAGAGATTTCATGGGAGGGACTCCTGAATGAGTCAGGAGTCTACCGAGCGAGGGATGGCAAGTCCAGTGAAAACACATCACTCGAATACGGTTGCGACCAAATGAAAATCCCGCCCGCGACATTGTCACGGACGGGACACACACACTTAAGAGTACGACCTATTATTCCCACTCGATGGTGCCGGGTGGCTTTGAGGTGATGTCGTAGACGACGCGGTTGATGCCGCGGACTTCGTTGACGATGCGGCTGCTGATGGTCTTGAGGACTTCGTAGGGCAGCGGCACCCAGTCGGCGGTCATGCCGTCGTCGCTGTGTACAGCGCGGACAGCGCAGGTGTAGGCGTAGGTGCGCTGGTCGCCCATGACGCCGACGGACTTGACCGGCAGCAGGACGGCGAAGCTTTGCCAGATCTGCTTGTAGAGGCCAGCCTTCTTGATTTCGCTGACGACGATGTCGTCAGCGTTCTGCAGGATCTCAACGCGCTCTGGTGTGATTTCGCCGACGATGCGGACGGCGAGGCCGGGGCCGGGGAAGGGCTGACGTTCGAGTACTTCCTCAGGCATGCCTAGATCGCGACCGACGCGGCGCACTTCGTCTTTGAAGAGGTCGCGCAGAGGCTCAATGAGTTTGAGCTTCATGTTCTCGGGCAGGCCACCAACGTTGTGGTGGCTCTTGATGGTCTGCGACGGGCCTTTGACGCTGGAGGATTCGATGACGTCGGGGTAGAGCGTACCCTGCACGAGCCATGCAATCTCGTTGCCTGCGGCGTCGTGCTGCAGCTCGCCGTGCTTTTCCTGGTCGGCGAGGATGCGTGCCGCTTCATCGTCGAATACGGTGATGAATTCGCGGCCGATGATCTTGCGCTTGGTTTCAGGATCGGTGATGCCGCCGAGCTGCGAGAGGAAGCGCTTGGATGCGTCGACCGCAACAACCTTGAGGCCGAGCTTCTTGCGCATGTTGTTCTGCACCTGCTCGAACTCGTTTTTGCGGAGGACGCCGTTGTTGACGAAGATGCAGGTGAGGCGGTCGCCGATGGCGCGCGAGACGAGCACGGCTGCAACAGCGGAATCAACACCGCCGGAGAGCGCACAGATGGCATGGCCGTCGCCGACTTGCTTCTTGATGGCTTCGACGGTGGAGGTGATGAAGTGTGCCGGCGTCCAGTCTGCCTTTGCGCCGCAGATGTTGAGCACGAAGTTCTTCAGCAGCTCAGTTCCCTGCTTGGAGTGTGCGACTTCCGGGTGCCACTGCACCGCGTACATGTTGCGCTTCTCGTCCGCGATGGAGGAGATGGCGTTGTGCGTTTCGCCTGCGATGACGAAGCCCGCGGGGAGTTCGACGACGCTGTCGCCGTGGCTCATCCAGACATCGAGCTTTGCAGGAAGACCCGCGAAGAGCTTGTTGCTCTTCTTCACGTCGACAACGGCGTCGCCGTATTCACGCTTGTCTGCGGGCGTTACCTTACCACCGAGATGGTGCGCCATGAACTGCATGCCGTAGCAGATGCCGAGCGTGGGAAGGCCGAGCTTGAGGACTGCGGCGTCGGCCTTGGGCGCGTCCGCGTCGTACACGGAGCTGGGGCCGCCGGAGAGGATGATGCCGATGGGATTCTGCGCGCGGATGCTCTCAAGCGAGGCGGTGCAAGGCAGAACGACGGAGAACACATTAAATTCACGTACACGGCGGGCGATGAGCTGCGTGTACTGCGCTCCAAAATCCAGAATGACAATGGTTGAACTGTCCACAAGCCTGATTGTAACTTCCGCGGGTTACAGACGCGCCTGTGAATGTTCGCCGGGAGTTCGCTATTCGGATTTGTCCTTCTGCCGGGTATTTGCGACGCCGGTAACGATGCCTGCGCCGAGAAGGACGATGACCAGGCCGGCGATCCAGTGCTGCGGAACGTGCGCCAGGTGCAGCAGATAGGCTGCGCCAATGATGATGACGATGTAGCCGAAGACGTAAAGACCAAAGGACATAGCCGTAATTCCTCCACAAAACGTGACGGAAGCTGTGATGCGCGGAATGTCGGGAGTGTTACTCGGAAATCTGAGTGGATTGCGGGCGGATGAGCTGGAGGTAGCCTGCGAGGCGCGCTACGTGGAAGTAGTCAGATGCGATGAAATACCAGACGGCTACGGCACAGTTCCAGTCAAAGAGGAACTGGTCGGTGAGTTCGGTCTGGAATGGCAGAGGGCAGGCGGAGAAGACGACTCCGAGGATCATCAGCGCGATCTTCACGATGCCGAGGACGAGGTTGATTTCGATCAGTCCGCTGCGCAGGCCGCCGGTGCGGATCGCCTCCGAAATGCTGCTGCCCACGCCGCTGCCGTTGAGCACAGAAAGCAGCGGTGCGAGGCTGAAGATCCAGCCGATGAGTGCGGAGACGACAAAGAGGCCGAGCGTGAGGACGATAACGCCGCCCACGTAGGCCATGATGATTGGTTCGCCGCCACTGGCGATGGGGTTCACGATGGTCCAGCGACCGAGCGCCTGCACGCCGAAGAACCACACGGTGAACAATGCGGCCAGCGGCAGGATGCGCAGGAGTTGCAACGCGATCATGGTGCCGATGCGCGGCTGCAACGTGGAGTCCATGCGACGGAGGACGAGGGTGCGTCCGATGCCGGAGACGATGGCCCATATAACAAGCAACACCGGTGCGAGCCACGATGCAACGTGCAGCAGACCGGGCAGAACGATTGCTACAAAATCAGCAATGGTGGCGGAAGCCTTCATGGGGTCGGTGAGGAGCTGGTTCACCGTAAGGGCTTCAATGTTGGTGGCTTGCCACGGCACCGACGCGAAGACTTTGGAGGCTTGTATGTAGACGATGGCGACGGCGGGGATGCCGAAGAGCCATCGCCATGCAATTTCCAGCAGCACCCACGAGGGATGGTTGCGCACCTGTGTGAGTGTGGCGACGAATCCCTGCGTGGCGCGCTGCTGTTCCTTAACCAAACGAACTATCCCTTCACAACGAGGTTGACCATCTTGCCGGGGACAAAGATCTCCTTGACGATGGTCTTGCCTGCAATGCGTGCTGCCACCTTCTCATCGGCCTTTGCCGCGGCCTTGATAGTGTCTGCGTCAGCGGCTGCGTCAACCTTGATGACGTTGACGAGTTTGCCGTTGACCTGCACGGGGATTTCGATTTCATCTTCGCGCGCGAGCTCTGCATCTGCGATGGGCCAGGGCTGACGGAAGACGATGCCGGTGTGACCGAGCTCTGTCCACAGTTCCTGCGAGAGGAACGGAGCGAACGGTGCGAGCAACAGCACGAGGCCGCGGAAGACTTCGCGGATGGTTGCGGGCGAGATGTCGCCGTTGTCCATCTTCGCTTCGCTGGCGGAGATTTCATTCACCAGCATCATCACGGAAGCGATGCAGGTGTTGAAGTGCCAGCGACCGCTGAAGTCCAACGTGATCTTCGCGATGGTTTGGTGCAATGTGCGCAGGAGGTGCTGACCGTCGACGCTCAGGCCTTCGAGGGTCTGCGTGTGTTCTGTTGCGCGATGCAGCGCGGCGTACTTGGTGGTGAGGCGATGCACGCGCGAGAGGAAGCGATAGACGCCAGCGACACCTTCTTCCTGCCACTCCAGATCGCGGTCTGGCGGTGCAGCGAACAAGGCGTACATACGCGTTGCGTCTGCGCCGTACTTCGCGATCATGTCGTCGGGCGAGACGACGTTGCCCTTGGACTTGGACATCTTCGCGCCGTTCTTGATGACCATGCCCTGCGTGAACAGGCGCGTTGCGGGCTCGCTGTTCTTGATGAGACCGATGTCGCGCATGACCTTCGTCCAGTAGCGCGAGTAGATCAGGTGCAGGATCGCGTGTTCGACGCCGCCGATGTACTGGTCGATGGGGAACCAGTAATTTGCGGCTTCGCTAGCGAAGGGCGCGGTGTTGTTGCGCGCGTCGGTATAGCGATAGAAGTACCAGGACGAATCGACGAAGGTGTCCATGGTGTCTGTCTCGCGACGCGCGGGACCGTCGCAGTTCGGACACGTCGTATTGACGAAGTCTTCTGCACGCGAGAGCGGTGAGCCATCGACGACTGCGAGGTCAACGTTCTCTGGCAACAGTACGGGCAACTGATTTTCCGGCACTGGCTGCATGCCGCACTTGTCGCAGTAGACGACAGGGATGGGTGTGCCCCAGTAACGCTGGCGCGAGACGCCCCAGTCCTTCAGGCGATAGGTGGTGGTCTTTTTGCCGAAGCCGTTCTTCTCTGCGAAGGACGACATCTTGTCCTGCGCTTCGAGCACGGCTTCGCCGGTCCATTCGCCGCTGTCGATCAACACAGATTCTGCCTTGTCGGTGTAGGGCAAAGGCAGGTCGTCGGTGTCGAGGTTGGGCGCGATGACTCGCTTAATGGGCAGGCCGTACTTCGTTGCGAACTCGAAGTCGCGTTCGTCGTGCGCGGGCACGCTCATGACTGCGCCGGTGCCGTAACCGGAGAGCACGTAGTTGGCGATCCACACCGGCAGCTTCTCGCCCGTGAAGGGGTTGATGACGAAACGGCCTGTGGGGACGCCGTGCTTTGGCAGTTCGCCCAGCATGTCGGTGTCGCGTGCGGTCTTCTGCTCGGCGAGCATCTTGTCGACTTCGACGGACAGCTCCGCGTCCCCACCAGCCCAGTGCTGGACGATGGGATGATCCGGTGCAAGCTGCAAGGATGACGCGCCGAAGATGGTGTCAATGCGCGTGGTGAAGACCGTTATGGTCATGTTGTCCGTGCATTGATCGACGGCAAACGTGACTTCAGCACCTTCGCTGCGGCCGATCCAGTTGCGCTGCATAACGCGCACCTTCTCCGGCCAGCCTTCGAGATTGTCGAGGCCGTCGAGCAGTTCGTCTGCATAGTTGGTGATGCGGAAGAACCACTGCGTGAGGTCGCGCTGTTCAACCAGCGTGTCTTCATGGCGCCAGCAGCAGCCTGCGATGACCTGCTCGTTGGCGAGCACGGTGTTGCAGTTGGGGCACCAGTTGACCTTGCTCTTGCGGCGGAAGGCGAGGTCGCGCTTCAGCATTTCCAGGAAGAGCCACTGGTTCCAGCGATAGTACTCGGGCAGGCAGGTGGTGACTTCGCGCGACCAGTCATACGACAGGCCCATGCGCTGCATCTGCTTGCGCATTTCCGCGATGTTGCTCAGCGTCCATTCGCGCGGGGCTGTGTTGTTCTTGATGGCTGCGTTTTCAGCAGGCAGACCGAAGCTGTCCCAGCCCATGGGGTGCAGGACGTTGAAGCCGTTCATCCACTGGTAGCGTGCGAGGGCGTCGCCGATGGAGTAGTTGCGGACGTGGCCCATGTGCAGCTTGCCGGAAGGGTACGGGAGCATTTCCAGCACGTAATACTTCGGTTTTTTGCTGGTGGCGATGGGGTCTGCGGCGTACAGCGATGGGTCAGCATCCCAGACGGCCTGCAGGCGCGGCTCAATCTCGTTGGGCTGGTAGCGCTTCGGCTCTTCGGGCGCGGTGGTCTGTTCGACGATCTGTTCGGAAGACATGCACCTTTTATTGTAGGCCGCGCCGGTGTTTCTACTCCACACCGACGCGGCTGTGGGTTTTATGCGGCGGTTGCGGCGTATGCGCGGGGTGTGGGACGCAGGAGTTGGCGCGGTGTTTTGTGGGCATCGCGGCGGAGAAGTTTCTTGCCGCGCATCAGGTGGCCTTCCACGCTACGTGGCGTGGCTCCGCGACGGGCTGCGATGGTTTCGACCGAGAGTTCGTCAAAGTAGCGCATGCGGAGGACCGCCTGGGTTCCTGCGGGCAGACGCTCCATGCGCAGTAGCAGGATGCTGTGGTCTTCGTTGCGAAGGAGTGCGCGTTCCGGGGTTTCCATGTGGTCGGCGCGCTGCATTTCAAACTCCGAGAGCAGCAGCGGGTCTTCATCAATGGACGCGGCGAGACGCACCTTCTGCGAACGCAGTAGGGCCAGCGCTTTGTTGATGACGATGCTGGTGAACCATGTCTTCCACTGGGCGTCTTCACGGAAGCCGTCGAGCGCTTTCCATGCGGAATAAAAGGCGTTCTGCAGGACGTCTTCCGCGTCGTGCTCGTTGTGCAGGATGCGGTGGGCGATGCGCAGAAAGTAATTGCGATGATCCACGACGAGTTGCAGGAGGCGCTGCTGGCGCTCTGATGTGGTGGGGCAGGCAGATGTCATGGCGAAACTCTCCGTTGGGTGCCAAACAAGAAGGAACTGCGCGCAAACAAAGCTGCGCGAGGGCTTCAGGCGACGGAGAGTGCTGGCGGTGGTCGGAAGAGAAGTGGTGGAGGCCAGAGGCCCGGTGATGCGGGTGGGACTGAATCTGTGCGCTGCCGAAGCGGCGTTATATGGGGCTGGGGAGCCTCCATTGCGATGGTCAGGTCGAGAGCAGGAGATTCCTCTGCCTGCGCGACTTCCGCAGCGACCTTCTCCACGCGCTCACGCTGCGACATGGACGCCACTGTGCCACCGGCACGGGCATTCAGCCTGCCGGGGATGTGGTTGAACTTGAGCGTGTAGGTGGATTGGACCGTGAACATGCCGAACAGGCCTGTGAGTGCCAGCAGGAACCAGAAGCAGCGCGCTTTTGCCCGGATGGAGACCATGTCCTTGTTTCTATGAGACTCCGAATGGCGCTGAAGGTCAACCCGGTGGCTGCTAACCTGAGATTTATGAACCTGATTGTGAATACGCAGTGGGTAGCGGATCGGCTGGGCGACAAGAAGCTGGTTCTGGTGGATGCGACGATGCCTCCGGTGGGTGTGACGCCTCCGGTAGACACGCGTGGGCGCTATGTGGCGGAGCATCTGCCGGGTGCTGTTTTCTTTTCGATTGATGACCTTAGCGACCATTCCTCGGCGCTACCGCATACTCTGCCCTCCGCCGAGAGCTTTGGCGCGAGCATGCAGGCGCTGGGCATTGGGAAGGACGACACCATCGTTGTCTACGAGCAGGTGGGGGTGTTCTCTGCCCCGCGTGCGATGTGGATGCTGCGCAGCTTCGGCGCGACGGATGTGCACCTGCTGGATGGCGGTCTGGACGCCTGGAAGGCTGCCGCTTTGCCCACGGAGAGCGGTGAGGTCGCGCGGGAGCGTGCGTCGTTTGCGGCGGAGTTGAAGCCGGGAGTGATGACTACGTTTGCGGAGTTGCAAGGAAAGATTGCTGGCGTCGAGCAGATTCTGGATGCGAGAGCGCAGGGTCGGTTTGATGGCACGGCACCGGAGCCCCGTGCTGGCTTGTCGTCGGGGCATATGCCGGGTGCTGTGAATGCTCCGTTTATGGAGCTGGCGGTGAATGGGAAGATCAAGTCGCCGGAGGAACTGCGGGAGTACTTTGCGGCTAAGGGTGTTGATCTTTCGCAGCCTTGCACGACGACGTGTGGTTCGGGTGTGACGGCGGCGGTGGTTTCGCTGGCGCTGGAGTTAGCCGGGGCTGAGAAGTTGAGTTTGTATGACGGTTCGTGGGCGGAGTATGCTTCGCGGCCGGAAGCGGTGATTGTTAAGAGTTAGTTTTACTACTTAACTTATCCACTTCCCTCAGCATCACCGTGTGATGCTTCGCTAGTTGTGGTCACTGAAATACACAAAGGGCACGGATGTCTCCGTGCCCTTTGTGTTGTTTGCAGTTTCGCTTAGCGTGCGATGGCCATGGGGCCTCGCCATGTGGCGATGCGGTTGCCTGCAGGGTCGAGGACGGTGACCTGGATGTCGTACTCGCCTGCGGTAAGGTTTGTGAGCGGCACCTTCATGCGGATGGGTGTGGTTCCGAGGCGGCTTTCGGCGATGGGTTCGGCCTTGACTGCCTGCGTTTCCATTGCTTTCTTGCCATCGCGGAAGATGGAGACGTATGCCACCAGGGGTCCGCGAGCTGAAGCTGCAGGAGCCGCAGCGCCGGGTGTGGCTGGAGCCGTTGCAGGTGCTGCCGGTGCGCCCTGATACGCCTGCAGCAGGATCTCAAGGTCGCGGTCTGTGCGGAAGACGCGTGTGACCGATGGGATGAGTTTGCCTTCGGCGCTCATCAGCGGATTCACCGCGTCGGCCTTGGCCTGATCCTTACCCTTCATGGTGTTGAAGAGTGCGGATTTGGTGTCGACGCGCTGGTTGCTGAGGATGACAGAGCTGATGGGCAGCTTCTTCGTTTCCTTGTTCAGGTTCGGAATGATGAAGCTGCTCTGGTAGGTGCCAATGCGGCCCGTTTCGTCGTCGCGTGCGAGGAACTTGATGCTGTAGCGACCCGGCAGCAGCGTGAAGCCAGTGCTGTATTCAATGGGACGCTTGGCGAGTTCTGCAGCGGTAGCGTCACTGATCTTTACGTCGACGTTGTCGCGCAGATTGGTGACAGTGTTGCCGCCGATTTCATCTTTGATTTCGCAGACGAAGTCGATGACGGTGTGTTCACTGCCGAACTTCTTTGCGAGTGCGAGCTCGCGGCCGGGGATCTTGACCGTGAGCGGAACGAAGTACTCTGCACGATTGAGCTGGAAGTAATTCAACTCCATCGCGATGGTGAGTTCGGTGATGGGGTCGCCGAGCATGAGCGCGTCTTCTAACTGACGCTCTTTTTCGGTGCCGTTGAACTTACCGAATTCCTTGTTCGCGTAGTAGCCTTTGCGATAGTCGAGCGAGGCATTGAGCGAATCGGCAACGGTGATCTTGATCTTGCGGAATGCGCCGTTGAGCGAGGTGTTCGTTGTGTAGTAGCCGATGAGGTAGTAGTCGGTGATGGCCTTCTGCGCGCGAACGATGCCTGCGTTGAGATCGTTGTTGTCAAAGAAGGATTTGCCGCCGGTGTCTGCAGCGAGCGCGTAGAGCGTGTCCTGCGACTGCTGGAAGCGATCGTTGACGGCGGTTGCAGATGCGCCGCTATACATGCCCTGACCGCCGGGTGAGGCTTGCGATGCATCACCGAGCGGTGCGCTGGCGACGAGACCACGTGCGTCGATGGGCCAGAAGGAAACACCGGATTTCACGGCAGTTTCAACGGTTGCGTGGAGCTGCGCCTGATTGTCGTTGCCATTGAGACGAAGGCCGCTGGCGAAGTAGAGAAGAATCTTCTTCTCGTTCATGGCGCCGAGCATGGTGGCTGCTGTTTGCAACGCGGAGAGCTGACGGTCGGTGTTGAAGATGTTGAACTCGCCGGAGTCCTGACCGAAGGCTGCGCCTGTGTCTGCGCTGCTGTCGTCGCTGACGGATTCGTCATTGCCCTGCCCTTCGCCCACGATCATGGTTTCGAGGATGGAGAGCATCTTGTTGCGATCCTGCGAGAAGTCCTGCAGAACGTCGACGGAGCCGCCCTGATAACGCAGGATGGAGACGAGATCGGCAGAGGTCATCTGGGTGCGGATGAATTTTTCCGCAGACTGCAATGCGCGTAACTGATCGTCAGGACGCATGGCCGTCATGTCGAAATACATGGCGATGAGGCGCTTGTCCTTGTACTGCGCAGACTGCTGAAACGACGTGCGCGCGAGCTTTTTGTAGATCTTGACCTGTTCGTCGTTGGGGTCCTGCTTGGGCAGCGGCTCGGCGTCGACGGGCAACGATTCATGCTCGAAGACGCGGATCTTCTGCGGTGTGCCGTCTTCCGTTACGGTGAAGTCGTTGGCGGTGAGGTTGGGGATGAACTTGCCGCTCTTGTCCTTGATAACGACAGCTTCAGTCACGAGTTGTGACTTGACGCTAAGCGTGTATGAGCCGTCCTGTCCCTGCGGCTGATTGGTGCCAATCTGCTGCGATACGGCCGAGGTTGCGAGCGCGAGGGTTGCGATGAGTACGAGAGATTTCATGGTTAGAAGCGAAGCCTCCCGCTGAGTTGGAATTGTCGCATGTCCCTCGCTGCCGCAGGCAGGCCGAAGGTGGTTGCGGGAAGGGTGGTGACCCAGCCCGTGTAGACGACGTGGTTCAGGATATTGGTGCTGTCGACACGGAGTTCGAAGCTGTACGGGTCGCGGAACTTGAAGACACGTGCCAATGAGGTATCCAATGTGACGGAGTTGGGGCCTTCGATGGAGTAGCGACCCGCGTTGCCGAACTGGCCGTTCGACGGCGTTGCGTATGCGGCGGAGTTGAGATGGTAGCCGGTGGGCGCTGCGTAAACATCTGCACCCGTGCGATTCGGGCGAAGGATGTTGGTAAAGCCTGTGCCGGGAATCGTGGACACAACGATGGGCGTTTGTGGCAGGCCGCTGCCCGCAGCGAACTCGGATGCGATGGTCCACTGCTTGAGCAGTTTGCCGCGCCAGCCCGTCATGAGTGTTCCGCCGCCCATGCCCATGCCGCTGGTGTATTGCAGCGTGAACTTCAACAGATGACGCTGATCGAAGGAAGAACGGCTGCGCTCTGCACGGAGGTTCAACCAGTCCTGCGCAACGGATTCAGGCGGCGTGTTGTAAGCCGTGAGAGCCGATGAGACTGCCGTAGCGTTTGTGCCGCCACCGCCGAGGAATGCGGCGTTGTCGATGGAGTGGGCAAAGACGTAATCCAGCGTTGCGGTGAATCCGCTGCGCAGACGACGGCGCAACTGCACTTCACCCGAGTGACGGATGGCGTTGGCGTACGAAGTACGGTAGACGAAGCCACGCGGGCAGGAGGCGCATGTAGCGGTGCCGCCGGGCGCGTAGGTGTTGGGCAGAAATTCCTGCGGCACGTGCGTTCCCTTGGAACCGAGATACGTTCCGGTGAGCACGATGGAGCCGGGCAGGTCCTGCTGCACACTCAGTTTCCATATCTGCGCATAGCCGGTGCGGAAGTTGGGATCGATGGCGAAGGTGTTCGAGGTTGTTCCGGCGCAGTTAATGAAGCCATTCGCCATGGTGAGCGGGCAGGTGGCGCTGCGGGAGACGTTGAGGCTGGTGGACAGCGGCGACTGTTGCGACATGGACTCTGCCGCATTGAGATAGACAGACGTGTCCGCGTAAATACCGTAGCCACCTCGGATAACAAGTGGCTGCGCGGGCAGAGGACGCCATGCGAAAGCAAAGCGCGGCTGGAATTTGCGGAAGTCCGGACGTACAAGCGAAGACGGATAGTGTTCGCCGGTGAGTGGACCAACGGGGCTATAGCCAAGCACGGGCTGGGCATTGGTGAATCCTGGCAGGACGTCGAGATTGACCAGGCGGCCTTTCAACTCGGTATTGGGTGAGCCGTAGTCCCAGCGAATGCCAGTGGTGAGCGTGAGTTCCGGCTTGATGCGCCAGTCGTCCGTGACGAAGAGACCAGTGACGGACTGACGGAAGTACTTGTCCGCGTTGCCGTAAGCGACTCTGCTGGCAGAGGGCACACCGAGGAGGAAATCTGCGAAGTCATTGCCGGATGCGGCGCCGGTGAAGGTGAAGTTGCCGCGCGGGTTGGACTGTGCGAGCTGGTTGAACTGCTGCCGGCGGTAGTCGCCACCGAAAGTGACGGTGTGACGGCGATGCGTCCACGTCGCTTCGACGGAGACGGCATCGGTTCGATTGCGGTCAAAAGCGCTGATGCCGTCGGTAAGCCCGGCGATGCCGCTGGAGAAGCTAAGCGCTGGCGGGCCCCAGTTCGTGGGGTCCTGATTGTTGCCCGTGATGCCTGCGTTGCCGCTGATGTTGACGCGGTTCGCGAAGAACGGCGTGATGTCCGTGCGCAGACGCGAGAAGCGATAGCTGGTATCGACGAACAACTGGTGCGGGAAGCGATGCTGCCAGTGCACGTTGGTGTCGATGCCAAAGGTCTTGGTGGTGTCACGGAACTGGAAGAGATTTGCAGTGTCCGAACGCAGATTGCGGAAGGCAAATCCACCAAAGAACGAATCTCGGCGACCGATGGATTTATCCAGGCGCATTTGCATTGCGTCCGCGTGCGTGCCGTTTACGACCTGTGTCTGGTAGTTGTAACTGGTGTTGCCGGTGATGTTGGGTAACGGATACAGCGCGAGCAGTGCCGCAGCCTGCTGGCTGATGGGCACCGGCCCAACGACGGGAAGACCAGTGGCTGGATTCACGATGGTACCGGCAACGATGCCATTGCGTTGATCCGTTGTGGGTACAAGACCGGGAATGGTGCTGGCGTTGTTATCGCGCGTCCACTGATAGAGGACGAAGAAGTTTGGCCCGTTGTAGAAGAGATGCGGGATGCGGATGGGGCCGCCAATGGCAGCGAGGCCGGTGAACTGCGTGTACGACGGCTTGGGCAGTTGTAGGCCGGTCACGGAGTACTGCTTGGCATCGAAAGGCGATGCACTGAGCTGGAAGCCAGCGCTGCCGGTATATAGCTTCTTGCTGCCGGCGCGACGCGAACCGAAGGCCTGTGCAAGCGAATACTTGCTGGTGGCGGCGTTGTTCTCGCTGCCGTTGATGAGCATGCCGTCGGCACTCTTATCTGGCTCTGCCGAAGCGGCCGAGTCAGATGGCGGTGGCGGCGGAGCCGAGGTATCACCAGCGTCCTTCGCCTTTCCTTTCGCTACGGGCTTTTCCACTGTGGCGGTAACGACCGGCGCAGGCGCGTTGGGCAGCATGGCCTTTGCGGAAGCAAGCACTTCTGCAAGCGGCATCATCTGCAACTCCACCGGCGCAGCAGGCGTTATCTCCGGGATGGTCACGGTCGCGTCGACAGCGCGGAAGCCCTGCATCTCCATGTGGAGGTGCCACTGTCCCGAATCAATCGTTGGGAATTGGAAGATGCCCTGTGCGTCGGTGGTGGCGACGAGCTTCTTGTCGCCCTGCGTGGCCGTGACCGTGACACCGGGCAACGGCAGGCCGTTGGTGAGTACGCGTCCGTGATGCTCTGCGGCAGAGGCCGTCACTGCGGAGAGAAATAGCAGCGCTGCTGCGGAAGGGCGCGCCTTCGATTGAATGGACAATGCTCGGATCAATCAGTTCTCGCTTGGTTTTTCGACGTGGTCGAGGATCATGACATCAACGGCGGTCTTTTCCGCGTCGAGCTTCAAGCCGCTCTGCTGCTGGATAGCAGTGAAGATAGGCGGCGGCGCATCCGGAGATTCGTCCGGCACAATTTTTACATTGAAGACAGCGAACTGCGTTTCGTCGGGCGTCCATGTGAGCGTGCCGTTGTAACGGCCCTGCAATCCTGTGTGGTTCACCACGGGGCGATCAAACACCGCACCCTGGAAGCCGTGGCAGATGTCGTCCATGGTTTGATTGCGCATGATGAGATGACCAAGCTTGGTGAACTGGAAACCGCCACCGCTATGTTCATCACCGTCGGTCTTCGTCATCTTGACGCCGTCTTTTGCGACGGTGAGGACGTAGGCTGACATCTGCTGCTTGCCTTCATGGAACTTCAGGCCGAAGCGTTGCGCCATCAGCTTTTGCAGCATGGCTTTTACCTGCGTTCCGGTGGGAGCACCGGGGACATCTGGCTCACCGGTAACGATGTCGAATTTGTCGGTCTCCATCCATGCGGGACCGCCCACGATCTGCTTCGGGTTCACGTTGTAGGCGAAGGCGATCATGTCGTTGAGCGTGGTGTTAAAGGTCCGGAAGTGACGCGGCGGACCGCCGAAGCCTTTGCCTTTTTCGTCCGGCGGAGCGGGCTTAATCGTAGCGACATCCCACGACGGATTCGCGTCTGCAGCCATGGGCGCTACGGGCTTGGGTGGTTCAGGGATAGCCCATGCTGTGTCCGAAGTAACGCGCACGAGAATCAACGGCAGAGGCTTATCGCCTTGCTTCCACTGGCCGGTGATGGTGGTTCCGTCCGGCGACAGAGTGCCGGTGTATAGGCCATCAATCGCATCGATCTTTAGAACAAGTTGACCGTCCTGAAACGTCGTGCCGTCCACGGGAATGGGGCGTCCGCCCTGGTCAATGCTGAAGAACTGCGTCTTCAACTTGCCGTCTGCATCTTTGCTGATCTTGACGACGGTGCGGAGGTCTTTTTCCGCGTGCAGCGTGCCCTGCCAGGTGTCGTCAATGTTGGTCTTTGCCGCAGCAGCCTGTACGGCGGCGGCACGTAGCCGCGCAGGCGGGAGGCTGACCACACTGAAGGCAAGCAAGGCAAAAGCAAGGGGACGCATGGACGAACTCCTAAAGGTTTAGGTTACAAGGCTGCACAGGGATATACGTAAAGAAAGCCGATCCGTTCCACACTTTCTTTAGATTCCATTGACTCCCTTTCCGGCGGACTGTGAAGGACTTAGTTGTCGCCGGGCTTTTCCACGTGATCGAGGATCATTACATCGACCGCCGTCTTTTCCGCACTAAGCTTTAAGCCCAACTGCTGGTCCATGGCAGGTGTGATGGGCGGAGGCGCGTCCGCCGATTCATCCGGAACGATCTTGACGCCGAAGATCTGGAATTGCGTCTCATCCGGTGTCCACTTGAGTGTGCCGTCAAAACGACCCGGGATGTCCGTATGGTTCACCACGGGGCGATCAAAGACACCGTTCTGCATCCATGAAGCAAAGCCGTCCATGCTGATATTGCGGAAGATCAGACTACCCAGCTTGGGGAAAAAGAACGCTGTGGGATCATGTGGATCGGACTTGCTGGCTGTGAGTTTCGGGCCGCCTTTGGCCACACTGATGACATACGCCGACATTTGTTGCTGGCCTTTGTGGAACTTCAAGCCAAAGCGATCTGCCAACAGCTTGCGCATCATGGAGCGCACCTGATCGTCACTCGGCGCGCCGGGAACATCTGGTTCGCCGGTGGTGATATCGAACTTATCGGACTCCATCCAGGCGGGACCATTGATGATTTGCTTGGTGTTGACCTGGTACGCAAACATCACGAGGTCATTCAGGGTGGTGTTGCCCGTGCGGAAGTGGCGTGGTGGACCACCGAAGCCTTTGCCTCTTTCATCCGGCGGAGCGGGTTTCACCGTGGCGACATCCCAGTTCGGATCGGCATCTGCAGCCATAGGTGGCATAGGCTTGGGCGGCTCCGGAATGGCCCATGCTGTTTCCTTGGTGGCGCGAGTCAGGATGAGCGGCAGAGGCTTGTCGCCCTGCTTCCAATCACCTGTGATGGTGTTGCCATCCGGCGACATCTTTCCGGTGTAGACACCGCCGATCATGTCCACCTTGAGCGTTAGTTCGCCATCGTGAAAGATAGCGTCCGTAACATCGATGGGGCGTGGGTTCTGGTCAATGCTGAAGAACTGCGCCTTGAGCTTGCCGTCTGCCATCTTGCTGATTTTGATGACGGTGCGCAGGTCTCTTCCCACATTGAGAGTTCCCTGCCAGGTGTCCGCAATGTCCGTTTTCGCAACGGCAGTTTGTGCCAATGCTGCTCGAGCAGACACAACCGTACAAGGAGCGGTAGCGAACATAACTGCGATAAAAGCGACGCGGGCACTTACACCAAAGCGCATGAGGCTACTCCCGAAGGAACCAGATTAAAGAGGCTGCACCTAGATATACGCGGCAGCGTGAGTTTGGTTGGGGAAAAATTGCAATCGTTTTCGAAAAATTCAGATGTCGGGTCGATTTTGACTTGTCTCTATCCGGCAACCGGTTTCTTCCTAAAGATTTAGTTGTTGCTTTTCCTCTTTGAACACTTCACGACGAGAACATGGACGGCGATCAAACGTGGCCATCATACCTATGTAGTTTTCTATACGCAATGGAAATTGTTCGGTTAAGTTTTGTAACGATAAAACGGGAATGCCGGACTTATTGTTAAGTCCGGCATTCCATTGGCTTGCTATGTACTTACAGCTTTTACGCGGGTAGCGCTTCGAGTGCGGCCTTTGCCTTGTCGTAGAGCAACTGCGTTTCAGACTGTTGTTTCTTCAGGCCCTCAATGACGTTTGCCGGTGCCTTGGCCATGAAGCCTTCGTTACCCAACTGGCGGTTGGCTGCTTCGAGGCCCTTGGTCAGCTTGGCGATTTCCTTGGTAAGGCGTTCGCGCTCTGCGGGGACGTCGATCTGGCGTTCGTAGACGACCCGCACATCGAAACCCACGCCGGAACGTGCGTCGGTTCCGGTGAGAGTTTCTGATGCGAAGTCGACATCGCTGACACGTGCCAGTTTTGCCAGCATGTCACGATGCGCGTCGGCGAGTGCAAGAGTGCGGTGGTCGCCGTGGATGAGGATGGGAGCAGCTTCTTTTTCAGGAACGCCCAAATCCTTGCGCAGGCCGCGGATGGTGTTGATAAGTTCCTGCAGCGTGCTAATGGCGGAGACTGCGGTGTCGTCTGCCGGGAAGTCGCTGGGCTGCGGGAAGCGTGTGAGTGCGATGCTCTTTGCGTAGGGCTTGCCTTCGTACAGCGCGTGCCACAGTTCTTCTGTGAGGAAGGGCATGAATGGCGACAACAGGCGCAGCGACGCTTCGAAGACGCCGACGAGTCCTGCGAGCGAGATGGCTGTCTCCGGGTTCTGGATAGGCTGTTCGCCTTCCTTTAGTTCCGGGAAATCGAGACGCAGCTTTACGAGTTCGAGATACCAGTCGCAGAACTCGCCCCAGAAGAACTGGTAGACGGCGTTGGAGGCTTCGTCGAAACGATAGTCCTTCAGTGCCTTATCCACTTCAACGGTCACTGCATTGAGGCACGCGAAGATCCAGCGCGTTTCAATGGGCGTGATCTCTGGCAGAGCGCCGACCGGGTTCGCTGCGCCCATGGTCATCTTGTAACCAGCGGCGCGTGCGCGGTCGATCTGCAGGAAGAGGAAGCGTGCAGCGTTCCAGATCTTGTTGGCGAAGGCGCGATAGCCTTCGGTGCGCGCTTCGCTGAATGCGATGTCCGTACCGGGCGATGCCTGCGATGCGAGTGTGAAGCGCACCGCATCAGTACCGAAGCGCTCGATGATCTCAATGGGGTCGATCACGTTGCCCTTGGTCTTGGACATCTTCTGACGATCGGCATCGCGCACGAGTGCGTGGATGTAGACATCGCGGAAGGGCACGGCATCTTTCAGTTCACGCTTGCTGCCGTCGGGCATGGGCACGTCGAGCATAAAGTGTGTGCCCAGCATGATCATGCGGGCGACCCAGAAGAAGAGGATGTCAAAGCCAGTGACGAGAAGATCTGTCGGATAGAACTTCGCGGAGTCTTCCGTTGGTTCCGGCCAGCCAAAGACCGTGAACGGCAGAAGACCGCTGGAGAACCATGTGTCGAGCACGTCAGTTTCCTGCTGCAGTTCTGCGTGATCGCAGGAGCCGCAACGTTCCGGACGTGTGCGTGCAACGCAGGTGGTGCCGCACTGTGGGCAGTGATACGCCGGGATGCGGTGGCCCCACCAGAGCTGACGCGAGATGCACCAGTCATGAATGTTGCGCATCCACTCGAAGTACGTCTTGGCGTACATGGGTGGCGTGAACTTGATGTGGCCTTCTTCGACGGCTGCGATGGCCTTGTCAGCAAGCGGTTGAATCTTGATGAACCACTGCATCGACAAACGCGGCTCAATGACTGCGCCACTGCGCTGCGATGTTGCAATCGCAAGTGTGTGGTCCTTGATTTCGACGAGCAGGCCCTGTGCTTCCAGGTCTTCGAGAATCTTCTTGCGCGCTTCGTAACGATCGAGGCCGTGATAGGGCGAGCCGGGCAGGTCGATGTGCGCGGTCTCGTCCATGATGGTTAACTCAGCTAACTGATGACGCTTGCCGATCTCGTAGTCATTCGGATCGTGCGCAGGCGTTACCTTAACAGCGCCGGTGCCGAATTCAGGCTTGGCCCATTCGTCTGCGAGCAACGGGATTTCACGGCCTACGAGCGGCAGCTTGATGGTCTTACCGAGGAGCGCCTTGTAACGTTCGTCTTCCGGATTCACGACAACAGCAACGTCGCCCAGCATCGTTTCAGGGCGCGTGGTTGCGATGACGATGGAGCCGCTGCCGTCTGCGAAGGGATAGCGGATGTGATAAATCTTGCCGACGGTTTCCTTGTGTTCGACTTCGAGGTCGGACACGGCGGTCTGCTGGATGGGGTCCCAGTTGACGATGTAGCTGCCGCGATAGATGAGGCCCTGTTCATGCAGGCGCACGAAAGCTTCTGTCACCGCGTTGGACAGGTTCTCGTCCATGGTGAAGTATTCGCGTCCCCAGTCGACCGACGCGCCGAGGCGCTTCATCTGTGTGGTGATGGCGCCGCCGTACTGCGACTTCCACTGCCACACGCGATCGAGGAACGCGTCGCGGCCGAGTTCTTTACGGTTGGTGCCTTCGGCCTTGAGCTGCTTTTCAACCATCATCTGCGTGGCGATGCCGGCGTGGTCGGTGCCGGGTACCCAGACGCTTTCTTCGCCCAGCATGCGGTGCCAGCGGGCGAGAATGTCCATCTCCGTCTGGTTGAGCATGTGGCCCATGTGCAGACGGCCCGTGACGTTGGGCGGCGGCAGCAGCATGACGAATGGCTTGCGGCCATCGGAGGGCTGGTTCAGCGGGGTGTCGAAAAGTTTTTCGGCGACCCAGAAGTCCGCCCATTTCTGTTCGATGGCGGCGGGGTCGTAGGCTTTGGGAAGTTCGTTCGGCATAAGAAAAGGAGCGCTGTTGTGCGCTCCTTTCAGGATACCGGGTTCTCAAATGTCGCGCTCGAGTAGGATCTGTAAATGCCAGTAATTCAGGCTCCAAACAGCGAACTCAGCATTGAATTCAGCGAGGAACATCGAAAAGAATTCGGCCCATGCGAATGTTGCGGTGAGAATACAACCCGAGTATGGGGTTACGTTCAATCCCCAGACAGAACTCGAGCAGCTTATTTCGTTGAATGGAACCCGAGCCACAATGGCGAGGCGGTCTTCGATTTCATCTTCGGAGACTGGGGAGAAAACTCCCATCCCAATAACCGACGAGCCGCGACAGTTTTGTTCCGCAATGACCAAGAGGCAGGTCCGGGTTTCATGGTTGGCAATGCATCTGACCGTCCAGTGGCAAAGAGCCCTCTTGTGGGTAAGGCTCTTCACCGTGAAGATGTCATTGGAACCGATGTAGCCCCAGAAATATTTGAATTATGCGATGCCGTGTATCTTTCCGATCCACGGCTCACATTTGTCGCGACTTGAGGTTACCGGAACAACAGCGGTGTGAAGTCGACCAGGTCGTCGCGCCAGACCATCCAGGTGTGCATGCCGGGGGTTTCGCGGACCTGGATGCCATCTGGTTTCTCTGTGCGGATGTTGGCTTTCGCCCACTTGCCGAAGGCGCGGTTGGCGGTAATGAGAGAGTCTTCTGTGCCGCAGCTTTCCCAATACAGCTTCAGCGGCTGCTGCGTTTTGAAGTTGGGAACGATGGCTTCGAAGCCTTTGGCCCATGCCTCTTCATTCGCCGCGCTGCGCCAGCCCTCATTTGCCAGCGCGGGTGAGACGACGGCAGATGAGAATGCGCCCACGTAAGCAAACGTCTCCGGGTGGTTCAGGCCGGTGTAGATGCTGTGGCCGCCGCCCATCGAAAGGCCTGCGATGGCGCGGTGATTGCGGTCTTTCGCGATGTTGTAACGCGCTTCAGCCATGGGGATGACTTCGTGCAGAAGCTGGTCTTCAAAGAGCTGCTGGTTCTTAAAAATCATGCTACCGACGCGGTTCCAGCCCGCGTGGACGATGCTCATGGTGCCGTAACCGAGCGGCATAACAACAACCATTGGCTTGATCTTGCCGTCGTGGAGCAGTGTGTCCATGATGAGGTTCGCCTGGCCTGCCTGCGTCCATCCGTTGGAGTCATCGGAGTAGCCGTGGTTCAGGTAGAGGACGGGATACTTCTCTTTGCGCTTCGGGTCGTAACCTGGCGGTGTGTAGACCCAGATGTTGCGGTAGCCGTCGTCATCGGCATCGGGCGTGACGAGTTTTGAGCGGTAGAAGAGGTGTGTGACTTCGCCATGCGGGATGTCCTGCATCTCCCACGGGAGCGGCGTTGCTCCGGGAATGTGAACGACTGTGGTGGGGCTGATAAGGTTCGGGCGGATGGCAGCGTTGCGCGGGTCGAGTGTGCGCTTGCCATCAATGGCGAAGGTGTAGCCGTAGTAATCGGGTCGCAGCGGGCCTACGGAAGCTTCCCACACACCGTTGTTCTGGTTCTGCTGCATGTCCACGGCTTTGGCCATGCCTTCAACCGTGACCGTGACTTTCTTCGCATTAGGCGCTTCGACACGGAAGGTCACTGTGCCGTCCGTTGCAACGTCAGGCGAGACGATCTGCGGAGGAGCGACCATGCCCTGCGCGGAGGCAGGAGAGGAAGCGGTCTGTGCGTGAGCAAGGGGTAGAACAGCAAAACAAGCGGCGGCGAACAGGCTAATGGGTCGCATGGATTGCAAGTGTAGCGCGTTGCGATAAACCCGTGTAGTGCATGAAAAGAGGCAGCCCGAAGGCTGCCTCTTTCGTTGCGATGACTCGCTGGTGTTTAGAAGGGATTGAGCTTCTTGAGGCCCTTCTTTTTCTTGTTCGTGCTGGAGGACTCTTCGTCCCTGTCGATCCCCGGCTTCACCTTCTTGGGCTTGCCGTTCTTGTCCAGCACAGGAGCCTGACCAGCGGGTGTCTTCTGTCCTGCGACATCATTCACCGCATCGGGAGCCTCGGCAGCCTTCTCCACTGCGGGAAGGTCCGTGTTGTTGCGCGGACCTACACCGGAGATGGTGCCTGCAGGGACGCTGCCTGCTGCCGGAGGTGTGGACGAATTGCCGGTGCTGTCCGTGGCTCCGGGCGAGAGAATCGTCACGCCCGTGCTGCGGCTACCGGTAGAGGTCGGTGTGGCGACGCCCGTTGGGGTATCGGTAAAGCTGCTTCCTGCAGTGGTGGGCGCTGCGTTCTCAGCGGGAATGTCCTGCAACGATGCCGGAGCGCTTCCTGCTCCAGCCGCAGTGGTTCCAGTAGCGGAAGCATCCGCAGCAGGCGCTGCATTGTCCCCAGGAGCATTTGCGCCAACAGCGGGCACGGTTGCCTTGGGATCAAGCGCGGCCTTGTAGGCCTCTTCGCTGCGATGTGCCACTTCCGGTGCAAGCGTTGCCTTGGGATCAGCCAGAGCCGGATCGCCGATGCGGGCGGTCTGCACGGTGTCTGGTCCGCGGAAGATCAGGCCCTTGGCACGGTTGGCCAGGGTGTACGTCTGACGGCTGTCTTCCAGGGCCTGGCTGGCAGCAAGCTGCTCTGGCGTTGGCTCAGGAATGGGCCGGTTCATGGCGTCGAGGCGGTCGCGCGCATCTTCGACGTGGGCCGATGCTGCATACTGTGTGGCCACGCGGGAATATGCAGCGGCAGCCTGATCGTCGTAGGTCCTCAGGAGGCGAGCCTTTGCGTCTTCCGGCAGCTGCAGTGTGCGGATGAAGCGCGACTGTGCCTCATAGGCATCGCCGAGGCTGATGAGTACCTGGTCAATGTGGCTGTAGAGCGGATACGTATCGACCACGGTCTGCAGACGCGCAATGCTGGCGACCCAGTTCTCGTGGCTAGCGTAGAACTCGCCGATGGAGTGTTCGCGCTGAGCGAGCACTTCCTGCACTTCGCGAAGATGCTGCTTTGCCTCCGGAACCAGAGAGGAATCCGGATACTGGGCAAGCATGTTGCGATACTCTTCCTGCGCGTGGATGCCCTTGGTGTAATCGCGGTCGGGGCGGTCCATCTGCTTGAAGTAGATGTCACCGATGCGCATCTGAGCTTCCGCGGCTTCCGGAGCATTCGGGAAGAAGATGATGAAGTCGTGATATTCCGTTTCCGCCTGTGCTAACGCGGCGCTGCCGCCTTCGCGATACCAGCTGTCGGCGAACGCCAACTTCGAGCGCATCTGGTATTCCGAGTCAGGGTAGGTGGAAAGCAGTGTCTGCAGATCGAGACGTGCGACTTCAAAGCGGCCCTTATTGATAGCGACCATCGCCTTGTCATACAGCAGCTTGTCCGGCTGTGAGCTCTTGACGTCGCCCAGCGGATTCACCTTCATCTGCTGCTTGCGGGCCTTCTCGCTCTTGACGGTGTCCTTGGACTGGACGACCTTCTCGTCCTTCTTATCCTGTGTGGACTTACGCGTCTTCTTACCGGAGTTGTTGCTGAGGACAGCGGTGGGCGTCTGGTCGTCGGGTGTGGCAGTGGTGGTTCCCGGAGGAAGCGACTGCTGCGCGCATGCCGAAGCTGCGATACCGCCCATTAAGAGAGCGACCGCAACGCCGCGGCGAATGAAGAAGGAACGCGGCAATGCCGACTTCCCGAAGAGTGAAACCATGCCTGAAACCCCTGGGTCCGGCGGCCGATCTTGCTGCCGGAATAAAGCTCAATTCATTCTAAAGCCCACTGACGAATCACGCGGGCGCCGTTGGGACGGTTTCCCTGTTGGACGAGGAAATCCGCGGGATGTTGCTACACCAGGATTTCACCCGCTGAACGCGCCACGCGGAGGAATTCCTCGGCGTTCCTTGCCGTTTGCTCCTGATTTCCGGGGCCTGCGAAGATTGCGGAACCCGCCACCAGCAGGTCAGCACCGGCTCGAACGACCTCTCCCACGGTATCGACGGCGATACCGCCATCGACTTCAATGCGGAAGTTGAGGTTCATCTCCTCACGCAACGACGCAAGATGCCGCACCTTCTCCACGCAGCGCGGGATGAAGCTCTGGCCGCCAAAGCCGGGATTCACCGTCATGACCAGCACGTGATGCACCATGGGCAGCACTTCAATGAGCGTCTCTACCGGCGTGGCTGGGTTGATGACGACTGCGGGCTGCATGCCGTGTTCGCGGATCTGCGAGAGCGTGCGATGCAGATGGCGGCAAACTTCCTGATGGACGATGATCCAATCCGCACCCGCCTTGGCAAAATCCGGGATGTAGCGATCCGGGTCTTCGATCATGAGGTGGACGTCCAACGGCAGGTTGGTGCAACGGCGTACAGCGGCCACAACGGGTGGTCCGAAGGTGATGTTGGGCACAAAGTGGCCATCCATCACATCTACATGGCAAACGGTGCCACCGGCACGTTCGGCCGTGGCAATGTCCTCACCAAGGTTGGCGAAGTCAGCCGCAAGAATGGAAAACGCAAGGTCGATCATCTACAGCCGAGTTTATCAAGCCTCGGCACTATCCACCGTTGACATCCACAGCGAGGCGGAGGGATCTGCATGCCCTCAGAAGTGGAACTTCAGATCGAAGTTCATGCTCTTTGGTTTGTTGAGGAACTTGCCTGGCTCAAATACCGCGGTCTTCGCTGCGGCTACCGCGGCTTCGACAAGAACAGGGTCGCTGCCCGTTGCTTCCGTCTTACCCACCGTGCCATCTTCAAGGACATCAGCAACAACGGTGATGTCGCCATGTATCCCGTAGCAGGCCGCTCCCTTGCCACAATCGGGCTTCTGGATCTTAAGCAGCTTCGGTGGAGTGATGGGCGAAGGCCGTGGTGTCGCAGATTGAAATAACAGAAGCATCAACACACCGGCAGTCATTCAACCTCCGCAAAGCTGGTCCGCCAACAACATCGATATCATAAGAGCAGGAGAAACGATTTGTCCGGTGAATCACTGGCCCTTCCCTCGGGCAATTTCAAGGCGTACCTGTTCGATTTGGATGGAACGATTGCGGACTCCATGCCCGCACACTTCATAGCGTGGACGGATACGATTCGCGCCCATGGCGGCACGTTTCCGGAAAATCTGTTCTACGAGTGGGCAGGCGTTCCGCCCGTGGGCGTGGTGAAGTTGCTGAACGAACGCTTTGGTTACACCATGGACCCCGAAGCCATCGTTGCCGACAAGGAAGCGCAATATCTGCTGGGCGTGGCGAACATCAAGCCGATCGCCTCAGTCCTGGCACACATCACCGCGCAATACGGAAAGATTCCGCTGGCCGTGGTGTCAGGATCGCCGCGCGAAAACATCGTGAAGACGCTCACCGCACTTGGGATTCTGGATCGCTTCGATGTGCTGGTGGGTGCGGAAGATTACAGCAAAGGCAAGCCCGATCCTGAACCGTTCCTGAAGGCCGCGGAACTTCTGAAGATTGCCCCGGAAGACTGCCTGGTATTTGAAGATGCCGATGCCGGCATCGCCGCAGCGAAGGCCGCGGGAATGCAGTGGGTGCGGGTGCCGGTGGTGTTGTCGGGAGCGGGTTCACCGGCCCTCTAAACTGTTCTAGTTAACAAAGCGGGTCATGCGCACATTCATCACGATGCCCAGTGCAAGGAACGTGAAGATGATGCTGGACCCGCCGTAGCTGAGCAGCGGCAGAGGGATACCAGTGACCGGCATCATTCCCAGGACCATGCCGATGTTGATGGCGATCTGAAAGATCATGACCGCTGCGACGCCCATAACTAGTAGAGTTCCTGGCGGGTCCTTCGCCGTCTGCGCGTTTTGCACGAGGCGGATGAGGATGAGGAAGTAGAGAATCAACACCAGCGCAGCGCCGACAAATCCGTGTTCTTCGCAGAGCGCCGCGAAGATGAAGTCGGTGTAGGGGATGGGAAGGAAGTCGCCCTGGGTCTGCGTTCCCTTGGTTGCACCTTTGCCCCAGATGCCGCCGGAACCCACGGCGATGAGTGATTGCCGTACCTGGTAGCCGCTTCCCTTGGGATCGTTTTCGGGGTGCTGGAAGCTGGTGAGACGCGCCTTCTGATACGGCTTGAGAACCTTGCCGCTTGTCCATATCCCGGCCACCATCACGACGAAGGTAACGATGAGAACGGTGGCCTTTTTCCACGAGATGCCGCCGAAGAACAGACCCGCCACAAGGATGGGCGAGTATGTCATTGTTGTGCCGAGATCGGGCTGCTTGAGCACCAGCAGCATGGGAATGCCGATGAGCGCAAAGGCTTTGCCGATGTCTTTCCAGTCCAGATCATCCTTGCCCGACAGACCCCAGAAATAACGCGCTGCCGCCACAATGAGCACGAGCTTCACCCACTCCGATGGCTGGAAGTGAATGCCGCCGGGAAGGGCAATCCACCGTCGTGCTCCCAGCACTTTTTTGCCCACGACAAGCACGGCGAGCAGCGACGCGATGCTGATACCGTAGGCCCAGTGTGCAATCTCGAGCAAGCGGTGGTAGTCGATCAACGAGACGATGAACATCAATGGCACGGCGATGGCCAAAAAGACCATCTGCTTCGTGTGGAAGCCGTGGAATTTGGTGTGCATTGTGGCGGAGTAGATTTCCAGAACGCTGATGAGGCTCATCAGCATCACGAAGCCGAAGAGCGTCCAGTCAAAGTCACGATAAGCGGAAAAACGGGTCATCTGCGGCTGAGTTCAGTATAAGTGGCACCGACGATCAGGCCAGTCGCTAAGCGGCGGGCTTCTGTTCTTTCGGCTTCAGCGCCACGGGCTGCGAGGAAGGCTTTGCGTTGTCCTTGTCAGCAGGCGCAATCGGCTTCGCGCTGGCGGAAGGTTGTGTGGGCTTGTCGTCCTTCGTGCCAGTGTCCTGATTTGGTGGCTGCGGTAAGGCTGCCTGCACCAACCGCAGGTTTCCGACCTTCTTACGCTGTTTTTCAACGAACGCGTTGACGACCTGCGCGGCTAGCTTGGCCGAGTTGTTGCCCCAGTAGCCATGCTCCCAGAGAACGGCTACGACGATGTCCGGGTTGCGGCGTGGCGTCATGCCGACGAACCACGCGTTGGGCAAGGTGGCCTTGTCTGCGGTTCCCTTCTTGCGTCCGCTAATGACGTCGGCTGTGCCAGTCTTGCCGGCGAAGTCGATGCCTTCCAAATGTGCTTCCGCCGCGGTGCCGATGCTGCTTTGCGTCACGTTCGCCATGGCGTCGGTGATGGCTTCCCAGTTCTCCGGTGTGATGTCGATGCGCTTCTTTCCGGTGCCGGGATAGGTCTCTTCAAGCGCCTGTTGCATCTGGGGATCGATCTGGTCTGCCATGACCGAGTGGGGCCGGATGAAGACGCCACCGGACGCGATGCCGCTGAGTGCGCGTGCCAACTGAATGGGGCTGGCCTGGGTGGCACCCTGACCGATGCCGACCGAGATCGTCTCGCCCGCGTACCACTTGTCGCGCTGAGCTTTCAGCTTCCATTCCGGCGAAGGCATGATGCCGGAGGCCTCGCCGGGGAGATCGACGCCGGTCTTCTGACCGATGCCGACTTCATGACCGTATTTCGCAATCGTGTCGATGCCGAGCTTGTTCGCGAGCGTGTAGTAATACGTGTCGCACGAGTACGGCAGAGCGTTGCGGATGTCTACCGAACCGTGGTGGCGATCGCAGCCAAAGAAGTGGCCAAAGAACGTGGCGCCGCCGTTGCACACGACGCGCAGATCCTGCGCAGCATTCTCCTGCAGGCCTGCGAGAGTCATGATGACTTTGAACGTGGAACCCGGCGCAAGCTGCGCCTGAATGGCCTTGTTCATCAGCGGATGATTCGCGTCTGTGATGATGCCGTTCCAGTACGAACGGGAGAGGCGCACCGCGAACTGGTTCGGGTCGAAGGTGGGTCTTGACACCATTGCAAGGATCTCGCCGGTGTGCGGGTCCATGGCGACGAGGCCGCCATTTTTGCCTTCCATCACCTTTTCCGCGACCATCTGCAGATCCAGATCGATGGTGAGCTTCAGGTCTTTGCCGGGGACGGCGAGTTCTTCGCCCAGCTTGCCGATTTCGCGACCGTGACTGTTCACAATCACATCGCGCGAGCCGTCGGTGCCGCGCAGGATGGCGTCATACGCCTCTTCCACGCCGAATTTTCCTACTACGTCGCCGGGTTCGTAGAAGTCGTACTTGGGATTCTTGAGGTCGTTTTCGCTGATTTCGCCGACGTAGCCGATCAGGTGGGCAGCGAAACCGTCGCGCGGGTACAGCCGGCGCTGTTCTTCCAGGGTTTCCAGCTCCGGTAACTCATTGAAATGAGCGGAGATGAAAGCCTGTTCGTCCGGCGTGATGTCCTGCTTCAGCGGAATGGGCTGGTATTTTGGCGCGTACTGATAGTGGTGCAGGATGTACTGGAGCTGGTCCATGGGCAGGTGCAGCCCCTCGGCGATCAGCGGCAGGTCGGCATCGCGCATCTGTTCGCGCAACAGGAAACAGGTGACGGAGGAGTAGTTGTCGACCAGCAGGCGGCCTTCACGATCGAAAAGACGGCCACGCGGCGCGAGAATCGGAACCTTGCGGACTCGATTGGCCTCTGCCAGCAGGCGATAGTTTTCCGCGCCCAACACCTGCAGTCGCCACAGTCCGGCAAACAACACCAGAAGAATGAACGCGATCACATACTGAGCAGCAGCCAGCTTGCCCGGCGCGATTTTTTCGCCGCGCTGGGAGAAGGTCTGGTTGTTTACGTCAGTTGGAAGCATGCGGAAGCACTCTTATGGACGAGTGTAAAAGCAAAAGGCACGGATAGCATCCGTGCCTTTTGCGAGAGATGAAAACTTTCGTGTGAGCTTAAGCAGCCTTGGTGGCCAGAGCCTTCACGCGAGCGTTGAGGCGGCTCTTGTAGCGCGATGCAGTGTTGTCGTGCAGCACGCCCTTCTGGACGCTCTTGTCCAGGATGGAGACGGTTGCGCGGTACTGTGTCTTCACAGCTTCGACATCACCCTTTACGAGGGCCTCGCGCAGCTGGCGCAGCGAACCGCGCAGCTTGGTCTTGTTGGAGCGATTGACTGCAGTCTTTGCAATGGTCTGCTTGGAGCGCTTCAGGGACGATACGTGATTTGCCATCGAATTCTTTTCTCTTCCGTTTGCCGCTTGTCAGGGCTGAAATCTGGTCGCGCCGTCACCATTTCAGGCCGGCTGCAAGATGGGAGCCTCCACAGCACGGGTCTGCCGCAGTTTCTCCAACCCTTCTACGGTACCGGATTCTGGGCGTTGACGCAAGAGGTTCCCCTCTTATTTCCATAAATAGACCGTCAAGCCACCGGCCACGATCAACGATCCACCCACCACTACCGGCAGGGTGGGCGCGGTGTGCAGCAGGACGTAATTCGTAATCTGGAAGACCACGAACAGAGTCGCGATGTACAAACCCGTAACGGTGGCGAACTCTACCGGGGCCAAATTGAGCGACGTGCCATAAAGCGCCAGCAGCGCCGTCCCAAGCAGATAAAAGCCAATGCGCATGTACGGCCTGGGCGCCGCAATCGCGATCCGGATGACCGCGTCGCCGACCGCTTCAAAGACCGTGGCCATCAGGACGAACAGGAAGACCCTCATATCTTTATGTTCGCATCCGGTTCCGGACTGTTCGAATGACAGAGTTTCAGTTAGCGGAAACTTTGTTACCGAACGAACATTTGGCTCAAATTTCCCCAATAATCCGCGGGTTGTAACAGTACATTCACCCTGCTGTAAACATTGGGCAACGCGCGGAGAGAATCCTCGAAAGCATGAGGCCAGATAAGTTTTTCCATGTCCCCACGCGCATCGCTCTGATTGCGTGTCTTTCCGCTGCAGCCGCTGGAGCACAGACCACCACGGCAAGGCTCACAGGTACCGTTACCGATCCCAGCGGGGCTGCCGTTTCCAATGCGCAGGTAAGCATCCGCAACCTTGGTACCGGTCAAGAGCGCCTGGTGACCACCAACGGCGACGGCCTGTATGTGGCAGTATCCCTGCCACCGGGAACCTATGACGTCCTGATCACGGCTGCCGGCTTCTCAAACAATGAGCAGAAGAACGTGGTTCTGGCCGTGGGCCAGGAAGTGACGAAGAACTTCTCCGTAGGCGTTGCTGGCGCAGAGACGTCTGTCACAGTAAACGCTGGCAGCGTGGTGGATCTGGATACGTCGTCGGCGAAAATCGGCGGCAACGTTCCCGAGCGCGAAATCAAGAACCTTCCGATCAACGGTCGCCAGATTTCGCAGCTGTATCTGTTGACGCCGGGTGCGACCAACACGGGCAGCGGCACCTTTGACAACATGCACTTCTCCGGCCGCGCTGTGGAACAGAACATCATCCGTCTGGACGGCATTGAAGCCACGAGCATCATCGATACGTCTCCGGGCAACCTGAACGGCGAGTTGACCTCGACCTTCCGTCTGCAGCAGTCACTGGAAGCGGTTCAGGAATTCCGCGTTGACTCGTCGAACTACCCTGCGGAACTGGGTACCGGTACGGGCGGCCAGATCAGCTTCGTGACCAAGAGTGGTGGCAACGCTCTTCACGGCAGTTTGTTTGAGTATGTGCGTAACGACTTCTTCGACGCGCGTAACTACTTCAACCGCCGTAACACTGCCAACAACACGCCGAAGTTCCGCCTGAACCAGTTTGGCGGATCGGTTGGCGGCCCCATCATCAAGGACAAGCTGTTCTTCGCGGCGGTCTACGAAGGTCTGCGTCAGGGTTGGGCTGTTCCCTATTCGTCCACGACACTGAGCGCTGCACAGCGTGCACAGGTAACCAACCCGGCACTGCAGCCGCTGCTGGCCGCGTTCCCCGTCGCGAACAACGGTGCATCCGGCCTTATCAGCATTGGCCAGAATCGCATCCAGGAAGACTTCGGCCATATCCGCTTCGACTATCACTTCAACGACCGGTTCAACCTGTATGCGCGCTACAACCGCGATCAGGGCGTATCGTCGCAGGTGCAGGATGCTTCGCTGAGCCGCTTTAACCAGGTAGAAGTACCGCAGAACGCCGTGCTGGCGTTGAACCAGGTGCTGTCGCCGCGCATGTTCAACGAAACCAAGTTCGGCTACAACGGCATCAAGATGCGCGTGAAGGGCGTCGCCGGTCCTACCGGTGGTGTGGATCTCAGCTCTTCGCGTATCGCAATTGCCGGTCTGACCAACGTTGGCGCGCTGATTTCGCTGTCGTCGTCGTTTAACGGCACGGGCGCTCCCTACACGGGCCAGAGCTACTCATACATTGACAACTTCAGCTACGTGATCGGCAACCACAACACGAAGGTTGGTTTTGAGATCCGCCCGCTGTCGCTGTACAACGACCAGATCGGTGGCACCACGTACACCTACAACAGCTTCACGAACTTCGCGAACAACGTACCGGATCAGATTCAGTTCTACGGCACACTGAGCGATAAGAGCCCGTTCACGGGCCTGAGCGGAAACGCACAGGTGAAGCAGGCGTACTACATCGCTTATGCACAGGATGAGTGGAAGATTAAGCCCAACCTGACGCTGAGCTATGGTCTGCGCTACGAGTACTATTCGCCGTTGCATGAAGTGCGCAACAAGAACGTGGTTTTCGACATGGTTGCAGGCACCATCTACCCCAGCTTCAAGGGCGATTGGTACTCCAGCACGCAGAACTTCGGGCCCCGCCTGGGCCTGACCTACGCTCCGGCCAGCCTGCATGACAAGACCGTTCTTCGCCTTGGTGGTGGATGGTACTTCGGCCCCGGACAGACAGAAGATCAGATTCAGCCGGAAGCCAATGACCGCGCGACCCGTACGTTTACCAACACGGGCGGTACGGCGACCAGTGGCAAGGTTTATCCGATCAATCCGCAGACGGACGTCTACGCGAACTACGACATCAACAGCCCGACACTGGGTTATCAGCCGCGCGCCTATGCTCCCACCTACAAGGTGCCGGAGAAGGTGGCCAGCTACACGGCCAGCATTCAGCAGCAGCTGCCGGGCAACATGCAGTTCATGGTTGGCTATGTGGGATCGACGGGACGCAACCTGTTCCTACGCTCCATCACCAACCTGATCACCGGCGTGACGACGAGCCCCACAACGGGTGCGGGTACCGCAATCCGTCAGTTCGGCAACCGTTTTGCGGAAGTCGACTACAAGACCAGCGGCGGTGTGGACCAGTACCACTCGTTGCAGACCTCGCTGCAGCGCCGCTTCTCGAACGGCCTGTCGCTGGGCCTGCAGTACACCTGGGCGAAGGAACTGGGCACGTCGTCGGGTTCGAACGAAGCCACGACTGCGCAGGCGCCTCTGCAGATCTATGGCCAGGCACCTGAATACGGCCGCGGCATCAACGACATCCGCGACACTCTGAACGCAACCGCGCTGTTCGATGTGCCGGTAGGCAAGGGTAAGACGTTCGACCTGGGCAACATCGGTAACACGGTTGTTGGCGGCTGGCAGATTGGCAGCATCGTCAACTTCCGCACGGGCGTGCCGATCGACGTGCTAATCACGCGTCCTGACGTGGCCTACGTGGGCAACGCCGGAACGCCGTATGCTGGCCAGACCTTCGCGAACCCCGTCCTTGTGGGCAACGTGGTGCAGACCACGGCAGTCCAGAACGTGCCGGGCGGCGGTAACAGCCGTAACGTGCGTCGTCCGAACCGCGTACCCGGCGTGAACCCCTACGTTGGCGGACGCGGTGCATATCAGGTGTCCACGGTGGGTCCGCAGTTCCTGAACCCAGCAGCCTTCACCACGCCGGCTGCTGGCAGCTTCGGTAATCAGCGCCGTAACGATGTCACCGGCCCCGGCCTGGTGCAGTTGGATCTGAGCCTCCAGAAGGAATTCGCCTTCACGGAGCGCTTCCGGTTCAAGTTCGTCGCGGATGCTTTCAACATCCTGAACCACCCGAACTTTGCCAACCCCGGCAACATTCGTCTGGCACAGGTGATTCCGTCCGCTGCAACCGGCGGCGCGCAGCCTGGAACACCGTTCGCCCTGTCGGGTGCAAACGGTGCAGGCAGCAACTTCGGAACGCTGTCCTCCACGGTTGGCAACCAGGTCGGTCTGGGAGCACAACGTCAAATCCAGCTCTCAGGACGCCTGAGCTTCTAACAAACCACTACCTCCTCACTATGACGGGCCGAAACCTTCGGGTTTCGGCCCTCTTTTTCCTCGTTTCTTCGCTTGACGATGTTGTTCCGCGGCGCTATTCTCAGCGCAACTTCGACTGATTTGGTGATACTCGCCAATTCGATCTGCTCCACCCGACGCCGCATCTCTGTGGCGCGTGGAAGTCAGTCCGTCGAGGTCTCTCCCGCATCTAATTTCCAGCACGCAAATTCAACGCACAGCAGCCCTATGGAGGCATAGCGCACATTGGCCAAGATCCTGCTCGAAATCACGCCCCATACGGAAGCCCTGTTCGGGCTTCGTGACGAAAACCTGCGGTGGATGGAGAGGGAGCTGGGCGTGTCGATCGACCTTCGATCGAACGGCCTGCTTGTGGAAGGAACGGACGAGCACGTGGCGCTGGTGGAACGCATCTTCAAGGACTTTGAAGCTCTGCGCCGCAGCGGCGTAACGCTGGCCGGACCTGAGCTCCATGCACTGGTAAAGCTTGCGGTGGCTGATCCATCGTCCACACTGAAACAACTTGTGGATAGCGGCCGCCAACGTACAGCCAATGGCGTGAAGCGCATGGTAAATCCGCGTTCTGCCAATCAGAAGAAGTACGTCGAGGCCATTGAACAAAACGACATGACCTTTGGCATTGGCCCTGCCGGTACGGGTAAAACGTATCTCGCTGTTGCGATGGCGGCAAGCGCGTTGATGGCGAAGAAAGTCGAACGCATCGTACTGGTGCGTCCTGCAGTGGAAGCAGGCGAACGGTTAGGTTTCTTACCCGGTTCGTTGCAGGAAAAAGTCGACCCGTACCTGCGTCCGCTGTACGACGCGCTCTACGACTTGCTGGAAAAAGAGCGCGTGGACAAGATGCTGGAGAAGGGCATCATTGAAGTAGCTCCGCTAGCCTTCATGCGCGGTCGTACGCTGTCCAACGCGTTCATCATCATGGACGAGGCGCAGAACACCACCAACGAACAGATGAAGATGTTCGTAACGCGTCTGGGCATGAACAGCAAGGCTGTCATCACGGGCGACCTGACGCAGATTGACTTGCCGAATCCGAAACGCAGCGGTCTGCTGGAAGCTCTAGGCGTGCTGGAAGGCGTGGAGGGCGTAGGCTTCTGTCACTTCGAAGACAAGGATGTGGTGCGCCACAACCTTGTGCAGCGCATTGTTCGCGCATACGAAACACATCAGCGTGAGCAGCAGCTTTCGCTTGGCCTGGAAGGCGGCATCGACGTTCCGGCAACAGAAACGAAGCCGACCGTACGCAAGACGCAATAACTTTGCATCAGAACAGGTAGCATAAACAGGAGAGGGACTTCCCTCTCCTGTTTCTTTTCTCTAGGTACGCGAGGCGCATTGATCGTTACAGAACCTCCGAGTCGAACTGATGGCAAACAACCTTCGCTGCAGAAGGCGACACTTTCACGTTTCCTGAAACGTGCACAAAAAGCCGCCGAACTGGATGGCGAAGTGACTGTACTGCTGGCGGACGATGCGCGATTGAAAGAGTTAAATCGCAGCTTCCGCCACAAGAACAAACCCACTGACGTTTTGAGCTTCCCCGCCTTTGAAAATGAAGAAGGCTACGCTGGCGATCTCGCGATCTCGCTGGAGACGGCGAAGCGGCAGGCCGACGAACATGGCCATTCGCTGGAAGATGAACTGCGGACGCTGATGCTGCATGGCGTTCTGCATCTTGCCGGATACGACCACGAAACCGATAAGGGCGAGATGCGCGCGCTTGAAGCTGAATTGCGCGAGAAGTTGAAACTGCCCACGGGATTGATTGAACGCACGCTGTCTGCTCCGAAGAAACGCACCGCAGCAAAAGCGAAGAAGACAACGGCGAAGAAGGCTGCACCAAAGAAGAGCCCAGCGAAGAGGACGTGGCGATGAGCCCACTTCTTTTCACGCTTTCCATCCTGCTTTTGCTGACGGTGCTTACGCTGTCGTCGTACGCGGATCGCGTGTACAGCGAGATGGGCAAGTTCCTTGCGCGCGAATACCAGGAAAATCTGGATGCATGGACGGAACGAATTGAACCGCGGTTGGGGCTTTCGCGTGATTCGGTTGCACTCTCCGCTTCCATTCTTCGACAGGGTTCGCTGGCTCTGCTTGCGCTGATTCTTGGTGTGCATCGCGCGCGCGTGGGTGGAGGATGGCCTGCGTATGCAGAGACAGTGGCAGAGCTTGCGCTGATCATCATCGTGTTTGATCGCATGTTGCCGCAAGTATTGTTTGCGCGCACGCGTGGCGAATGGGTTTCTACTGCGCGCATTCCGTTGCAGGTGCTGTTCTACCTGATCCTGCCATTGACGCTGACGCTGGGGCTCCTGGAGTCCATCGTTGCAC
This sequence comes from Terriglobus sp. TAA 43, assembly GCF_000800015.1. Lineage (NCBI taxonomy): Bacteria > Pseudomonadati > Acidobacteriota > Terriglobia > Terriglobales > Acidobacteriaceae > Terriglobus > Terriglobus sp. TAA 43. Next base: position 568,820 of record NZ_JUGR01000002.1, read on the forward strand.
TGGCAGAACCGGATAACGAGGAAGAGGAAGACCATCCCGACGAAGGCGTGGATGCGCTGCTGGAAGCAGGTGAGGAAGAAGGCATCCTGGAGGAGAGCGACCGCGCGCTGGTGCGCAGTGTGGTGGAGTTTGGTGACCTGGTCGTACGCGAAGTGATGACGCCGCGACCGGAGATGTTCACCGTCCCGGACACCATGACGCTGGCAGAGTTCACCGCTGTGCTGAATGAAAATGCATTCTCGCGCGTGCCGGTCTACCGCGACACCGTCGATGAGATTACTGGCATTGCCTTTGCGCATGACCTGTTGCAGATCACCGACGTGGATGCGAACACCCGCACGGTGCGAGATATGCAGCGGCCTGCCGCGTTTGTGCCTGAGCCGAAGAAAGTCAACGAGCTGTTGCGCGAGATGCAGAGCGAGAAACAGCACATGCGCATTGTGATTGATGAATACGGCTCAGTCGCTGGCCTGGTGACCATTGAAGACCTGATTGAAGCTATCGTGGGCAACATTGAAGACGAGCACGATGAAGATGCCGAGGTGCTGGAGGACGAAGACGGCTCATGGATTGTGCCCGGCAACATGGATGTTGCAAAGCTTCGCGATCTGCTGCAGAAAGATGCCGAGGAAGACGAACGCGAGCCACTTCGCCTGCGCACCGATTTGGAAGCCAGCACCGTGGGCGGCCTTGTTTCGGAGCTGGCCGGACACATTCCGCATCCGGGTGAAGTGGTGGAAGAGGATGGCTTGCGGCTGGAGGTGGTCAATGCGACATCGCGGCTGGTGAAGCGCGTACGTGTAAGCCTGCTGCCTCCTGACGACCCCACCGAAAACTAGAGCGCGTAAACTAAGCAGAATGGCATTTCGCGCAGGTTTCGTCTCCATCATCGGCCGCCCCAACGCAGGCAAGTCCACGCTGCTCAACGCTCTCCTTGGCGAGAAGCTGGCCATCGTTACACATAAGGCGCAGACCACGCGTACACGTATTCTTGGGGTTTTGGAACAGCCGGCACAGCCGAAAACGAAGACACGCCCAGCTCTACCCGCCGCACAGATTGTCCTGGTGGATACGCCGGGCGTACACAAGCCCAGCACACAGCTTGACCGCCGCATGATGCAGGAAGTCCACGACGCGTTGGAAAGCCGCGACGTGGTGCTGTTCCTGGTGGACGCGACGCATCGCATTCATGAACCGGCTCCGCGTGTGGAAGGTAAGTCTCCTACTCCCTCTGAAGACAAGAAAGCACTGAGCGCGGCAGAAGATGCGTTTGCGTTGAGCATGTTGCGCAACGTGGAATGCCCGGTGATTCTTGTCTTCAACAAGATTGACCTGGTGAAGCGTGAAGACCTTCTTCCGCTCATCACGCACTGGACTACGAAGTTTTCCTTCACCGATACAGTACTGATCTCAGCGGCGAAGAAGGATGGCCTGGATACGTTACTGGGTCGCATTGTGGAGCAGCTACCCGAAGCGAATCGCTACTTCCCCGAAGACCAGCTCACCGACCAGCCGATGCGCTTTCTGGCAGCGGAACTAATCCGCGAAAAGATTCTGCTCTTCACCGGCGAGGAAGTGCCTTACGCGTCCGCTGTTGTAGTGGAGAAGTGGGAAGAGCCGGGGCCGCAGCGCAAGCCCAAGAAGGATGAAGAGCCGAAGCTGCCGGTAACGAAGATTGCGGCAGCCATCTTTGTGGAGCGCAGCGGACAGAAGGCGATCCTGATCGGCAAGCAGGGCGCCATGCTGAAGCAAATTGGCACCGCAGCACGCAAAGAGATCGAGGACCTGCTGGGCACTCGCGTATTCCTGGAACTGTTTGTGAAGGTGAAGGAAGACTGGCGTTCAAAGAAGGGCTTTGTAGAGGAGTTGGATTGGCGGCGTCAGTTGGAATCGTTGCAGGCTTCGCAGACGCTTAAGAAAGAGAATGAGGCCTAAGTTCCCGCGCGTCTCCGATGAGATGCGTCGCCGTTCGGTGATGCTGGAAAACGAAGTACTGGCATGGCCGGGCACGCGTTGCGGCAAGATGTTTGGCATGGTGAGCCTGTATCGCAACGACGCGATCTTCGCTTTGCTCCCGGCCACACGCGCTATTGAGAACCCCAACGCAATCGGTCTGCGACGGCAGAAACCGATTGCTGGCAATACCCACAAATGGGAGTTCTTCCCTGTTACCAACGATAAAGAGCTGGGCACGGCATTGGAGCGACTACGAAGAGCCTACGATGCCGCTAGCTGAACATCGCCCTGCACCTTCCTTCTCTGCTATGCTGACTCCGCGCCTATGACTGTCTCCTGCCGCTAAGTGATTTCGCACGCGCTCCGCTTCTTCGCGGTGCATGCGCTGATCTTGGTCTGCAACCCATCTTGATGGAGACAATCGCTTGAATACCTCTGACATTTTTACGGCTCGGCTACGCCTTGTGGCTATTACACCCGAGCTACTGGATGCGGAAACTGCCAGCTACGCCGATCTTGCTGCGCGTCTTGAGGCACGCGTTCCGCCCGAGTGGCCTGACAGCAACTGGGAACCGCACGTCTTCGATTTCTTCCGCAAGCAGTTTGTGGAACACCCTGAAACGATCGGATGGAGTCGCTACATAGTGCTTCCCTTACCTGAACCGACTTTGATTGGGACAGTGGGAGGATATCCGATCAGCGCAGAGGAAGCTGAGACGGGGTACGCCATTCTGAAACCGTGGCAGCGCAATGGCTATGCCACGGAAGCAACGCTGGCGATGCTGCAGGTATTTTCCGCGCAGGGCGTGCAGAGCGTCATTGCGCATACCTTTCCAACCATGCAGGAATCGATCCGTGTGATGGAGAAGTGTGGCATGCGCTTCGATGGCGAAGGTGCGGAAGAAGGCACCGTTCGCTATCGCATTACGCTTCCTTCATCGTGACGCCGAGCGCCTTCATCTTGCGATAGAGATGGCTGCGCTCCAGGCCGAGTGCTTCCGCAGCGCGGCTTATGTTGCCGTGACATTCTTCCAGTTTTTTCAGGATGTAGTCACGCTCATAAGCCTCACGCGCCTGCAACAGTGTGCCGAAATCTTCAACTCTGGATTTCGCCGTTCCCTCGCGCGACAGCAGCGCAGGCAGATGCTTGCGTTCGATGCGGATTGCCTTGGGATTTAGAATGAGCACGCGCTCCACCACGTTGCGCAGTTCACGAACATTGCCCGGCCACGCGTACTGCTTCAATGCAGCAATGGCGTCGGGCGAAATCTCGATGCGTGGACGGCCATACTCCCTGCCGAATTCGCTCAGGAATTCCTGCACCAGCGATGGAATATCTTCCATGCGGTCGCGAAGCGGAGGAACATAAAACGGGATGACGTTAAGACGATAGAAAAGGTCTTCGCGAAAATTTCCTTTCACGATCTCGTCTTCCAGATCCTTGTTTGTTGCGGCGATCACACGCACATCGACGTGAACGGGCTGCGATGCGCCCACTGGATAGAAGCGCTGCTCATCCAGTGTTCGCAGCACTTTCGCCTGTGTCTTCAGGCTCATGTCACCCACTTCATCTAAAAACAACGTGCCACCATCCGCACGTTCGAAGGTGCCGCGCTTCTCCGGAGGGCCGCCGGGAGTAACGCCGTGTCGATAGCCGAAGAGCTCACTTTCAATGAAGTCTTCTGGGATGGCTGCGCAATTCAGTTCAATGAAGGGACGGTCCGCTCGCAAGCTCTCGGCATGCATGGTGCGTGCGATGCGCTCTTTACCGCTGCCGGATTCACCGTAGATGAGCACGCGACCGTTGGTGGGAGCCATCAGGCGAATCTGCTGCCGCAGCGCCTTCATGGGAATGCTTTCGCCCGTGAGATACGCCTTCTGCGCAAGCTGTTGCTGAAACTCAGAGTTGTCCCGGCGAAGACGGCGTGCTTCGGTTGCGTTCTTCAGAACGAGCAGTGTGCGATCGAGCGATAGCGGCTTTTCCAGAAAGTCATACGCGCCCAACTTCGTGGCTCGCACTGCGGATTCAATGGTTCCGTGACCGGAGATGATGACCACTTCCGGCGGCGCGGCGAGTGCAAGTTCGCGGATACGCGCCAGCACCTCCAAACCATCGCCGTCGGGTAGCCAGATATCCAGCAACACCACGTCATACTCCACGTCGCGGATCAGTTCCAGCGATTCCTTGGCAGTACCGCTGGAAGTGACGACGTAGCCTTCCTCGCGCAGGATGGTCTCGAGCGATTCGCGGATCTCCGCTTCATCATCAACAACAAGGATGTGGGTCATGCCGATGCATTCCTAGTGTCTGCCTTTGAGAACTCCGATGCGGAGGATTCATAAGTCGTTGCAATGTCGTGCTGCCCACTCCCCTCAACGGGCGCGGCAATGGGAAGTTCCAACAGGAAACGCGCTCCGGTGGGCAAATTCTTTTCCGCGCGGATGGTTCCCTGGTGGTCCGCCATGATCTTTGCCACGATGGTTAGACCTAATCCTGTGCCGCGCTGCTTGGTGGAGAAATACGGCAGGAAGAGCCGCTCGCGCATGTCGTCCGTGACGCCGGGACCAGTGTCCGCTACCACAATCTCCAACATACCCTGCGACTGTTCACTGCGTCGCGTCTCAATGTGAATCTCACGCAGCAGGCTGCCGGTCATGGCTTCTGCAGCGTTGTCGATCAGGTTGGACAGCGCACGCTTGATGGCTTCGGGATCGGCCATCACGAGTGGCAAACGCGGCTGTAATGACTTCACTACTGTGATGTTGGTAAGTCGCCCCGCAAACAGACTGAGCGTGTTTTCAAGGATGGTGTTCAGGTCCGCGGGTCGCGGTTGCGCATTGGGAAATTCGGCAAGCGATGAAAACTGATCCACAAGCCCGCGCATGCTCTCCACCGAAGCGCTGATCACTTCACTGGAACGGCGAATCGTGCCGACAGAAAGAGATTCCAACTGATGTTGTTGCAACAGATCGCCAAGACGAACGATGTGGCGACGAATCTGTTCGGCATTCAATGAAATAGGAGTGAGCGGGTTTTTGATTTCGTGTGCAACACGGCGCGCCACTTCTTTCCATGCAGACTGTTTCTGCGCGCGCAGAAGTTCCGTTGCGTTTTCCAATACCAACACGTAGCCCGCGGGCAGACGCGTGCCTCCGCTGGTGGTTTCAAGGATTGCCGCGGTTATGGCAAGGTTCAACATGCCGTTGTGCGTGGGCATCTCCGTCTCCGCCGAAGCAGAACCCATGCGATGACTGCGGCGCAAAAGGCGGTCAATTACTTCCAGACTTTCTGGAGCAATCACTTCGTCCAGCAGCAATCCCACGAAGGCGCGTTGACCGCCTGGGTCCAGCATTTCGCTGAAGGCTCGATTCACCACGCGAATGCGACGATCCACATCCAGCATGACCACGCCGTTAGGAATGGTCTGCAGCATGGTTTCCAGCTCGCGACGCCTCGCCTCAACTTCTACGTTGGCTTCAAAGATCTGCAGCGTGGTCTTCTCCACCATGCGGCGGCTGGACTCCAGATCGTCGGCCATGGTGTTGAAGGTCTGTACCAGGTCGCCGAGCTCTTCGGTGGCAGATGCTTCCACGCGCTGCTGATAATTGCCCTGCGCAATGGCGCTCATAGCATCGGCCAGCGCTTCTACGGGCTTCGTTACCTGCTTGGAGAGATGGAGCGCAAGCCAACTGGTGATGAACAGCGCAAGGCCCGTGATCATCATCAGCAACATCATGTAGGTGGCGCGCACCTGCTGACGCATGCGGAACAATTGCCAATACTGCTGGCCCGCGCGATTCAACGTGGCGATATGCGCCGTCATGCCGCTGGGCAGCGGCGCTCCTGAGACCACCAGGAGACCCGACGACGTGTGCGCAGAGCCAAGGATGTAATCAATGCCACCTGCCGTGAGAATTGGCTCATCGTTGCGCCGGATACCGGCCAGCAACATGGCATTCACCGTACCGCCGTCACGCTTCTGCAGAGGCGAACTCAACGCCTCGTCTTCCGCAGGGAGCGTATCGGGTGGCTGTAACACGCTCAGGACCGCAGGATCGGGTGGCGTGTGGAAACGCGACACCACCACATCGCCGCTATAGACCTGAGCGAATCCTCCGAGCAGCGACACCTCATGGCTTTGCATGGCGCGTTGCAGCGTCGCCGATGTTACATCAGGTCCAGCTTCAGAGATGACACTGGCAATCTCTTCCGCCTCCGACCGTGCGTTCGCAGCAATGTAGCGGGAAAGATCACGCGATACAGCAATGGACTCCTGCCGGAGATGGTCCGAAGGCTGAGCAAACCAGCGCTCGATAGCACGGTTCATCAACAGGTAGCTGAAGCCATACATGCAGCCCACCGGCAGCAAGCTGAGCAGCACTGCACCTAACAGCATCCGCGTTCGCAAACGTGCGCCCAACACACGGCTGCGCTGCTCTGCGTACAACTTCAGAACGTTGCGCATGAGCAAAACGAGGATGGCAAGGAAGATCAGGAAAACAAGAACTGCGACAGCGATAAAGAGAAAGATACCGCCCAGCGTATCCGGCGTGAGAAAGCTCAGCCGGAACGCATTGAGCGCGGCAAGACCGAGAAACAAGAGGAGAAGGAATACACCCAGCACAATCATCACAATCTTGCGCTGGCGTGTTGTGCCCATGTTCATGCCTCCTGTGACGGTGTTCGCGATTATAGGCGTTACAGAAAAAGAAACGAAAAGAGCCTGTACCCTTTCGCTATACGCGGAGTGATACAGGCTTTCCCGTTCTCATAACCATTTGCGGGCTACAGCAGTTCCGCGACTGCTTTCCAGGATTTGTCCTGCGACTCTGCAACCGCCTGATACGTGAGTGTTCCCTTGTAGGTGTTCACGCCCTCCGCTAGACCTGCATCGGCCTTGATGGCGGCTTCCGCGCCCTCATTTGCCAGCTTGAGTACGTAGGGAAAGGTTGCGTTGGTCAGCGCGAGGGTCGAAGTGTTTGGCACAGCCGCAGGCATGTTCGTGACGCAGTAGTGCACCACGCCATCCACTTCGTACACAGGATCCGTGTGTGTGGTGGGCCTTGCCGTCTCGATGCTGCCACCCTGATCGATGGCCACGTCCACAATGACCGCGCCCTTCTTCATCTTTTTCACCATGGCGGCCGTCACCAGTTTCGGAGCGGCAGCACCTGGGATGAGCACGCCCCCCACCAGCAGATCAGCTTCTGAAGAGGCCTTCGCGATGTTGTAGCTGTTCGATGCCAGCGTGAAGACGCGACCATTGAAGATGTCATCCAGATCACGCAGGCGATTCAGGCTGAGGTCAACAATCGTGACCTTCGCACCGAGGCCGAGCGCCATCTTCGCAGCGTTAATACCGACGATGCCGCCACCGATGATAACCACGTTGCCCGGAGGTACACCCGGAACGCCGCCCAGCAGCAGGCCACGTCCGCCCTTCGTCTTCTGCAGATATTCCGCGCCCACCTGAACGCTCAGACGGCCTGCGACTTCGCTCATGGGCGTCAACAACGGCAGCGAACCAGCGCGATCACGCACGGTCTCGTACGCTATTCCCGTGACCTGCTTCTCCATCAACGCTTCTGTCAAAGCGGGCAGCGGCGCGAGATGCAGGTACGTGAACAACACGAGACCCGGCCGGAAGTACTGGTACTCCTTCTCGACGGGTTCCTTGACCTTGACGACCATATCCGCCAGTCGCCATGTGTCATAGGCGCTGCCAACCATCTCTGCACCAGCATTCTGATATTCATCATCGGGGAACGCGGAAAGTTCGCCTGCGCCAGTCTGCACCAGCACCTTATGTCCAGCCTCTACCAGTGCGCGTACTCCGGCGGGGGTGATGCCTACACGGCTTTCGTGATCTTTGACTTCCTTGGGTACGCCAACAATCATGTTCTTCTCCTGCTCCATGGATCAGACTATCGAAGGTGGCCGCTCGTTGCGAATCCCTTAGCCCATTTCGCCGTGGCTTCGCCTGTTCGATAACACCAAAGACGAATTGGGTGTACCCGTTTTTCCTCTGTCCGGCGGCTACAATGGGTAGAACGCCTTTTGCTGGGGAAGCACACACCAACCATGCCTCAAAACGGATACCAGGGCCGCACCTCCCGTCAGCGCTCCATGCGCTCGCTTTTTTCGCTGTTTTCGAACGATCTTGCAATCGACCTGGGAACCGCAAACACGCTGGTCTATGCCAGCGGCAAAGGCATCGTCGTCAATGAGCCTTCGATCATCGCCGTCAATAAAGTGACGAACGAGGTCGAGGCCGTGGGCAAGGAAGCCAAAGAGATGGTTGGCCGCACCCCCGGCAACATCATCGCCATCCGCCCGATGAAGGACGGCGTGATCGCCGATTTCCGGCACACGGAAAAAATGTTGAACTACTTCATCCAAAAGGCACATAACCGCAAGATGCTGGTTCACCCGCGCATCATCATCGGCGTGCCTTCTGAGATCACGCAGGTGGAAAAGCGCGCCGTGGAAGACAGCGCGTATCGCGCCAAGGCCTCTGAGGTGTATCTCGTGGAACAGGCCATGGTGGCCGCAATTGGCGCAGGTCTGCCCATCACAGAACCCGGCGGCAACATGGTTGTCGACATCGGCGGCGGCACCACGGATATTGCCGTCATCTCGCTGGCAGGTATCGTCTATTCCCGCTCGGTGCGCATGGCCGGCAACCAAATGGACGAAGCCGTGATGAACTTCCTGAAGCGCAAGTACAACCTGCTGATCGGCGAGCGCACTGCGGAAATGATCAAGATGGAAATCGGCTCGGCGTTCCCGCTGGACAAGCCGCTGACCATGGAGATCAAGGGCCGCAACCTGATTGAAGGCGTGCCGAAGACCATCACCATCGACGACTCCGAAATCCGGGAAGCCCTAAGTGAATCGATTGCCACCATCATGAATGCTATTCGCGTGGCGCTGGAACGGACCCCTCCAGAGTTGTCCGCCGACATCAGCGACCGTGGCATTGTGCTGACGGGTGGTGGCGCGTTGATCAAGAACCGGGACCGCCGCATCCGCGAAGAAACGGGCCTGCCCGTCTCCATTGCGGACGATCCGCTGGCTTCCGTGGTACTGGGCACCGGCCGCATGCTGAATGACTTCGGCCTGTTGCGCAAGGTCGCCATCGATTAGTTCGTAGTTTTAGTTTTCCGTTTTGGCTTTGTCCCTCGTTTGCTTTCACCCGTAAAAACGAACGAGGGACAAAGCATCGAACTAAGACTCGAGACTCTCCATGGAATCCTTCTTCAGCCGCTTCAAAAGTGCCCTGGTGCTTGTGGCTGTGCTTCTGGCGCAGGTAATCGGTCTTGCGTCGCAGATGAAGCGACTGAACTACGCCGCGCGAGAAGATGGACACCATGTACGCGGTTTGCGGGCATGGCCTGCCTACACCATTGCCCCCGTCGAGTCACTGCTGAAACATACGGGCGGCGGCTTGCGCGGGGTGTGGCATAGCTACATTGACCTGCGCCACGTCCGCCAGCATGACAAAGATCTCCAGTACCAGATTGACCAGCTTCGTCTACGCGAAGCGTCGCTGGCAGAAGATGCGCGTCAGGGGCAGCGACTACAACGGCTTCTGGCGTTTAAGCAGCAGTACGTGGGCAAAACTGTAGCCGCGCAGGTGATCGGCACGGGTGGTGGCGATCAGGGCCGCATCGTCACGATTGATAAGGGATCGAACGACGGCATTCGTACAGACATGGCAGTCATTACGCCGGATGGCGCGGTGGGCAAGGTGCGTGACGTCTTCGCGATGTCGTCGCAGGTGCTGTTGCTGAATGACATGAGTTCCGGCGCGGGAGTCATTCTGCTGAACACGCGCAGCCGCGGTATCTTGCGCGGCGGACCGGGCGGCACACTCATCATCAACAATCTGTTGCCGGATGAACGCATCAAGGCGGGCGAACCCCTCATCACCAGCGGAGGCGATCGTGTTTATCCTCGCGGGCTACCCGTGGGCAACGTGATTTCCATGAAGCCCGACCCGGATCACCAGCCCTATGCCAGCATTGCGATCAAGCCTGCGGCGAATCTTGATCGGCTGGAAGAAGTACTGGTGGTGACAGAGGTTTCGCAGCAGTTGAATACCGCGGCAGATGACGATCAGGAAGAGGGCAAGAAAGCTGCAGAAGTAGTCGCGGACCGACTGCCCGGGCTGAAGAAGGCCGATGAGAAAAATGGGGATGAGAACGCCGCGACCAGTCCGGCTCCTACCCTGCCGAGACCTCAGCCTGCGATCCACACGGATCGTTATTCGCCGGGCGCCGCTCCTCCAGCCTCAAGCCTGACGCCTGGAGCGCCGAACACGCAGCTTGCAACTCCTCCCCAGCACAGCACTCCCAACGCGCCGGAGGAACCGTAAGATGCCCCGTCGCCCCTTTACCAATCGTCGCGAATTAGAAGAGCACAGCTTTCATCCTGCCGTGCTGCTGGCAGTACCTTTGTGTGCGCTATTCCTGAATGCTTACCTGCCACGCATCTGGGAACCGCTGTCGATCCTCGATCTGCCACTGATCCTCGTCCTGTACTTCTCCATCGCATGGCGAAACCCAATTGCGGGCACGCTCTTTGGCACCGTCGTTGGCTTACTGCAGGATCTGCCCGGCAACCAGTTCATTGGTGTCAATGGCATTGCGAAATCTGTTCTGGGATATGCTGCAGCTTCCATCGGGCTGAAGGTGGACGTGGAGAACATGGTGACCCGCGTCGCGATGAACTTCGTCTTTTGCCTACTGCAATCGGCACTGCTGTACCTGATTCAAAGCATTCTGCTGGGGCAGGCAGAGGCGCATCCGCGTTGGGTGCATGAACTGCTTCGCGCGGCGATCAATTCTGCTGTGGCAATCCCGATCTTCCTGCTGCTGGACCGCACACGTATGGACACCGTGCTGTAACGCGACTAGGGCGTTCGGTTATCACTGCCGCCCGTCAGCGCAGAGATGACGCTGAGTGTTGCGGCGGGTCGCAACGGTGCAAGCGCTCCCTGTTCCTTGTTATGCAACGAACGCTCCGCAGCCTTGAGTTCCGGCAGGTTGAAGATGGAAAGCTGCGACCCCTGAAAAACAGCCAGCCGCATTCCGTCGGCCGACAGCGCAAAGTTCCCCGCAGGACGCTGCACAGGCGTCGCATTAACGCGGAGTAACTCTTCGCCTTCGCGGTTGCCATAGACACGGATCTCTTCTGCACGAACCTCGGTTGCGTCCACCATGCCGGTGCCTTGCGTGCTCACCGAAGTGATTGTGTTGCGCACTGCGAACCGCCCGGTAGTCGGTGAGTTTTCTACGGCCAGCCATAACGGTTCATCATCCGTTGTGAACACCCACTTTGCCTCGGCCAGCAGGTTGAATCCGCCCATGAGCTTGTGGTCTTCGCCACCGCGGCAGCCAAAGGCAAAAAACTCCGCGTCGGAAATGAACATGCTGATGGGGCGGCAGGTGGAGGTGAAACCTCCCAGTTCCATCTTGGCGCCGTTATAGCCGTGAAAATCGAAGCCCCAATGGTTGCGATCCTCATGCACTGTTTCCAGCACGCCCATGGAGGTGAAGGAGAGGGTGAAGGTGCTCTTAGACTCCGCACGGCCACGGTTCGACAGGCGAACCGACCCGTCGGACTGCAAAGTGACGCCATAGAAGAAGACGGAAACAGGGCGCTCCTTCTGATCCGTGGGATCGTCTCCGATCTTGCGGGCAGGCGTGGTCTCCAGCAGGATCAGGTCGCGCTGCGGGCTAAACTGCAATGCCTCCAGATCATCTTCGTTTTCGATGAGTAGTCGCTGTCCCAGATGCAACGGATCGTAGCTGCCCATGGGGTCGAGCGAGTAGAGATTGTTGCGGACGCGCAACAGAAAGCGTCCACTTCCAAGTGCCCACAGATAGGGCGAACGGTCATGCATGCGCCACTCTGTTTCGCGCTGCACTTTGCCATCGGGAAGGCTGATGACCAGAGCGCGCACAAAGTGGTCGTCGTCGGTCTCACGCTGATCCGGCATGCGCTTTATCAACTTCTTTGCGGTGTAGGTCACCAGAAGATGATCAGCATCAATGAAGTGCACCGTGGCGCTGGTGTATCCGGCGCGCAGCCCCATACCAGAGGTCATGGGGCGATAGCCAAGTGTCTCCAGAGGGATCTGAATCGCAGGAACAGCGGGCTTCGCAGCGGGATCATCGTTCGCTACCGCCGCAAAGGCATGACTCGGCAACAACAGCGCGAGTACGAACAAGCGGTGGCGTAGCGAGGCAGGCATTGCGGCAGTGGTCCGGGTTGCGAGTCTTATGGTAACGCGTGCCTTCAACAACCCGCTCATCATGTTCCGCGCCGTCCTGTGCGACAGTGGAAAGATGCCCTCTTCTACTACTTCCCGTCCGCTTGGATTTCTGGCTTGCGCCTCGGCGGGGGCGCTCTGGGGCACAGGATTCTTCTTTGGCAAGATCGCCCTGCGCGAGGTCAGCGTGGGCCACATGGTGCTGTATCGCTTTCTCTTTGCAGCACTTCCCATACTGCCGCTGGTAAAAGGCCGTGGTGAACGATGGACCGCATCAGAATGGCGCCTGATGATCATCGCCGCCTTTTTCGGTGTTCCGTTGCAGTTTTTGGTGCAGTTTAAGGGGCTTTCCATCACTTCCCTTTCGCATGCTGCACTCATGATTGGCACGCTTCCTGTCATCCTTGCCGCAGCCGCCGCTATCTTCCTGAAAGAGCGGCTGGATGCCGTGGGTTGGACTGCGCTGATTGCGTCCACTACGGGCGCTTGCATGATCGCGTTGGGCGGTCACGACGCAAGCGGAACGTCCACACTGCTGGGTGATTCGCTGATCGTTCTCTCCGTGGTGATTGCGCTCGTGTGGCTGCTGGGCAACAAGAAACTTCTTCTGCGTCACAGTGCGCTGGAGGTAAGCGCGCGGAGCCTGGTGCTGGGGACGATCATGCTGCTCATCTGGGTGCCGCTGCAATACGGCATGCCACCGGTGCATGGAATCTCCATGAAGGCATGGCTGGCACTGGCAGCCAGTGGTGTTCTTTGCACCGCTGCAACCAACCTGCTGTGGAACTGGGGTATGACACAGGTTCCCGCGTCGCAGGGCGGCATCTTTATCAACCTGGAGCCGGTCATCGGGTCAGTGCTGGGAGTGACCCTTCTCAATGAACATCTTGGGCTGATTGCATGGCTGGGGGGATCGCTGATTGTGGGCGCGGCTGTGGTGCTTTCCACACGCGGAGAGGTTGCCAGCGAAGCTATCCAGATGGAGTCTGTGTGATCGATACACCGAAGATGATCGCCATCGACATGGATGGCACGCTGGTGCATCCCGGTGGCACGGTATCGCCCGGTAATCAGGATGCGCTGGACCGCGCACGCCGTGCCGGTGCCCGCATCGTGATCGCCACAGGACGCCGCCACAGTTACGCCATGAAGGTGCTGCAGACGGGCAACTTCCAGCCCGACGACATCGTGCTCAGTTCGAACGGAGCCGTAGCGCGCACCATGGACGGTCGCCTGCTGTTCCGCGAAGCCATGTCCACGGAAACGGCGCTGTGGCTCTGCGAGATGGTCAATGATTATCGCAACTGTTTCGTATTCACTTTTGACACGATGGACGCGCACGGCAATGAAGCCGGTGGCGCATTGGTGCTGGAGGAAGTCGACGATCTGCACGCCAGCATTGAGAAATGGATGGTGGCCAACGCCGCGGACATCCGTCGTTTTACGCCCATTGAATCCGCTTTTCAGGCTGCGGAGTTTCCCGCGATTCAGGCGATGCTGTGCGGTGGCATGGAACGCATGGAAACGGCCTTTCGCCATCTGGATGCAGCGCACGAAGGACGCCTATCGCTGACACGCACGGTCTATCCGCTGCGCGACCTCTGCATCTTGGACGTCCTTCCGCAGGGCTGCTCGAAGGGTGCGGGATTGGCACATCTGCTGCGCGAAGAGGGACTTACAGCGAGCGATCTGATGGCTATTGGCGACAACTGGAACGACCTGACCATGCTGGAACAGGCTCGCTGGCCCATGTTGATGGGCAATGCTCCCGACGATCTTCGGCTGCTGGCGGAAGAGCGTAACTGGACGGTCACGCGGCATCATCACGAAGACGGTGTTGCTGAGGCCATTGCGCTCTGCTTCGCGGATGAGAATGCCAGTCGATAAGACCCCGGATGCTACTCTGAAAGGGATGGCCTCCCTCTCCGTCCGAAGGATTGCAGCGCTTCTTTTGCTACCGGGTATGTGCGGTGCTTCGGCACGCGCTGCGGAGGTGGTGACGCTGCGTAATGGGTTCAGCATCAACTGCGAACGCCATGAAACGCTGACCACGGACATCACCCGGCTGTATCTCCACGCGGACAATTTCATGGATGTTGCGGCTTCCTCCATCACCTCAGTGGAGGCGGCACCGGATGCCCCTGACGCCCCGAAAACCGCGGCTCACGAACCCGCTGGAACAGCGACGATCCTTGCTGATTCCGGTGCGCGCCACAACGTGAACGTCGCACTGCTGGCGTCTGTAGTGCAGGCGGAAAGCGGCGGCAACACGAAGGCCGTATCGCGCACGGGAGCACGCGGCCTGATGCAGCTAATGCCAGGCACTGCGAACCAACTAGACGTAAAAGACAGCTTTGACGCCGCATCGAACGTAAACGGTGGCAGTGCGTACCTGGATCAACTGTTGACGCGATACCACGACAACCTCGCACTGGCTCTGGCCGCTTACAACGCAGGCCCCGGTGCAGTGGATCGTTATCATGGCATCCCGCCCTACCGTGAAACGCGGGCGTACGTGGCACGCGTGATCCGGGAATTTAATCGCCGTGTTGCGGAACAGGCACGCGCAGTTTCCGCCACGGTGGTTCGCTAAAGCATGAACAAACGCCGCATCGCCATCTGGACGATCGTCGTCCTCCTTGCAGCATTTCTTCTCTGGAAAATTCACCAATCGCAGTTTGATTGGCATGCGTTTTGGCTCGCCTGCCGCCAGGTCAATCTGCCACTGTTTTTGATGGCAACGCTGATGGTCTACAGCAACTCCGTCGCGCGTGCCGTTCGGTGGACGATCTTTCTGAAACCGTCTCTGCCACCGGAACAACGGAAGCCTTGGTGGACGCTGCTCGGCGCTCAGTTCATCGGCTTTACAGGCCTTGCGATCTTCGGGCGCGTGGGCGAACTGATTCGCCCTTACCTCGTCAGCCGACGGACCGGCCTGTCGTTTTCATCACAGATTGCGGTCGTAGCGGTGGAGCGCATCTTCGATCTCGCGGCCTTTGGCATTCTCTTCGCGGGAAATCTCATCGTCAGCCCCCAACTGAACGCGCTTCCCTACCATGAGCTGTTCCACAAGCTGGGATGGGTGATTGCTGCAATGATCGCCGTGCTGGTCGCGTTTGTCGTCGCCATCCGCGTGGCTGGCGAATTCATGGCACGCCTGATCCGCCACATTGTTGGCATCCTCTCCAAGCCAGCCGGACAAAGTGCGGAAGCCAAGGTACTGGAGTTCCGCAACGGCCTGAACGTGGTCGGCAGCACGAGCGACTTCATCGGCATTATCGTGTGCAGCTTTGCTTTGTGGGGAGCCGTCGCCATTGCCTATGTGCTCACGATGAAGGCGTTCCCAGCACCGGTGCACAACCTCACCATTGCCCACTGCCTTCTGCTGATGGGCTTCAGCGTAGTGGGTGGCATTGTGACTCTACCGGGTGTCGGCGGCGGTGCGCAGGCACTCACTTTCGGCGCGCTGACTCGCCTGTTTGGTATTCCGGCAGAGCTGGCGGCAAGCGCGGCCATCATCATGTACTTTGTGACTTCGATCAACGTAATCCTGCCCGGATTGATCTACGCCCGCGTGGAGAGCGTGAACCTGCGCACCGTGGCCCGCGAAAGCGCGCAGAAGTCATGATGGGAATGCTTGATAGAATTGGCCTTGCATGAAGTGTCCGTTTTGCGGCTGGGCTCAGGATAAAGTCGTTGATTCACGCGAGAGCAAGGAGGCGGATAGCATCCGTCGCCGCCGCGAGTGCGAGAAGTGCAACAAGCGCTTCACCACATACGAACGCATCGATGAAATTCCCTACATGGTCGTGAAGAAGGACGGACGCCGCGAGAAGTTCGATCGGCAGAAGGTCCTGAATGGCCTGCTGCACGCCTGCCAGAAGCGTCCTGTACCTACGGGCAAGCTGGGCAAGATCGTCGATGAGACCGAAGCCTACGTGGTTGATTCGCCGGAGCGCGAGCGCACCACAGTCGAGGTGGGCGAACTGATCATGACGCGACTGAAAGAAATCGACACGGTCGCGTACATCCGTTTCGCCAGCGTCTATCGCGACTTCAAGGACGTGCGCGAATTCAAGGCAGAGCTGGAAGAGCTGCTGGGATCGCGGCTACGCAAAACTACCCCGGGAATATAAACTCCCACACTTCGCAAACCACATCCATCTGCCCGGCATCACAGCAGTTATGAAATTGCTGGCGGGAACGCTGCTGTGCGTTCTGATGGTTGCCATCACGGGATGCAAACCTGACGCCGCCGTGAAGCACGGCGCGGTGATTGATGCTGCGCCCAGCGGCCACGACACCGGCAAAGCCGGGCAAGCCGCGCCAACTCCGCCACAACAAAATCAGCCTCAGGCTCAGACCCCTCCCCCAGTAAAGGTGCAATAACCCATGCCCGATCTGCATTCGCTTGGACTTCCTCTCTGGTTCCTTATCCTCAGCCTGTTCCTGCCGCGGCTTTCGCTGCTGGCGCTGTACCTGCAGGGTCATACGGGAAATGTCTTCGTTATCAGCCTCATTCCCACGCTGGTAGCGCTGCTGATCCCACGCATTCTGATTCTTTTCTGGATTTACACCACGCAGGGTCTTAGCATCTGGTTCCTGATTCACGCCATCGGCCTGTTGATCGCATGGGGAACTTTTGGCACGCGGACACGGACGGTTTATGTCACCCGCCGCCGCGCCTCGGACTTCTAAACCCAAAATTCGATCGTTGCGGCCGCAATCCGGTATCCTTAACAGATACATCCGGTATGGATTAAGGACTGCAGAACAACATGGAACGTCGCAAGGTGGGGATTCTCGGCGCGACCGGAACAGTCGGCCAGCGCTTCATTCAACTTCTGGACCAGCACCCGTGGTTTGAGATCACGTGGGTCGCGGCAAGCGATCGTTCGGCGGGCAAACGCTACGCCGACGCCGCCAAATGGAAGCTGGACACCCCCATGCCTGCGCGCATTGCCGATCTGGTGCTGCAGCCGAACACGCCTGCCGCCAACACCGGCGACGTGCCGAAGATCATCTTCGCTGCGCTGGACAGCGATATTGCACTGGAACTGGAGCCGCTGTTTGCGGGCGCAGGATGCGCTGTCATCTCCAACTCGTCGGCCTTCCGCATGACACCGGATGTGCCGCTGGTGGTGCCTGAGGTCAACGCAGACCATCTGCCGCTGCTGACCAAGCAGGCTGCCTACACCTCCAAGAGCGGTGGCTATATCGTCACCAATCCCAACTGTTCCGCCATTGGCCTCGTGCTTGCGCTGAAGCCCCTGGAAGAGCGCTTCGGCATTGAATCGCTGTTTGTCAGCACCATGCAGGCCGTCAGCGGCGCGGGTTACCCCGGCGTGCCTTCGCTGGACATCCTTGGCAACGTGGTTCCCTTCATCAAGAATGAAGAGGAAAAGCTGCAGGAAGAAGTGGGCAAGTTGCTGGGTAGCTTCAACGGCAATGGCATTGACATGCTGCCTGCAAAGGTCAGCGCTCACTGCAACCGCGTTGCCGTGATCGACGGCCACACCGAATGCGTCTCCGTCAAATTCAAGAAGCCCGTCACACGTGAAGAGATTCTGGCTGCATGGAGCGAGTTCCAGCCGCTGGTGCAGCATCATCTGCCCACGGCACCTGCGCAGCCGGTGATCTTTACCGATGCGCCGGACCGTCCGCAGCCGCGCTTTGACGTGGGTGCAGGCAACGGCATGAGCACCACCGTTGGTCGCCTGCGCGAATGCCCGCTGCTGGACTGGAAGTTTGTTCTGCTGAGCCACAACACGCTGCGGGGAGCCGCAGGCGCAGCTGTGCTGAACGCGGAAGTCCTGGCAAAGATGGATCTATTGCCCGGCAAGCACCTGCACACGAAGACTGGAGCAGGACTGGCCGAGAATGAGTTGGTGAACGCATGAGCAATGCATCCCGTCCGCAACTCGTTGTGATGAAGTTTGGTGGCACGTCGGTTGAAGACGCTGCTGCAATCCGCCGCACTGCAGCCGTCGTTCGTGGCCGCCGCGAAAAGGGTCTGGAAGCCGTTGTCGTTGTCTCAGCAATGGCGAAGGTGACCGATACGCTTCTGGCCGCCGCAGCAGCAGCGGGTCACGGTGACAAGTCCGGCGCACTCGCATTGTCGGCACGTCTGCGTTCGCGTCATCTGGAGACCGCTGGCGAACTGGTGAAGCAGCCGCAGTTGAACGTATTGCTGAACCACATCCAGCACGACTTCGATCATCTGGATGACCTGTTGCGCGGCATCGCTGCAGTAGGCGAACTGACCCCGCGCACCACGGACAACGTGGTCAGCTACGGCGAACGCCTCAGCAGCCAGATTGTAGCTGCTGCATTCGACGCAGCCGGTATCAAGGGCATCCACCTGGACGCGCGCCAGTGCATCGTCACCGATGACAGCTATGGCAAGGCAGTGCCGAATGAAGCATTGATCGAAGTACGCCTGAAGGAACATGCGCTTCCTCTGATTGAGCAGGGATTGACGCCTGTGATGGGCGGCTTCATCGGGGCAAACGAAAAAGGCATTACTACCACGCTGGGCCGCGGTGGTAGCGACTTCTCCGCTGCTTTGGTTGGTGGCGGATTGCATGCCGGAGCTATTGAAATCTGGACCGACGTAAACGGCATCATGACGACCGATCCGCGCATCTGTTCGGATGCGTTGCGCGTGAAGACGATCTCGTTTGAAGAAGCTGCTGAACTCGCTTACTTCGGCGCGAAGGTGCTGCACCCCGCAACGATCCTTCCCGCCGTGCAGCAGAATATCCCGGTTTTCGTGCTGAACAGCCGCAACGCTGCGAACGAAGGCACACGCATCAGCGCTGTTGCTCCGCCCTGCCGCTCGCCGTTCAAGTGCATCGCTGTGAAAAAGAAGCTGACCATCGTGGACATCGTCGCCAGCCGTATGCTGATGACGCATGGCTACCTGAAGGCCGTCTTCGACGTATTCGATAAGCACAAGGTCATCATCGACATGGTCTCCACGTCAGAAGTTTCCATTTCCGTTACGGTGGACACCAGCGACAAACTGCCGCAGATTGCAGAAGACCTTTCAAAGATTGCTGACGTGAAGTACGAGAGCAATAAGGCGCTCGTCTGCCTGGTGGGCGAAGACATTCGCGGACACGCTGGCATTGCGGGCAAGGTCTTCTCTGCCATCGGACATGTAAACGTCCGCATGATCTCGCAGGGCGCCAGCGAAATCAACATGAGTTTCATGATCGAAGAGGATGATGCTTCCGAGGCGATTCGTTCGCTGCACAGCACCTTCTTCGCCGATCCTGACCCAAATATCTTTGACCTGGATGCACGCGCCAACACTACCGGTGCGCCTCCAGTGAACGAACCCGCCCGCATCACAGTGCAGTAAGACTTTGAAGAGGCCCGGCTTAAGCCGGGCCGTTCCATCGAAATCATCAACAAGGGGCTTGATCCCCTGAAGGAAACAACCATGCGGATGCTGGTTCTGGGACACGGCAAGACAGGCAAGCTGGTAGCAGAAGTCGCCACAGAGCGTGGCCATGGCGTACACGTTCTGGACGCAAAGGAAAACCCGCGCGGCGCGGCGCTCACCGCGCCTTTCGTAGCAGGCTTCGATGTCATCATCGACTTCACCACACCAGAAGCCGTGCTGACGAATCTCCGCGCATGTCTCGCGGTGGGAGCGAAGGTCGTTGTAGGTACAACGGGTTGGTATCAGCAACTAAACGACATGACCAGCCTCGCTATCCGCAAGGATGCCGCGCTGTTGCACGGCACCAATTACTCCATTGGCGTTCAGGTGATGTTGCAGCTTGCCAAGCAGATGACCGATTCTCTGAAGAAGTACGGCTACGACTTCAAGATTGAAGAGACACACCATACGCAGAAACTGGACGCGCCCAGCGGAACCGCCGTCAGCATTCAGCAGGCGATGAACGCAGCAGGCGAAGTGCCGATTGAATCCATCCGCGAGGGTGATGTTGCGGGCATTCACATTGCCGAAGCCATCAGCGCAGGCGACAAGCTCAGCCTGCGCCATGAAGCCTTTGGCCGCCGGGGTTTCGCAGAAGGTGCGGTGCGCGCCGCCGAGTGGCTGAGCACACGCAAGGGTGTCTACGACTTCCGCGATATCTTCACGCAGATCTAAAACTTGAATGGCCCGGCTTCGGTCGGGCCTCTTCGTCTTACAAGCAATGCGAGGCTTCGTCCTCTGAGGAATACATCCATGTCCACCAAGCCGTTTGCCAATCTCACCTTCGATGAAAAGCTTGACCGCCTTGCACTTGTTGCCGTTCGCGTTGGCCTGAACCTCCAGGAAGGCCAGGAAGTTGTCGTGACAGCATCGCTCGACCACATCCCCTTCATCCGCAAGGTTGTGGCAGAGGCCTACAAGGCGGGCGCATACGCCGTGACAGTGCTCTACCAGGACGACGTCGCCACGCTCGCGCGATACCAGAACGCACCCGATGCTGCATTCGACTTCACACCGAAGTGGCTGGCCGACGGCATTGCAGAAGCCTTTAACAGTAACGCCGCGCGACTCGGCATCACCGGCGCAAACCCGGCATTGCTAAAAGATCAGGACCCCAGCAAGATCAGCCGCGCCAACGTGGCTGCGTCCAAGGCCATGAAGCCTGCGATGGAAATGGTCACGCGCCACGCCATCAACTGGAGCATTCTCGCCGGTGCCACGCCCGCGTGGGCAAAGTTGGTTTTCCCTGACCTCCCGGAAAACGAGGCCGTCGCGCGTCTGTGGGACGCCATCTTCCTGGCATCGCGCATCACCGGTGACGATCCTGTGCAGGACTGGAAAGACCACGGCGAAAACATCATGAAGCGCGTGGCCCTGCTGAATGACAAGCGCTATCACGCGCTGCACTTCCGCGGCCCCGGCACCGATCTTGTCGTTGGTCTTGCTGACGATCATCTGTGGGCCGGCGGCGGTGGTGTCTGCGGCAACGGCATCTTCTGCAACGCGAACATCCCCACGGAAGAGTGCTTCACCACGCCGCATAAGGATCGCGTGGACGGCACGGTCACTGCATCGAAGCCGCTGTCGCATCAAGGGACGCTGATCGAGAACATCAGCGTTCGCTTTGAAAACGGCAAGATCGTGGAGGCGCACGCCACCGCTGGCGAAGAGGCGCTGAAGAAGCTCATCGCCGTAGACGATGGCGCGAGCCGCCTCGGCGAAGTCGCACTCGTACCGCACTCATCACCCATTGCGCAGAGCGGCTTGCTCTTCTGGAACACCCTATTCGATGAAAACGCAGCCAGCCATATTGCGTTGGGCCAGGCGTACGCCACCTGCATCAAGGATGGCGAGACGATGGATGAAGCGACGCTGAACAGCAAGGGTGCGAACAGCAGCTTGATCCACGTGGACTGGATGATCGGCTCCGGCAAGATGGACGTGGACGGCGTCTCCGCAGACGGCACAGAAGAGCCACTGATGCGCAGCGGCGAGTGGGCCTAGTCCATGGAGAGGTATCGCAATTTCATCTCACTCATTTGCGCTGCCATTCTCGTTCTTCCTGGAGGCTTGGTAGTAACGAATGCTGCAAGCGACGCGGGTTGGCTGGGGCCTGGGGTTTTTCTGATCCTGCCCGGACTGCTGATATCCATGGCTTTCGGCAATGTGCACTCCTTTTCATCCTGGCTTGCAATCATCATTGCGTTCGCCTTCTGGGCAAGTATCCTCTGGCTGCTTCTCGGCCTCGTACTCCGAAGGAGGCGTAAGGCAAATGCCCGCACATGAGATGAAGTCCACCCGCCTCGAAGCCTTCAGTGACGGCGTGATCGCTGTCATCATCACCATTATGGTGCTGGAGCTGCACGTGCCGGAGGCACACGGCCTTGGGGGCTTCCTTCACATCCTTCCGCGCCTCGGCATTTATGGTCTGAGCTTTCTCGTGGTGGCGATTTACTGGGTGAACCATCATGACCTCTGCAGCCGCACTGAGGTCATCAACTATCGCGTGCTCTGGGCGAATCTGCTCTTCCTCTTCACGCTGTCGCTCCTGCCCTATTTCACGGACTACGTCGCAGAGCATCACTACGACTCGTTCTCCACTGCGCTCTATACCGTCACCTTCATCGTCGTTGCGATGGGGTTTCTGGTGCTGCGACTCTCGCTCAACGGACTGCATGATGATCATGAGGAAAAGCTGCCCAGTCGTGATCGCAAAGAGACCGTGAAACACCTCACAAGCCTGGCAATCTACGTCGCCGCCCTCCCCGTGGCGTATTACAAGCCGATCCTGTCGCTGGCGCTGGATTTTGCGGTGACGCTGATCTGGATCATCCCGGAACTCGGCACACAACGCCGCTTACACCGCAAACACCGCGGTTAGTCTCACCGGCCTTCGTCTTTCGTAGAGCCCATCGCAAGAAACAAAAGGGAACGCGATACACTTAACAGTGGTATGGAACCCGCGATTATTACTGGACTCGGCACTGCAATCATCACCCCTTTTCACCCGGACGAGAGCGTCGATCACGCTTCGCTGAAAAAATTGGTGGAAGCGCAGATTGCAGGCGGTGTCGATTTCCTGGTGGCCTGTGGTTCCACGGGCGAAGCCAGCACCCTGACTGAAGACGAGACGGATGCGGTCATTGCCACGGTGATTGAAGCTGCCGCAGGACGCATCCCCGTTGTGGCCGGATGCACGCACAACAGCACACGCGAGGCGGTGGCGCGCGCGCAACGCATCGCAAAAATCAAGGGCTTGAGGGGCATCCTGACCGCCAACCCGTACTACAACAAGCCCACGCAGCAGGGCCAGTATCTACACTTCAAGGCAATCGCTGAAGCCGTCGCACCGATGCCGGTGCTGCTCTACAACATCCCCGGACGCACCGCCGCAAACCTGCTCCCCGAGACTGTCGTGCGTCTGGCTGAATTGCCAAACGTCATCGGCATCAAGGAATCCAGCGGGAACCTTGCGCAGATTGGCGAGCTGCTCGCCCTCAAGCCTGCAAACTTCTCCGTCTTCTCTGGCGATGATTATCTTGCGCTACCCATCGTTGCGGGCGGCGGCGTGGGACTCATCTCTGTGGCATCGAATGTTGCGCCGAAGGAAGTGAAGGCAGTGATTACCGCTGCGCTTTCCGGCAATCGCGAGACGGCCGCAGAAGCAGCCAAGAAGGTTCACGCCTTGAACACGGTGCTCTTCGCCGAACCCAATCCAGCGCCCACCAAGGCTCTGCTGGCCGCAATGAAGATCACCGCAGGCGACGCACTTCGTCTCCCCATGCTGCCGGTTGGCGACAAGACGCGCGAATCGCTACATAAAATCGCCACGGAACTCCATCTGCTGTAATCGATTTGCTGACATAGAATGACGCCGCAACGAAGTGTTCTCCGTCTGCTATCAAACGATAGCGAGAGGAGTTACACATTCATGGCTTCCTGGAAAACATTTGGCCTGTCTGCGGTGGCGGTAGCTGCCCTGGCATTGGCTGCTCCCAGTACTGACCGAGCGCAGGTTTCAATCGGCGTCAACATTGGCCCCGCGCCGATCTGCCCTTACGGCTACTTTGACTACGCGCCTTACAGCTGTGCTCCATATGGCTATTACGGCCCCGACTGGTTCGCCAGCGGCGTGTTCATTGGCGCTGGCCCGTGGTTCCACGGACCGCACGGTTTCTACGGTCACGTAGACAATCGCTATGACCCGCATTACGGCTACCACGGCCCGATGCCTGCACGCGGTGAGGCGCCTTTCAATCACTTCCACGGCAACGAAGCTCGCGATGGACAGGGCCACATTGGCAATGCACCGCATGGACCAGAAGGCGAACATGCGCCGGGCTTCTCCGGCCACGGCGGACCTGGCGGTGGTGGCCATCCCGGTGGCGGCGGCGGACATCACTAAACTGCAACGAGATAGGAAAGAGCTGTCGTCTTCATGGCGATGGCTCTTTCATTTTGCACAATCCTGTTAGTGATCAGGCGATGTCCTGACATCCCTCGACCGTAAGTGAAGGATCAGCATAATTGCCGCCATAATAAGATTTACACCCAGAAAAAACCCGATACCGAACAATGTTCCCATTGCACTGCTGAGCCCGCACTGCCCATCAATCTGTTCTGGTCTGCAATCGGAGGCGACACCTTCTTGCCATATGGCTACCCCTCCTCCCACACTCAGCGCGAAAACGCCAATGACAATGCTTAAGAATCGTTTTCTTCGTAGCTTCACGCGGCGCCTCGCGGCTAGTAAAGCACATCATTGATAAACTTTGCTTATGCCTTTGAATGATCTGGAACAGCGCATCGAGCATGCGTTTTCGCTTGGCGCATCTGCTGCCGCCGACCCGAACTCTCTCATCGCCTTCAACGAACTCCGCGACGCTCTGGAAGCCGGAACTCTCCGCTCCGCCGAACCCGACGCCACCAGCCCCATCGGCTGGAAGGTGAATGCGTGGGTCAAGCGTGGCATCCTGCTGGGCTTCCGTCTCGGCAACCTGATCGAGATGTCCGCGGGTTCCTTCGTCGACAAGCACACCTATCCCGCCCGCACTTTCGCTCCCGAACAGGGCATCCGGGTTGTTCCCGGCGGATCCAGCGTCCGCGCAGGCGCATACCTCGCAAAATCGGTCGTGATGATGCCGCCCGCATACGTCAACGTAGGTGCCTTCGTTGATGAAGGCACCATGGTCGACTCGCACGCCCTCGTCGGCTCCTGCGCCCAGATTGGAAAGCGTGTTCACCTGAGCGCCGCTGCACAGATCGGTGGCGTTCTGGAACCTGTGAACGCGACGCCCGTCATCATTGAGAACGACGTACTGGTTGGCGGCAACACCGGCGTCTACGAAGGAACGATCGTGCGCAGCAAGGCCGTTCTGGCCGCTGGAACCATCCTGACGCGCGGCACACCGGTCTATGACGTGGTGAACAACACCGTCATCAAGGCGACGGCAGAGACTCCTCTGATCATCCCGTCGGGCGCAGTTGTCGTTCCCGGATCACGCGCCATCACCAAACCCGGCGCGGAGGGCCTCAGCGTGTACACTCCCGTCATCGTGAAGTATCGCGACGAGAAGACAGAGCTTTCGCTCGCGCTGGAAGACCTGCTGCGCTAAAGAACAATCCGAATCCCCCGCCGGAGAGAGCCGATGCTGCGAACGCTGTTGCACGACGACCACGAGCATTACGACAGTGACGGCTTTCGCCTGCGGGGACTTGGCTTTTCACGCCTCGACGGATTCTCTGACGTTGTCTTTGGCTTTGCACTCACGCTGCTCGTCGTCTCGCTGGAAGTCCCACGCGATTTTGGCGAGCTGCATCATCTTCTGGCGGGGTTTGTTCCCTTTGGCGTGAGCTTTCTCCTGTTGATGCTGGTGTGGTTCGGCCACTTCAACATCTTCCGCCGCCTTGGGACACACGATGCTGGAACGCTCTGGCTGAACGGCATGCTGCTGTTCGTCATCCTGTTTTATGTCTATCCGTTGAAGTTCCTGTTTCTGTCGGCCTTCGGACAGAGCGGCCAATTGGAAATCGGCAAGATGCAGGAACTAGTGGTGCTGTATGCGGGCGGCTTCGCCACCATCTACTACCTGTTCGCCGCGCTATACGCCAACGGCTATCGTCAGCGAGAGGCGCTGCAATTTACGCCGTTGGAACGAGGGCTAACGCGCAACTTCATCCTGGAAGAAAGCGGAACAGCAACCATTGGTGTGCTGGTCTGCATTGTGGCCGTCACCATGCCCGGACGCGCTGCGACCGCCTGCCTGCTGTTCCTGCTCATCGCCCCGTGGAAAAGCTACATGGGCTATCGCTGCGGTCACCTGAAGCGATCCATGGACGCCCAGGCGGATGCAATCCAACAACCGCAAACTGAGTAGGCAGCCGCCGCTCTGTGACTGAAGTTCTAAATCGTAAAGACACGTCCATCGAAGGCTAAACCTACCGATGCTAACCTGAAGTCCATCGGCGACGAAGACAGAGCTGCGGCTCCCCCACTGCACACCTGGTACTGGCGATCTAAAGATATGGAAACCGCTTCGAACGCACGCTCGTCTCGCACCCTCCCGGCTTTGCCTACGGAGTTGCGATGGTTCATGATCATCAGCCTTGTGTGCCTTGCGCTCTCCATCTTGAGCGTGGTGCTGCGTGTGTTACTGGTGCATGTGCCACAGCATGGTCTGCCTTCGGCCATCTACACCAAGGATTGGTTTGGCGATGTGTACGCCTACATCGGGAAGGTGGACATCATCCACTCTCCAACGATGTACACAGAAGGCGTTCGTTATTACTATCCCGCCCCGGCCATCTTCGTATATGTGTTCCTGCATTGGTTTGCAGGCCCCGCTCGCGTCTTCGCAAGAAGCTGTTATGCACTGGTGGGAATTGCACTGGCTGCCATTGCGCTCATGTGTCTGCGGATGCATCGCAGCCTGCAGGAACGTGGCATCAATGCCAAGCAGTCATTCTTGTTTCTGCTTACCGCTCTCATCTGCAGTTGGCCGGTGGATTACGCATTGCACCAGGGCAATATCGAGGCTTTGCTGTGGGTGGGCGTCGCAGTGGCGCTCTGGGCCTATTACCGTGGAAACTGGTGGCTCTTCGCCATCATGATAGGCATCTTCGGTTCGGCAAAAATTTATCCGATGCTGTTCCTGGCTCTTTGTCTTCGCCCGCGCAAATTCATGCCGATGCTGTTGTCCATCGCAGTATTCGCCGGAGTGACCGTGGCGTCACTGGCCTATCTTGGGCCAAATGTTCTGGAGGCGAACCGTCGAGTCTCCGAAGGTGTCCACATCTTCGGCGCCCTGAATCTGGCACCAGCCTTTGCATGGCCGGGCGCAGCAATGTTTGAGCATTCCTTCTGTGGCTTTCTGCACCTGTTGTTGGACGGACATCCGTCCATCCTTATGCCCATCCTCAAGGTCTACCTGCCCACCTTGGGCGTTCTCCTGATGGTGGCCTTCTTCGCGCGAGTATGGAAAATGCCGCGTGCGAACCAGGTCTTGTTCATTGCGCTGGCCTGCGTCTCAGCGCCTACCATGTCGTTGGATTACACGCTAGAACTGCTCTACATCCCGTTCGCATGGATCGTGCTGGCGATTGCGGAATCTGCCATGGAAGGCAGACGCATTCCCGGAGCAACCGCCACCATGGCCTGCTTCGCTCTGGTCCTCTCTCCGGAGTTGTTCATTTACATCGGTGGCCGGGATCTCTATGGTCAGTCAAAATCCGTTGTTCTGGCCGTTATGTTCTTCCTTGCTTTGCGCTATCCCTTTGCAGATGGCAACGATGCGGCCTTAACCGATGTACAGCATGAACAGAAGTCCGCACCCTTTGCAGTGACCCCGTTACCCGGTGCTTCAAGACCCTAAATGCCCGCGGATCTGGCCAACGCCCACCCGTAGAGTGCTACCCTGAAAGTCCATGGGTAACGAAACACTGAAAGTAATCCCGCTGGGCGGTCTGGGCGAGTTCGGTATGAACTGCATGGCCATCCAGTGGAAGGACGACATCATCGTCATCGACGCCGGCCTGATGTTCCCCGAGGACGACCTCCTCGGCGTTGACATTGTTGTGCCCGACATCACCTTCCTGCTGGAAAACCGCGAAAAGGTCCGCGGCATCGTCCTCACGCACGGCCACGAGGACCACATCGGCGGTCTGCCCCGCATCCTGTCGCAGTTGAACGTGCCCGTCTACGGTACCGAGTTCACGCTGACCTACGTGGAAGGCAAGCTCGAAGAGCACAAGCTGCTGGACGACGCTGACCTAATCGAGATGCTGCCCGGCGAGAGCTTCGTCCTGGGGCCGTTCAAGATTTCGCCCATCCGCGTTACCCATTCGCTGGTGGACTGCGTTGCGCTGGCCATCCGCACGCCCGTAGGCACCATCGTCCATACCGGCGACTTCAAGATCGACCTCAGCTCGCCCGATGGCAAGCCCTTCGATCTGCACTCCTTCGCGGAACTGGGCAAAGAAGGCGTCCTGCTGCTGCTGCAGGACAGCACCAACTGCGACCGCCCCGGCTACACGCCCGGCGAGCTCGCCGTGAAGCCGCGCCTGGACGAAATTTTTGCGCGCACGGAGAAGCGCCTCTTCTTCTCCTGCTTCTCGTCGTCCATCCACCGTATCAAGCTGGCGATGGAGCTGGCGCACAAGCATGGCCGCAAGGTCGCGCTCATCGGCCGTTCCATGGACAATTCCACGGAAATCGCGATGGATCTGGGCTACATCGATCCGCCGCAGGGCCTCCTCATCCACAGCGGCCAGATCAAGGAACTGCCGCCGGAACAGGTCTGCGTTCTCATCAGCGGAACGCAGGGCGAACCCATGTCCGCGCTCAGCCGCGCCGCCGTGGACAACCACAAGCACGCCCGCATTGAACCCGGCGACACAGTGCTGTTCTCCTCGCGCGTCATCCCCGGCAACGAGAAGCCCATCTACAACGTCATCGATCACCTCTACCGCCGCAAGGCGAAGGTCATTCACGACGACGGCAAGAGCGGCCTCATCCACGTCAGCGGTCACGCATCGCAGGAAGAACTCCGCCTGATGATCAACCTGCTGCGTCCCAAGTTCTTCGTGCCCGTCCACGGCGACTACCGCCACCTGACGCAGCACGTCGAAATCGCCGTCGGCACCGGCATCCCCGAAAAGGCGATGTTGATCGAAGATGGCGAAGTCCTCGAACTCACCGGGACGTCCATTGAGAAAACCGGCAAGGTCGCCAGCGGACGCATCCTCATCGACTCCGGCTCCACTGCTGACGTCGTGGAAGACATCATCATCCGCGACCGTCGTCACCTGAGCGAAGCGGGCCTCGTCCTCGCCATCATCACCATCGACAAGATGACGGGCAAGCAGGCTGGACCACCGGAGATTGTGACCCGCGGATTTGCGGTGAACGAAGAAGGCATCATGTCCGACGCCCGCAACATCATCGGCCGCACGCTGGAAGAGAGCAGTGCAGAAGAGAAGCGCGACTGGATCCTGATCAAGGAAAAAATCCGCGCCGACCTGAAGCGCTACATCCAGAAAAACACCCAGCGCCGACCGATGATCATGCCGGTGATTTTGGAGATTTGATCCAGTCTGACGTGATGCTGAAGCCTCCTCTAAGATTGGCAATCATCTACGCGGCTAAAGATCGACCGACGCTCGTCACGTCTATGCATTACAACGAAGCAGGCATCTGCTACGAACAGAGTTGCCTGCTCGTAGCAGATGTGGATCAACTGGTTCCAGTGGTCCGCCAGGCTCTTGCAGACTTTTCCATGAAAGATGCTGACCTTCGCCAAGCGAAACTCAGCGACTGGCCTAGCTATCGCGCTTCCGGACTAAAATCCGTTCGTCAATTTCAGAACGAATATCTGCAGATTACCGTTACGGCAACCAATGAAGCGGAGTTGTTCTATGAAGCAGCAACAAAGCCGCATCATGAAAGCGACTTAACACTCAGCGTTCTCATTAACCGTTTTGGAGATGACACGGAAAGTCAGCGCCTGCTTGATAAGCTAGTTAGCTCTTGTTATCAATGGTCGAGAATTTGTACCTACTCGCAATGAACGCCTAGCATCAATACTCCTGAGGGGCGACCATTGAACTTCGACCAAGGCAAACTCTCCCGACGCAAGTTCCTTCGCAACACCGCAGCCAGCGCAGCCGCACTTGCTACGGCACAAGCTGCGCACGCTGCTCCCAAGCCCACGTCAAAGAAGAAGCCGAACATCCTCTGGATCATGTCGGACGAGCACAACTACGCCATCACCGGCGCATACGGCAACACGCTCATCCAGACGCCGCACATCGATTGGCTCGCAGCCAAGGGCATTACGTTCGACACGCATTACTGCAATTCCCCGCTATGCGTACCGTCGCGAGCATCGCTGACGGCGGGTAAGTATGCCTCACGCGTGGATGCGTGGGGACTGACCAGCGAACTGCCTGATGCCAACATGCCAACGCTGCCACGCGTGCTGAATGCCGCTGGCTATAAGAGTTATCTCTGCGGCAAGCAGCATTACGACTACACGCGTCGCTACGGATTCATTGAGTGGGGCGGCAACTTCAACAACAACTACAAGACCGGCGAAGGACATCGCGATGCCGCCACGCATCTGACGCAGGCTTCCCTCTCTGATCGCTTCGAATCGTTCCATCCCGGCGACGATTCCAGCATTATGAATCACGATCAGAAGGTCACCGCGGGCACACTCGATTTCTTCGCGCAGCACAAGGACGCGGACGAGCCGTGGTTCCTCTTCGTTGGCTATCTCGCGCCGCACTTCCCTCTGACCGTGCCGCAGCAATACTTCGATCGTTACAAGGACAAGGTGCCCATGCCGGAGATCCCCGAGGGCTACCTTGATTCGCTACCGCTGAACTACAAGGTGCAACGAGCAGGCTTCCAGGAGCTCGGCGTTCCCGACGCTGTGGTGAAGCAAGGCCGCGAGTGTTATTACGGCCTGACCAACTGGGTGGACGACGAGATTGGCAAAGTACTCGCTGCGCTTGAGGCACATCCGCACATCGCGGAAAACACGATCATCGTCTACAGCAGCGACCACGGCGAAAACCTGGGCGAGCATGGTATGTGGTGGAAGAACAACATGTTTGAAACTGCAGCACGTGTACCGCTCATCGTGAGTTATCCCAGACGCTGGAAGGGTGGCCAACGCCGCAAAGGCGCAAGCTCGCATCTGGACCTGGTGCAGACACTGATTGAAGTGGGCGGCGGCACAGCGCCAAAGGATTGGAACGGCACCTCCATGCTCTCGTGGATGGATAACTCCACGCACAAGTGGAAGGACACAGCCGTCAGTGAGTACTGGGCTCAGTTCACCTCCAGCGGTTATGCCATGATTCGCCAGGGCGACTGGAAATACGTCTACCACTGCGTGATTGACGCGCAGCATCTGGACGAACACGAACTGTACTTCCTTCCCGACGACCCCAAGGAACTGCACAACCTTGCTTCATTGCCCGAACACAAACAACGCATTGCAAACATGCACAAAGTGTTGGTGGCAGAACTCGGACAAGACCCGAATCAGATTGAACAACGCAGTCGCAAGCAGCTTGCCGAGGGCTATCACCGCACCGACCCCAAGCCCAATCCCAAGGCGGGCGAAGCAGGATAGAACGCACTGCGATTTCATCGAAACGCAAGCAATGTTCACGAGATGGGAAGGCGGTAGGTGACGCAGTATCTCAAGAGATGCCGATAATCTTCCCGATCCTGATGAAAGCGCGGGCAGGAATTTCCTTGTTGATACTGACGTACTAACGAAACACCGCATGATTGCTTACGTTTCGTTTTGGTGAATAACGTGCACGCGATCCCTTGAGAATTCAATCCCCCAGGATCGTGACGTATGCACTTATGGACCGAATACGAAGGCAATGTTCTTGCCGGTTATCCCATCCTCCGGCTACTCCGCTCTGAAGGCCGCAGCGCCTTCTTCAGCACCACAACGCCCGATGACCAGCCAGCCCTGCTACGCCTGACCGAGTCACACTTTGATGAAAGCGAACTTGTTGGCCGATGGCGAAAAATCTCTGCCGTCACGCATCCCAATCTGCAGGCCATCAAGCATTGCGGACAGATCACATTTGACGGCGTGCCATTGGCTTGCTGCCTGCTGGAACCCATCGATGCCAGCCTGGCCGACGTGTTGCGTGATCGCCCACTGACACTCGACGAAACCAAAGAAGTAGCAGAAGCCGTGGCGGGTGCGCTCGCCTCACTGCACGCCACAGAACTCATCCATGAGCATCTCGATGCCTCCAACGTCTACGCTCACGGCGAAGTGGTGAAGCTGCGCAGCGATTGCGCCCGTGAATGCATCGGCGACTTTGAAGCAGACACTCCCGAATCACATGACGCTCTGCGCAAGCGCGACGTCCGCGACCTGGGCCTGCTGCTGCTGCGTTGCCTTGCACTGGAATGGCAAGGGCCGGCGTCTATGAAGCTGCCCAGCCCAATGGATCGCATCGTTCCCAACGCGCTCAACGGCACCATAACTGCACAAGGCGTAGTCGACATCCTCAACAACTTGAAGCCTGCTCCCATCGCAAAGCCGGTGACTGTTGCCGCTGCAGTTGCGAATGAGCAGCCATCCAACACCGTCAAACCACAGCCCGCTTCGCAAAGCGCGGCGAACTCTCCCGATGCGGTGCTCGGAGCTTTGGCAAACCGAGAAGTATCCGCAAAGACTGCTGCATCAGAACCACGTCGCACCCAACCATCCGCAACAAAGTCAGACGATCCATTCGACGTGGGTCTCGGTAGCCTGCGCAATGAACCGCGCTATCAGGCAGGCACAGAGTCCGCAGCATCCGCGATGTGGAAGCGAATGCGCCCCCTCATGCCGCGTCCCATCAGCCGCAAAGCCTATGCAATCTCCGGCTCGCTCGCAGCACTATTTGCTGTCGTCCTCTGGGTGACCTTCCACAACAGCGAACCAACGCCTTCAGAAACGCACGCTGCCGTAGTGGCGCAAGCGCCTGTGGAAGCACAGCCTCAACCCGCACAACCAGCCGCGACCAACACACCTGCACCTTCCGCAACGACTTCGCTGCTCACATCAACCGCGCAAGCAGGCTGGCGCGTGATCGCCTACACCTACAACCACGAACAACAGGCGCAGGCGAAAGCTATGCAACTGCAGCAGAAGTACATGGGTCTGCAACCGCAGGTCTTCTCCCCCACAGGTCACGCGCCATACTTCGTTGCACTGGGCGGCCCTCTGGATTCATCCAGCGCATTTGCACTCCGCAACCGCGCCCGTCAATCCGGCCTACCCAGAGACACCTACGCCCGCAACTTCTAAACACATCACAGACGCAGAACACAACGGCGGCCCACAAGGGCCGCCTTCGTTATTGACTAAACTGCAAGCAAAATCGCGATATCATCTGGTTCTCAACAAACAACCTTCGATGGAAGTAGCCAAGGAGTCATCCTTGCATTTCACAACCACTGTCCGTCTTGCTAAATCCGTATTGATGGCGGCCATGGCGTTCTTCTTCACGCTGGTGGTCTTCAATAACATCACTGACTTCCAATCGAATTACCAGTTCGTGCATCACGTGCTGGACATGGACACCACCTTTCCTGGCAACAAAGGCATGTGGCGTGCGCTGCATCCGGTGTGGACGCACTTGCTCTTCTACCTCGGCATCATCGCGTATGAAGGGCTGAACATGGTGCTGTGCTGGTGGGCCGCTGTTGCAATGTTCTGGGCACGCAATGCCACACCGCAGGTCTTCACTCAGACAAAGACCTTGGGTGTCGTAGCGCTTACCGCGGGAATTTTGCTATGGCTGGTAGCGTTTCTGGAAGTGGGTGCAGAGTGGTTCCTGATGTGGCAATCAAAAATATGGAATGGTCAGGAAGCTGCGTTCCGCATGGTCGCCATTGAAGGGATCCTGCTAATCGTCCTTTTGCTACCGGAAGATCGTTAAGCGCCAAAAATCGGCAACTACTCAATGCCGTAGAACTTCTCGCCCATACGAATCGGCTCGCGTCCGTTGGAGATGCGTACCAGGTTCGTATCGCGCAGCGAGTAAGCGCAGCCGCAGTATTCCTGCTGATAGAAATTTTCACGCTTGCTGATTTCAATCATGCGCGATGCACCGCCACCTTTACGCCAGTTGTACTCCCAGTACTGCAACTCGTCATAGCGTGAAGCGGCCTTCACGCCTGCTCCCGTCACCTGATTAAAGTCTTTCCAACGCGAGATTCCAAGCGAACTGCTGATGATGTCAAAGCCGTTCTCAGCCGCGTACAGAGCAGTGCGTTCAAAACGCATCTCGAAGCATTCTGTACAGCGAATGCCACGCTCCGGCTCGTTCTCCATACCCTTCACGCGCGCGAACCAGTTATCCATGTCGTAGTCGGCATCAATGAAGGGAATATCCATCTTCTTGCAGAAGTCGACATTCTCTTCCTTGCGCAACTCATACTCGCGCCGCGGATGGATGTTGGGGTTGTAGAAAAACAGCGAGAAGCGGATGCCCGATTCGACCATTGCTTCCATCACTTCACCGGAACACGGCGCGCAGCACGAGTGCAGAAGAAGATTGCTCTTCCCCACCGGCAGTTCGAGTTTGATGCGCTCCTGCATACTGCTCCTGTTCCGATCAAGACTTCGCTCAAATCGCGGCGAAAAGCCTGCTTCTAGGATACCGAATCACCCGCCAATTCGCTTGTTTCCTCTCACGCGCGCAGATGCGCGACAATAGATTCATGCCGACAGAGCCGCTGATCACCCTCGCCGACATCCACGCCGCACGCGAACGCATTGCCGGAACCTGTGTCCGCACAGGCCTTTACCGGCTTGATCCCGAACGCATGGCCGCAGCAGGATTCGACATTCCATTGCACAGCGAAATCTGGTTGAAGGCAGAGAACGAGCAGCCCATCGGCAGCTTCAAACTGCGCGGCGCTTACAACAAGGTTGCATCTCTTACCGACGAGGAGCGCAGCCGCGGCGTTATCACGTACAGCAGCGGCAACCACGCGCAGGGTGTGGCCTATGCAGGCCGTGCAATGGGTGCAAAGGCCGTCATCGTCATGCCGGAATCCGCGCCCATCAACAAGCGCGAAGCCACCATTGCTCTAGGTGGTGAAGTCGTCCTCGTCGGCCCTGCCAGCAGCGAGCGCAAAGAGAAGGCCGAGGAACTCGTCGCAGAACATGGCTACGTGATGGTGCCGCCGTACGACGATCCGTACATCATCGCGGGACAAGCCACCTGCGGACTCGAAATCGCCGAACAGGCTGCCGATGCCGACCTGATTCTTTCGCCCGTTAGCGGTGGAGGCCTTCTCAGCGGCGTAGCTTCCGGCATTAAGCTCTCCGGCAGCAACGCGAAGGTCTGGGGATGCGAACCGGAACTGGCTGGTGACGCTACCGAAAGCTTCTACAAGAAAGAACTCATCGAGTGGCCCGGCAGCAAAACTACCCGCACCATTGCCGACGGCCTGCGCACGCAAAGCCTGGGTGAGCGCAACTTCCAGCACATTTTGAAGTTCGTCGATGGCATTACAACCGTCACGGAAGAGGAAATCCTGGAAGCCACGCGCGTCCTGCTGCTGGCCACCGATATCGTTCCGGAACCGAGCGGAGCGGTCACGCTCGCCGCAGCGTTGTTCCACAGCGATCGTCTGCCGGAAGCAAAGAAGATCGTCGTAGTAGTCAGCGGCGGTAACATTGACCCGTCGTTGAAACAAGAACTACTGACCGCCAAAGCATAATCGTCGTCTAAGAAAACATATGCGCAAGCTTGCCGCTGTTCTCTGCCTCGCTCTTCCGACTGTCGCCATGGCGCAGAAACAAGTTGCGCCTGACGCCCGGCGCGGCGTCGTTCTGCACACTGCGGACGTCTACGTTGCACCCGACGGCAACTCGCAGCGCGTCAGCACCGTTACGCCGGGGCACGAGATCGTGGTGAATGAAAAGAGCGGCCCCTGGGCGTCAATCTTTGCGAACACCGACATTCAGGAGCGCTCCGAGGCTGAGGACGAGCCAGAATTCTCGACCGACGAAGGCAGCATCCCACGTTCTGGCTGGATCAAGGACAAAGGAATCGTCACCTCCGCCACACCCAACGGCGACAAGCTGATTTACGGCGCAGCCGCCACATGGGAAGCCGCCGCCAGCGAACCACACGCGCCAAAAACCGCTGTAGGTTCGGCTTACCTGCTCTATCGCCGCGTCTACGAATACTTCCCTTCGTCGCCGCTGGCCCCCGAAGCGCAATGGCGCTCCGCCGACGTCCGCTGGCAGGAAGCAAAATTTGACGCCTCAACCCTGCCCTCGTGGAAAGACCCCGATCCGAACATGCGCCCTAAGCTCTACCAGAAGGATTTGGAGCGCATCGTGAAGACCGGCACCGGCAAATATCCCGCACTGGCCGCATTCGATCTACTGGACATCAAGGTATGCGGCGACTGGCAGGGCCTGACCAAATGCCCGGAACGCGAGACCGAACTGTACATGAAATACGCTGACGCCTTCCCCAACGGCCCGAAGACCGCCGAGGCGCTCTGGGACGCTGCCTATCGCCAGGGCGTGCTGGTAACCATGTACGCCGCGGAGGAGAACAAGAAGAAAGCAGACGTCGCCACACAGCGCGTACACCAGCTTCGTGACCGCATGGTGCAGAACTTCCCCAACAGCGACTACACGCTTCGAGCCATCAGTCTGGTATACAGGGTGGAGCAGGGCATTGCGATTTACGGCAGTGACCGCGACTAATCCGCTGGTGAAGGCCCTTTGAACGCATACATTCTTTCCGTCATCCTTGGCATCGTCGAAGGCCTTACCGAGTTTCTGCCGGTCAGTTCCACGGCCCATTTACGAATCACCGAAGCACTGCTGCACATCCCGCTGGCCGACCCGTTCTGGAAGATGTACACCATCGTCATCCAGCTGGGAGCCATTCTGGCACTCCTGCTCTTCTTCCTGCTGCGCATCGTGCGTTATTTCCGCACCTTCCCGCAGGGCGAACGCGGCGACAAAACCTGGCTGACGCACCCCATCTCGCTCACGCTCATCGCCTTCGTCTGCACTGCCGTTCCGGCGAAGCTCCTGACGAAGAAGATTGGCGAGAACCTTGAGAACATGACGGTCATCGCGCTGGCGCTGCTCATTGGCGGCATCATCATGTGGGCCGTGGATTTCTGGGCGTCACGTCGCGAACCCTCCACCACGCACGTGGAAGACATGAGTCTGCCGCAGGCAATCTGGATTGGCCTTTGCCAGGTGCTGTCCGCTGTCGTGCCGGGCACGTCGCGCTCCATGAGCACCATCGCCGCGGGTCAGATCGCAGGCATGGATCGCCCTGCCGCACTGGAGTTCTCGTTCCTGCTCTCAATCCCCACCATGATCGCCGCCACTGGCTATTCCCTGCTGAAGGCCGTCCACCCCAGCGCCAAGGACATCGCCGCACAAGGTGCTGAGGCTCTCACGCCGCTCGTAATGGGACCGGAACGCTGGATCGTCCTCATCATTGGCATGGCCGTGTCATTTGTGGTGGCTTATGTGGTGGTGGCGTGGTTCCTGTCATGGGTACGCACACGCGGCTTCGGCATCTTCGCCGCATATCGAATCATCATTGGCGCAGTCATTCTCTACTGGCTCCACGCTCACCCCGGCGTGCTCCTGTAGACGCACCAACGCTCTAAACAGAAATGCCCTGAACGTAAGGCTTACGTTCAGGGCATTTTCTGTTTTGTTCTTGTGAACGACTATCGCCCGCGAAGCCGATTCAGATCCCTGCGATCCCGTTTCGTAGGCCGCTCGGAACGATCCATCTCAAACCACGGGTTCATCTTCCGCGCTTCTTGTTCTTTCTTCCGGGCGGCTACACTTTCTTCCGTCTCGCGATAGAGGGCCTGTGCCGCCGCGGCTGGTCCACGAACATCGCTCAGCGCCAGCACATCCACTGTGAAGATTCCGCCGTCGTTGGTAATGCGGAGCACGTCGCCTGCTTTGATTTCGCGGGCAGGCTTCACCGGCTGATCGCGCAGCTTAATCCTGCCTAGCTCGCAAGCTTTCACCGCCAGCGCACGTGTTTTGAAGAAGCGCGCCGCCCACAACCATTTGTCCAGCCGAACCGAATCCATCTGCTCTCCATCTTGCCCTTACAGGAGCGGAATTAGCAAAGATTCAGGCCACGACGCTCTTCAAAGGAAGGACCTGCGCCATGTCCAACGGCTGCGGTGACTGCTCCAGAAACTGGATTCCCACATACATCAGCACAATGCCCGCTGGACCGCGCCTCAGGGGCAAATGCTGGCTGCAGAGACATCGCTGCGCCAACGCGCGATGGCTGTCGCGGGTCAGTTCCAGGCCGCTGCTCAACAGCGCGCCATAGATATCGGGCAGCGACGCGGCTTGCGACTCCATCACCAGCTCAAGCGAGTTGGCATCCAGCGTTTTACGATCCAGAACCCACCCGCCGGCGTGGTCAATCGACACGCCCAACTCCGGCAGCAGCGCGTTTCGCTCCAGGTAAGTGAAGCCGCGCAGTCGTAGTCCGGGTTGTCTTGCAGGATCGTTCACAACAAGCATATCGGCCTGCACACCATCCCCGTGATGGCCCGCACTGCCCTGTTGCAGAACAGTTTGCCTCTATCGCAAAGTCTTCTTCTGATGTCTCATAGGATCAAGGACGGAATTTCTCTTGATCGTTGGAACGGGCGTTGATCTGACCGAAATCTCGCGGATACAGGATTCCGTGGATCGATTCGGCGATCGTTTTCTCAATCGCATCTTTACGCCGCGCGAAATCGCCTATTGCATGCGTAAGAAAAACTGCGCGGAAAGCCTGGCAGCGCGCTTCGCCGCCAAGGAGGCAGGAGCCAAGGCCCTCGGAACCGGCATCGCACGCGGCGTAAGCTGGCGCGAGATTGAGGTGACACATCTTCGCGGCGGCCGGCCCACGCTTCTCTTTCATGGCCGCGCAGCCGAAAGAGCCGCTACGATGGGAGTGACCGCTGCGCATCTCAGCCTGTCCCATGGCCGCGACCTCGCCATTGCACAGGTAGTTCTCGAAAGCCTGCCAACGGCTTGAAACGAAAGTTACCGGAATTGCATCCATTTAACGTAAGCTCTCGTTTGAAACGAACTGGCCGGGGTAAGCACCATCGCTCCGCACATTGTTGATCTATTAGGAGTAACCCTGCACGCATGCCCAGCCAGAGTGAAGTGAAGTGGTCGCAGTTGAAGGTTGGCATAGTGGTCATCGTCTCGCTGTCCCTGTTGATCACGCTCCTGTTCCTGATGACCAGCGCGCAGGGGCTGGGCCTGTTCTCGCGCAAGCTGACCCTCTACACCTACTTTGAAAATGCTGCAGGCGTAAAAGAAGGCGCAGCCGTCAACCTGCAGGGCGTCACCATCGGCACCGTCAAATCGGTCAACGTGGTGCACGATCCCACGCGCAAACTGACGCCGATCCAGGTGGCCATGCGCATTGACGGCAAGTACCAGAGAGACCTGCACACCGACACGCGCGCATCGCTCTCCACCGTGGGCGTGCTTGGCGATACCGTGATCGACCTGAACAGCCAGACTGCCAATGGCCCCATTGTGCAAGATCACGCAGAGTTGAAGACGCTGGAAGCACCGAATCTTCAGGATGTGGTCAAGGCCAGCCAGGGCACCATCGAGAGCCTGAACGTCATCCTCGCCAAGATGGATCGCATTGTGGATCAGATCGCGTCCGGCAAGGGTTCCGTCGGCGGACTCATCTACGACGACACCCTCTATAGACGCGCCAACGCCACCATTGAAGAGCTGCACACGCTGGAAGTAAATCTCAACAACGGCAAAGGCTCCGTGGGTAAGCTGCTGCATGACGACGACGTCTACAACAACCTGAACCAGACCACTTCCAAGCTCAACAAGATCGTGGACGACTTGGCAGCAGGCAAAGGTTCCGCAGGCAAGCTGTTGCATGACGACGCGCTGTATAACAACCTGAACTCCACGCTGGCCCATGCAAATAATCTGATGGCTGAGGCCGACGCAGGCAAAGGCGCGCTGGGCCTGCTCACGAAAGACCAGGCCTTCGCAGGCAAGCTGAACGCCACTGTCAGCAACCTGAACGATATTCTTTCAGGCATCAACAAGGGCGAAGGTTCTGCAGGCCTGCTCGTAAAAGACCCCGCGCTGTATCACAACCTCGATAAGCTCGCCGTTGATTCGCAGATGCTGGTAAACACCATCCGCAGCGACCCGAAGAAGTACCTGACCATCCACTTCAAAGTCTTCTAGTCTTTCCGTTCCTTCTGAGAAGAGAGCAAAATGTTCGAGTGGATGCGTCCTGTCAGGAAGCTTCTCGTCGTGACCATGCTGGTTGCATCCATCTCGGTCGTAGCGATGGGGCAGGCCACAACATCGCAAGCCAATACACCAAGGCCCTCCTTTGAGGTAGCCTCCGTCCGCGCCCACGACCCGGCAGATCGCAAAAACTTCAACAACTTTCAGGCGTATCCCGACGGACGATTCACCTCGGACAATAGCTCCCTTTGGATGCTCATCCACTACGCGTTCCAGATACAGCCATACCAGTTTGTCGGTGGCCCGGACTGGATCAAATCCCTCGGATTCGACCTGAACGCGAAGCCCGCCGAAGTCCGTGGATTCGACGACATCCCTCTCATGCTCCAAGGCGTGCTGGAAGATCGTTTCCAACTTAAATACCACTGGGAAACGAGAGAACAGCCCGTTTACAACCTCGTGGTCACAAAGCCGGGAAAACTGAGAGAGTCCGTCGTAAAGGCAGATTGCCCTCGCCCCTTCTCCCATCCGGAGGGCATTCCAGAAGACGCTCCCTGCGGCGACCTGGAAAACCGCATGGGCTATACAAAGGGCTACAAGCTGTCATCCAGTGAGTTCGCCGCCAGCCTCTCCTGGCTCCTATCAAAAGCCGTGGTGGACAAGACCAATCTATCGGGACACTATGACGTCGAATTGCGATGGACACCCGAGTCCGCTACCATCCGCCCCGACGCTTCCGAACAGAACGCTCCTGACATGTTTACCGCGATTCAGGAACAACTCGGCCTCAAGCTACAAGCCTCGAAAGGCCCAGTCAGCGTGTTCGTCATCGACTACGTTGAGAAGCCGTCGGACAACTAAGCACGCACAGCAACTGGCCGCATCCGAGCAAACACCGGCGACAATCCAAAGCTGATCACCAGATTCAGAGTCAACGCAGGAATCGCAGCATACATACTCCACGTCTGCCCGAAGACATGCAACGGATACACGCCGCTGCCCTTGAACTCCAGCGCAATGGCCATTCCTGATCCCCACGCCATACCCGCGAGCCATCCCGCAAACACAGCCCACGGATGCAGCACGCGACGTTTCACAAACGCGCCGCACACCACTGCGGGAAACAACTGCGCAATCCAGATCCCACCCAACAATTGCATCTCAATCGCGTAAGAACCCGGTGTCTCCAGCACAAACGCCAGCGCACCAAACTTCACAATCAGCGACACAATCTTCGCCTGTGCAGCTTCCTTCTTCGGTGTCAGGGGCGTCGACACAAACTCGCCCCACAGATTGCGCGTGAACAGATTCGCCGC
The DNA here is from genome assembly GCF_000800015.1 of Terriglobus sp. TAA 43. Taxonomy (NCBI): domain Bacteria; kingdom Pseudomonadati; phylum Acidobacteriota; class Terriglobia; order Terriglobales; family Acidobacteriaceae; genus Terriglobus; species Terriglobus sp. TAA 43. The sequence continues at coordinate 610,107 of NZ_JUGR01000002.1, forward strand.
GGCAATGCTCATGATCGCAGCAGGCACCAGCGCGCCGATCGCGATCGCTGCGAGGCAGAATCCCGCGAACCACTCTGGGAAGCCATTCAGGAACAACAGCGGAATCACTTCCGACTTATCCGCTGCCTTCACGCCCGCGGCCAACGCCACGTAGCCCAGCAACGCCAGCAATCCCAACAGCAACGTGTACGCAGGCAGCAGCGCAGCATTACGACGCAATGTCTGTGGCCCGGACGATGACAACGTCGCTGTCGAAGTATGCGGATATAGAATCAGCGCCAACGCCGATCCAATCGCCAACGTGGAATACGGCAGTAGCTGCCCCGCCTTCAGCAGCGTTCCACCCGGCGGCGTATGCTTCGGCAACTCCGCAGCCGCCACGGCAAAGATATGCCCAAAGCCGCCCAGTTTCGACGGTAGCCAGATCACAGCGGCAATCACCATCACGTACAGCATGATGTCTTTCACCACGGCAATAATCGCAGGCGCGCGCAGACCAGCCGAATACGTATAGAACGCAAGAATCAGAAACGCAAGAATCAGCGGCCATTCACCGCGCAACCCCATCGCAGCCAGGGCAACCTTCATGCCCACAAGCTGCAGCGCGATGTATGGCATCAGCGAAAGAATGCCCGTAAGCGCAATCGCTACGGTCAGCGGACGAAACTCAAACCGCCCCTTCACAAAATCCGCAAACGTGACATAGCCATTGCGGTGGCACACCGTCCACAGCTTAGGCAGAACCAGCATCATGTACGGATAAATCAGGATGGTGTACGGCACCGCAAAGAAACCAAGCGCGCCCGCACCATACAGCGCCGCAGGCACCGCGATCACGGTATAGGCCGTATACACGTCGCCACCCAGCAGGAACCAGGTGATCAGCGTGCCGAACGAACGCCCGCCCAGCCCCCACTCTTCCAGCGAGTGCAGTCCTTCCGTTGGGCGCCGCCATTTTGCGGCAAGAAATCCCGCCACCGTCACCAGCGCAAACGCAACACAAAAAACCGCAAGCGCAACAGGATGCATGTTCCCCGCAAGAGCCATATTCATGGATAGGCGAATGGTAGCAAAATGACGGCAAACCCTGCCCGCCGCCCATCCGCGATAGACTTAAAAGCGGTATGCCGCCCATCATCGTCGCCCAGCAGCTCGGAAAAACGTATCGCAGCGGAAAGATCGAAACACACGCTCTGCGCGACGCCACCTTCACCATTGATCGCGGCGAGTTTGTCGCCATCGTCGGCCCCTCAGGCTCCGGCAAATCGACACTCTTCTACCTCCTCGGTGGCCTCACTCGCGCCACGGGCGGCTCCGTCACCATTGACGGCGTAGACTTCAGTTCCCTCTCTGACGGGGAACGCACGCGCAAACGCGGCCAGAAGATCGGTTTCATCTTCCAGCGTTTCAACCTGCTGCCCACACTCACCGCGCGCGGCAACGTGGAACTTGCGCACTCCATTGCAGATAACGGAGAGCCCCTGGATCAGAATCTGCTGCACCATCTCGCGGAGCTTCTTCGCATTGAGAATCGTCTGGATAACCGTCCCAGCGAACTCTCCGGCGGCGAACAGCAGCGTGTGGCCATTGCACGCGCTCTCATCACTCGCCCCGCCATCATCCTCGCCGACGAACCCACCGGCAATCTCGATACAGAAAACAGCGAAACCGTCCTCGAGATGCTGCGCCATGCCTCCAAGGAAATGGGCCAGACCGTGTTGATGATCACGCACAATCCGGAAGCCGCAGCCATCGCCGACCGCATACTTTACGTCCGCGACGGCCGCCTGCACGAAGCGCCGCCTCCGCCGCGCGAATCGCGCAAATCGCTCATCGGCAGCCTGCTAGCAGGCTAATCAGCAAATCATTCCTAACAAGCCCTCGTCCTCAGCGAAGACGAGGGCGTTTTACTTTCTTCTCAATTCATACAAATGTCTCAGGCTGGCACTTGACGCCTGTTGTTACGTGAAACTACGGTGTGACGGTACTTACTTTCGCACATGGAGTATTCCGTTGCGCCGTACATTCCGTGCCACCCGCCTGCCTCTCGCGCTCACCGCCATCCTTCTCGCTGCATCCACAGCAAACGCACAAAGCGCTCCGGCAACGCCGCAGGCTGGCCCCAATCTGCCTTCCGCAACGTCCACGACGCCTCCCGCCAAGCCTGAGGACGTTGCAGGCATTCCCGTCAATTACGACGAGAGCAAAGTGGGCACCTACACACTTCCAGACGCGCTCAAGATGGCCGATGGCACGCCCGTCCGCGACGTGAAGACATGGGAAACCAAACGCCGCCCCGAAATCGTACGCATCTTTGAAACGCAGCAATACGGCATCGCGCCCGGCAAGCCCGCAGACGAAAGCTTTGAAGTCTTCGACAAAGGCACGCCCGCCCTCAACGGCAAAGCCGTCCGCAAACAAGTTGTGATCTGGCTGAACAAGGAAAAGACCGGCCCGCACATCAACCTGGTCGAATATCTTCCGGCGAACAAAGTCTCTGCAAAGAAGCGCACTCCGGTGTTGCTCAGCATCAACTTCGGCGCGCCCCAGATGGCTTTTGACGATCCCGGCATCCGCCCTGTCGAAGTCTGGAATCCAAAAACCGGCAAGCGCGAGATGCCCACGCGCGCCTTCGGCAAGCTCAACGCAGACATCTTCCTTGACGCAGGCATCGGTATCGCCACCTTCTACTACGGCGACATCGATCCCGACTATCCCGCCGGCGTTCCCGACGGCGTGCGCGCCATGAATATCAAGAACAACGATGACCGTCCCGGCGACGCATGGGGTTCCATCGCCGCATGGGCGTGGGGCATGAGCCGCGTGCAGGACTACTTCGAGACAGACAAAGACATCGACGCGAAACGTGTCGCCGTTCACGGCATCTCACGTCTGGGTAAGACCGCTCTATGGGCAGGCGCGCATGACCAACGCTTCGCCGCTGTCATTGCAAGCTGCGGCGGCGAAGGTGGCGGGGCACTCAGCCATCGCAACTACGGCGAAACCATCGCGCACATGACGGCGCCCAGTCGCTACCCCTATCAATTCGCAAAGAATTGGGCCAACTACGCAGGTTTCCCCGACAACGCACCGATGGATGCCAACATGCTCGTCGCACTCGTCGCGCCCCGTCCGCTGCTGCTGCAGACCGGCAACACAGACTTCTGGAGCGATCCTAAAGGCGAGTTCCTTGCCGCCGTCGCTGCAGGCCCTGTCTACCGTCTCTACGGCAAGCAGGACCTCGGCACAGATGTCTTACCCGCGGCAGGCGTACCAATTTTTCACGATCTAAGCTACGAGATGCACAACGGCGGCCACGGCATGGTTCCTTCCGACTGGCCAGTCTATGTGGACTTCCTCAGGATCAATCTGCACCCGGAACGTTAGTTCATTTACTTAACTTAGTTCCGGCAATCTCATCCCCGCCCTGCAACACAATGTGGGAAACGCCGTCCCGCGTCTGGGGAAAAACCACCGTGGCAAAGCGCCCGCTCGTCAACGAACGACGTAACGTTGCAGTCGCAGGATCAATCCCCTGCGACTCCAGCGCCACGCCCAGCGTTGTCCCCAACGCAAACGTCACAGGCTTGCGATTCACTTTCACCGACACCAACAGGCTGACCGCTTCATGAAACGTCAGACACTGTACACCGGCAACACTTTTCGCCACATTGCATCCTTGTGCTTCCACACCTGAGGAAGCATGCTGCAATGCCGCGTCTTCCTTACCCATCAACAAAATAGGGGGCCGCTGCGCCGATGTTCCCGGAGTGAGGTTCTGCAGCAGCAGTCGCAGATGCGTCGCACTCTGCGTGAGCTTATCCAGCGCGAAAATTTCATCCGGCCGCTCTTTCATGTGCAGCGTCTCCGCTCGCACCTGCTTCAGCCGAACACCTTCACCAGCGGCAATCACTTCATAATCTGCCTGCAGGGATTGCAACTCACGCCGTCCCTTGCGTTCGCCAAGAACACTGCGCTCCACCTGCAACACCATGCCTGGCTGCAGATCCGCAACCCCCTCGCCGCTGAATCCATAACGCAGCACCAAAGCCTCATCCGCGGGCACAGGAATGGCATCTGCTATGGTCTGCTGCAACGGAGCAGCACTCCAGCCCGCGCGAAAACATCCTGCGCGCCTGCGCTCCGCAAGCTGTGCGACAAACGCACTCCACTCCGTGCGAAGCTGCGATGCCGTATCCGCCACCTGCCATCCCTGCACGCTCGGACTCGTCATCGTCCACTGCGCCGTGCCTGCGGTGGGAGGCCGCAACGAAAACACCTTACCCACAATCGAACAATCCGCACTGGACACCGCACCCAGCGCAACGGTCGTCTGCACCGTCAATTGCTTTGACGCGTCCGCAGTAGAAGACAACACAGGATAGCCAGCAGCTTCCATCAGACGAATCGAAGGCACATCCACGCGATGCGCGGCGCTGCATCCCGCAAGAACCATGCAGACCGCCGCCATCGCTACAGAAAGAGAACAACGAATCATGGTGCAAGTGTGAAGTTCACGTTGATGGTCGTATCCACTGCCGTCGGCTTGCCATTCAGCAGATACGGCTTATACGTCCAATGCTGTACTGCTTCGATGGAAGACTTTGACAACGCACTATCTGGAGAACTAACGACGGAAATCTGTTCCACCTTGCCGTTCTCATCAATGATCGCGTGCAACACCACTGCACCCTGAATCTTCGCGTCTTTCGCTGACGCTGGATACTCCGGCGTTACCTTAGTCAAAGTATTTCCCGCCATCACATTCGCAGGAACCTTCCTCGGCTTGTCGCTTTCCTGTGGCGTAATCACAAGCACCGGCGAGTCCAGTTTCGCAACCATCACCTGCGTCTTTGCCAACTCAACGCGCTGCACCGGCAATGCCTTCAATTGCACATCGAACTGTACCTTCTGATGATCCAGCTTCACCTGAGACAGTTCCGCGTCTCGCACTTTCAGGTGCACCTTCACATCATCCCCACTCATCAGTGGCGCATCATGAACGACATGAACCGTAACTGTGCGAGGCGCACTCTGCTCCGCCAGTTCTGACTGTGCCGCGCGAAGCACCTGCTGCGCAGTCGCAATCCTGATGCGGTCTTCATCGCTGGTCGCTTTTGTCTTCGCTTCATTCAACCGGCGGTTTGCATCGAGCAACTGCTTCTGTACACGATGTCCGCTTACCAGTGCGGGTGCCTGGTCATCGACGGTAACTATCGTCTGTGTTTCCACAGTCGCGTCCTTTTGTGGTGCAGCCAACGCAGGCTGCACTTGGATCATGCTCGCTGCCGCGACTCCTGTTACAGCAATTGCGGCAGAAGCAAGTCCACGCATCCAACGACTGCGAAGACTTATCACTTCATTGTTCTTCATCATGGACCTCATACGTTCCTCCATGGCGCCCGTGGCGTCGAAGAGTTCGAGACCTGCCGTCGCAGGCCCTGTTTTTGACCGCAGCCAACCGTCGCGAACAGTAGCTGCATACACATGCTCCACATCGAAAAGTCCCAGCCCCACGCCTTGCGTAGCCGCAGGCGTAAACGACATCCGCTCCGCCACACACAACAGCGCATCCGCGTAGCGCGACAACGATCCCATCCACGCCACGGCCTCTGCATCGCACGCCATCTCACGCGTCTGCCGAATGCGTGATGCAATCCACTTTGCTACAGGATGGAATTGCACCGGCAACAGCATCACGGAAGACACGGTATGCCAGAGAGGATCGCGGCGACGAAGATGGGAAAGCTCATGCGCCAACACCGCCTCGACTTCCTCATCGCTCAATTCGTCCGCTGAATTACGAGGCAACAGCAATGTCGGCTGTATCACTCCAGCCAGCAGCGGCCCTGCAACCTCATCGCTCGTCGCGACCTGTGGCGCACGACAATCCATCGCCTCGCACTGCATCTCCATGGCCCGAACGAATCTCTGTGGAACATCTGCAGAAGCTGCATGTACCAGGCGCCGCGCACGTCGCCACGCCATGCCGAATCGCAGGCAGGAAAACACCAGCAGCAACACGTACGCCGCGCTGATACCGCGCGCCACATACGGCGGCAGAGCAAATGCAAATGGCCGCACACCATCCACAGAATTGAAGTGAGTGTGAACCAAACGCAGCCAGACTGATTCGCGCTGCATCGGCGGAGCATCATGCGCTGCATCGGCTGTGGGGTAGCTAATGGAAACCGTACTCACGCGATGCTGTGCGCGTGCCACGCGATATCCCTGCCACGTCGACAGGAGCGGTGCAACGACACACAACAGCAACGTCAACATCCACAGCGCATGTGCGAGACGAACCTTTGGCCGCCCCACTCGCACCGCCAGCCACGTCGCACATGCCAGCAGCGGCACTTGCCACACGGCATGCAACGCAAAGGCAGCAATCACCTGGTCAAACAGACCGGGCGCGCTCATCCCCGCGCCTCTTTCGCGTCCTCACGCTCCGCTGCCTGCAGGGCCTTTCGAGCGCGCTGCAGATCTTCCGCATCCACGTGTCCGGAATCGACCATGGCCAGCAGCATGGCCTGCGCATCGCCCGCAAACATGCGCTTCAACAGATCGCCGATCGCAGAACCGGCGGCACGCTCCCGGGTCACTGTCGCGCGATAGCGATACGCTCGCCCCTCTGCCGTACGTTTCACGCGCCCCTTGCGCAGCAATACCTGCAGCATGGTGCCAACGGTGTTGTAGGCCAGGTTGCCATTCAGCAGAGGAACGATTTCCGTCGCTGTGCTGGGGCCCTGGTTCCACAGCACCTGCATAATTTCCAGTTCCAGCGGCGTGAGTGCGGTCTTATCAGAAGTGGCGGCGGACATTCGCGTTCTTTCCTCCTAAATCTTTAGGAGTAAGAATGCGCCTGTCCGCCGCCGCGTGTCAACTAAAAGTTTAGGAGTAGCGTACCCCATTGTTACCAGAGCACTCCGTGAACCGGTTCTGATGCCGCAGGCAAGGAACGCTCGCCCAGAGATTGCCGCAGGTTGATCTCGATGGTCCGGCTCATCGCTGTGAGCGGAATATCGTAGATCGTGTTGTTGAAAGGATCCTCCAGGTCGCGACCGATCTTATCCAGCGCGATAAAGATGAAACCCACAATCGTAGAGCCGAGCGGCGTAAACCAACCCATGTTCTGTACCAGCCCCAGCGGCAGCAGAAGACAGAAGATCTTCACAAACAACTGGGGGTAGAAGTCGTACTGCTTTGGCATCGGCGTGTTCTTGATGCGCTCCGAAGCGCCCTGAAAGTCGATCAAATCATTCAGCGTACCGTCCAAAGACGACCACTGTAGACTGTCAACCCAATCGTTCTCCAACGCCTTCCGCGCCAGGTCGCCTTGCCACAACTGGAGCGTGAAGGCGACATTCTTTTGCTCCTTCAGCGCCATCAGGTCATCTTCTGTCAGCAGACCATGCAACTCATCCAGCGGGGGAAGACCGCGCAACTGCTGCCGCAGAGCATGCACCCACGCAATTTGCAGATATACCATCCGTACCTGCATCGTACGAACGGCTTCCAGCTCCGCATTCTTCTGAGGCGCGATGGCTGTGAGCACCTGGCGTGCCCATGATCTGGAGTTGTTTACGATACCGCCCCAGATAGTGCGCGCTTCCCACCATCGGCCGTAGCTGCTGTTATTGCGAAACGCAACAATCAGGCCAATGGATGATCCCAGCAGCGCCAGTGGGATGTGTGGCAATGCCACCCAATCCCAATGCGCCACCTTGTACAACAGAACAATTGCACCGTCCCAGAGAAACAACAGCAGAAGCGGCATACCCACATATTCCAGCAGTCGTCGAAGCTGCGGCGCGTGAGGAACAATCAAGCAGTGGCCTCCAGAGCAACGGATTCTCGAACAGACAGGAAGCGGTTCGCTGCTTCGTCATAGATGCGAACATCGCCGTGGCCAATGTCGTACACCCATCCAGAAAGCGTAAGGTCACCGCGAGCGATGGCTCCCGCCACAGAAGGATGCGTGCGCAGATGCTGCAGCTGCAACAACACATTCTGCTCCGTCATCGTATGCAATGCAGGCTTCTCGCCGTCGATTGTCTGCGCCACGCGCTTGGCAGCATCAGCATTGCGAAGCCAGCTCTTCACTGTGGGCATCGCGTCCAACGCACCCTCTCCAGCAAGAATGCCCTTCATCGCGCCACAGTCTGTATGACCGCATACAACAGCGTGGTTCACCTTCAACGCATCCACCGCGTACTCAATCACGGCAGACACACCACCCATCATTTCGCCATAGGCCGGCACCATGTTGCCCACGTTACGCGCGACAAAAATCTCACCAGGGCCGCTATGCGTGAGTGCTTCCGGATCGATGCGTGAATCCGCGCATGTGATCAGCAGGGTGTGCGGTTTCTGCGGGTGCGTTGCAGCGTATTCGTACTCTTCGCGGCGGGCCGGGTACACCTCACTTTGAAACTGCAGAACGCCTCGCTTCAGCTTCTCCAGGGTTTCATTGCTCTTGACCATTCATCCATCTCCTGCGGAAAGTATCCAGTGTGTAAGTACGCACGACATCTCTCAACGGAAGCAAAAATCGCTTTCAGACAGCGGGTTCTGTGCGCTTACCGGACGATAATGCTTTTCTCGTAAAAGCATCCGTTTCGTTACAACGCATACCCGCTCTTTGCGCTCTAAGTGCCCAACAGCCCGGGCTTATCCTTTCATAAAAAGGAATCGTCATGCGATCTTTTCGCAACCAGCTGTAAGGAGACAATGGCAACATGACAGACGTTTCAACATCCGGCACAAAGAAGAACATGAAAAACGATCTTCTGAGCCGGCGTCGTTTTCTCAGTTGCGCTGGCGTCGCCGGTGCCGCAGCCATGACAGTTGGATGTGGCGACCCCGCACCCTACGTCGATGCAGCAACGCAACCGGAAATCGACACGCTCAATTTCGCACTGAACATTGAGTATCTGCAGGCCACACTCTATTCCTACGTCGTCACCGGCAAGGATCTGGACAGCTCTCTGACGGGCGGTGGCCCCGCGCCCACAGGTGCCCCTGGGCAGTTGACGTTCCCCAACCAGCAGATCGCAGATCTCTTCGCCGAAATTTATTTTGATGAGACATCACACGTCTCCGCATTGCGAACAGCCGTCGGGAGTGGCCTCTCCATCGCGCGGCCGCAACTCAATCTTTCTGTCATCACCGCCATCAATGCCTCCAACGTAATCCCCATTGCGCGCTTACTGGAGGACGTCGGTGCGACCGCATACGCGGGCATCATTGCAAGGCTGAGTGGCAACAATGCCACCGCGCTGGCCCAGATCCTGGCTGTTGAAGGCTTCCATGCCGGTGCACTTCGTCTCATCGCCATCCAGCAGAACTCCGGCTACCCCAGCAGCCTTCCCGGTTATGTTCCAGCAGACGGCTATGACATCAAACCGGGCGATCCCGGAACGGTGGCCCTCGCCCAGCAAGGCCCCACAACGGCGAATGGTGGCTTCTTTGACACAGCGTCAAACGGCGTCCCCGGCCAGACCAACACCTTCAACGGTTTTGCCTACCAGCGCTCCACCTCGCAGACTCTGGCCATTCTGTACAACAACACCGCTGCCGGAACCGCCAAGGGCGCGTTTTTCCCCAACGGTGTAAACGGCAACATCACTACCGTGTAGCCAAAAAATCGGCAATGCAGCCCACATTCTGCTGCAATCTATGTGGGCTGCGTTGCTATTCTTAGTGATGTGCGTACCTCCGCTCTTCTTCTCCTCTCTGCCGTCTCCCTCGTCCCGCTGACCGGTTGCCATAGCAGGCCCGCATCCGCAGCAGAAGCCAGCCGTGAAGCCGCAGCACAGGTGAACGATGCGCGCCGCGACCTGGCCCAGATTCCGCCGCCGTCAAAGACTCTCTACATGTCCGTGAGCTCCATCGCCGGCTGGCAGAATCCCTCGCTGACCGTGCAGGAAAAGATGATCACGCTGCACGTGCTCATGCCGGATGCCAACCCCAGCGATCTGGGCAAAGGCACCATGCTGCGCCCTGAGGCCGCCCGTCGCCAGATACTCAACATTGATCCCGTCAACCTGGCCGAGGCTCTGAACGCGATTCCCAAGGAAGCATGGCCCTACGGCCGCGTCGTCGCCATTGAAGAGGCCCACGACGCACCGGAAGCCGCCCGTCGCCAGCTCCGCATCAACGTTGAAAAAGCCATGGACACGCTGAACTCCATCGGTGTCGTCGCCGACGAGTGGAACAACGGTCGCCCCATCGGCGTCCGTTAAGAGCTACTTCAGCCCGAATACGAAATAGGAAAGGCCGCTCTTAGAGCGGCCTTTCTTCATTCCTTCGCAGATCCAACGCTACTTGCTGGCGACTTCGGTTCCGATTCCATTGACTGAGTCCCGCAGATACTTGTGCGGATTCACCGGCACATTGCGCAAGCGCACCTCATAGTGAACATGCGCGCCAGTGGAACGACCGCTGGTCCCCACATAGCCGATAATCTGGCCGCGCACCACCTGCTCACCCGCCGAGACATGGAAGCCAGACATATGCGCGTAGGTCGTCTCAACGCCACCGCCGTGGTTGATCACCACCTCACGGCCATATCCATTCCCCATACCCGCCATCTGCACCACACCATCAGCCGTCGCGTGAATGGGCGTGCCATACGGCGCAGAAATATCGACACCCTTGTGGAACTCGCCTTCGCCATTGCCCAGAATCGGGTCCTGCCGTCCTCCGAAAGGAGACGAAATGGAACCCAGTACCGGCCATAACGTGGGAATGTTGCCGCCCATCAGATTCGGCCCAATTCCAAAATTGCCCAGGCCCGAAGGCGTAAAGCTGTTCGAAATCGCGCGCGTCATCGAGCCGTCCATTGCCGTGTTCCGCAACGAATAGAACGCCTGCAACGACTTGTAATAGTTCGCGTTACTGAAACCGGTGTCAGCCGAGGGAGTCTCCGTCGGAGCAATCGCGGCAGTCTCGGTTCCAGCGGACTTCCGTCCACGCCCGAAAACGCCCTGCGTGCTGCTGGCAATCCCCTTCGCGGTCAGGCCATACAGCGCGGAAACCTCGCTGGCCAGCGCGCCCAACGACGCTGCCTGGACTTCCTTCTCATGCTCGCGCTTCTGTAGCTTCGCGTAATCGCCAAGAAGTGTATTGTGTTCCTGCCGGAGCTGGTTAAACCGCTCCGTTTTCAACAACATCCGCGAATACGATCCAGCCAGACCGGCGATCGTGAACAGGCCCACCACCGCCGCGCCTGCAAACATCCAGGCGAACTTCAGCGGCACAGGAACCCTGCGCAACGATCCGTCTTCCTCGCGTGAAACCAGTACTACATAAAAACTCTTCTTCAAAACCAAGCTCATCCTGTGAACCAAAATTGCGAAATGCGATTCGCCGATCTCGATTCAGAAATGCGAGTTACCAGATCGTTCCGACACTTCAAGTCTACCCGCCGGGAAGCTGTCTGGTAAACACGGGTTGCCTCATCAACGGTGAGAGTTCTGCGAATTCTTTCCCGACACTAATAAATACGGGCCGCCATTCCAGAAAGACGAACTTTTTCGCCGGTATCCTGAAAGACGTGGCCAGCGGCGAACTCCAATTCATCCACAACCTTCGCAAGCGCGCGGGACGCCCCGGTGGCGTGGTGCGCCTCGGCATCGGTGATGACTGCGCCGTTTTGCGACCTCCCAAAGGCCACGATGTCCTTGTAACCACTGACCTTTCACTGGAGGGACGCCACTTCCGCCGTGACTGGCACCCCGCCGCCTCCGCAGGGCACCGGTGCCTCGCCCGCGGACTCAGCGACCTCGCCGCGATGGGCGCGCATCCCATGGCCGCCTTCCTGTCCCTGGCCCTGCCCGCTGGCTTCACCCGTCGAGCAGCAAACCGCACATGGCTCGACGGCTTTCTCGGCGGTTTGCTTCATCTGGCAAAACAAACCAAAACACCCCTGGCAGGCGGCGATACCTCCACCGCCCCCGGCGACGCCATCCTCGCCGACATCGTCCTTCTCGGCTCCGTCCCGGCAGGCAATGAACTCCGACGCAGCAAGGCGCGCCCCGGCGACAGTCTCTACGTCACCGGCCACCTCGGAGGAGCATCCGCCGAACTCGCTGCGCTGGCAAAATCACCTCGCAGCTTCCGCAAAGCCTCCCCGGACGCCGACCACCCGCACCTTTACCCGCAGCCTCAGCTCCGCATTGGTCAGCGCCTCCGCAGCCTGGCCTCCGCAGCCATCGACATCAGCGACGGCCTGTCCACCGACCTCACGCATCTCTGCGAAGAGTCTCGCGTAGGCGCCGTCGTCGAAGTAGACTCCCTGCCGCTGCATCCGCTCCTGAAGACAAAAGAAGACGCGCTACGCCACGCCCTGCACGGCGGCGAGGACTACCAACTTCTCTTCACCGCGCCCGCAACCAGCAAGATCCCGCGCAGCATCGGCGGCACTCCAATCACCCGAATCGGCGAAATCGTCCGCGGCAAAGACATCAGTCTCCGCAGCAACGGCAAGGCAGAACAGCTACAGCCCGCCGGATGGGAGCACTCACTATGACCGACCACTTCCCCCACACCTGGCAGGCAACAATCCTCAACGGGCCACCCATGATCATGCCCACGCGTCACTTCGTCTTTCCGCTGGCCATTGCCGGTGAAGAAGAAGCGCTGGCCCGCGGCGCTCTCTGGCTCAACGTAAAACCTGCAGAAGGATCAAATTTCGTGGCCCAGTGCGCCCTCGGCTTCTCGGATAAGAATCTCGTCTCCGGCCTGTGGTCCACGCCGAACCCGGATCATCTCCTGGCCGTCGCCGGTGGCTACGCCTATCGCATCCCCGCCAGCCATCCCGAATCAGCCGAACTGTTGCCGATCCGTCCAGTGGTCAGCGTCCACGCCGCAGTAGAAGCAGAGGCACTCGTCCTCATCGGCTTCCACGACGCCGTCATCCTCACACCAGACGGCATGTGGCAAAGCCCAAAACTCACATGGGAAGGCGTCACGGAAGTCGCCATCGACGGCACCATCCTCCGTGGCAAAGGCTGGCACATGCCCTCCGATAAGGAGCTCCCGTTCGCACTCGACCTGCGCACGCAAACTCTGACCGGTGGCGGCTTCAACCCTTAATCGGCAGTCTCCATCGCATAAAAGCTCAGCGCAGCATCGCCCTGCAACAATGTCCGCGTCCGCTTCAAAACACCATAGCGATCCAGCAATCCCTGCTTCCGCGTATGTTCCGCAATCACCAGCGAATCTGCGTTCACCAGTTCATTCCCCGCATCGCCCAGCGTCGTCAGCGTCTTGCGATACTCCTCGGCCTCTTCATACGGCGGATCCAGAAACACCACATCCAGCGGCTTTCCCGACAGCCGCTTCAGCAACGGAGCAGTCCCACCAGCCTCCACCTGAAATCCACCAGCGATCCCCAGCGTCCGCAGATTCCCGCGAATCGCCGCCAGCGCCGCAGCATTTTTCTCGGCAAAGAAAACCTCAGTCGCGCCACGCGAAATAGCCTCAATGCCCACCGCACCCGAACCGGCATACAGATCGGCGAAACAGGCATCAGGCACCCGCGCCGCAATCACATTGAAAAGAGTCTCGCGCAGCCGGTCACTCGTGGGGCGTGTAGCCAACCCCTTTGGAGCCCCCAACACCCGCGAACGGTACGTTCCCGCAATCACACGCATAAACCCATTCTATGAAAACCGTACAATCAATCCAACATGCGTGGATGGTCGATCACTCTGGGCAAATACTTCGGCGTTGAGGTTCGTCTCCACGCCATCTTCGTTCTCTCGTTGCCCATCATCATCATGCTGTCCGCGCTTCTGGACGGCAGCGGCATGCGTGGCTTCGGCCTTTGGCTGCTTCTGCTTTCAGCGGTGATCGTGCGTGAAGTAGGTCACGGCCTTGCCACCGCGTCCGCAGGGTTCGCGGTCGATAGCCTGTTGCTTCTGCCAACAGGCTCTGCACCCACAGAAGAGCGTTCTCTCAACGCCAGCACACGTGGCGAACGGTTCATCGCTCTCTCTGGTCCCCTCTCCAACTTCGCCGCAGGCATCACCATGGCTCTGTTGATGTACGCCGCCACGCCCGCCATCAACCTCTTCGCGCAACCGTGGGTCACACCGCAACACCTTCTGCGCTCAGCCATCTGGGCGCAGGTTCTGCTCGGTGGCCTGCATCTTCTTCCCGCATGGCCGCTCGATTCGGGCATCGTGCTGCGCCGTCAGTTCCGCCGTATCCGTGGCAACGATTCCGGTATACGCGCCTCCGCCGGCCTTTCGCACGCCATCTCGCTCGTCCTCATTATTCTGGGCGCAGCGCTTACCAACGCATGGCTCATCGTCATGGGCTGCTCCCTTCTGCTCTCCAGTCGCGGCGACGCCATCAGCCGCCTTGGCCAACAAGCAGCCGGAGCCGTTACCGCAGCAGAAGTCATGCTCACAGACTTCGCCACCCTTTCAGCGTCCGACACGTTGGAAGACGCACTTCGCCGCAGCGTTCATTCCCTGCAGGATGTCTTCCCCGTGGTGCGCGGTCCCGTCCTAGTCGGCTCCATTCATCGCGACACCCTCGCGCAAGCTCTCCGCGCAGACGGCAACGGCTACGTCCAGGGCGTCATGACACGTATCGTCGAAGTCGTCTCCGCCGACGCCGCTCTTCTTCCGGCGCTGGAACGCATGCAGAAAAATCGCGAAGCGCAGCTCGTCTCTGTCATGCGAGAAGAAAAGCTCGTCGGCATCCTCACCCCCAACAGCCTCACGCAATCCATGTCGATGTTGGGCAACGCACGACGCGTCACCGAACTGGCCGCAGCAAGGTCCGGCGACGATGAGTAGCGACGCACCACTCGCGCCCGGCCTCTATCTCGTCGCAACACCCATCGGCAATCTTGAAGACATCACTCTGCGAGCTCTCCGCATTCTGCGCAGCGCCGACCGCATTGCCTGCGAAGACACACGCCAGACGCAGAAACTGCTAAACCACTTCGGCATCACCACGCCCACCGTCAGCTATCACCTGCACAACGAACGCGGCCGCTCCGAAGAACTCGTCAACGCCATCCGTGAAGGCGCGCGCATCGCCGTCGTCAGCGACGCTGGCATGCCCGGCATCGCCGACCCCGGCGAAGAAATCGTGCGCGCCGCAGTGGAAGCAAACATCGCGGTCTATCCCGTCCCCGGCGCCAACGCAGTCCTCAGCGCGCTCACCGCAAGCGGCCTGCCCACAGAACAATTTGCCTTCCACGGCTTCCTCCCATCCAAAGCAGGCGAACGCCGCACCGTCCTCGAATCCCTACGCGAAACGCTCAAATCCGCAGAGGAATCAGCGACCCAAATCTTCTACGAAACGCCACACCGCATCGCAGAAGCACTCACGGATGTAGAAGCCGTCTTCGGTCCTCAGCACCCCATAGCGCTAGCACGCGAACTCACCAAGCTGCACGAAGAATTTCTGCGCGGCGCCGCAAGCGAAGTCCGCAGCACGGTACACGCGCGTGAAAACATCCGTGGCGAAATGGTGTTGCTCATCTCCGGCAAACTGCTCAGCGAACAAAACGAATCGAGCGCCAGCCTCTCCGACCAGGTCCGTCGCCTCATCGGCAACGGCATCAGCGAAAAGGATGCGCTGAAACAAGTCGCAAAAGAACTCGGCATCGGCAAAAGCGAAGCCTATCGCGAGTGGCAACGCACCCGCGGCAAACGCTGATTCCCGCCACCCTCGTCATTTCGCTTCGCCAAGGTTCACAATGAGTGCGCAGTCCCAAAGGATCGCATCATGTCAGAACCGCAGATACGCGCAGCACTCGATGCACACTGGCAGGCATCTGCCGCCGGTGATCTGAACGCAGAACACGCCATCTACGACGACAACGCCATCTGCGACTATCCGCAGTCCGGAGAACGCATCGTCGGGCGAAGCAATCTGCAGGCACTACGCGGACATCATCCCGGAAAACCATCAGGCTTCCACATACGGCGCATCAGCGGACAAGGCAATCTCTGGGTCACCGAATACACCATCATCTACCAGGGACAACCCGCATTCACAGTCAGCATCATGGAGTTTCGGGGCGACAAAGTCGTACACGAAACACAATACTTTTCCGATCCATTCGAGGCACCTGGATGGCGCAAACAATGGGTTCAACAGATGCCCTGAAGTGAAACTGACGCCGCATCGCTAGTTCTCAGTAGGCCGCTCCACGCGATCCACAATCAAAAACTGGATCGGCGCACGAGCATTCTTCAGCCGCAATCCCAACTGCTGCTTCAAAGCATCGCGAAAGTTCGCAGAGTTATCCACCACGCCCGCATCTCCACTCGCGGAATCATGCACCCATGCCAGCTGGAAGTCATACAGCCCCGTTAAACCCGTTTCATCCACCACCGGGCGAGGCACGGCAGCAATACCCGTCATCGTCTGAATGGAGTTCGCAAACAGCGAAAGAGAAACACCACGTCCACCATAGTGCTGCCCCGGCGTTGTCGCAGCAACATGCGCCACCACACCACACACCGGTGGCAGATCAATCACAGGCGCACTGCAAGTATCCGAAGCCGGATGAGGGTGCAGCTTCGGCCCGGTGACACCATCCTTCTCCAGCACCAGCGCAAACACAGGAGCATCCGCTTCCACCGTATGCATCGCCAGATGAAAACGCTCCGCTAACAACGGCTGCATCATCAACCGCATCTGGTCGATCGTCGTGTCCGCAGGCGCACGCGCCGAGATGTCGAAGAACTCCGGCGGTGAATCAAACCCACCCGTCACCCAGAAAGGTGCACCCGACTTCGGCGCACCGGAAAACATGTTGAAGCGAAACGAAAGCTCTTGCGTTCCCGACAACTTATAAGCAAACGAGATGTAGCGCCACAGCGGCTGATGCGTGGCAACAAAATACCCACCCGCAGCCGTTCGCGCATCATCCGCACTCACCGTGCTGTACACATTGCCGGAATCCAACGGCACATTCGATCGCTGCTCCGCGCCCGCTTTACTCGGTCTCACCGAAGCAACATCAAACGCGAGCCGACCCGCATTCGCAGGTGCCTGTGCCAGCACAGAACCTGTTGTGATCATTGCAAATACAACGTGCAACACAAATCGATTCATCCAGCACCCATCGGTAAATTCGTAGCACAGAATTGCGAGCGGAAAGAGCAATTTGGTATAACTCAGCACAACAAACGTATGTACCCGACCACCCTCCATCTCGGACTTTCGCTTCGCTCACAGGCATGCACTGTCTGTGCGATTCTTCCGATTTGCATTACTTCTGCCATGGGTGGCCGGATAGCGACTTAGACGCTTTACATTCCGACAGCTCATGGCCACCACCCAAGCGGGTAGGTGGCATTTTCATTTTCAGCAGGAAACGACTTATGACATGGACATTCCAATTAAGCGCAACGCAAACACATCTGTTCTTCCAAAGAGTGCTTCAGGTCTTTGAAACGCAGAGAGTCAACATCCGCTCCTTTACCGGCGAAAGCAGTCAGAAAACCATCACCATCACGGTGCGCTTCGACTGCGAAGTGCAACATGCCTATCGCATTGAAGCATTGCTTCACAGACTCAGCGGTATGGACACCATTACGGTTCAATGCCATCCCTAAGATAGATGGGCCATTACTGCTGTGCTGAAGTCTGCAGCACCACCGGCCCAATCAATCCATACTCCTGCACAATCTTTCGTTTGCGCACATCTGCGTCCAGTTGCGAAAGCCGATTGTTCAGCGTCGTCGCCACGCGCACTTCAATGGTGTTCGCACCGGCATGAAGATACTTACCCACGTCCGCGGAAGCACTGATCTGGTTCACAGGCACCAGCTTCCCATTCACCTTCAACTGGAACGAATCCATCACCTCACCCAACCGCAATACGGAAGAGTCTCCAGCCTTCCAATCGTTAGGCAGGTTAAGCGTTGTCGTGTAAGTGCCAACACCACTCACATCTGCCAATCCCGGAATCTGCCTCCAGGACTTCAGCCTCTCCAACTCCACAGGGATCGCATCCTTCGAAGTCTGCGTCGCCTCCACTCCGGTCGCGCCATACTTCACAGCAGGTTTCCAATCTTCCACCGCAAGATGCCAGCGCGCACTCGTAAGGTCCATCGTCTTACCGCCGCCAGCAGCAGCCACAACTGCGACTGCAACAGCGGACGTCAACGGCGTCCTACTCAACGCAATCACCACCGCATCATCCGCGGCAATATGCAACGGCACACGCACACCACCAGCAACCGCTTCATATCCCTGCAACGGCGTAATCGCGCCACTCCACGCATCCAGCACATACGGCTTCCCCTGCCCATGCAGCGTCACCTTGCCGTCATAAACCTTAGTCCCTGCTGGCTCAAACAAGTTCGCAGGCTCACCCGCTGGCGTAACTTCCTGCTGGTTGTAGAAGAAGTAGTACTGCATACCACGAGCTGCATCTTCACGTCGCAAACTCAACACCTGCGAAGGAGCTTCGGGCTCTGCCGATGGATGAATCCCCAGCGACAACAACAACGCAGGTACATCGCTCTCATGCGATACACGATGCACATTCTTCAACTGCATCAACGCATCCATCGTTGACTTCACAGCAGCATCACCTTTCGTGTCGCGCCCCGGCACATGATCCGGAGCCTTACCCACAACCACCACAGGTAATCCCGCCTTCGCCAACGCAAGAATTTTCTGTGCCGTAGCCAGCGGCATCGCATCGCGTTCCGGGTTCATATTCGGCTGCTGCTCTCCATCCAGGATCAGCACCTTGTACGCCGCCTTATTCGCAGCAAGAACATGATTCGTCACCACCGCACTCGGCATCGCCAGCAACGCCGGATCAAGATAATCCCGCGTAAATCCAGCCTCCTGCAACTTCGTATCCGTCCAGATGTGAAATCCACCCTTCACCTGCATCGGCTGCGGAAACGTATAACTCAGCATGTACACGGCAACGTCCACCTTCGCCGTCCCCTGCGTCAGCACCTGCTGCGTGCGAGCGAAGTAATCGTTGTACGTATTCGCATCAATCCAATTCGGATTACGCGGTCCCCACGCATTTGAAAATCCCGCAGAACCAAACGAGTGATACCCGGGCCACTTCGCATCCTTCGCGTCACGATACGGATACACGTGATACACCAGCTTCGTCACACCCGCCACATACTCACGATGCATGCGGATCACAGCATCCTGAAACGTCTGCGCATATGCCTTCTGCAATGCAGCGCAGCACTCCGTCGAATACCACGTGTTGCCCGTCATATGATTCGCCGCAGCAATCGGCAGAAAGCTGTCCACCTCATCGCCAAAGAACAGCGACTCCGTCTCCGGACGATCCAACACACTCGCCGCTTCAATCTCATCCGGCGTCGCGGCAACCACTTCGCCATACGGCTGCAAACGCAAACGCAGATTGTAGCCATGCACCCACGCACGCATCGGCTTCAGATGATTCTCAATCCAAAGCTGCGTGCGCACCGCATTCAGATCATTGCGCACACGTTCCGTGCTGCCATCGCTGAACGTAAAGTTCTGCGGAAACAAAGCAGCGGCACTCTGCAACAGCGAATACCCACGCCGCGCCTTGAACTCTGCCTCCATGTTGTTCGTCCACAACTCAGTCGGGCTGCCGCGATCCGCCGAATGCGAGTCATAAAAAATATCCCCGCCATTCGCCTTCAGCAACGCCTTCATCTCCGGCGTCCAATCCGCCTCCATGCCGCGAATCAATTCATCCGTGCCCGCCTTGCTAAACAGATCAGGCTGCGCATTCGCGCCCTGCGACCAGAACGCAACAACTTTCCAGTCACCACCTTCAGGAGCCTTCCACGCCAGCTTGCCCGTAGTAGGACCACCACCCACTCCAGCCGAATCCTTCCTTGTAATTTGAGACGTCACATCCACAGCCGAAGAAAAATCCAGCGTGGCCACGCCGCTATCGCACGTAGAGACACACTTGTAAGCCATCACTGCAATCAGCGTGCTGCGGCGAGGCTGAGGAGCAGGCGCAGGTCGTCCACCGCCACCACCAAATCCACGATTCACCGGCGGCAACGGCGCTTTAAACGTCACCTCCGCCGTCTGCCCGCCCTTCACATCTGACGCCGTAAACAACAACGTCTTGCGAACGTTGTCTTCATCCAGGCTGTAGCCCTTCGGAGCCGTCGTCGATCCATGGCTCAAACTCACCTTCAGTCCCTTGCGATTCGCCTCCTGCAAAATCGCAATCAACTGCGGCGTTGCGGGAAACGTGCCCTGCCCAATCTCCACACCACCAATACCCGCAGCAGCCATCGCATCCACTTCGGCCTTCAACTCGTCAGAGGTCAGCCCATCCGGCGTATTCATGCGCACCCACGGCCTGTCCGACATCGACGGGTGCGCAAAGCTCTGAGCCGTTAGCGGAGTCACCGGGTTCCATCGTCCCCACGCCTGATTTCCGGCCGTTCCGGCCTGCGCCATCGCAATTCCCGGAACTAAAACACCCAATCCCAACATCCCCAAGTCCAACCATGTGTAGCGAGAACCCATAACCCTGACCATCTCCTGTGAGGCACCTCATCCTAAGTGACCCCGCACAGCTTCGTGAATCAATTTCTCTCGTCCTTCACGGCGCAATCTTTCACGCACAGAAAACAACGCGCATCGTATCCTTGTGTTCGTCCATCTTTCATCGAGAACGTCCCTCACCAAGGAAGGAAACCCATGAAACGGTTTGCACTTACAGGATTGCTGCTGGCCTCCGCGCTCCAGCCTGCCCTGGCACAGATCAACGCAGGCGAACAGAAGCCCGAAGCCAGCCTGCCCTTCACCATGACCCAGGTGGCCACGCTGCGTTATCCCTGGCGCATCGCCTTCCTGCCAGACGGCCGCATGCTCATCACGGAGAAGGTCGGCGGCATGGTCCTCATGACGCAGAAGGGCGAAAGCATTCCCGTCGCCAACGTTCCTCCGGTGCTGTACAAGGGCCAGGGCGGTCAGCTCGGCGTCTTCCTTTCGCCGTTTTACGCGAAGGACCACAGCGTTTACCTCACCTACTCCGAACCCGGTGAACCTGGCGGTTCCAGCCTCGCATTGGCGAAGGCTCGCCTCGACCTGAAGCCCAACGCCGCCAGCCTGGAAGACCTGAAGGTCATCTGGCGCGACGGCGAGCGCGGACTCGGCGGCCAGTTCGGCGCTCAGATCGCTTTCTCGCCCGACAAGAAGTTCCTCTATCTCACCGTGGGCGAGCGTCAGCGCATGACACCCGCGCAGGATCCTAACCAGCCCCTCGGCAAGATCCTTCGCCTCACCCTCGACGGCAAGCCCGCACCCGGCAACCCCTGGGCAGGCAAGACCGGCACCGCAACCGTGCCTGTGATCGATCCGCCGTCAGACACGGAAGCCGCCAAGACCGCACCCAAGCTTCGCGACTACACCTTCCCCGGCCCCAACCTCACGCCGTCGGAAACGTGGACCAGCGGCCACCGCACGCCTTACGGCCTCGCCTTCGCTCCCGATGGCAAGCTATGGGAAGCAGAGCACGGCCCCCGCGGCGGCGACGAACTCAACCTCATCGAAAAGGGCAAGAACTACGGCTGGCCGCTTGTCTCCTATGCCGTGAACTACAACGGCGTGCCCATCCCCAGCCCGGACACGCGCCCTGACCTCCAGAAGCCCGTCATCTACTGGACACCCATCATCGCTCCCGGCAACATCATGTTCTACAAGGGCAAGATGTTCTCGCAGTGGGACGGCAATCTGCTGATGGGCGGCATGGCCACGCACACGCTCAACCGCGTCATCATCACCGGCAACACGGCGAAGCCGGCAGAGCGCTGGGATGTGGGCAAGCGGATCCGCGACGTCGAAGAAGCTCCAGATGGCGCGCTCTGGTTCCTCGAAGACGATGCCAAGGGCGGCGTCTACCGCGTAACCCCCAAGTAAGCCATCAACAACCGAACCATCAAAAGAGCCCGCATCTCGACCTTGAGATGCGGGCTCTTCTTACAACCAAAACGTCATCGCAAAGTTGTACCCTTCTCAAGACCCGCCATGACGAAGCAGACTCTTGCCCTCGCGCTCCTCCTTGCCTCCACGCTTCACGCGCAACAGCCGAAGCCGCTCACCTCGTACATCGATCCCTACATCGGCGTCGACTGGGGCGGCAACACCTTCATCGGCTCTGCCATTCCCTTCGGCATGGTCAAGCTCGGCCCGGACATGGAGACGTTTGATCACAAGCCTTCAGGCTTCGGCTACTCGTCCACCGGCAGCATCCTCGGCTTCAGTCACACACACCTCAGCGGCGCGCAGGGCAAGTACGGCAACATCCTCGTCATGCCCACAACAGGCGACGTCACACCACTCGCCATCGCATCACCGCGCGAAAGAGAAACCGCACAACCCGGCTATTACGCAGCCACACTCACGCGTTACAACATCCGCGCCGAACTCTCATCCACACGTCGCACAGGCGTCCATCGTTACACCTTCCCCGCATCGCAGAACGCGCACCTCACACTCGACCTGGAACACTGCCTCTCGCGCGGCAACTCACAAGGATGGGAAGATCAGCACTTCGTCGGCGGCGAAGTCCATGTCACCAACCTGCATGAGATCACCGGCATCGGCCGTTACAGCGGCGGATGGAATCGTGGCGGCGAATACCGCGTCTACTTCGTCCTGCAAACGGACGCACCTGTCTCCACCGCACGCACATGGACCGGCAACGGCGGCAACCCATGGAAAGACGGCATCCCTGACACCTCCACCATCCGCATCACCAACGACCACAACGCCACAGTCAACGCGGAAACACCCATCGGCGCCATCCTCGATTTCAAAACAAGCGCACAGCAACAGGTCCACGTGCGCGTCGGCATTTCCTTCGTCTCCATTGATCAGGCACGCAACAACCTGCATGAAGAGATGCCCACCTACGATCTCGATGCCGCACGCCGCAACGTCGTAGCCCAATGGCAGAAGCAGCTCGACACTATCCACCTCAACGGCGCAACCGAGAAACAGCGCCGCATGATCTACACGGCCATCTACCACACCATGATGATGCCCGTAGACCGCACCGGCGAGAACCCGCTGTGGCAATCCACTGAACCCTACTACGACGATTACTACGCCGTGTGGGACACCTTCCGCTCCTCTGCGCCTTTCCTCACACTCGTCGCTCCCGATCGCGAACGTGACCTCGTGCGCTCATTGCTGAACATCTATCAGCACGACGGCTACATGCCCGACGCGCGCAGCGGCAACATCAACGGACGCACACAAGGCGGCAGCAACACCGACGTGATGGTGGCCGACGCCTACGTGAAACATCTTCCCGGCATCGACTGGAACACCGCTCTGCAAGCCATGATCAAAAACGCAGAAGTCACTCCCGCCGACTTGCAGAAGGAAGGCCGCGGCGGCATCGACGATTACAACAAGTTAGGTTATGTAACTAATAAAGACGAACGCTCAGGTTCTCGCACAGTCGAGTACAGCAACGACGACTACTCCATCGCCGAAATCGCCTGCGGTCTCGGCAAAGACGACATCGCAAAGAAGTACCTCGCCCGCTCACACAACTTTGAAAACCTTTGGGACAAGAATCTTGAAGAAGGCGCAGACGTAAATCCCCGCGCCAAACGCAGCGTTCCCGGCTTCAAAGGCTTCATTCGTCCGAAGAACCCCGACGGCACATGGGCCGCACCAAACAAGGATGTGCGTGGTTCTTGGTGGAGCTTCTTCTACGAAGGCGACGAGTGGACCTACTCGCTCTACGCACCGCATGACATGCGTCGCATCGTGGAACTCTCAGGCGGCCCGGAAGAATTTGCACGCCGCCTTGACTACACCTTCACCCACGGCCACTATGACGTCAGCAACGAACCCGGCTTCCTTCTACCCATGCTCTACGCATGGTCCAGCCACCCGGATCACACTGCAGACGTTCTACGCCTCACGCTTGAAAAATGGTTTAGCGACACACGCAGCGGCATCCCCGGTAACGACGACTCCGGCGCCATGTCGAGCTGGCTCATCTTCAACACACTCGGCTTCTACCCCGTCGCAGGCCAGGACATCTACATCCTCGGCACGCCCGCCATCCCTGACTCCACCATCGCAGTCGGCAACGGCAAGACGCTTCACATCGTAGCCAAAAACGCAGGCGAAGACGGCCTCAGCCGCTACATCCAATCCGCCACACTCAACGGCAAACCACTCAACAACACATGGTTCCGTCACGCTGACATCGCCAACGGAGGCGAACTCATCCTCACCATGGGCTCATCTCCAAGCGCAACATGGGGCAGACAAACACCACCGCCCTCAATGTCCGATCCCGACTTCAAACTCTGCAACTAACCAACGGAGAATTCACAAATAAAGAAAGGCGGATGCAATCGCATCCGCCTTTCTCATTCTCCGTTCCACAACAACTTAGTGGATATCAAACGCCTCAGGGCTAAGGGAAGGATCGCTCTTCAACAGAATCGTCTTCCGCGTCATCTCTTCCAGCTCCACAAGACGCTTCGCATTGTTCAGTTTCAGTGTCTTCACCACTTCAGGATGCACACGCAGCAGAACATCCTGCTTCTCCAGATGACGATGCATCTTTCGCATCTCCACATAGATTTCGTTCGCAACCGTGATGGGCGACTTGATCATGCCCGTACCTTCGGTGATCGGATCAGGAATGCACAGCGTGCGCTCCAGGCTCTGCTTCACACGCTTACGCGTCATGATCACAAGACCGAAATCATTGAACGGCAGAATCTTCGATGGAGCACGATCCGTCTTCATCTCGTCCTCAAGTGCCTGCAGCACCTTTGTACGATTCTTACGGTCATCCATGTCAATGAAGTCGATCACGATGATGCCACCCAGATCGCGCAGACGAATCTGACGCACAATCTCCGGGATCGCATCCAGGTTCGTCTTCACAATCGTGTCTTCCAGACGAGCCGTCTTACCAACGTACTTACCAGTGTTGATATCGATAGCCACCAGAGCTTCCGTCTGGTTAATCACAATCGATCCACCCGACTTCAGCCACACCTTCGACTTCAGCGCCTTATCAATCTCCTGCGTAATGCCGAAGTGTTCAAAGACCGGCGTCTCCTTCGTGTACAGCTTCACACGACGCACCAGCGACGGCTGGAAGCGCTGCAGGAAGCGCAGTACACGCTCATACTCCTGCTCCGTATCCACCCAGATCGCAGAGAAGTTATCCGTCACCTGGTCACGCAGAATACGCTCAACAAGATTCAGATCGTGATAGATCAGCGCAGGCGACTTCGACGTCTCCGACCGCTGCTTGATGTCAGTCCAGATCTGGATCAGGAAGCGCAGATCGGTGCGCAGCTCTTCTTCGCTCGCGCCATCCGCAGCGGTACGCACAATGAATCCACCCTGCGCATCGCCCTTTTCAGAAAGCAGAATCGACTTCAAGCGACGACGCTCTTCATCCGATGAAATCTTGCGCGACACACCCGTGTGATTCACCGTCGGCATGAACACCAGGAAGCGTCCCGGCAAAGCGATGTGCGAAGTAATACGCGCACCCTTCTTCGCAATCGGCTCCTTCGCAATCTGAACCAGAATCTCCTGCCCCGGCTTCAGCAGTTCATTGATCGCCGGCAGGTCCTGCGTCTGCACCGACTGACGACGCCCACGTCCGCGATCGCCACCACTGTTGCGACCTCCGCGACGATCACGTCCACCACGACGGCTGCGCTCGCTGCGTTCCTGACGCGGTTCGCTGGTCGAAGTCTCGGAAGCGCCTTCTTCTTCGTCCTCATCACCGGCGGCAAAGTCCGCTTCGGTGAATCCACCGCTGGCATCCTCTTCCTCGTCAAACTCTTCGGTCTGCACTTCGCGGTCCAGATGCATCTCGTGCAGTACGCCACCAAGATCCGCCGAACCTTCCAGCGTCTCTTCTTCGTACTCGTCTTCTTCGTCATCGGCGTTGCCAGTCAACGCCTCATACTCAAACTCGTCTTCCTCGTCGATCTCTTCTTCGTGGAAGTCGCCATCGCCATACGCGTGAATCCGCGGCTGAATCTCGTCTTCTTCAGAGAGATCGACCGGCTCCGGCGTCGTCTCCGCCTCAGCCAGCGTCACAGACTGCACTGCACCTTCAACAGCTACCGGTGTCGCAGGTTCATAGATGTCCTGTTGTGCAATCGGCGTTACACCCTGCTCTTCCACACCAGCAGTGACCGACAGCAACTCACCCGAGGCCTGCAGCGTGGTGAAGTTCGGCTCTGCAGCAGCGTCGATCTCGTCACGCAGGTCATACGTGGTGGGATCAGTCTCTGCGCCTGTTTCAATGGCTTCTTCTGCAGCCACTGTCTCTGCTGGCTCTTCCGCAACGAACTCAACCTCTTCCGTCTCGTCTGTTGCAGCAGCTTCCTCGCCAATCGCATCCGTCTCGGCTTCGATGATCGCCTCAGCCTCGGCAGAAATCTCCGGCTTGTCCGGCTCCTGCTCAAAGCGACGAAGATCGCGGCGAGTCTCGTCCTTCACACTCACGCTCTCGCCTTCGGCAGGCTCATACTCGGCGGGCTCAGCAGCCTCGACAACCTCGGTCGCCGCAGCCACTTCAAACTCTGCTTCCGCCGCCACCGGCTCCGCATCTTCTGCAATCGGAGCAACCGGCACATCATCGAAGGCCGCGCCAGCATCCACGCTCAGCGCCTCTTCCACCTGCGGCGGCAGCGCCGGCTCTGCAACTTCTACGACTGGAGCAACAACCTTCGGCGCGCGATTCTTGTGGCGCGACAGCGTCTCGCCCGGTAGCACCGAACCGCCATCCCAACCCACAATCTCAATCGAGGGCGCAGCAACCGTCACTACCTCAGGCTTCGGCGGCGCGTTCTTCCGTGCCTCTTCTTCTTCCGCGGCTACTTCCGCAGGATCGCGATACTTGCGGATCGACTCGCCCGGCAGCACAATCGGCTCACCCGTCGGCTCAGGTAGCAAGTCTTCCGGCGCGTCATATCCTGCATAGCTGTTGTCATACAGCGGAGCATCCGTTGGACGGCTGGTGCGCTCACCACGATCGCGATCACGTCCGCCGCTACGTCCACGACGATCCCGTCCACCGTGGCCACCGCGACGATCATCCTTGCGACCACGGCCCTGGCTCGGGGTGTAGCCCTCCGCAGGTGCTTCAGCCTCAGCGGAAAGATCAATCTCAATAGCGCTGGTTTGAGCAGCAGCATCCAACGAGGTCGTCTCTTCATCCTCGTCATAGCCGCCTTCCAGCGTCACGGACTCGGTATCTGCAGTTGTCGCCGTCACTTCAGGCGATTCACCACGACCACGGCCACGACGACGGCCGCGACGACCGCGCCACCGGCGGCTGCCCCCCGTGCCCTCCGCATCAATGCTGCCCACACCTTCCGTGGGCGAAGGCGCGATCGGCTCATCGAAAGAAACGGTGCTTTCTGTCTCTGCGGAAGCATCCGCAGCCGGGCGACGATCGCCACCGCGATCACGCTCGCGTCCGCCACGTTCACGCCCGCCGCGCTCGCGTCCGCCACGACGGCCACCGCCGCCATTGCTTTCGCTTGAATCAAAATCCGCGGAGTCACCCTGCTCTTCCATGAAGTCGGTGACATACAGGAAGGCATCGCGCTCCAGGCCGATGTCCACAAACGCCGACTGCATGCCTGGCAGCACGCGCGTTACTTTTCCGTTGTAGATAGATCCAGCGAGCGTGTATTCGTTCTCGCGTTCGTAGTAGATCTCCGCCAGTTGTTCGTCTTCGACGATGGCCAGCCGCGTCTCATGCGGCGTTGTGGAGATATAAATTTCCTTCGACATGTGTCCTGCTCGTTTCCGCTAACGGTTACGAGAGACTTCAGGTCAGTACGGGAGCCGCGCTAGTCTTAGCGCGAAACAATCCCAAACGGCAGGGTGGGAACCGAACCAAGGCCATCCGGACGCAACACAAGCTCCCCCGAACGAGCGTCGAAACGCACTCCGGGTGGTGATGGAACTTTTGTATGCGACAAGTGATGCATTCCTGCAAAGCCTCTTCGTATCAACTGCTCTTCCGGATTTGTGACCACTCTTGCCTCCGTTACAAAGGGGTGGAGGCGGGGCCGTTTACCGTCCGGTGAAGCAACTGCTGTAGTTCAGAACCTGATACCCAGCCGCCTTTCGTGACCCGATGGCCCGTAACCGGCAGCTTGCAATTCGTTACAACTAAACTCGTTACAACTAAACTTTGTTCAACCGCCCCGGCGACCTTTGCGCACGTCAGCGGCTACACTTCCCCGGCGGCGGCGAGACGCGCCAGCAGACGGGTTAAAACCTGCCCTTATTGTGCATCACTCACCCCGTTTCTGGCTACCGCGTGACAGTCTTATAAGTCCGGCGCTACCCTTCTCCCCTGAGGAATCCCTGCCAGCTATGAATCTGTCCCGCCGCGACGCCCTGAAACTCGGCACCTTCTCCGCCGCCGCCACCATGCTCCCAAGCGGATTTGCCCAGGCACAAAAGCTGGCGCCCACAGCCCTCCAGCCGCTTCCGCTTGGCGAAATCAAGCCCACCGGCTGGCTCCGTCGCCAACTCCAGGTCCAGGCCGACGGTATGGGCGGCCACCTCGACGAGTTCTGGCCCGACCTCAATAACAACAGCGGCTGGCTCGGCGGCACCGGCGAAAGCTGGGAACGCGGCCCCTACTTCCTCGACGGCCTCTATCCCCTCGCCGTCCTTCTCGACGACCCCAAACTCAAAGCCAAGGCCAACCGCTGGGTCGAATGGACACTCACCCACCAGCAAGCCAACGGCATGATTGGCCCCGCCAGCAACAACGACTGGTGGCCCCGCATGCTCATGGTCAAAGCCCTCATCCAGCATTACGAAGCCACGGGCGACAAGCGCGTCCCGGAAGTCCTCACCAAATACTTCCACCACCAACTGGCCGAACTCCCCACCCGCCCGCTGCAAAGCTGGGGTCTCTACCGCTGGCAGGACGCAGCGTACGGCGTTCAGTGGCTCTACGATCAAACCCACGACCCCGAACTCCCCAAACTTGCCGCGCTGCTTCAAAAGCAAGGCTTCGACTGGACCGCCGAGTTCCGCAACTTCCCATTCGAAAAAGCCACGGACAAAACCATCCTCGGCCCCCAGGGTTTTGACTCGCCACTACCCGACCGCGCCATGCAGGCCCACGGCGTCAACAACGGCATGGCGCTCAAGACTGCCGCTGTCCAGTACCGCTCCAACGGCAAGCCCGAAGAACACGCCAACTTTACCTATCAGCTAGCAACGCTGGACAAGTACCACGGCCTGCCCAACGGCATGTTCAGTTGCGACGAGCACCTCGCCGGCCCCAACCCCGTGCAGGGCACCGAACTCTGCACCGTCGTCGACACCATGTTCTCGCTTGAAGTCGCCCTCGCCACCTTCGGCGACGCCGCCATCGCAGACCGCATCGAGAAGATCGCCTACAACGCCCTCCCCGGCACTTTCACTGACGACATGTGGGCGCACCAGTACGACCAGCAACCCAACCAGGTCCAGTGCAGCCTCAACAGCAAACCCTGGAGCACCAACGGCCCCGAATCCAACCTCTACGGCCTCGAACCGCACTTCGGCTGCTGCACCGCCAACTTCCATCAGGGCTGGCCCAAATTCGCCGCCAGCCTCGCCATGCGCACCCCGGACGACGGCTTAGCCATCACCCTCTACGCCCCGTGCGACATCAAAACCAAAGTCCGCAACACGCCCGTCCACATCACAGTAGAAACCGAGTACCCCTTCCGCGACACCGTCCGCATCACCATCCAGTCAGACAAGCCGGTTCGATTCCCGCTGCACCTCCGCGGTCCCGCATGGACAGACGCAGCAACAGCAGCCGCCGCAGGCCAATCCACCCCACTCAAGCCCGCAGCCTTCACACCCATCACGCGCGAGTGGAAATCCGGCGACACCATCACCCTCAAACTGCCCATGCAGCCCCGAGCCACCCGCTGGTTCCACAACTCCCTCGCAATCGAACGCGGCCCACTACTCTTCTCACTCGACCCCGGCCAAAGCTGGATGAAACTCCGCGACCGCAAACCCACCGCCGACTGGCAAGTCTTCCCCACCGGTGCATGGAACTACGCACTCGCGACGGATGAATCGACTGTCACAGATCTCAAAGTAGAAGAGAAACCAATCGGCGCACGCCCATTCGCCACAGCAACACCAGCCGTCACCATCGCAGTCACAGCCCACCAAATAGACCGCTGGCGCAGCACCGACGGAGTAGCCAACCCACTCCCAGAAAGCCCACTCGCAGGCAAAGACCTAGCCAGCGCCCGCCCACAGGAAACCATCACACTAGTCCCCTACGCAGGAGCCAAACTCCGCATCTCCGCCTTCCCACAAATCAAGGCGTAACAACTGATTTGGGAGCTATATGCCCAGGTCATTTCGCGTAGTTGGAATATTCGACTGCGCCGTTTGGAAACCTCAGCTCCCAAATCTCGTATGCGGTGAGGTTCAAAATCTGTAACTTCAGATTGCCGGTAAACACGAACACCAGATCGCCCGTTTCGCGGTCAAGGGAAGCGCTTGTTACGGTCTTATCAGACAGTCTCAACTTGAGCTCTGCCACTGCATCAATTCGGGCAGGCATGCCATATATCTGCTGATGGTCAAAGCTGCTGTAGGACGCCATGCCGTCCTCAATCAGACGCCAGTACTCTGCCTGCAGCCACGTCCCATCCTTAAAAAGCGAATGTACTGACGCCATTCCGGGTTCGGGAAATCCATTACCAGGAGAAACCGTAACAGTAGACGACACCAAATTTGCCAGGTCCATTTCGAATCACCTTACAGCAATGAACACAGGCATAAGACAAGCTCTCTGATTCAGGACTAAATTCTGCATTACTCCTAAATCACAGAACTTTGCCAAAATTGTCAGGGATAGGAAACGACTTCGCTTCTGTGCCCGGATATACCGAATGCAGCAACCACTGCTGCGTAGCACCCGAGCCTTTTATTTGCGGATTCGTTCGGGCAGCGTTGAACAGCGCTTGATGACATTTCCGAACGGGATCAACTTGTTCCGGCGTGAGTGGAAGTATGGGACTGCCATCGATGCCCTCATCCAAAGAGAGCGCGGAAAGGCAATCGCGATATACCTTGCATCTGCCTTCAATGACGTGGGCCGGATCATCGCCCGCTTGGGGCACGCACCAATGAATAGTGGACGGTTGTGTCCTGATACTCCTGTACACGTCTTGACTGGTCTGTGCGCTAACGGGTGAGGTGAAAAAAGCAATGATTGCTACAAACATGAAACTTAGAGATCCGCGGTCTGGTTGTCGCATATGTCTACTCGAAAGATAGCCTGCCAATAATAAACCGAGGTTCAGTACTCCATAAGACTCTCGACTCAGATTCGTAACGACAAGCTAGCCGACCGTTCAGTCTCCGGTTCAAGTTTCATAACGAACTAACTGGAGCTACCAGCTTCGACCGTGAAGCTCAATCGATAATCTCAGCGCGTTCCGCCTTTAGACGATCAAGACCACCCTTCATCGTTTGAATCTGCTCTTGCGAATGTCCCTGCCACTTCGTAACTTCCGCCACTACGCGAAACGGCTCACGCGATCGATAAGACAAAGTCGGATTTCCGGGAAACTTCTTGTCCGTCAAATTCGGATCATCCACGATATCCCCGGTCGGTTCCACAACGTAAATCCTCTCCGCCCCATCACCAACAGATAATTCCGCACCCCATATCGCGGCATCCAGCGTCCCCGTGCAATACACCCACGACAGAACTTTGCCTTCACCGAAGTTGGACGCGTAGCCAGTTGTGATCAGATCGCCGTGCTGAAGATCAGCGCGAGTGCCATGAAAGTATTGCCGACGAAACCTGCTATCCACTTCCGACATAAGTTCGATCGCTCCTTTGAAGTGACGAAACGTCGAACCAGATCAAGCCAGCGTCAGGTCCAGACGAATCATTTTCTGCGGCGCAATCTTCCGCGCCGAATGACGATCATGAACCAACACCCGGACCTTGCGGCAAGCCCACCCGCCTCTTGTAAACTAAAGATGGGCCAGTGAGGATATCTCTCCGCCACCCACTTCAGATACAAACCTCCCACTTACATTCAAATGAACACCCGTAAGTCGACGATCCAAAAACGACGATACAGCCAAGGGACGAGAAACCCTCTCGCCACACCTGACTGCATCTCGCACACAACAATCATCAATCGTCGGCTTCTTAGTTCGCCTTAAACCAACTCCGCGACAACGTCAGCAAGTTTATCGAGAGTCTCCATCCAGCCCTCAAGCTGACCGCTCTCTGCCGCGTCCTTCATAGGCTCATTGCCAATAAAGGTGAGCTTTGTCGTGCCGTCTCCAAGATCCTCAAACAGAGTCGTGTCGTAAGCCCCCTCAATAGCCTCATGCTCTATTCCCAATTGCGCGGGATCAATCTTGTTCCCGTCCGCATCGGCAAAGTACATGAGCGAGACGATCTTCTCGTACAGCACAATCTCCAGGTACTCAATCCCGTTCCAGAACTCTTGCCCTTCCGGCGACTTCGTGCAGAAGAGCGCCTTCCCTCCCACGCGAAAATCAATCTTGCATGCAGTGGTCGTAAATCCCTTCGGCCCCCACCACTGCACAACATACTTCGGGTCTGTCCAAGCCTTCCAAACCAACTCGCGCGGAGCATCGAACACGCGCGTGATGGTCATCCGCTCTGTTTCATTTGCCATGCTGTTTCTCATTTCTGATCTCCTCTTTCTTCAGTTGAGTTACAACCGCATCCAGCCTGTCCAAACGCTCTTCCCAAAGCCGACGATAGTTAGAAGCCCAGTCACTAACCGTCTTAATGGCCTCTGGCCGAAGCGAGCACACACTCTCACGCCCACGCTTCGTCTTCACGACAATCCGTGCACGCACAAGAACGGCAATGTGTTTCGAAATCATCTGCTGCGACACATCAAATCGCTCAGTCAACCCATGTACCGAATCCGGCCCTCGCGCAAGCCGCTCAACCATGGCTCGCCGAGTCGGATCCGATAAAGCCGCAAATGTAGTGTCCAATCGATTCACAACCAAATGGTAGTGGATTGTTGCCAGATGTCAAGGCGAAAACTTAGGCACACATGCAGGACGAAATATGGGAACGCCCGTAAAGCTGACGGCGTGGAGTTTCCGAATCAGTCTTCGTATGCCAATGCGTCCAGCACCTCGAGTTTTGTGGCTCGCCATGCGGAACAAGAACTAGCCAAGAAGAATACTGAAGCAGCAATCATTCCGGCAGGCAGCCAAAAACTGTAGGGAGTCCGCAACACAAACAAGCCACCAAGAACAGTTGAAATCAGCCATTCATGAAAATAGGCAAGTACGATTCCAGCAATCGTTCCCGGCAGAGCTACGAGGAGTGTCTCTTGAAGAAGGAGCGTGAGGATGAAGAACAGTGATCCACCCAAAACTCGGAGAATCGCAAATTGTCGCGTGCGTTCTCTCACCTGGGAGAATCTGTTAATCGCCATGAAAAGAAAGGTCGATCCCGTTGCAACCCAAGCTACAGCAACAACCATGAACCGCACCGCAACGATCAGCCTATTAGGATGACTCGCTGGATCAAGCGACGCTCCAGCTAAAGTCAGCATCATCATGACTGCCAGCGCTATTCCTAGCGAGTTCAACGCGGCTTGCTGAGTGTTATGACGGAGGTGTTCCGTCACCACAGGATGAACGGAGATCATTTGACTCGTAGCATATCAACACTGGGATTCAACTCATCTCAAGTTTGAAACGTGGCTAACTTCACAGCGCGAAGCTCATACGCGCAAAGTGTGTCTTCGTTCATGGACAGGGCTTTAGCCTTGACGTTCCTCCACTGCAGCAGAAACAGTTTCAACCGCTGAGGGAGGCCCCGACACCAGCTTCGCCGCAGCCCGCACCATCCTCCGCACAGGCCACTCACCACGAGCCATAAAGAAGATCGCGCCCACCCGCTGCTTCTCCGGTCGGTAATACCAACGCTTCAACAGCGACAACTGATCCCCAAGCTCCACCATGTCGCGCGCACCCGCAGCACCATCAAACAAATGCGCAACAGCAGCAAGCATTCGCTCCTCTGCTGAACCAGAAGACGAACCACCAGAAGCAGCACCCCCCTCAAGCGGAGTCGCCGCCAACATCATCGGCTGCGCAAACAAGCTGGACCCAACCTCCGCCTGCTCCTTCGCCAACCGCACCCCAAGCAACGACACCCGCTCCGGCCCGCGGAAACATCCATCCGCAAAACTCCACACCGCCACATGCGGCGCATCATCCTCCGCACGCGAAGGACAAGGCATCACCAACACTGTCTTCAACTCACTCAACGGCTGCACCAACTCATCCGCAAACGCAGCTGCGGCCTTCACCTTCGCAATGCGTCCATGCACCGCCGCTGCCTGCTCAAACTCCATCGCGGCAGAAGCCTCATCGCGCTCCGACTCAAGAGCCGCAATGCGAGAGCCACCATGCGTCTGTAAAAAACTCAACATAGCCGTGCATTCCGCGCTGTACTCCTCATCGCTGCATCGCTTCTGGCACGGAGCCATACACTTCTTCATCTCGCCATAAATGCAACCTGGATCATCCACCGAAGGATGCAGCTCCATGTAGCAACGACGAATCAAAAACAACTCCTCAACCGCCTCGCAATACCGCTCCGCAGCAGTGCGAGAAGCAAACGGCCCAAACGTCGTCGTCAACGACCGCCGACGCAAATGGTTCGTCACATAAATCCGCGGATAAGCATTCTCGGCTGCAAACCGAATCGTGAACGGAGGCGACAACCGCATCCGCTTCCGCGCCTCATCCGCACCAAACGCCAGGTGCATCGCGCGATACAGCAACAGCAACGACTCAAACTCGCTGCCCGCCTCACGCCATGCAATCCGCGCAATGCGATCGCGCAGATTCAGCCGTTTCGTCTGCCCCTCCGCAGGCTCCAGCAAACGCTGCAACCGCCGGCGCACATTCGCACTCTTCATCAAATGCGGGCGATCCGTAGCACTATGCCCGAACAGTCCCACCACAGCAGGCCCCGCAGGCAACTGCCGCAACGCATCCGCCGCCTGCGCCGGATCAAACGCAATCTCATGCTCGAAGATGGGTTCCACTGCCACTCACCGATTCTAGCTGGCGCCAATGTGCGAACATGCGAAGCGTCGAGAACCGTACGAAGTACCACGCGTAGCGTCGAGAACGGTGCGAAGCACTACAATCCTCGTGTCCGCATGGCACGCACAGACCGCGTCGTGAACGCAGCCGTGACACTCGCCATGCACCTGGGAGCAAGCACAATCATGCGTCACATCATCGCAGCCAGCCTCGTCCTTCTGCCCTTCGCCGCCCACGCACAAAACGCATCGGACTGGCCCAGCTACAACCGCACGCTCAACGGCCAGCGCTTCGCCCCGCAGACTGAGATCACACCGGCAAACGCAACCAGTCTGAAAGAGCTCTGCCGCTACGACCTCAAACTGCAGAGCAGCTTCCAGACCGGCCCCGTCGTGGTGAACGGCACCATGTACATCACCACCGCGCACGACACCATCGCCATCGATGCCAACACCTGCGCTGAAAAATGGCGCGCGCATGACGACTACACAATGGCCATCCCCAACGACACCAACCGTGGCGTTGCCTTCGCCGATGGCCGTGTCTTCCGCGGCACACAGGACGCACGCCTGCTCGCTTATGACGCCGCATCCGGCAAGAAACTATGGGACATCTCCCTCGGCGACCCCAAGCATCTTGAAACCACCTCCGCCGCCGTCCTCGCATGGAAGGGCATGGTCTTCACCGGCAACGCAGGCAGCAGCCGCATGCCCACCAAGGGCCGTATGTACGGCATCGACGCCGCCACCGGCAAGATCGTATGGGAGCAGTACATGGTGCCGCGCTCCGCAGACGATAAGTCACGCGGCCCCGCAGCCCCCGCACCCAAAGTAAAGGGCACCGCTGACGAAGGCGGCACACCCTGGACCGCCTTCACATTTGATGAAGCCACCGGCACGCTCTACGTTCCCGGCGGCGACCCCATCAGCACCGAAGACGCTGCCTTCTCCGTAGCGCTCGACGCGAAGACTGGCGCCGTCAAACAAACCTACCTGCCCGTGAAGCACGACTTCCACGACTGGGAAGTCTCCGCCGCTCCGCTGCTCTACTCCATCAACGGCAAAGCCATGCTCGCCTCCGCCACCAAGGACGGCCGCATCTACGCAGGCGACATCAAGACCGGCAAATCCGCATGGACAGCCAACGCCACAACAGTAAGCAATGAAACCGCACCGCTCACCGCCACCGGGCCGCACGTCTGCCCCGGCACACTCGGCGGCAACGAGTGGAGCAACCCCGCTTACTCGCCCGCAACCAAGCTCATCTACAACGGAGCCGTAGACTGGTGCGCCACACTCACCAGCACCAACACACCGAAACCAAAGATCACCTTCGACTCACCCACACAAGCCACCGGCTGGGTCAAAGCATTCAACCCGGCAACGGGTAAAGAAGCATGGAGCTTCCGCACACCTGCACCCGTCGTAGGCGGCATAACACCTACCGCAGGCAATCTCCTCTTCGCAGGCGACCTCGGCGGCAACCTCTACGCCTTCAACGCAAAGACAGGCGACATCGCATGGAAGACCGCCACAGGAGGAGCCATCGGCGGCGGTGTCATCAGCTACGCCATCGCAGGCAAACAACGCATCGCCGTAACCTCCGGCATGAAGTCCAACACCTGGCCCATGGCCTCCGGCTCAGCATCCATCGTCATCTACGGCCTGAAATAGACATCAACAAGAAGTGTAAGAAGAAGAAGTGGGTGCCCCAGGTGCGCGAAGCTCACCTGGGCATCGCGCTTTTAGCGCGATCCAACCCACGAAGTGCGTCCAGCGAAGCTCATACGGCCAAAGGCCGTCATCCTGAACGAAGCGAAGCGGAGCTGAAGGACCTGCTTTCCCTCCCCGCACTACGATTCCCCGGGAAGCCTAAAACTCAACCTCACAGCCTCAAATACAAACCAGCTTCGCTGAAGCGAAGCTCCAACGCACGAAGTGCGTCTTCTCTCGGAAGGGCAGGGCTTCAGCCCTGCCGTAAACCGGCCATAGCAAAATGCGGCTTTAGCCGCTGAGGGAATGCCCGCAGCACCACAAAACACGCGCTGCTATCCTCAACCAAGCGCTGCATGATGCAAACACGCACCATCC
This sequence comes from Terriglobus sp. TAA 43, assembly GCF_000800015.1. Classification (NCBI taxonomy): domain Bacteria; kingdom Pseudomonadati; phylum Acidobacteriota; class Terriglobia; order Terriglobales; family Acidobacteriaceae; genus Terriglobus; species Terriglobus sp. TAA 43. Next base: position 647,315 of record NZ_JUGR01000002.1, read on the forward strand.
CCCGACTTTTCCTTTGCTCCCTGCTGCTCCTCTCCGGTTGCGGCCAACAAGAGACAAAGACCCCAGATTCCCCGCAGCAAATCCCTGCGCCGGAACTATTGCCGCTCACGCTACCGCTCGCCATCGCAGGAATCACTTACAGCACAAGCCTGCTCGCACGCTACGGCACATCGCCATACACTTACGCCGTCACCAACGGCAGCCTACCCACGGGCCTATCCCTCAGCTCCGGTGGTGCCCTCGTTGGTACCGCAACCACCACAGGCGTCTACGCATTCCAGGTCACACTCACTGATTCCGAAACTCCAGCGAAGACAGCAACGCAATCCTTCTCCCTCACCTCGTCCACACGACTGCAGGTGGCACCCTCGGTATCCATCCAGATCGCACGCGGAGCATCCTTCACCTCGCGCCTCTTAAGCGGAGGAACGCCACCGTACGCATCGACAATTCTCAGCGGCACTCTCCCCAGCGGAGTCGCACTGAACGCAGATGGCAGCGTCTCCGGCACAGCCAGCGTGGCAGCTCCCTTCAGCGCAACCATCCGCTGGACAGACGCCGTGGGCCAAACCGGAACCGGCACAGTAGACATTCTCGTCACATCACCACCGCTGGTTGCTGCAACGGTTGCCCCACTCATCGTCCCCATCAATCAAAACATCCTGCAACCGCTGGCTGTGCAAGGCGGCACCGCGCCATACACCTTCTCCGTCACTAGCGGCACACTGCCAACCGGCATCACACTCTCCTCCACCGGCACCCTGCAGGGACAAGTCACACAACCCGGCACTTACAACGTCGTAGTGTCCGTTACCGACAGCACCATCCCAAGCAAGACCATCACCATCCCCGTCTCGTTCCTGGTGTCGACCACCAGCGTCCACGTGAACTCCGACATCCCGCTGCGCACAGTTTCAGCCGAAGCCTACGGCATCCACACCTCGGTCTACGATCACTCCATCGGCGACATCACCGGCACAGCTCCGCTCCTGATAACAGCAGGCGCAAAGGTCCTGCGCTTCCCCGGTGGCTCGTATTCCGACCGTTATCACTGGGCGCAGCACACCCTCACGCCAAACTTCTCGCCTAACGACACCGGAGCCTGCGCCAACATCTGGAACGGCTACCTCGCCGCCAACTCTGACTTCGGAAACTTCGCGAAACTCCTACAGGCCAGCGGCGCCACGGGCATCGTCACCGTGAATTACGGCACCAGCGTAGCCGATGCCTCCGGCACAATCTCCACCAGCTGGAGTGGCGACAACGACTGCTCCGCACCCAACACCGGTGGCCAACCGCAGGAAGCCGCCGCATGGGTCGCCTACGCAAACGGAGCACCCAGCAACACCCAAACCATCGGCACCGACGCAACCGGATACGACTGGAAGACCGTTGGCTACTGGGCATCGCTGCGCGCCAGCCAACCACTCGCACAGGATGACGGCTTAAACTTCCTACGCCTCGGCATGACTACACCCATCGGCGTCCATTACTGGGAGATCGGCAACGAAATCTACTACAACGGCTACAACAGCATCCTGACCGAAACTGATCTGCACGCGCCGTTCCTGTATTCCAACGGATACTCAAACGACCCCGACAGCCGACAAGGCATCGGCACGCTGTCACCCACCGCATACGGCACCGGAGCCGCGGCATACGCAAACGCCATGCGCGCCGTCGATCCCACCATTCAGGTCGGCATCGTCGTCGGTTCCGACATCGACCCCATCCCATCCACATGGACAAGCGACGTCCTCACCGCCGCCTGCAGCCACGCCACCTTCGACTTCACTATCCTGCACTACTACCCCGGCACCTATAACGCCGTCACCACCGACGAACTCCTCAGCAATCCGCAAAAGGATTTCCCTGGCATCGTGCAAGGAATTCAATCGCAGACCAACAACCTCTGCACCACCTCACGCACTCCCATGCCCATCTTCATGACGGAGACCAACCCCAACGGCACACTCGCCACCACCACACCCGACGTCGCCACAGCACTCTTCGCAGCACACGATCTGATCACATCATTTGAATCCGGCATCGACAACGCCGAATGGCTCGAACTGCACGGCGGCGCAGGCACCTTCCTCAGCGAAACGGAAGTCCCCGGCCCGGCCTTCTACGGCTTCCAACTCGCCACCATCCTCGCCAGCGCAGGCGATCAACTCGTCATGACCACCAGCGCCACCAACAACCTTCTCGTCCACGCCGCAAAGCAAAAAAGCGGCAAGCTATCGGTGATGCTCATCAACCGCAGCACCACCGACACGGCATACGTCAACGTCCAGGGCAAAGGCCCGCTCACCAACATCACGCGTTACGAATACGGCTCCCTTACAACCCCATCTACCGCGAAACTCACCAGTAAGTCACTCGATAACAACGCCGCCAGCGCCATCAGCGTAGCGCCTCTCACCGCGGTCGTTATCGTCGCGGACGAGTCATCTTCCGCCAACTAATCCAATCGTCACACCTGTAATGACAGCGCACTGGCATCTGTAATGTGCCGTGTGTATCCTGTGCGCGTGTCCAAACCAACTGAAAATCTGCCCTCTCTGAAAATTGAGACCGCTGCCCCCGCGCGTGTCGATCGCCGTGACTTCCTTAAAACCAGCGCTCTGGCCGCAGGTGCACTCGCTATCGGGGCGCCCGCCATCGTGCGCGCACAACATCTCAACAGCAAGCTGAACATCGCCTGCATCGGCATCGGCGGCAAAGGCCGCAGCGACACAGACGCCTGCGCCGCGGAAAACATCGTTGCGCTCTGCGACGTCGACGCCGGCACCGATGCCTATCAGATTCAAACCAAGAAGTATCCTGACGCGAAGTTCTACAAGGACTACCGTCAGATGCTCGACCAGATGGGCGACCGCATCGACGCCGTGACCGTCTCCACGCCGGATCACATGCACGCCATCATTGCCTCCGCAGCCATGAAGCGCAGGAAGGCCATCTTCTGCCAGAAGCCGCTCACCCAGACCATCTACGAAGCACGCTATCTCCGCAACATGGCGCACGACAAGAAGCTCGTCACGCAGATGGGCAATCAGGGCTCTGCCTCACCCGGCCTGCGCCGCGGCGTGGAAGTCATTCAGGACGGCATCATCGGCCAGGTGCATCAGGTACACGTCTGGACCAACCGCCCCGTCTGGCCGCAGGCAATGGACCGCCCCGTCGGACAAGACCCCGTCCCCTCGACGCTCGATTGGGACGTCTGGCTTGGCCCGGCGCCTGTACGTCCCTATGTCGGCAACCGCAATCCCAAGGACAAGAACGGTGTCTACACCCAGTTCAACTGGCGTGGCTGGCAGGACTTCGGCACCGGCGCACTCGGCGACATGGCTTGCCACACCGTCAACATGCCATTCCGCTCGCTCGGATTCGATGCCCCAACGGAAATCGAAGCCGTCCCCTTCGGCACCATGAACAAAGAGTCCTACCCCGTCGGCACCAAGATCCGCTTTGAATTCCCGAAGCGTACAGCACACGTGCCGCTGGAACACCCCAGCTTCTTCCATCGCACTCGCAAGATCGAATACGACGCCACCACACTCTTCTGGTACGACGGTGGTCAGCCGAACGAGAACCTCCGTGGTGGTCACGACCTCACCAACAAGCCACCAGCCGAACTCACCGCAGACATCGTCACTCTGCAGGGCAAGCTGCCTGACAGCGGCTGTCTCTTCGTCGGTGAAGGCGGCATGATCTTCTCGCCAGACGACTACGGCACGAACTTCTTCATCAAGCTCAAGGGCGAGAAAGAATTCGTTAACTACCTTAAGCATCCCGCCATGGCGAAGTATCCGGAGCGTATCCCGCGCAACTCACACGTAACAATCGATGCAAAGGGTTCCGCCAACCTCGTCCAGGCCCACGCCGCCGAATGGCTCACCGCCATCAAGGCAAACAAGCCCGAAGACTGCTACTCGCGCTTCGACGTAGCAGGACGCCTCGTGGAGATCATGCTCCTCGGCTGCGTCTCCCTACGCGCCGGCCAAAAAATCGAGTGGGACGCCCACAAGATGGAAGCAAAAAACTGCCCACAAGCAGCCCCGTACATCAAACGCCAGGATCGCACCGGCTGGGCTCTCTCCTAATCGGTCAACACAAACAAATAGACGAATGGCGGAAGTAACTAAGTTACTTCCGCCATTCGCTTTTATCGGTACAACCGTTAAGTCAAAAACCACGCGGTTCTACTGCACGGTCAATGTCAAGTTGGTCGTACCCTGAGCGCCTGTTGTCGCATCTGTAGCTGTCACAACCATGGTGTAGGTTTTGGGAGTAGTTTGGCCCGAGGAGCCTGAACCGTTACCAGCGCAACCACTCAAGCCCATAGCTGCCCCCAAAGATAGCGATACCAGGGCCAGCATCGCCAACAAACGCTGACCATTTTGCAAGCGCCTACGAGCGGACTTGGTTCCGACTATCGGCAGTAACAACAATCCCAATGCAACAGGCGCAATAGGGCTCATCGGGAAAGAGCTTTCATTGCGCGCCGTCTGGGTTTTGCTGGTCTGAATCGTCAAGGTAACCGATGTCAGCCCGCTACCGGCCGGAAGCGTCGTCGGAGAAAACGTCGCAGTCGCTCCTGTAGGAATACCACTTACCGAAAGATTCACCGCATTCGGGAAAGTCGTCACGGCTCCTGGCGACAATGAGAGGGTATAGGTTGCTGTTCCACCTGCAGTGGTTGTAGCGCTAGTGGACCCCGATCCGGCAGAAAGGGTAAAGCTCTGTGCCGCTACGTTGAAACTCGTAGTAGCCGTTGCAGCCGCATAATTTCCGCTGGCGGCCTGGCTTGCACTCAGCGCCACGGTGCCCGCTCCGGTCAAGGTGACCGTCGCACCAGAGATCTTTGCAGGACCACTCACAACAGAGTAGGTAACAGCCCCAGCTGAGGCTGACGTTGCGCTCACTGTGAAAGGTGCGTTGCCATACGTCTGCGAAGGAATGGCCGCAAAGGTTAACGTAAGCACCATCGGCATAACAACGAAGCTGGTTGTCCCAGTCGCCGAGCCATAGTTTCCGCTCGCCGCCTGGCTTGCACTTATCACAACCGTACCTGCGCCAGTCAATGTGACGGTCGCACCGGAGATACTTGCAGGGCCACTCACAACAGAGTAGGTAATAGCTCCGTTTGAAGCAGATGTTGCACTTACAGTGAAAGGCGCGTTGCCATACGTCTGTGAAGGGATGGTCGCAAAGGTTAACATAGGCACCATTGGCACAACAGTGAAGCTGGTCGTCACAGTTGCCGCGCCATAGCTTCCGCTCGCTGCCTGGCTTGCACTCAGCACAACCGTGCCTGCTCCCGTCAGCGTGACCGTTGTCCCGGAGATGCTGGCACGACCACTGACAACCGAATAGGTAATGGCGCCCGTCGAGGTGGATGTCGCGCTTACAGTGAAAGGTACATTGCCGTACGTCTGCGCAGGGATGGACGCAAACGTTAATATCGGCAACTCAAGTGCAGTACCACTCAACGCGATGCTCTGAGTTACATAGCCTGGAGCCACTGCATTTAGGTTGTTATCCGTTAACACCAGCGATCCCGTGATGTTGCCTGCAGCAGTAGGCGCAAAGCTGACCGAAAGCTGGCAGGAAGCACCCGCTGCCAGTGTTCCCGCATTCGAGGAACCCGACCCCACAACAGGACATGCGGTCGTTCCCGTACTGTTCAAGCTGAAGTTCGTCGCGATGCTTGGATTATTTCCAGAAGCCGGAATCGGAAAACTCAAGGCAGCGTTGCCAACGTTCTGAACCGTCACGGCCTGTGCACTGCTTGTCGAACCCAAAGTAGTTGTTGCAAAAGTCAGATTCGGCGCGTCGGAAAGATTCACCTTCCATACGCTGTTGCCCGCGACGCTAGCGCTGGATGCAAAGACGTTGCCGTTCCCATCGACTGCCACTCCAAGAACATCAGGGAGGTTGCTAGCGATCGTGCTCCGTGAATACGATCCCGCCGCAAGCGTATATTTGACCACCCGTCCACCGGAAGTCTCTGCAATGTAGACGTTGCCGTTTCCATCAACAGCTACCCCATGGGGGGAATTTAAGTCACTGGCTATTGTGCTCTCGGTATAGCCACCATTGGATAAGGTCTGCTTCATAACCACATGTTCGGCATCAGTCACATACACATTACCCTTCTCGTCCACTGCAACTCCCCGCGGGTGGACAGAGCCTGTGATCTGGCTCGGGACATAAGTGCCATTGGTCAACGTTTCCTTAAGTACGGAGTAAGACAGGTTTCCGATATACACATTGCCGCTACCGTCGACAGTCACGGCCTCTACGAAACCAAGGCTGCTGCTGAATACAGCACTTTGCGCGTAGCCTCCTCCGATCAGGGGCGTATATTTGAACACCTTCAAAACATTTTGGTCGGCAACATAGACATTTCCAGCTCCATCCACCGCCACCCCAACTGGATATCTCAGGTTTGTAGCTACAACACTCTGCGTATAGCCGCTCCCTGTCCAGGTCTGCTTGATGACGGCGTTTTGCGGATTACTGTCATTTAGAGCCTGGGCAATATAAAGATTCCCAGCAGGGTCTGACGTAACTGCGTACGGGTTCGTCACATTGCTAAAGGAGAGCTTGCTTAGATTCCCTGCAGGAAAGTTGATCTGAGGTCCCAATCCGGAACCGTGGGCATAACCGGTAGCAATCAAATTTCCTGAAGTCGATCGAAGAACCACAGCACCATAACGGGAGCCAGGAAACTTCGGATTCAAAAGCACATCAACCGTGCAACTTACCCCTGCGGTATATGGAAAGCTCGTCCCATACCTCGTGCAGCTTCCAGTTCCCGCATCCGTAAAGTCGAGACCTTCTGTCCCCTGAGTCAGCACCGAAGGCCTGGCAATCGTACCCGCCGAGTCGAACGTAAAGATTAACGATACCGGCGAGCTGGAACTGCCAACGTTTATGGCACCAAAGTCTCCAGCCGACGGACTCACTTTAGCAATGCTGGCGAAATTGGTGATAAGGACATCGCCATTAGCATCCAGTGAAATAAAGATCGGGATGACGTTGTAGTAGGCAGTGCTCCCTACCAGGCTCTGGGTATAGCTGTTCCCCGATGGCGTCTCTTTCAAAATCTGGCTGCCTTCTGGATCGCCTGGGATGCCGTAGATCGCAACAAAGACATTTGAGTTGCTATCCACAGCAACGCTGCTGATATAGCTCAGACCGCTGACAACTGTGCTTTGAACGTAGCTTCCACTGGTCAGCGTCTCTTTGAAGACCTGGTTGCTGCCTCGGTCACCGATATAGACATTGCCACTTGCATCCACTGCTACAGCGCTCGGAAGCGAGAGACCACTCCCAATCGTGCTCTCAACGTAGCTACTTCCCGACGGTGTTTCCTTGAGTACCCGGTTGCCACTGGAATCTGCAACAAAGATATTTCCGCTCGCGTCAACAGCAACACTCCACGCTGCACCGACCGTACTACTTACCGTGGTCTGCGAGTAGTCACTGCCTGATAACGTTTCTTTCAGTAACCGACCGTTGTTCGAGTCGGCAATATAGACGTTGCCACTGACATCTACCGCAACACCTAGCGGAGAATTCAGACCGGTACCGATTGTGGTCTCGGTATAGCTTCCGTTAGACAGGGTTTCCTTGAGTACACGATTGTTCAGCGAATCAGCGATGTACAAATTTCCACCGGCATCCGCCGCAACCTGACGAGGATTGTTCAGGCCTGTAATCGGCAATGTAACTTGCGATCCGCTAAAGTGCGCACTCTGCGCATGGCCGCAGGGGACCATCGTTCCCACAGATATGCCGCAAAGCATCGCTGCCGTTATTACATTCTTTTTGTTGAGAGTTGGCCGGACAGTTCGAACGACACGAGAGCACAAGAGAGAAAAACTTTTCACCGAATCTCCAAAACAGAAAATTGGAACGAAGAAGCAAGAGAACAATAGTTTGAATCGCTGGTACCAAGTACCAACGTTCATCTCTGGGAGAATACATATCAAAGTGAAGATGCGCCACGGAAGAACCGTTAAGCAAAACATCGGTTCCTAACCGTTGTTCAAAATGGGACCTCGAACGAAACGGCGGACAAACGATCGTCCAGGCGCAAGCGAGTGAAGGAACATCCTGCAGCAGTATTGTCACCACTCGCTTCTGAAGAAAACTCGCTCTTACCGTTTCGCCCTCTGCAAAATCAACGCAGGCTGAGTTCCTGCTCCGCGTCGACCAAGCCCTAACGACGGATCGGAACCATCCGGCGGCGGCCCAATCACAGGATGCGGACCAGTATCAGCTGCACGCGCAGGCTGTCCTCCACGCGGTGGCATCGTCCTGTGCAACTCCATACGGTCTCCCGTCAGACTGCCGTCATACGTTGTGCTTCCAGACGTGAAGTGAACGCGGCCACCTTCCACCGTTCCCTGCACCGCGCCAGTAGTAGCAGGTCCGAACATCGCCGGTGGAGCATCAATAGAGCCCGTCAACACACTGGCACGCTGGATGAACGTATACAGCGTGTCGCCAGATACAGCCAGCTGAAGCGGATCAGGTCCGCTAGGACCTTCCTGCAACACAGGCCGCCACAATCCGGTCACTCCCTCACCAGCAGGCACATCGCGCTTCCAAACAGCCACTTCCGGTCGCGGCTTCGATGCTCGCGACATTACAGCCGCTGAAGCCGGTTCCAGCCCAGGCGAAGTGATCTCGATCGTGACATTGCCACTCTCTCGAGTCGCCTGCACAATCCCCATACACATCCCTGCAAATGCCTTGCGACTGCTCCCCGTGTCCGGCTCATGCGACACAGGATTGCCATTCCCCGTTCCCTTCACGCGTGCTGGCCCACTCACCTTGAAAGAGATTTCGTTATCCGTAACAGGTAGCACGCGACCTTCAGCATCGTGTACTTCCGCCACCACAAACACCAGATCCGCACCATCAGCATCCATCTCAGTACGATCAACGCGAATCGCCAGCTTCGCTGCTTTACCCGTCGTTTCGCGCTTCGTCGACATCACTTGCTTTCCTGCCTTGAAGCCGCGAGCCTCCAGCGTTCCCTGCTTGTAAGTCACAATCCATTGCAGGTGCGAATCCTTTGGCACGCGCTGTCGCCCAAGACTCGTGCCATCTTGCAACAGTTCCACCTCGTCCATGTTGGAGTGCGCCCAGACTGCAATCTCCTTACCCACAAAATCCGGCCAGTTCCAGTGCGGAAAAATGTGGAGCACCGGCTTCGCAGTCCACCATGCCTGGTAGTAAAAGTACGTGTCCTTAGGAAAGCCACACGTATCCAGAAAGCCGTACTCTGAGTTGATATTGGGCCACTGAAACGGTGAAGGCTCACCGCGATAATCAAATCCCGTCCACACAAATCCGCCACTCATCCACGGCCGCGTGTTCACAAAACGCCACCATCCTTCAGCCGATGCACGCCCCGAGGTGGTGTATGGATCATAAGAACTCACAGCACCACTCGCCTCATCAATGGCGTACGCTCCGCGCGTCGCCACAGCGCTGACATTCTCTGTCCCCAGGCACGGCAGCGTGGGATGCGTCTTGTGGAACGCCTCAATCTGCGGGTCAGCATAGTTGTAACCAATCACGTCGCTCACCATCAGCCCACCCTGCCCCAGCCCCATGCCAAGCGGTGGCGGCGCCACTGTAACCGGTCGCGATCCATCCAGCTTTATTGCCGACCGCTTCATCGTCGACAAAATGTGCAGCCCCGTCTCCGTCGTCGCCTCGCGCTCTTCATTGCCCATGTTCCACATGAAGACAGAAGGATGGTTGCGATCGCGACGAATCAGATTTTCAAACTGCGCAATGCCTTCCGGATTCGAAGACATCATGCGTGTTTCATCCAGAAACAGCATGCCCATCTCGTCGCATGCATCCAGCAGCTCCGATGTGGGTGGATTATGCGCACTGCGATACGCATTGCATCCCACCTCCTGCAATGTCTTCACACGGAAGCGCTGCGCCGCATCCGGCAGTGCCACGCCAAGACCTGCATGATCCTGGTGATTGCATGTGCCCTTGATCTTGACCGACTTCCCATTCAGGAAAAATCCGTCATTGGCATCGAAGCGCAGAGTGCGTATACCAAAGCGCGTCTCATATCGATCCATCGCCACACCGTCTGCATCCACCTCAGTCACCAGGCGATACAGATTGCGTTCCTCCAGCGACCACAGCGCGACATCACTCACACTCATCTGCTGTTCAAATATGCCCGTCCCATCTCCAGGAACTGCCATCGGCTTTGTTGTAACTTTCCCCACAGTCTTTCCACTGGGATCAATCACGGTCGATGTCACGCGCACAGCCTTTGAAGCACCGGCGTTATTCTCCACCTCGGTGCGGATCTGCAGATTCGCCTTTCTGCCTTCCACCGTCGAGCGAACAAACGTACCCCACTGCGCCACGTGAACAGGAGCCGTCTTCACCAGCCACGTGTGCCGATAAATCCCCGCACCTTCGTAGAACCATCCATCGCTTTCCGTCGCGTCCACACGCAGCAACAACACATTCGGTTCGCCCGGCTTCATGAAGTCCGTCACGTCATAACGGAAAGGATCATAACCGCCGCGATGACGCCCAATGTAGTACCCGTTAAAGACCACAAGCGCTTCACGGTACACACCATCAAACTCAACACTGATGCGCTTTCCCGCATCGTCTTTCGCAAGCGTGAAGACGCGTCGATACCAACCCACACTGTTTTCTGGATACGAGCGACCAATCGGATAAAAGCCTTTGCTGCTCAGCGATGGATCGTTCTTGAATGGCAGCGAAATCACCCAGTCATGCGGCAGATCAACATCCGTCCAGCCAGTGTCATCAAAGGGGAGCGCCGCGGCGGGCAGGAAGTTTCCAGTCTTCTGAAACGAACCGTTGCGGCCTGTGTTGTAACCAAAATCCTTGGCCGCATCCGTCGCATGGCCAAAATGAAACCGCCAGCCAGCGTCCAGACAAAGTCGTTCGCGTACGGTGTGGGAAGCCGAAGTCTGCGCCGGTAATAACTCTGCAGGCAGCAAGCCCAACGTGGGTAGAGCCACTCCGCTCTTCAATACTTCCCTGCGCGACCACGAAGCCATAGACATTCTCATTCAGAAAGAGTGCCCACTCAAGAATCCGGGCCGCACCATCCTAGCCTTAATTGAATCGTCTCAACCAGCGAAAAATTGCGGGCCTGCATCATCCACACAACAAGCGATGCATGCACTGCGATTACTGTGGTGTATGCACACGAAACGTGAGACCGGGAAAGACTCGTGAGATTGGAAATGACCTCGAACTAACAAACAGTGATCACTAATCCAAACGCAGACAGGTCGGAGGAACAACATGCAGCAGGAAGCAACCAACGGTCTGGTGATACGCCGTAGCAGTCACACTGTTGATGAAGTCGTGCAGTCGTTGCAGGCGATGTTAGTGGCAAAAGGCATCCACCTCTTCGCTCTCGTCGACCACAGTGGAGAAGCCGCGAAAGCTGGTCTCACCATGCGACCCACCAAGCTGTTCATCTTCGGCGATCCCAAAGCCGGAACCCCGCTCATGCTCGCGTCCATCACCAGCGCGATTGACCTGCCGCTCAAAATTCTCGTTTGGGAAGACGAACAGGGAGCAACACAACTGGCCTACAACGATCCCACCTACCTCGCCACGCGCCACCACATACCGGAAACTCTGCTGGCAAACATCTCCGGCATTGAGAAGATCGTCGAAAAGCTCCTATAGACAGACACGAACAGGCACAAGCAAAAATCCTGTCAAGCCCCCAAACCACCCAACCTCAACAAACCAAACGAAATAGAGTTGGCAGGTTATTTCCTCTCGCTCTCTAAAATAGAAATAGAGCCATCAATCGCTGAGTAAGCGGAGCACCAACTCAGCTCCTAACTCGTTTAGAAAGACGATTTTGCCTCTAACGCCAATGGACAGACGATTTTAGCGACACCAAAATCGTAACTCCAATAGAAAGACGATTTTAGAAAAACAGGGGGGAGGGGGTACCCTCCACCGACGGTAAGTGGAACAACACGCCGTAGGCGTCGAGAACAGTACGAAGTACTCGAGAACGGTACGAAGTACTAGGAGCCGGCGATCGTCATGCCCTCAACGCGGAAGCATGGAGAAGCTGAGGCACCGCGAAAAATCAGATCGTTCCCAACCGCAACAATGTTGCGATACATGTCCTTCAGATTGCCAGCAATCGTGATCTCTTCCACAGCGCCAGTGAACTCACCGTTCTCAATCCACAAACCAGCAGCGCCCTGCGAATAGTCGCCGGTCACAAGGTTCACACCGCTACCAAGAACCTCGGTGACGTAAAGCCCGTTCTGCACTTCGGCGATGATCTCGCGCGGTGTCAGCGTTCCAGCTTCCAGGTAGAAGTTACCCGCACCAATACCTGGCGCTCCTGCCAATCCACGCGAAGCATTGCCCGTACTCTTCACACCCAGCTTGCGCGCGGTGTAAGTGTTGGTCACATAGGTCTGCAACACGCCCTTGTCCACGATCACCTTGCGCTGCATCGGCAAACCATCACCATCAAACGGCAACGTGCCAAAGCCACCAAGCATCGGCTCCAGCATCATCGTGCCATCATCCACAACCGTCACCAGCGGACTGGCAATCTGCTCGCCCAGCTTGTCCTCGAACATCGACGCATGACGATAGATCGCATCGCCATTCACCGCGCTGAAGATATCGCCAATGATGCCGCGCGCAATCTCCCGCGAGAACACCACGGAAGCCTTCTGCGTCTTCACCCTGCGAGAGCCAAGTCGACGCACCGCACGCTTCGCCGCCTCTCTGCCAACATCCTCAGGTGACTCCAGCTTCGTCAACGTACGCGCACCGCTGCTCCATCCATCGCGTTGCATCCCGGAAGCATCCTGCGCAATTGCCATCACGCCAATGCCGCAGTAGCTCTTGCGATACTCACCCGCAAACCCACGCGAGTTGGCAATCGCCTTGTACGACGTCGCGGCTGAGAACGTCCCGCCATCACTGTTCTGGATACGCACATCCGCAGCCATCGCCGCAGCCTCGGTCGCACGTGCCATCTCGATACGTTCCGCGGCAGGCAGCTTGTACACATCCTCGAAGTAGATGTGCAGACCCTCCGCGTTACGAGTAGTCGAGTACTCAGTCGCATCCGGCAACCCCGCAAACGGGTCTTCCTCGGTAATGCGTGCCAACTCCACCGCACCACTCACCAACCTCTTGAGGCTCTCCTCACTCAGGTCATTGGTGGAAGTACTAGCAGTACGCAGCCCATGAAACACCCGCAACCCAATCGCCCGCGACGTAGACTCCGTAAGCGTCTCCACCTGCCCCAGCCGCACCTTGGTGGAGAACTCATCCCCCTCCACCACCACGGCCTCAGCATCGGTAGCCCCCGCCCCCAACGCACGCTCCACAATCTCCTGCACCAGAGTCGAACTTACTTGTGTCCCCGCCATGCTTTCATCACCTTTACCGGTTTACCGTTGCGGTTGAGCTGAACTACAGCGCAATAGCGCTTGCCATTCTGCGTTCCGGCTTCACTACCATCAGAACCAACGAGATTGTCCATCTCTTCCAGCAGTCGCTGCGAACCGCCCTGCTCTGCAAGCGTTAACGAATCCTTGCCGTCTGGAGCGTCCAGAAATGCATTGCCTGCTGTTCCGGAGCGAACACCGCAGTAAGTGTGCGTTGTGGATGCTGGTACATATACAGCTGTAAATGGCATCAGTTCCCTGTCCCGCCGACCGTCACCTTGTCCAGCTTCACCGTCGGCATACCCACGCCAACAGGCACGCCCTGCCCGCGCTTACCGCAGGTACCAATGCCCTCATCCAACGCCAGATCATGGCCCACCATGCTCACGTGCTTCAGTGCCGTAGCACCATCACCGATCAGCATCGCGCCCTTAACCGGCGCGGTCACCTTGCCATCCTCAATCAGGTAAGCCTCGCTGGCGGCGAATACGAACTTGCCATTGGTAATGTCCACCGAACCTCCGGAGAAGTTCACCGCATACAACCCGCGCTTCACACTGCGCAGGATGTCCGCAGGATCATCCTCACCCGCCAGCATGTAGGTGTTGGTCATACGTGGCATCGGCACGCAGGCATAGCTCTCACGGCGTCCGCTACCCGTCGACTGCAACCCCATCACCTTCGCCGACAGCTTGTCCCTCATGTACTGCCGCAGGATGCCCTTCTCGATGAGGACGTTGTTACGCGTAGGCGTGCCTTCGTCATCCACGTTCAGTGACCCGCGACGGTTGGCAATGGTGCCGTTGTCCACTACGGTCACCTTGTCCGTCGCCACACGCTGCCCCATCAACCCGGCAAAGGCCGACTGCTTCTTCCGGTTGAAGTCCGCCTCCAAACCATGTCCCACAGCCTCGTGGATAAGCACGCCCGGCCATCCCGGCCCCAGCACCACTTCCATCTCACCCGCCGGCGCCGCCACCGCATCCATCTGCAGGATGGCCTGCCGCGCCGCCTGCTGGGCAAAGTGCTCCGGAGTGCGCTCTGTGGTGTAGTAGTCCAGCTTGACACGGCCACCGCCTCCGCCAGACCCGCGCGTGGTGACCCCGTCCGCCCCCTTGGCAATTACAGAAACGCTGAACCGGCTCAATGGCTGCGTGTCTGAAGCCCATGTTCCATCGCTGGCCGCAATCAGAATGTGGCGAACCTCATCGTTGAATCCCGCGCGAACCTGCGTGATGCGCAAGTCATACGCACGCGCCGCTTTGTCCGCACGCTGCACCAACGCCAACTTCTCGCGTATCTCCGCATCAAGACCAATCACCGGATACAGATCATGTACCTGCGTCTCGACAAACGGCACAACCTGCTGCTTCGCGGGCCCGCTGGCTATCAACGCGGCCGTCTTCGCCGCATGGATCAGCCGCTCTTCCTCCAGCGAATCTGTATAGCTGTAACCGGTGCGTTCGCCGCTGAGCACGCGGACACCGCAACCCATGCTGTGACCCTGGCTAGCCGACTTCACAATCCCCTCATCAATCCCGATAGAAGACGAGGTGACCGACTCGAAGTACAGCTCTGCGAAGTCGCCACCAGCACTCAACGCAGCCGCCAGACAGCGCGTGACAAGCGCGTAGTCGACACCGAAGCGTGCCTGGAAATAGTTGGGAGAAGTCGATGCGGACGGCGTGACGGCCAGGCTACTCATTCTGTCCTGATTCTACGCCTCTGTGTGCTAGGTTCATGAGGATGACAACCGACACCCAAACGCAGCCATCCAGCGATCCACGGTACCCTGTGGGCCGCTTCCACAAGCCGGAAGTCGTGGAAGTTGCCGCTATTGAAGAGGGACTTAACACGCTGGAAAACCTCCCACAGCGTCTCCGGAACGCAGTCTCCGATCTGAACGATACACAGCTTGCCACGCCGTACCGTGAAGGTGGATGGACGTTGCAGCAGACAGTGAATCACGTAGCCGATTCGCACATGAATGCCTACATCCGAATGAAGCTTGCCCTGACCGAAGATGCACCCGTGATCAGGACATACGAAGAGGCGCTTTGGGCCGAGTTATCCGATGGCAAGAATGCACCCGTGGAATGGTCGTTGCAACTCCTTGACGCACTACATTCACGCTGGGTGATGCTGTTGCGCTCACTCGACGATAAGCAGTGGCAACGCACGTTTGTGCATCCCGAACATGGTCCAGTCACCCTCCAAACAGGACTGGTCATGTACGACTGGCACAGCCGCCATCATCTGGCACACATAACTTCGCTGCGGCAGGCCAAAGGCTGGTAAGCATTGGCGTCGTCACGCACAGTGGAAGAGCAGTCGCCGGAAGTGGTTGCGCGTGCGCTGGAAGACTTCCTTGCAGATTACCCCGAGGCTCTCGTGCTGGAAGAGGGACGCATGGTCTTCGACATGCGTTCCGCACGTTACTCTATCCAGCAGGATCGCGGGCGTTGCACGCTGCACCTATGGAGCGAAGATCGCAACATGGTGCGGCGCATCACTGGTACCGTATTGCGCCAGGATACCTTGCGACTTGCCAGCATGCGTTTCGGCCAAACTAAGCCGCAGACGATGGAGTTTGTGTCGCGTCCTGATCGTCGTACACCAACGGAGCGTGACACGACTCGAAGACAATATGTTGCACGTCTCGAACGTGTGTTCCAGCGTCAGTTCCCTGATTGGAAGTGCGGTGCTTTTCGTTCTGCCATGGATCTGGAGAAATCCTTTGGCCCTGCATATGCACGCGGCATCATGGCGCGCGGGCAAGATGCATGGGCTGTTGTTGGTGTGAATGCAGAGGAATCGCAAAGCACGATCGACGGCATCCTGACCGTTGGTATTTTGTGGCTGCAACACGGCCGCGATCATGCAGGCGGCAAGCGTTTGTTTCGAGGCTTGCGGGTTGTCGTTCCAAAGGGCACTGCACTGACGACACTCTCGCGTATGGGATGGTTGCGCTCCGATGCCGCGCAGTGGGAACTGTACGAACTGGACGAAGGATCCGAAGCGCTTGAAGAGTGCGATCTGGCGGATACCGGCAACCTGGCAACACGACTGATTCATGTCGCAGATCAACACCGCATGACGGAGCGCTATGCCTCTGCAATCGGGCAAGCGCTCTCACTCGTACCGGAAACCATGCGCAATCGTGTTGAGCTGCGTCCACGTTCTGCAACAGAGTTGGCACTCCTGCTGCACGGTTTAGAGTTTGCGCGGATTCGTCATGGCGCATCGGCAAACTCGTTTGATCGCGTTACAGAAATCACCTTCGGCAGTGGCGCGCAGGAGACTCCGCTGGAGTCAGATACAGAACCGACGCTGCGAGACTTTGTGCAGCGACTCTTCGAACGACGCCATGCTGCAGGATCACAGAAGGATCCGCTGTATCGTATGGCACCGGAAGCATGGCTTGAGTCTTCTCTGCGTGCCAACATCGGCCCTTTAACCGATGGGCAGAGCAGCCTCGCGCAGTTTGATCCGGAACATGTTTATGCTCAAGTTCCCGCATTTCAGGCAGGTGATCGCGGCATGCTGGACCTGCTGACTGTAACGCGCGATGGCCGTCTTGCGGTGTTGGAACTGAAGGCGAATGAAGATATGCACTTTGCTTTGCAGGGCCTGGATTACTGGCTTCGCGTTCGTTGGCACCATACGCAGACCATAGATGCCTCTTCAGGACTCGGCGCGTTGCAGCAGCATGGATACTTCCCTACGCTGCGTCTGAGTGCGCTACCGCCGCGGCTGTATCTGGTTGCACCCTCGCTGCGCATTCATCCCGTGACAGAAACGGTTCTTCGTTATCTCAAGCCAGAGGTCGAATGGACAGTATTGGGCCTGAATGAAAAGTGGCGCGAAGGCGTGAAAGTGATCACACGCCTCCGCGCCTCTTCTTTCGGACGCTGAGCTATCGGCTGTTTACAGGGCGCCACAGATCAATCTCTGGCGTATCCACCGCATGCTGATCGATCTGCTTCAACTCTTCTTCGCTGAAGGCAAGCTTGCTCAAAGAATTCAGCGAATCGTCGAGTTGCGCAACGTTGCGAGCCCCAATCAACGACGATGTCACACGGGGATCGCGGAGCGTCCATGCGATGGCCATCTGCGCCAACGATTGTCCACGCTTTTCCGCAATCGCATGCAACGCGCGTACGCGATCAAGCGTTTCCGGCTTTAACAAGTCCTTGCTGAAGCTGCTGTCATCACCGCTTGCGCGCGTCTGCTGTGACGCATCGCCCTTCAGATACTTGTTTGTAAGCAGTCCCTGTGCGAGCGGAGAGAATGCAATACATCCCACGCCAAGTTCGCCTAGCGTATCCAAAAGTCCCTGTTCCAGAAAACGATTCAACATGGAATACGAAGGCTGATGAATCAGCAGGCGAATCCCTTCCTGCGCCAGCAATTCATACGCAATCTTCGTACGCTGCGGCGAGTACGAAGAGATGCCAACATATAACGCCTTGCCTTGACGGACAATCTGCGCGAGAGCACTCACCGTCTCTTCAATGGGCGTATCGAAATCAGGCCGGTGCGTGTAGAAGATATCGACATACTCCAGCCCCATACGCTTCAACGATTGATCCAGTGAAGCAACGAGATACTTCTTCGATCCACCAATGCCATACGGCCCGGGCCACATATCCCAGCCAGCCTTCGACGAAATGATGAGTTCATCGCGGTGCGAGGCGAAGTCTGCACGCAGGACCTTTCCAAAGTTCTCTTCGGCAGAGCCATACGGTGGCCCATAGTTATTCGCAAGATCGAAGTGCGTCACACCGCGATCGAATGCGCGCCGTAACATGGCTCTGCCTGTCTCAAAGACGTCATCACCACCAAAGTTCTGCCATAGACCCAGCGTAATCAGGGGTAGCTGAATGCCGCTCTTACCGCAGCGACGGAACTGCTCGCTGCTATAACGATCAGGATTGGCGACGTACGACTGCGGGAATGCCATGCACTTACTCTCCGGATAAAAGCTATCTGCATCGCAAAGTATACGCGGCTGGCATTACACTCTTCCCGCGCCGCGCAAGGTATACGCGAGTGCTTCCAACGTTCGCTCGGGAGGTACGTCCGTCGGCACAGGAACATCCATCTTCGTGCATAGCGTATCCAAGAGACGAGACCCAAGTTGAGCGCGTGCTTCCATAGGCAAAAAGATCGCACGCGCAAGAAAACTATCGATCAGATGCAGGTCGTTGTGGGTGAGGCGTGCAACAGAATCCGCAGGAATCTCAGACAACATTGGGGGCGGAGCCGCTGGCATCTGAAAAACGTTTGCAGTAAAACTACGGCTTACAGGCGCAGACAAGTATCCACCAAACTCATCCGTACGTTCGTGAACGACGATCGTGCCAGCGACCAGATCACCCAGCCGCTTATTCTGCTTTGTCAACAGAATGGAAATCACGCCTGTGAGATATGCCCCAGGCAAATTGTCGATCACTCGAAGCAGATTGCGTGCCAGTGCCTCAAAGAACGTGATCTGTCGCCCGCTGTCTTTGATCACGCGTATCTTCAGCACGCGCTTGCCGGGAGTCTGCCCGTTTCGAAATGCCTCGAAGAGGGCGTAGTACCCCCAGATCAGGATGAAGTATCCAAGGATGACCAGCGCCATAAACCACTTTGCGGCGGTATTGGACATGTTATCCAGCCTGTGTGTTCCGATGGCGCTGAATACGATCGCCGCAACAACAATGAGCAGCAACGTCACCGCCGTCTGGATCGCGATGTCCACCGCAGCCGCAAGGAACCGGCTTCCCAAGCCAGCCAACGGAAAGTACAGCGCAACCTGTTCCGGCGTGTCGATTGTGTGGTCGTCAAAAGTGGCGGGTGGTTGGGAAAACATGCTCACAGAGGTGGACTCTCCAGTTAGCATTCACTATATGGTCTCCAACGGCTGGATTGCGGCGCGACGTGAAGACTGGGATCGATTGCACGCGCTCACCACTGGTGTGGAGGCGAAAGGACTGAGGTCGCTCACGGCAGACGAACTGCGCGACTTCGGCCTACTCTATCGACGTGCGACCGCCGATCTTTCCGCGGTACGCAGTGATCGCACGGCACAATCGCTGGCGGAATATCTCAATCGCCTTGTCAGCCGCGCTCATAATCACGTCTATAGCGGTCAGCGCACCACCATACTTAGCGTCTGGTATTTTCTCAGTGCGGATTTCCCCATACTGGTCCGGCGTCTGTGGCCTTACATTGCCACCTCTGTAACGCTGTGTCTTCTGGGCGCGCTGCTCGGCTCTCTGGAAACGCTTGCTCGACCACACTTCATGCGCGCTGTTCTGGGTCCGGAGATGGTGGCCACCATTGAACGCCATGAGATGTGGACAGAGAGCGTGCTGAGTGCAAAACCACAGGAATCCAGCGCCATCATGACGAACAACATTGCGGTCACATTCTATGTGTTTGCGGGTGGCATTCTCGCGGGCATTCCCACCGTACTGATGCTGTTCTGGAATGGCATGAGCGTCGGTATTATCTCTACGGCATGCGCGCAACATGGCATGGCGCTTGATCTTTGGAGTTTCGTCGCAGCGCATGGTGCATTAGAACTTCCGAGTATATTCATCGCCGGTGGTGCGGGCCTGCGTATTGCAACAGGTCTACTGTTTCCAGGAACCTTAACACGAAAAACATCACTTGCGCGGGCGGGTAATGAAGCTGTACGGCTGCTTGCGGGCACTATCCCGATGCTGTTTATCGCGGGAGTCCTGGAAGCTTTTCTCGATCCCACACATGTACCAAAGGCAGTGAAATTCTCAGTGTGTGGGCTGTTACTGACAGGACTCTTCTTCTGGCTAAGCGAAGGCGGACGCGATCGTCAACCTGATATCAAAGTTGCCCCTGCGATTTAACTTCCAGATATTTTGAAATGCTGTCACTGGCGACGTTGGCCGCACTGGTTTCCACCACCAACACGCCCTGTGAACGCAACTGTGCCAGCAAAGCTCTTCTACGATCAAGCATCTCCTGCGCCGCGGTAATGGCATACATTTCGCGTGCGTTCTTCGGAGTGGATGAAGCCAACGATTCCAACTCTGGCTGCTGCAACAGAACGAGAACGACCAGATGCCGGCGAACCAGGGCGCTTACCGCGGTCACAATCTCCGGCCTCCCCGCGCTTTCCGTCATCTCGGTAATCCACAAGACGAGTCCGCGTCGCCGCTGCAACTGCCGCAAACGTACTGAGGCCATCAGGTGATCCGCTTCTGCCGTCTCTGATCGCACCTGTGACAAAGCATCAATCATGCGGCGCAGATGCAGCGTCCCTGACGATGGAAGCAGTTGCTGTTGCACGCTGCGACCATACGTCAACAGCGCACTGCGATCTCCCGATTGCTGAATAACACGCGCAAGTTGTCCCGCTGCTGAGGCGGCCTGATCCAACTGCGTGACAATCTGTGTTGCATCCTCGTCGCCGTTTGCCGTGGATGCATTCTCCAATGCAAATGTCGTTCGCGATAACCTTCCGGCATCCAGTACGATCCACACTTGCTGCGAACGCTCTGTCGTGAATTGCTGCGTGATCAGACGGTTGTGCCGTGCCGTTGCCTTCCATGAAATGTTGCGCAGTTCATCGCCCGTGCGATACTCCCGTAACTGTTCAAATTCACGCCCGAGGCCAATGCGGCGCAGCCTTCGCTTCTCTAATTCAATCTGTCGCGCGCGCAACAGAAAAAACTCTGAGGACTCGTTCGCCTGCTCTCCCGCGGCGTAAACACGAATGGTCTGACGAAGATCAGCTACCGCCCATCGCTCGGCAAATCCAATCGCACTGCGATAGCGAAAATACACCTTGCCCAACGCCAAGTCACCGCGCTGCGATGGCGTTGCCATATATTCCGTAACCGATGGTTCGTTTGGATAACTAATCACGACCCCAATGGTCTGCAAGAACAACATGGATACGTGCAGGTCATCCGTGAAGCGTAATGTATGGATTCCGCGAGCAGACTTTGTGGCCTGTAATTCGACGGCCACCGGAGTTCCCAATTCCGGTGCATGAAGAAACCTTCGTGTTATCTGAAATCGCTCGGGCGCAGGCAGCAAGAGTGCATCCACGACAAATGTTCCAAGCAGCAACACATCGAATCCAAACATCAGCCATGGTGTGCGACTGGCAAGGAAAGCCGGGATACTGAGCGGTACTGCGGCAGCCAGCAGAAGCAACAGGCGCGGTGTGGCGCCAAAACCCAGCAGCCGGCCGACGCGCTTTCCCTTAGGGTGCGCTGTGGCAGTAACCGGCTGTGGGATGAGCGTCTGCATACTTTGTTAACGAGGCAATGGAGTAGCAGCGAGCACATCTGCAATCACACGATCCGTATTGAATCCTTCCAGCTCCGCTTCCGGTTTCAAGATGAGACGATGCCGTAAGACAGGCGCAGTAGCAGCCTTCACATCGTCGGGCAGGAGATAGCCGCGGCCATCGCGTGCCGCGTACGATTTTGCAACGAGCAACAGACTTGTCGCTGCACGAGGTGATGCACCAAGCGTCAACGCAGGCCATTCTCGTGTGCGCCGCACAACGGCCAGAAGATAATCAAACAGCGCTTGCTCTACTTGTACTGCGCGTACCTCTGCGCGCGCGGCATCCAGCAACTGCGGCGCCACGGGCGTCAACACAACGTCCTCTAAACGATGTCCCACCGGAATAGCGTGATGACGCTCCAACACGATGCGCTCTTCCGCCGACTCCGGATAAGCCACACGAATCTTCAGCAAAAAGCGATCGAGCTGTGCCTCAGGAAGCGGATACGTCCCTTCGAATTCGAGCGGGTTCTGCGTTGCAAAAACAGTGAAATAGGGAGGTAGAGGATACGTCTGACCATCAAGCGTTACCTGGCGCTCTTCCATCGATTCCAGCAAAGCTGCCTGCGTCCGCGGCGGCATGCGATTAATCTCGTCGGCCAGCAGAAACTCCGTGAAGACCGGGCCGCGATGCATCGCGAACTCTCCCGTCTTTGGAGAAAACACGTTCGTTCCCAGAATGTCCGCTGGCATAATGTCTGGCGTTCCCTGCACTCGGCGAAAGTCCAGACCAAGAAAACGAGCCAGCGTTTTCACCGCAAGTGTCTTAGCGACACCTGGAACACCTTCAATGAGCGCATGTCCTCCACAAAGCAAGGTCAACAAGGATTGCTCAATCAACTCCTGTTGCCCAGCGAGAACGCGGCCAAGTTCTTCACGACCGCTTTGAAACAATTCAAGGGAATTGCTGGTGGTATTCACTTCATCTCCTGAACAAGCGGTTGGGATTGGGATGATTTCATCATGATTTGCAGCCTCTCGATCTCCGCGTCCGCCTCTCGCACGAGTGCAAGTGCATCACGTGGGCGCAGAGTTTCATAACGCGCAGCCTGTAAACGATCCAATAACGTACTGAGAGAGCCTTGAGATCCACCGAACCGCTGCCCGATGAAATCTGCCGTTCTTTGGCTGGAATCGGCCATATCGGACGGAACACCGCACATAGATATCAGGAACCTGGTGAGTCTGCGATGGGCACCATCTGTAGCAGGCTTAGATACACCTGCGCGTTCATACAATGCGCCCATGCTCTCTACAAACTCGAGCGGCGAGGTGCGTGGCACCATAAGCGGCTCGCGTATCGGTCCACTGCGACGTGTGTAGGTGAATAGAAGCAACAAGAGGACAAGCGATGCCTGCGCAACCAGCGAACGCAGCGGTAAACCATGCAGGTAGTCCGACGGTGATGCCTGCTCACCGCGGTAGAACTCGTCAAAGATGACAGCACGATGCCCTTCGCCCGATGCAGGTCCTACCGCAAGCAACAACAGATGCAACGACTGATCTTGCTTCAACCCGCGGTTGCTGAACGGCTCCGACGAAGCGAGATAGACCATCGCGCCGCCATGCGGATACTCGCGATGCACGAGTACGGCGTCCGCTCCACATCGTGCATCCACGCGTGCGAGCGGTTCCAGCGCATTCCATGGCGCAGCATCGTAAAGCGAAAAACTGCCCGTCTGCGCCAAGTCACTATTTCCCTCTGGCACCGCATTGCATAGATTTCCTACGAACTGCGTGGGCTTTCCACTACGACCACCGGGAAGAAACAATGCACCGCCCGATCCTGTTGCGATGACGCGACCACCGCGACGCAGGAAGCGTTCCACGGAATCGTAGTCGCGCTTCTGCACGTCCTCCGCCGGCGCGTTCGGTGCGGCCAGCACATACGTCGTGTGGATAGCATCCACTTGATCCAGCATCGATGCAGATACATCAGATCGTCTAACGCTGTAGCCAAGTCGCGGCAGCAATAGAAACGCGCCCTTCCAACCCGCAGCACCGGGATTGTAAGTGGTGGGCATCTTGTCATCGTCACTGGTTGCGGGAGCAAAGATGGCAGTCAGCATCACCAGAAGCATCATGACTCCGAGCACCCACAACACGGTTCTGCGATCTGCATTGGGCGACTTCATATTGTCGCTCCCATAGCAGCACCCTGGACGCGACGATAGTTCTGCTGCGCTGCTTCGTAGTCTTCCTGCGTAGCAGAGTCAAAGCCATACCAGACACGCTCGAACACAACAGTCTGCGCGACCACCGGTTCACGCAGTTGTGGAGAGACGACTAAGAGTTGGAGCGCCTCTCTCGGCGTGCGTGTCTCGCTGCGACGTAGCCTGCGACGTTCCTCCAACAGAACGATCGTCGCCCAATAGAGACAATGAATTGCATCGCGCCATTCTGTGTTTAAAGCGTGAGCCTGCGCTAGTTCAGCCCAGGCGCGCGACGCTTCAATCGCTTCCCGCTTTGACACATCTCCAGTCAGTCTCCCAAGAGCTGTACGCTGCCGGTCAAGCGCGCGATAGATCCAAAGAACAAGCAATGTGATCGCCGCAAGCAGCGATCCCCATTCCAGTGCCCTTCCAAGCCATGGAGCGATCCGGCCCAGAGAAGCTGCACCGCCGAAGATGCGTGCCAGTTTCTCGGATAGCCATGCGCTGACGCGTTCCCTCCAGGAATATTCGTGCACCACTTGAAACTCTTTCGAGGTCAGCACGCGATCGCGCTGCACACGATCTTCCTGTCGCAACGGTGAAACAGACTTCGGATGATTCAACTCCTCTTCCTGATCGTTCAGTCGCTGCTCTGCCTGCGCGAGGAGTTCCGCACGGGAACGATGCACCGCAGGATCATGATCGTCCAGCAATGCCCGCAGCCATCCATAGCGCACGGCATAGGGTTGCCCGCGCAACGGATGGACACGATCGTCATTGCCCACGCTTTCGGGATTACACGCAGTTACAGCACGGCCACAATCTGCAACCAGGCCGCGTAACTGATCCAGATGATGCCGATACTCTTCAACAGAAACGTCCTGCAACGAAGGCAGCCCTTGTGGGGGCGTCAGCGCGGGGACCTGCGCTTGTGCGCGCATGCACAGCGCAACGAAAACCATCGCTAAAAGCCATCGACGCACGCCCTGCGAATAGATCATCGTCCGCGATCAGGCTCCAGCTTCAGCATGCTCTGCAATGGAGCGCTGCAGCAACACTTCAATGTCATAGCCTTCACGACGAACACGTTCGTCCGTGTAAAACATTGCCATTGCAATAGAAGCCACCGGAGAAACCAAGGCCGTCGCAACAAAAGCGATGAGTAAGTCTGCTGCCAGAAGCAGCACGCGTTGTGCACCGTGCATGGTCTGCGCGAGGAAAACGAATGGCAGCTGTAGACCGCCCGCCACCATGTGCAAAACGTATACAAGCAAAAACGCCAGGAAGATGCGGCCCTTTCGCCCCTCTACCAGTGCGCGCGAACGTCGCAGCGACGCATTGACACCGAGATTCTCCATCACGCCAGCGGAGGTGGCCAGCGCCACACGCAAATAGTTCAATACTCCAAGGACAAAGCCGGCCATCAACAGCAGCCACCCCAGCAGGACGAGTCCTACAAACGCAGCGGGGTGCGCGTTAACTCCGCCCGGCAACAGCAACGCAACCACCATCAGCGCGGCGCCACCCATCACGGGCCACACAAAGCTCCATATCTGGCGGAGCGCGATGCCAGTCCAACGAAGCCATCGGCCTCGGATCGCGCGATAAGCTTCGGCTGCTGTTGAAAGCGTGCCCATCGACAAGTGCTGCACGGCGCGCACCGTAGCAGCCTGCGAAAGTCCATAGGAAACCAGAATGAGCAGCACTGCCGGTAGAAATGCCACCTGCATCAGAACAATGGCACCCATGGCTTGGGAAGTTGCGTTTGCATTCCCCGCTGCTGGCCCAGGAAACTGCGCAAAATCCTTCAGGAACAGCAGCCGAAGAGCAGTGCTCAGCGCAACAACCGCTGCGGGCAAGGTACCAATCCCAACGAACAACCAGAAGTGTCTGCGATACAGCGCGAGCGTGCGATCAAGAATCTCGCCGGTCGAAAGAGGCCGCAGCATGGGCGACTGCACAGGCAGAGGCGCGGTGGGCGGCTGCATCGTTGGCGCTCCAAAACTCGACGGCGAGAATCCCTGGTAGTCAGGCTGCGTTTCCATCGCGGCTCTCTTTCTTACCTAGTGTGAAGCAGTCGACAACCACTGTTGCAGCCCGGGCTGCTGCTGGCCGCGGAATCGTACACAGCCATCAATGCTGTTCAACGCGTCACGCAGAGCTCGGTCTGCGGATTCCACTTTATGCGAAGCGAAGAACTGTTGCACATCGTCATGTTCTTCCTGCGAGCAGAACGCACCTGTTGCAGACACCAGGCGGTTACCGCTACTGGTGGTCAGCTGTGCATGAATCGCATCCCAATGCTCTTCGATATACGTCCACGTCTGCTTACGTGTTTTGCGTGACTGAAGCAGGATCTGTAGCAGTATCCAACTATCCTGATTGCGAACCTTGCCGGCGGCAACGTCATCCAGCGTGCGCTTGACCAGTGAAGGGTTTTCAAACGTCGCCAGAAGATACAGCGCCTGTGTCTGCTGGTTGGGGTCAGCGCTGGTCTGTGCCACCTTCTGCATTCGGTCATAGAGGGCCGCATCCCCATGTTGCGCCGCGATGGCTAGCGCAGACTGTGCAAGCTCCGGGTCTGCTTTGCTGTCGCCACTGAGATAGGCGTTGGCAATGGTATTTGCCTGAGTCAGTACAGTGGGATCCTTCGCACCACCCAGCAGGCTGAACAACGTAACGCGACGTTGCTCCGCTTCGACTGACTCTGACGAGGAAGCTTGTCCCAACAAACGGTAGACGGGGCCGAACTGATTCCGCACCCAGGTCTCGATCAGTTCGGTCTGTTGATCGGTTGCGACACGGCTGCGCAGGGAACCCAGGCCACCCACGGCTTGCTGTAGCACCTGGGCGCTGGGGTCTGCTCGCAGCGCTTGCACTAGTTGCATGTACTCTCCGACAGAGCCTTCTCCGGAACGGAGGAGGGCGTATCGATCACCCACCAACAGGATGCGTTCGGGTGCGGTGTAAGTCGGTGCGTGTTGGAGGACGGACTGTAAGGTGGCTGTGTCGTAGTTGCTGCGGTAGTAGCCTCGAGCGCTGGCGTTACGCAGGTCTTCCGGTGCAGTTGCCGTAACGTCGGTGTTCGCGCGGATCACCTGGCATGTTCCATTGGCAGGGCAGATGGGAATCGACCACGACTGGATCGGCTTCGTTGCAGGAGGGTTGAGGAAGAAGCGGCTCTGCTTTACCGCATATGTGCCTTTGCCGTTCGCGGTGAAGGTGAGCAGTGGTTCTCCCGGCTGCGCGACGAAGCTCTCCATGACGGCATCGACTGGCTTGCTGCTCGCCTTGGTCTGCGCGCCCCAGAAGTCCTCTGCTGTGGCGTTGCCGAGCTTGTGGGCTTCCATGTAACTATGTACGCCGCGCTGGAAGGCACCTTCGCCAACGTAGTGTTCCACCATGCCGATGACAGCGCCTGCCTTGCCGTACGCGATGCCGTCGAACTGCTCGTTGATCTCCTCTGGTGTATCGGCCTTGCTGCGGATGGCTCGCGTCTGTGCAGCGGCGTCCAGGTTCAGTGTGCTGTTGAGTGTCTGGGCTTCGTCCTCGAGGACGCCCCATGTTGGCTGCCACTCGTGCACTGCCTTGGACTCCATCCATGTGGCGAAGCCCTCGTTCAGCCACAGGTTGTCCCACCACTTCATGGTGACGAGGTCGCCGAACCACTGATGCGCCATCTCGTGTGCCACCACAATTGCCACGTTCTTGCGGTCACTCAGGGAGGAGTGCTTCTCATCCACGAGTAGTGCGGTTTCGCGGTAGGTGATGCAGCCCCAGTTCTCCATCGCGCCTGCCTCGAAGTCAGGGATACCGATGAGGTCGAGCTTGGGCATTGCGTACTTCACGCCGAAGTATTGGTCGTAGTAATGCAGGAAGTGTTCCGCTGCCTTCACAGCGAAGGGTGTAAGTGCGACCTTGTCTGGCGTGGAGCAGACGCGGATGGGAATGCCATCGGACTCGCCCTTGGAGCATGTCCAATCGCCTACCTGAAAGGCCAGCAGATACGTGGACATCTTCGGCGAGGTGGCGAAGGTCTGCGTGTGCATGCCGTTGTCCGCAGGCTTATCGCTGGTCATGTTCGTGTTGGCGATTACGGTATCGCCGTTGTCGATGGTCATGGCGAGATCGAACGTCGCCTTCATTGCGGGCTCGTCGAAGCTGGGGAAGGCGCGACGCGCATCGGTCGCCTCAAACTGTGTCACTGCGTAGTTGCGCTTCGCCGTCTTGGAGAGATAGAAGCCGCGCAGCTTGTCGTTCAGGATGCCAGTGAACTGGATCGATAGCGAC
Source organism: Terriglobus sp. TAA 43 (assembly GCF_000800015.1). Classification (NCBI taxonomy): domain Bacteria; kingdom Pseudomonadati; phylum Acidobacteriota; class Terriglobia; order Terriglobales; family Acidobacteriaceae; genus Terriglobus; species Terriglobus sp. TAA 43. The sequence continues at coordinate 675,573 of NZ_JUGR01000002.1, forward strand.
ACCTTTCCCGCAGGCAGCGGCGAAGCGAAGGTGAATGTCGCCTGTTCTTTGCCAGTGTCGTAACTTACGGTTCCCGTTTGTCCCAGTTCCGGCTTCTGCGCGTCTGCGATGCGCTGGCGAATCACCTTCACGCTGTTGATCTTCAGCTCGATCGCATTCAGCGCGATCGCGGTCTTCGGCGAGTCCAGCGTCAGATCAATCGTCTCTTCGCCTGTGAATGTCGCTGCCTTCAGGTTGGGCGTGAGATGCAGCGAGTAATGCTCGGGATGAACATCCGAGGGAAGTCGCTGAGCGGAAGCTGTGACTGCAACTGCAAAAACAAACGGGAGAAAACGAAGACGCATGCGGACAGTGTATGCCTGGACTCCCGGCATGGGTATCAGGGATTGGAGGTGCTCTCCACAGCCGGTTCCGTGTCAAGTGCAGGGCTAGTTGTCGTCGTCTCCACCTTCGCCGTCCTCTACCAGTTGGGTGGAGGTGCCGACTACGTTGTAGACCACCGGATCACCGCCGTTGGGCTTCACGGTGACGCGCATGGGTTCGCGCTGCCACACGGCAGGAAGGCAGACGGGGCGAACACGCTCCGGCTGCGGCCACGGTGCGATCACCTTAGACAGTGCCGCCTTGTGCGCGCCGATCTGCCACACCTCTGCGCTGAGGCCACTTGCCTTTGCCGTGGTGTGAATGCCGCAGTACGCTGCGTAGTCGCGATACCAGACCACATCGCTGATGCTGGCGTCGAAGTCCGGCAGGTGGAGAGCGGTTACTCGGCCTGATATGCGGTCCACCAATATCCACGATCCCGGTTGCCAGACCCAGCGACCAGACTTCTCTCCTGGCAGAGCGTCGTTGATGTGCAGGACGCGACGTGCCACGAAGCTGCGCTCTGTGATGTCATGCGTGTCGCCGGTAAGCCACTCGTGTGTCTTGCCATCCACGACCAGCGGGCGGATGCGCAGAGTTCCTGCCTCGTCTCCCTTCGCCTCGGTGGAGACGTCTGCCGCCACGAATGGCACGCGGCGCACCGCTCCCAAAACTACGGTGTGAACCTTTGGCGCGGCAGCATGAGATGCCAGCAACGCCGTGGAGACGGCGAGGACTGCAGTGAACCGGAGGAAACGCATACGCGGAGGGTAATGCTGCCGAAGCTACCGGGGCAAATACCAAAGATCCGGAATTCTGTGGCGGCGAAGGGATTTTCGCGTATCCAGGAAGGTTCCTCCGTAAATTGGTAGAGTTTTCCGCTGGTCGGCAGAATCTACCGAGTAAACGGAGGCGTAAGATGCAGGCATAAGTTCTTGCGGAAACCGGCCGCTGTGCCGCTTGTCCGCCCGGATTTTCAAGCCGAAAGGAAATTAAGAAGCTCATGTGGAAACCCAACACTCCCGGCTCCGGCGCTGCCACACCCTCCACCCCAGAACCCGTTCGTCCCAGCCAGCCTGCTGTGTCGTCGTATGAACAGCAGCCCAGCACCCGCACTGCCAGCCCGCAGGCACCTGCAGCTACTGGTGAGCAGGCGACCATTGGCAAGAGCCTGATGATCAAGGGCGAGGTTACCGGATCGGAATCGCTGTACATCGATGGCCGCATTGAAGGCACCATCAACCTTCCCGGCAACCGCGTGACCGTTGGCCGCAATGGCCAGGTTGCAGCGAACATCTCTGCCCGTGAGATCGTGGTCCTGGGCAAGGTTCGCGGAAACTGCCAGGCAAGCGACCGCATTGATATCCGCAGCGAAGGCTCGCTGACGGGCGACGTGATTGCAGCCCGCATCTCCATTGAAGACGGCGCGTTCTTCAAGGGGGGCATCGACATCCGCAAGCCCGGCGATCCGAAGGCTGCCGCTGCTGCTGCCACGACTTCCGCACCGGCCGAACAGGGCCAGCTTGTTGGCGTGGAATCGGCTTCGTAAGCAAACCCGCTTTACGAGAAAACCCCGCTTCGGCGGGGTTTCTCATTTGGGGATGGCAGTATGGGGGGTACCCCCTCCCCCCTGTTTTTCTAAAATCGTCTTTCTAAAAGAGTTACGCCTTCAGTTCCGCTAAAATCGTCTGCCCATTGGGTTTAGAGGCAAAATCGTCTTTCTAAAGGGGTTAAGAGCAGCGAGGCAGCCGGTTACCGAGTCCGTCAGCCAGCGGGATTCTTGGCTATTTCTATTTTAGAGAACTTGTGGAAATAACCTGCCAACTCTATTTCTTTTGATTTGAGCAGTTTAGGCGACTTAGGGGCTTGACAACTTTTTCCGGCGATTGTGGCACTATTCCATCGCAGCAAATTTGGAGAAGTATTTGCTTGTCACTGTTTGGCGTGCATGCAACCCGCGCCTCTGAGACGTCTCTCAAAGTTGAGGAGCCCTTATTTTTATGAGTTTGCGATCGTTTGTCTTTCTTTCCGTTTTTGTTCTGGGTGGCGTAGCTACGGCTACTGCACAGGACGCTGCTGGTGATGCAGCGCAGAAACCCACCTCATTGGTGCAACCGGCGCTGAACAAGGTGGCGCAGGCCGGCAGCAATGTGGACCTGAACAAGTGGAAGGGTGGCAATGGTTTGCGCGGTGAGGTAGACGCGAATCTGGGCTCTGTTCAGAAAGATTTGCAGAACACCCTGCCTCCCCTTCTTGCGGATTCCGATAAGGCGCCCGAATCTGTGCCCGCGAGTCTTCGTATCCTGCTGAACCTGGACGCGCTGTATAACGTGCTGCTGCGCATCCAGATTGCGGGTAAGGGAAACGCCCCACGCGACCAGGCCGAGGCCCTGGACGGGGCTCTGGCGTCGCTGGATGGGGCACGCCGTAGCCTGGGCGAACGCATCATCAGTTCTTCTGCGGCGCAGGACAAGAAGATCAGCCAGTTGCAGGCGACGGTTCAGCAGCAGAATGCCCAGATTGCAGCGGCACAGCAGGCGGCTGCTGCGGCAGCAGCGGCTCCGCCACCGGCGAAGACTGCTCCGAAGAAGAAGACAGTGAAGAAGAAGCCTGCTACGACGCCTCCTGCTACGACCACCGCTCCTGCGGCAGCTCCACCGGCGGCTACGAAGTAGGGTTTGCCTCAGCGGCTAAAGCCCTGCGCGTTGGAAATAAAAGAGGCATCCCGTTGGGGATGCCTCTCTTACTTGCCTGTGTCTCGGTTCGGATTAGCGGCCGTGGTCTTCGAGGTACTTTTCGACTTCGAGAGCGGCCATGCAGCCCGTGCCCGCGGCGGTGATGGCCTGACGGTAGCGGCGGTCCTGTACGTCGCCTGCGGCGAAGACGCCGGGGATGACCTTACCGTCGAGCGTGGTGAAGACATTGTCTTTGCTCTTGATGTAGCCGTCGCCATCCAGATCCATCTGGCCTTCGAAGAACTTGGCGTTCGGAATGTGACCGATGCCGAGGAAGAAGCCGCTGAGCGCGATCTCCTTCACCTCGCCGGTGACGGTGTTGCGCACGCGGATGCCGCTGACTTCCTTCTGTTCGACTCCAAGAACCTCTTCCACGACGGTGTTCGGAAGGAACTCAATCTGCGGGTGGGCCATGGCGCGTTCCAGCATGATCTTGCTGGCGCGGAAGGTGCCCGAGCGATGGATCAGGTAAACCTTGGTGGCAAAGCGCGTGAGGAAGATGGCTTCTTCCATGGCGGAGTCGCCGCCGCCGATGACGCAGATCTCTTTGCCGGAGAAGAAGAAGCCGTCGCAGGTGGCGCAGGACGAAACACCGTGGCCGATGAGGGCCTGTTCGCTGGGCAGGCCTAACCAGCGTGCCGATGCACCGGATGCGACGATGAGCGTCCGTGTGTGCACGATGCGGTCGCCACCGAAGTTCAGCTCGATGGGGGTCTTGGAGAGGTCGGCGGAGTGAAGGTGGCCCATCTCAATTTCCGCACCGAACTTCTGCGCCTGCTTGCGGATGTTCTCCACGAGTTCGGGGCCCTGTACGCCGTCGGGCCAGCCGGGGAAGTTTTCCACCAGAGTGGTGATGGAAAGCTGGCCGCCGGGTTCGTGACCTTCAATGACAAGCGGCTTGAGGTTGGCGCGAGCCGTGTAGATGGCAGCGGTAAGGCCGCTGACGCCGGAGCCGAGAATGACAACGTCGCGTGTGGTGCTGGAAGGCGTAGAGGATGTGTTCGACATGAGGTCCGATCTGCTGTCTCTCTTGCGCTGACCTGTACGAAGCAGCGCAACAGCCATCATTCTAAATGCGCGAGGACCATGAAAGGATTCAAGACGGGCCACCCGGTTCCTGGAGCCGGCGTCCCAGAGAGAGCTATGACGAAAGAAACGAAGAAGCTTCCCGCACCGGCACGAGACATTTTGAAGGGCGCACTGGCAGGTATGATTGGCGGACTGGTGGCCACGGCAGCCAGAACCGTTGCGGAAAAGGTGTACCCTCCGCACCCTGAACTGGCACGGCGGCAGAGCGAAGAGAGCAAACTGATGCCGTGGGTACTGGGCGCGGCGGCGGGTGCCGCGTATGGCGCGGTGGCGGAACTTTATCCGCCGGTCACGGACAGGCACGGGGCCAACTTTGGCATGACGATGCTGGCCGTGACACACGAAGGTGTTTTGCCGGCGTTGGGATTGGCTGCGCGCCCTGATCCGCATTCGGGCCGTGAGCATCGCAGCGAGATGGTGACACACGTGGTGTATGGCGTGGTATGCGAAACCGTACGCGAGCTGGCGCGACGCGCTCTTTGAGCGCTGTTGACAGGCGGTAGTTCGGTTCACTACACAGGCGGCGGAACACTTGCGCGTGCTGCGGCGTATTGCGAGCACACGTAACTGTTGAGGATGCCCCGCTATGGCTGTTGTTCGATCTTCCGGTATTGCGTTTTTCCTGCTCACGTCGCTTGCTGCAACCTGCCAGACCGCTGTTCAACCGGGGCAGATGAAGAAGGTGGCGGAGGTTGATCCGCGGTTTCTTTCGTACAACGTGGAGACGGTGGAGGTTACGGGTGGCCGCTTCTGGAAGCCCTATTCCTCCAAGGCTGAGACGCCTGCCGAGACGGCGAATACGAACGCGCCTGTAGGGATTGATCCGAGCATGTTTCAGTACCGCGCTCCGATTGATCTTTCGCAGGCGAAGCTGCGGCGGCTGGCGAGTGCGTTGGCTCCGGCTTACATGCGTGTGAGCGGGACGTGGCGGAATAGCAGCTTCTTTCAAAACACGGATGATCCGGCACCGAAGAGTCCGCCAACGGGCTATCAGGCGGTGTTGACGCGTGCGCAGTGGAAGGGTGTGGTGGACTTCTCGCACGCAGCGGGAGCGGAGCTGGTGACGTCTGTTGCCACGAGTGCGGGGACTCGGGATGCGAGTGGGGCGTGGACTCCTGCGGAAGCTGCGGGGTTCTTCGAGTACACGAAGAGCGTGGGTGGGCACATTGCCGCTACAGAGTTCATGAATGAGCCGACATATGCGTCGATTGGCGGCGCGCCTGCGGGTTATAGCGGTGCGGACTTTGGACGCGATGTGAAGGCGTTCCGCAGCTTTCTGAAGAAAGCTTCACCGAGCACTCTGCTGCTGGGGCCAGGGAGTATTGGCGAGGGCGTGGTGATGGCTGGCGGCGCGACTGCTGGTGGGCCGAAGCTGTCGCCCACGACGCCGGAGATGCTGCAGGCTACGGGCCCGATCTTCGATGCGTTCTCATATCACTTTTATTCCGACGCTTCACAGCGATGCACGCGGATGATGGGGCTGAAGTTTGTGAACACGCCGGAGACGGCGATGACGGCAGCGTGGTTTGACCGGAATATGCAGGGGTTCAATCACTACGCTGCGGATCGCGATAAGTATTTGCCCGGGAAGCAAATGTGGCTGACCGAAACGAGTGAGGCGGCGTGCGGCGGTGATCCGTTTGCGGCGCAGTTTGTGGATGTGTTTCGGTTCATGGACCAGCTTGGTTCGTTGTCGGCGAAGGGCGTGCGCAGCGTGATAGTGAACACGCTGGCTTCGAGCGATTACGGGCTGCTGGATGAAGAGACGTATGCGCCTCGTCCGGACTTCTGGGCTGCCGTGTTGTGGAAGCGGACGATGGATGTGCGCGTGCTTGATCCCGGGATTTCATTGACGGGGAAAGCGCGTGTGTATGCGGCTTGCGAACGCGACCACAAGGGCGGTGTGACGCTGCTGGTGATTAACTTTGATAACTCGGCGGAGCAGGCACTTACGCTGCCCGTTGCGGGAGAGCGTTACACGCTTTCGTCGCCGGAGCTGACGAGTAAGCAGACGATGCTGAATGGGACAGAACTGACTGCGGGTGCGGATGGTTCGTTGCCGGTCATGGCTGGTGCGAAGGTTACTGCTGGGAAGGTTAGCTTTGCTCCTTTGACGGTTAGTTTTGTCACGCTGCCGGGTGCGAAGAACGCCGCTTGCCAGTAAATCAAACCGCCCTCTTCTCCCTGTGTTTCTTGTGGGAGAAGAGGGCGGTTTTGTTTTTGTTTGCTGCTTGCTAGATCTGCGAGTAAGCAGTGGGTGTTAGCACCAGATTGTCGACGTGCGTAACGATGGGTTCGCTGGCGTAGCGCGGGTTGCTGGAAAGTTTCTTCCAGTCGGGATGGCTGAGGAAGTTCTTCCAGTTCTGATCCATGGCGGCGAGGTCTTTGTGCGCCAGCATGTAGGTGAGGCTGGGGAGGTCGGGGCCGATGAGGTTGTCGGAGTAGAAGACGCCGCGTGCGCCCGATTCCTCGAAGATGCGGAACTCGCCCTGGTGGAACATTTCGACTTTGCGTTCGTGCGCGGCGAAGGTGGGGCTGATGTAGGTGCGGAGCTGCAGGATGCGTGGCTCCTTTGCCGGGACTACGAGTTGCGGGAAGCCTTCAAACGCGATCGACAGGCGGCTGGTGACGGTGATGAAGGGCGACTGCGTGGCCGGTGTTGCCCAGAACGGAGCGGCGGCGGAGACGAACGCGGGATCCTTCGCGAGAAGGAGGTCGAGCTTGGCGAGCTTCTCAAGGTCGTTGCCGGAGATGATGACGTAGACCTGCGGTGTGGCGTCGCCGTAGCTGAGGTTGAACACACCGACGGGACCGAGGCCAAGACGCTGCAGCGCGGGCAGAAGCGCGTCGGACAGGTACGTGCTGAGGAGCTTGCCGGAGGGGCCAGACTGCATCTTGTAAATGCGCGTCAGGAAGTAGCTGCGAGGCTTTGCGCCCTGCGCCACGGACGGGGTTGTGTTTGCGATGCCTGCGGCTGCTGCCATGGCAGCGCCTCCCTTTAACCAGTCGCGCCGGTTCATGGTTGGTTTCCTTCGTGGATGAAATCGGATCTGCGGAGCAAGTGTACCGGAGTAGCGTGGATTCGCGGGTGGTTTCACACGCGTGACATCTCCTGGCGCGCGCCGCTCCATTATGCTGAATGTATGCGTAAGTTCCTTGCTTCAGCCGCCCTTGTTGCCGTTCTTTTGCCGTCTGCCGCCCATGCGTGGTGGGAGAAGGGACACCGCCTGGTGGCGCAGATTGCGTGGGACCACCTGACGCCGGTTGCGCGCGAGAATGTGCAGTTTCTGCTGGGTAAGGAATCGCTGTCGGATGTGGCTTCGTGGCCGGATGTGTATCGCCCCAGCGTGACGCAGACGGGTAACTGGCACTTCACGGATATTCCGGGAGACACGGATAAGTACGACCGCGACCGCGACTGCCCGTTGCAGCCGGGCGTGAAGATGGGCAGCTACAACGACAAGGTGCGCGACTGCGCTACGGATCGCATTCCGTTTTTTGAAAAAATTGTTGCCGATACGACACTTGATCCTTCGGAACGCGCCACGGCGCTGAAGTTCCTGGTGCATTTTGTGGGCGATATCCATCAGCCGTTTCATGCGTCGGGTGTGGAGAAGGGTGGCAACGGCATTATCGTCACTGCGTTTGGTCAGTCGACGTGCAGCAGCTATGCCACCCCAGCGAAGTGCAACCTGCATGCTATCTGGGATGGATTCCTGATCGACCGTCGCAAGCTGAGCGACAAGCAGTACCTGGCGATGTTGGAAGGCGATATCAAAACACACTCGGTAGAGGCTGGGCCGATTGATCCGGTTGCGTGGACGGAGCAGTCCAAGGTTGTGTCGGACGCTGGCATGGTGACGAGCGGCGCCGATATTGATGAGGCGTACTACCAGAAGTTCATCCCAACGATTGATCGTCAGTTGGAGCTGGGTGGACTTCGGTTGGCGGCGGAATTGAATGCGGCGTTTACGCAGCCTCCGCATGCTTATGTTCCCGTGGATGCGGAAAAGGCAGAAGCAGAGCGCGAGAGTGCTTCGCAGAAGCCCGCCGGCAAGTAAGTTACGAGTTAAGGAAGCAACGAGAGAGGGTCGCCTGATGGCGACCCTCTTCTGTTTCTCAAACTTGTTTGCGGAGTTACATGCCTGCAGGAGCTGGTGCGGGGGTGGCGGTTCCCTTTGCCGCGGTAAAGCTGCCGGTGACACCGAACGGATCAACATCCATGGTGCCGGTCAACGCGCCTTTATCCAGCTTGCCGTGATAGACGATGGTGTAGTCGTCACCGTTGTACTTGCCGGCGTGCTGGAAGGTGACGTCGCCGCCCTTGACGTTGCCCTTGGTGGGCCACTTGGCTCCCTGCACGTCGCAGCTGCCGGTAAGGCTGTCGTCATCTGCCTGAACGAAGGTGCAGTGCTCCACGACCTGAACACCTGCGACTTCACCACCGATGTCCCACACGCCGGCGACGTTTGCCGGGGCCGCTGTCTGCGCCAGGAGGGGTGCTGCCACTGCAAATGCTGCGATCAAAACTTTCTTCATATTCCTGTCCTCCACAAAAGGTGTTGCCGCCTTGAGATTTAGTTGCCGATCTTCTTCATGGCAAATGCTCCACCCGCGTTGATTGGCTGCATATCAATGGAGCCAGTGATCGATTCGGGCGAATCCAGCTTGCCGAAAAAGGATACCGTCATATCTTCTCCCTGGTACGCAGCAGGGTGTGAAAAGGTTACATTTCCGCCGTTGGCTTTTCCCGTAACAGCAAACTTTCCACCGGGCGTGTCGCAGGTGCCGGTCAGAGCGCCGTCCGCGGCCTGCTTCAACATGCAGGTCTCATTCACGGCGATTCCCTGCACCTCAGTCTGCGTGGTCCATTTGCCGGTGATGCCGGGCTGAGATTGCGCGGCAAGGGAGACAGCAAGAGACAGAGATACACAGACGAAAATCGGCAGCTTCACAAGTCACTCCAGGAGAGGTTGGGATTCACTCCTCACTGTAGAACCTATTTTGGCTTTTGTCTGACCGAAAATGCGAGGTCGCGTTGAGATCCTGCGAGGGAGATGATGGCTGATTTCGCGAGGTGAAAATCGCTAGCGCCAGCTTTTGCCGGCGCAACGGAAAACACGGTGATTCGTTTTCTTATCTTTCCGGTTCGACGTGCTTCATGACCCAACCGAGCGAGATGCTGTTGGACACCTCAAGCGAGGTCACGCGCAGACCGTACTGCGCGGCGCGCGGCTCAATGAGTTCCACGATGCGTTCCGCAAAGAGCGTAGGCGAGTTGAGGATGGTGTCCGTCTCAAACTCCACCGATGCGGATGGGATCACCTTCTCCAGCGCGACGTAGAGAGCGCCGAATGCGTCTGAGCTTTGCGTGATGTAGAGTTGCGGGTCGCTGACGCGGTACTCTCCGCCGAAGGATGCACGGACGACGCCGTCGTCGGCAGTGAGGAGTTCGCGGGCAGAGACCTGGAACGGCTTGGTCCGCATGTCTACCGGAACCAGCGACTGCGACGGCCGGACCCAGTGATAGCCGGGCGCTACGACCTTCACCACAGAGTCGCCTTTGAGGAGAACGCCGCGATTGAATGGCAGGAGCTTGATGCGCGCCGGCACAAACGACAGTTTGCCCAGGATGCGCTGCAGCACGGTGCCCGCGAGCACAATCAGCGCCAGTTCCACCGCTACCCCTGCCAGAACGTCAAACGAATTCGCCATAGTCACTGTTAGCAGATTAGACGCATCCTGCCACCAGTATGATTCCACATTCATCAATCTTCGCCCTGTCAAAATACACAGACCCGTCGTTGGGGACGGGTCTGTGTGCTGGTTTGAGGACTGCTCTCTAGAAGTTGAACTTTGCGGCAGCCTGGAAGATGCGGGGATCGCCTGCGGCGGTCGCATAGCCAAACGTGCTGCTGGTGGGATTGGCGGTGGTGAAACCGTTGAGAAATGGGTGGTTGAACATGTTGAAGCTCTCAAGCCGAAGCTGAAGATTCAACCGCTCGTGGATGGGGAAGATGCGGCTTAAGGCCACGTCCATGTTGTAGTAAGCCGGACCACGCAGCGAGTTGCGCGCCAGGTTGCCGTACGTTCCCGTGGGGTTGAGCGTGTATGCCGATCCCACGAAGTAGAAGCGGTTTCCGGGTGTCGAGCTTGTTACCTTGACGCCGCTGTAGACGTTTGCCCCCGGGACCAGGTTGGGACGATCGTTTGCCTGCGCGGTAAGCGAACGGTCCGATCCGGTGGTGACGTTGTAGACAGCACCGCTGAGCATTCGAAGGTACGGTGCAAGCTGCCAGTGATTCACCACAGCGGATGCCCATCCATGCAGACTCTTGAAGTTGCTCTGCGCAACGACAGTGACGTTTGCAATGTGACGGACATCGAAACCGCAGTAGGAGTAATCGCCGCGTGGGTTATCGGAGTTTTGCAACGTGGTGGAAGCTACGTCGCCTGGGTTATCCGCCAGAGAAAGGCACTTGGACCAGGTGTAGTTGGCCAGGAAGCTGAAGCTTCCGGTACCGCGATGTTGCACAGTGAAGATGCCACCGTGATAGACCGAGTATGCCTTGTCGTCGACCAACGTCATCGTTGGCGTGTAATACGAACCCTGCGTAGGATTCGTGAGCGAAAGCGGTGTACGTGCGTTCGCATTGGCTGATGCGGTAGTGGAGCAGGCCGTTCCAGATGCTGGCAGGTTCGAGCCTGTTAGTGCGCCGCACGATCCGGCAAGACCGGTTGAGTTACCGGGAATGTATCTTGCGTGGTTGAAGTAATTACCGATCCACTGGAAGTTATTCCGGTTGCCAAGATAGTTCATGGACATGGACCAGCCCATGCCAAGGTCGTGCTGCAAGCTGGCTGTCCACTGATAAATTACCGGCGTGCGGACGTTCCGCTTCAAGATAACGAACTGACCTTGCGTAGGAAAGACTGCAGTCTTATCCGGAGGGAATACGCCGGGGAACGGGCTGCCACCGGGATACACCGACCACGGATTGGAGAATGGAATGTTGCCGGTGATATCGATTTCATTAGTGTATGGAGGGTTGGTGATCTGCCGTTGATTCATGAACAGATTGGGCACGTCATACATGATGCCGCCGCCGAGCCGGATCACAGTCTTATCGTCCGCTGCGTAGGAGAGACCGACGCGCGGCGAGAAATTCAACATGCGATTGTTAGTGAGACTCTTCGGGATGCCCGCATCGCCATAGTAGAGCGAACCCGCCGGAGCGTTGGGGAACACGGTGGAATGTGTTCCGTTGTTAAACGCTGTTTGATCGAACGTGCTGCCACGTCCCTGCTTGTCCGTTTGATACAACATCGGTTCCCAACGGAGGCCATAGGTCGCAGTCAACTTCTGCGTTGCATGCCACGTGTCCTGCCCGTACAGGGAGAAGATGTTTTGACGGAACGAGTTTTGCTGCGAACGGCTTTGACCGAATGCCTGCATGCGACCCGTGAGGAAGTCGATCATGCCTTCACCTGTGTTGCCGTTCTTAGCGCCACTTAGCTGGCCGTTGAAGGTGTAGTTACCGTTTTGCAGATAGCCCGTGAGGACGTTGTTTCCTGTTCGGATGTATTCACCACCGAACGCGAGTGCGTGCGATCCGAGCTGCCAGTCCACAGAATCGGAAAAGGCTTCTGTATTCACGTTAAAGAAGCCAGGCGAGCAGGTTCCGCAACCGACAGAAAATCCGTTGGTAACAGTTAGTCGAAGATCGACGGGAACATAGGTGTAGATGTTCACGCCTAACGTCTGCGCGTTGATGCCACCTGCTGTCGGTCCACGATTATTGCGACGGCGCGCATAGGTTCCACGGAAGCTGTTGATCATGCGTGGCGTGAAGTTGAACGTGTCACCGAGCGTGAAGGTTTGGACACGTTCGTCGTTGCCTGCGGTGGTGGTGACCAACAGATTGGTTGGCGAGTAATACGAGGGTGCGTTGTAGTTGGTGATGTAGTACCGGCCAAACAACGAGTGGCGGGGGGACCACGTGAAATCAACGCGGCCGATGTATTGGTCTTCAGAGTAATTCGCTGGCAGTGCGACGCGGACGTATCCGTATTGATCTGCAAGCGAACTGGGCAGATACTTCACCAGATTCAAGGATTGCTGGCTGTAGGTGGAAGTATCCACGCGGCGATACGTCGGCGTCCCAGGCGTTGTGGAGATCGTCGCTCCAGTTACAGGATTGACCAGCGTCTGTCCGTCCTTCACGTTGATGGTGCAGTTACCCCCCATCTTGCTGAAGTCGCCCGTGAGCTCTGCAGGCGTGGGGATGCAATAGCCTGTGGCGTTGCCTACCTGGCGGTTTCTTGTTCCCTGGTAGCCGCCAAAGAAGAACAACTTGTCGCGTCGGATGTAGCCACCGAAAGTTCCACCGAACTGATTTCGCTTTAGCGTGTCTTTTGCTACAGAGAAGAAGTTTGTGGAATTGATGATGTTATTGCGGATGAATTCAAACGCCGTTCCGTGCCATTGATTGGTGCCGGAAACTGTAACCGCATTCACCAGTGCGCCCGGGTGAACACCGTTGCGTGCAGGAAGCGAATTGGACTCTACCGAGAATTCGCGCAGTGCATCGGGGAATGGGAATGGCAGGTTGACGTTTGTGAACTCGTCGACGTGATAGCCACCGTCGAGAACGTAGTTGTTGTAATTGCCCTGTCCACCTGCAACAGAGATGACCGTGGACGTGGCGTAATTCTTTGAACCCACCATATCGCCGCTTGGCGAGGTAACGGCTCCACCTGTAATGAGCACAAGCTGCGTTGGCTGGCGGCCATTCAACGGCAGTTCGTTGATACGCGCAGAGTCGACGACCTGCTTGTAGTTCACCGTCTCCGTTTCCAGAGACACGTTGTTCGACTGAACCGTCACTTCTTCTGTGGAAGCGCCGACCTTCATCTCTGCGTTGATGGTGCTGCTGTTACCCACTTGCAGGAGGATGTTCTGCTGCACGTACGAGGCAAAGCCCGATGCGGTGACGGAAAGCTTATATGTTCCTACCGGGATGTTCGGGAAGGAGTAGCGGCCTTCCGCATCGCTTGTCGAGGTACGCGTATAGTCTGTGGCCGCGTTGTTGATGGTGACGGTGGCCCCTGGGATGGTGGCACCGGCGGGATCGACCACAGTTCCTGAAAGACTGGCCGTGCCAGCGGCCTGAGCATATGCCGCGGGCGTGGATACCAGCGCGGTTCCGCCCATCAGCAGCGGACACAGAAGCAGTGCGCTTCTCCGCAATGAAATTGTCATAAAGCCTCCAAAAGAAACGCAACGAACAAAACCGGAAGAAAACGTTTCAGCTCGCAGGATCGAGGGTCTCGCGAGGTGGACAGGAAGCTATGCGAAATGAAGAAGATTCGTCAATAAAAATGTTTCTTATTGATAATCCGGTTCCCGTCTCGGGACGTGGCAAACGGATGACAAACTGCGGCTGGAAGCTTTCTATAATGGCCGCAAGGAAACATCGGGGGAATGAGATGCGGAAGCAGTTAGTGGCAGTGGCAATGTTGGCAATGAGTGTCGCCGCGAACGCGGGTTCGACGGGATCGGTCTACAGCTTTCACATGAAGACGATCGACGGCGCACCGACAACACTGGCGCCGTACAAGGGTAAGGTTTTGTTGCTGGTGAACGTGGCCAGCGCATGTGGCTTTACGCCGCAGTACACGGCTCTGGAAGCTGTCTATGAAAAGTACAAGGACAAGGGACTGGTGATTGTCGGCATTCCGGCGAATAACTTCGCCAACCAGGAGAGCGGCACAGATGCGGAGATCAAGACGTTCTGCAACCGCAAGTATCATGTGTCGTTTCCGATGATGTCGAAGATTTCCGTCAAGGGCGCGGACCAGACGCCGCTGTATGGTTACCTGACCAGCACGACGACAGATCCGAAGTTCGCCGGGGATATCAAGTGGAATTTCACTAAGTTCCTGGTTGCTCGCAATGGTCAGCCGGTGGCTCGGTTTGAGCCCGCTACGACGCCGGATTCACCGCAGGTGATTGCCGCGATTGAGAGCGAACTTAGCAAGAAGTAGTTGTAGATAAATACCTGTACGGTGAATAGCGGTCCGCATCTCGCTTCGATGAAGCAGGTGCGGGCCGTATGCATTTTTACTGCACAGACATTCACCTTATATTTTCTTTCCTATTCTTTTGTGTTCGGCCTATGATCTACGCCGGAAGCTGCGGGGGTGCTGCAATCACTCCCGCGCTGCCCAACTTTTTTGCACTTACTGAATTGATGAAGCCGCTCCCTTAGAGAGCCCGGATCTGTCCCGGACAGACGCCGCATTTCTGCCATGCGCGTCATCACTGCAATCTCTTTTTCAGGAGATACCCATGCACGTCCGTAGTCTTCTCACTCTTGCCTCTGCCTTGCTGTGCAAGGCTGCTGTTGCTGCCACACTGTGCGTGAGCGCCAGTGGTGGCGGATGCTATCACCACATCAGCGATGCCGTAGCTGCCGCCTCTCCAGGCGATACGATCGTGGTCGTCGAAGGCACGTTTCACGAGCAGGTGACGATCACCAAGTCGTTGTCGCTGACTGCGCTGAGCGGTGTGATTGATGCTTCCGGCATGGTCAATGGAGTTGTTGTCGATGGCCTGCACAATCCCGGTCTGGCGAATGTGCACATCTCGAATCTGACGATCAAGAACGCGAAGCATGAAGGCATTCTTGTTTTGAATGCGTCGTACGTCAGCGTGTCTGGAAACACGGTGAAGAACAATAACACGTCGCTGGCGGGAGGGATGTGCCCTGACCTGCTAACCTATGAGCCGGGTGAAGCGCAGGATTGCGGTGAAGGTATTCATTTGCAGGCAGCGGATCACGCCATTGTGACGGACAACACGGTGACGGGAAATGCGGGCGGCATCCTGATCTCAGACGATAGCGGGCCGACGCATGACAACCTGATCAGCTTTAACAATGTGCATGACAATCCCGGCGCGTGCGGCATCACGATGGCTTCGCATGTGCCTGCGCCGAGCACCGGCGCGGCAGTGCCCTTTGGCGTGTATCACAACACGATCTATGGAAATCGTTCGTTGCGGAATGGCGCGGGTATTGGTGGCGGTGCCGGTTTCGGTATCTTCGCTTCGATTCCGGGCGCGAAGACATACAGCAATGTGGTGGTGAACAACTTCGCCAAGGACAATGGGCTGCCGGGTATTGCGATGCATGCGCATGCACCGAATCAGCAGTTGAATGACAACATGCTGATCGGCAACACGCTTGTTGGCAATGGAGCAGATACGGCAGATGCAGCGACGGCGGGGCCGACCGGCATCAATGTGTTCTCTGCAGTGCCTACATCGAACGCGAGCGGCATCATGATCTCCGGCAATCAGATCCAGCAGGAACAGATTGATGTGAATGTGAACAATCCGCAGGCAGTGACGGTGGAGTTCAACAATCTGCTGGGCAAAGGAACCGGTGTATCCAACACGGGTGCATCGACTGTTGATGCCACCGGCAACTGGTGGGGCTGCATCTTTGGGCCGACACTGGGACCCGGCGCTTGCTCGACTGTGAAGGGTGCGGTGATTTCTTTGCCGTGGTCGATTACGCCGGTGGATATTCAACCTAACTTCTAACGGATGTGTAAGCAGTTGGGGCGGACTCTTGTGAGTTCGCCCTTTTGCTTTCTGATGTGTTCCTCCGTGGCGTGTTCTCGTTGACATCGCGATTGCGAAAGAGCGATATGCTGTTGGCCATGATGAAACAGTTTGCCGCCTGCGTTCTGACTCTTTCGCTTGCTGTGTTGCCGGCGTCCGCACAGAAGACGAATACGCTTACCGCCAAAGAAAAGGCTGATGGCTGGAAGCTGCTGTTTGATGGCAAGACGACCAACGGCTGGCACAGTGCGCGTGGTGGTGGGTTCCCTGCTACTGGCTGGGCTGTGCAGGATGGCACCATCACTGTGACCGAGACAGGTGGCGAAGAAGCTGGCAACGGTGGCGACATTGTTACCGACCGTACTTACTCCAACTTTGAGTTGTCGGTGGATTTCAAGACGTCGCCCGGTGCGAACTCCGGGATCATGTACTTTGTGAACCTGGACCTGATGCCGTGGAAGAACGGACATGGTTCGCCCATTGGATTTGAGTATCAGATTCTGGATGATGCTCTGCACCCGGATGCGAAGCGCGGTAAGGATGGTGACCGCACCGTTGCTTCACTCTATGACATGATTCCAGCTGCCGCCGATAAGCCCATCAAGCCTGTGGGTGAATGGAACACTGCTCGCATTGTGGTGCGCGGCAAGCATGCAGAGCATTGGCTGAACGGTGTGAAGGTTCTTGAGTACGATCGCGATTCACCGGAGTTCAAAGCCATTCGTGCTGCCAGCAAGTACCATGTGTTTCCGCAGTATGGTCAGGAAACCAGCGGCTATCTTTTGCTGCAGGACCATGGCTTTCCGGTTTGGTTTCGGAATATCAAGATTCGTGAATTGCATAGCTGATAAATCAGGTGCTGTCTTCTGTCTCCCGGGCTACACTGCATAACATCATGACAGTTAGTCAGCGGTTCACTGGTTTCCTAAACAACATTGCAATGACAGATCGGCAGAAAGAGGACGGGAGGCGAAATCACGCTGGGGTCCGCTCTTGCCTGAATAGGCACTACTACAGCCTTAATTCCGAAACGGCAAATAGTCTCCTGATTGGATCATGGGCAAGGCATACACGAGTGAGACCTCCGCGGGACATTGATGTGATGTTTGTACTTCCGAGGTCGGTCTATGACAGATACGAATCAAAACCCGGAAACAAACAATCTCAGCTACTGCAAGAAGTGAAAAATGTTCTATGCAATTGCTATTCAACAACGAAGATGTCAGCGGACGGACAGATCGTTCTTGTGCCATTCGCCACACAAACAGTAGAGCTCGCTCCTTGCTTTTTACATTGGAATGGACTGTACAAGATTTGTGACACGAACAGCGGTGGGTCGTACAAAATCGTTGATCCCACAGCCCAACAAAATAGCCTCCAACAGTCCGATACCAACAGTTCAGGAAACACACGAGATCTGATTCGGATGATGAAGAAGTGGCAAAACTACTGCAATGTTCCCTTGAAATCCTTCTGGTTGGAGAGGCTGGCAGAAGAATTTATAGCGAACTGGTCCTATCGAGGGAAATCCTCTGTCTATTACGATTGGATGGTTCGTGATTTCTTTTCATGGCTAAAGGGACAAGCCAACACATATATTTTCCTCCCTATCACCTATGAGGCGATATCACTTGGGGATGCTTGGAAAAGCCGAGCAGAGAGTGCTTATGAACGTGCCCGCAAGGCCTGTGATCACGAAGCGGCAAATAAGAATGTGGATGCTTGGTGGGAATGGAAGAACATCTTCGGGGACGATGTACCGTTGAATTAAATGGCCGATGATAGATCAGAAGCGCTGAGAAAAGAGTGTTACCGCCTAGTGGACACGTGTTTATACACGTCCACGACTTTCTATATCTGGTTGAGATTCTGCCGCTTTTTAAAGACGGCCTTCCTAGTAGTTCCTCTCGTTTGCGGTTCATTGGGTACTTGGAGCGTTCTCACCCGTTCTAATGTTGAAAGTTTCCGCAACCTCACTGCGCTTTTTTCTTTTCTCGCTGGCTTACTCCCTGCCGTTTACGCGGCATTGAAACTCGACAGGCACCTCGATCAATGCTGCCGTCTCGCGGGCGAATTCAAGAACCTTCAAGATCGGTTTAGGCAGGCAGGCGATATCAGCTTCCACAAAACTTTCCCCGAGTTTGAAGCGGACGTACAGCCTCTCTTCAAGCGGCTAGAGAAAGCGAGGTCAGAAAGCTTTACGGCTCCCGAATGGTGTTTTAAACGTGCTCAAAACAAGATCAACAAAGGTGACTACACGTATACCGTCGATGAACAAGCTGCTCACCCAGCTCACCCTGTCGCCCTTCAGTACATTACAGCGAATGAATCTGATGAGCACGAGGACAAACATAATTAAATAACACGGACCAAGAAGAAGGGCGGACTCTTTCGAGTCCGCCCTTTGTGTTGCTTGTTGTGATCGCGCTTATTCGGCTGCGAGTTCTTCCTGCTCGCCTTCCATGCGCATTGCTTCGAGTTCGCGCTCTTCTGCGTCGTGCGCTTCCTGGACTTCCTGCTGGATCTTGGCTGCCGCTTCTTCCAGCTCGGGTGAGAGCTGAACGTTGCGGTAGTACTCCATGCCGGTGCCGGCGGGGATGAGTCGGCCGACGATGACGTTTTCCTTCAGGCCGCGGAGGGTATCCACGGCGCCGTTGATGGACGCCTCGGTGAGTACGCGGGTCGTCTCCTGGAAGCTGGCCGCGGAGATGAAGCTGTCAGTGGACAGCGACGCCTTCGTGATACCCAGCAGCAGAGGACGGCCAAGCGGCGGACGGCCACCATCGTTCAGGCAGCGCTGGCGCTCCGCGTTGTAGCGGAAGCGATCCACCTGCTGCTCGAGGAGGAAGGTCGAATCACCCACTTCGTCGATCTTGACCCAGCGGAGCATCTGGCGAACGATCACCTCGATGTGCTTATCCGAGATGGCCACGCCCTGCAGACGGTAGACTTCCTGGATTTCGTTCACCAGGTAACGCTGCAGTTCCTGTTCACCGAGGACGGCAAGAACGTCATGCGGGTTGAGCGGACCGTCGAACAGCTTTTCGCCGGCTGCCAGACGCTCGCCTTCCTGCACGTTGACGTAGATGCTGCGCGGCACAGAGTACTCGCGCTCTTCGCCGGTGTCGCCCGTGATGTAGATCTTGCGCTGACCCTTGACCACGTCGCCGAAGCGAACCACACCGTCGATCTCGGCAATTGTGGCCGTCTCGCGCGGCTTACGCGCTTCGAACAGTTCCACAACGCGCGGCAGACCGCCCGTGATGTCCTTGGTACGGGTGGACTCACGCGGGATCTTGGCGAGGATGTCGCCCGGTCCCACTTCCTGTCCGTCCTGCACCATGAGGTTTGCACGGCTGGGCATGAGGTAACGCTTCTTGCCACCGTCGGTTCCGTTGACGAGCAGTGCCGGCTGGCGCTTTTCATCCGGAGCGTCCGCAACCACCAGGCGCGACAGGCCGGTGACTTCGTCCACTTCGTCGTTGAGCGTGACACCTTCCTGCAGATCCTTGAACTGGATGGTGCCGCCGATTTCCGTAACGATGGAGTAGGTGTACGGATCCCACTCGCCGAGCGTGGTGCCGATTTCAACCTGAGCGCCATCTTCTACGCGCAGCTTTGCACCGTAAACGATGGGGTAACGCTCGCGTTCGCGGCCCTTGTCGTCAATGATGGCGACCTGACCGGAACGGTTCATGGCAACCAGGCTGCCGTCCTTGGCGCGAACGGTTGAAAGGTTAATGAACTTAACCGCTCCGGCGTTCTTCGCGTCGAGGTGCGACTGATCGGAAACTCGCGATGCCGTACCACCCACGTGGAAGGTACGCATGGTGAGCTGCGTTCCGGGTTCACCGATGGACTGAGCAGCGATGACACCTACTGCTTCGCCCATTTCAACCAGCTTGCCCGAGCCGAGGTTACGGCCGTAGCAAAGCTTGCAGACGCCACGCTTGGATTCGCAGGTGAGCACCGAGCGGATCTTGACCTTCTCCACGCCAGCGGCCTGGATGTCGGTTGCGAGCTGCTCGTCGATCTCCTGGTTCGGACCGATGACGATGTTGCCTTCCTGGTCCTTGTACTCTTCGGTCGTTACACGGCCGATGATACGGTCGCGCAGCGGCTCGATGATTTCGCCAGCTTCGATGATCGGCATCACGTAGATACCCTTGCTGGTGCCGCAATCGCTCTCGGTGATGATGACGTCCTGAGCGACGTCAACGAGACGACGGGTCAGGTAGCCCGAGTCAGCGGTCTTCAACGCGGTATCCGCAAGGCCCTTACGCGCGCCGTGCGTCGAGATGAAGTACTGCTGCACCGTGAGGCCTTCACGGAAGTTCGCAGTGATGGGAACTTCGATGATTTCGCCCGAGGGCTTAGCCATCAAACCACGCATACCGGAGAGCTGACGGATCTGCTGCTTCGAACCACGCGCACCGGAGTCGGCCATGATGTAGATCGGGTTCATGGCTCCTTCCTTGTCCGCGCGCTTCATGTTGTTGAACATCTCATCGGCAACGCGCTCCGTTACACCGGACCACATCTGGATGACCTTGTTCGAACGCTCACCGTTGGTGATGGCACCGTCGAGGTACTGCTGCTGCACAGCGATGACCTGCTTTTCCGCTTCGTGCACAACGGTGTACTTCGACTCCGGGATCACCATGTCGTCGAGACCGACCGAGAGGCCGGAACGCGTGGCGAACTGGAAGCCGAGTTCCTTGATGCGGTCGAGCGCCTTCACCGTGACTTCAAGGCCCAGGTTCAGGTAGCAGTAGTTGATGAGCTGGCCGATGCCCTTCTTCTTCAGCAGGCCGTTAACGTACGGCATGCCTTCCGGCAGAGCGTCGTTCAGGATGGCGCGGCCTACGGTCGTGTTGATGAACTGCTTGTTGTAGTCCACCACTTCCGTGTGCGTCAGATCCTGATCGTCGTATGCCGTCGTGAGGTCAAGCACGGGGCCGGTGTAGCGCAGACGGATCGGCGTGAGCGTTTCCACCTGCTTGGCTTCGAGAGCCATCAGCACTTCTTCAATGTTCGCGAAGACGCGGCCTTCACCCTTGGCGCCAACCTTGGCCTTGGTCAGGTAGTACAGACCAAGAACCATGTCCTGCGTGGGCACGGTGATGGGCTGACCCGACGCGGGCGACAGGATGTTGTGCGCTGCGAGCATCAGCACGCTGGCTTCAACCTGAGCTTCCGGCGACAGCGGAATGTGCACAGCCATCTGGTCACCGTCGAAGTCGGCGTTGAACGCCGTGCAGACGAGCGGGTGAATCTTGATGGCCTTACCTTCGACGAGCACAGGCTCAAACGCCTGGATGCCGAGGCGATGCAGTGTTGGAGCGCGGTTCAGCAGGACCGGGTGATCCTTGATGACCTCTTCCAGGATGTCCCAAACGATGGGCTCCTGCATCTCCACCATTTCCTTGGCCTGCTTGATGGTGGTGCAGTGACCTGTCTGCTCGAGGCGGTGATAGATGAAGGGCTTGAAGAGTTCAAGCGCCATCTTCTTCGGCAGACCGCACTGGTGCAGCTTCAGCTCAGGACCGACCACGATAACGGAACGGCCTGAGTAATCCACACGCTTACCGAGCAGGTTCTGACGGAAGCGGCCCTGCTTACCCTTGAGGGTGTCAGAGAGCGACTTCAGCGGACGGTTGTTTGCACCGCGCAGCACGCGGCCACGACGGCCGTTGTCAAACAGCGCGTCGACTGCTTCCTGCAGCATGCGCTTTTCGTTGCGCACGATGACTTCAGGAGCATGCAGGTCCATCAGCTTCTTCAGACGGTTGTTACGGTTGATCACGCGGCGATACAGATCGTTAAGATCCGAAGTCGCGAAGCGGCCGCCGTCCAATGGCACGAGGGGGCGAAGCTCAGGCGGGATCACGGGGATCACGTCGAGAATCATCCACTGGGGCTTGTTGTCGCTGCGACGGAAAGCCTCAACAACCTTGAGACGCTTGGCGTACTTAAGCTTCTTCTGAAGGCTCTGTTCGACCTTCATCTTCTCGCGCATCTCGATGGCGAGCTCTTCGATCTCAACACGCTTCAGCAGTTCCTTGATGGCTTCCGCACCCATCATGGCCTTGAAGCCAGAGGGACGGTACTGCTGATCGAGCTCACGGAAACGCTGCTCGTCCTTGATGATTTCGCGCTCCTTCACGGGCGCGTCACCAGCGTCGATGACAACGTACGACTCGAAGTAGAGAACAGCTTCGAGCTCACGCAGAGAGATGTCGAGCAGGTGACCGATACGCGACGGCAGGCCCTTGAAGAACCAGACGTGCGAGCAAGGCGATGCCAGCTCAATGTGGCCAAGGCGCTCACGACGAACCTTGGACAGTGTGACTTCGACGCCGCACTTATCGCAGATCACGCCGCGGTGCTTCATGCGCTTGTACTTGCCGCAGAGGCATTCCCAGTCCGTGATGGGTCCAAAGATGCGGGCGCAGAAGAGGCCATCGCGTTCGGGCTTGAAGGTACGGTAGTTGATGGTTTCCGGCTTCGTCACTTCACCGTGCGACCACGAACGAATCTTCTCGGGGGATGCGAGAGAGATACGGATCGCGTCAAAGTCGGTGATGGGGCCGGACAGTTCAAACGGGCTTGAACGGAACATGTAGTTAGTCTCCGTGCAGTTGCGGTTCTGTGGGGAACCGGTCCTGCGGTTGGTACTGCTGCTTCGCGGTCACTTGTGGCGGGCCGCATGCCCATTCCAAAACTCTGTGCGCGCGAACCGGGTGTCGAGGGATCACCCTCGACACCGATCCGGCGTTTAGTCGGCGGCTGCCGCGATGGGAAGCATCGGGATCTTCTTCAGATCTTCCTGCTTGACCAGTTCGACATCCAGGCAGAGCGACTGCAGTTCGCGGATGAGCACGTTGAACGACTCCGGCACGCCGGGTTCGATCGCCGCTTCGCCCTTCACGATGGCCTCGTAAATCTTCGTACGTCCGAAGACGTCATCCGACTTGGCCGTGAGCAGCTCCTGCAGGATGTAAGCCGCGCCGTATGCTTCCAGGGCCCACACTTCCATCTCACCGAAGCGCTGTCCGCCGAACTGTGCCTTACCACCCAGCGGCTGCTGCGTGATGAGGGAGTACGGTCCGATGGAGCGAGCGTGGATCTTGTCGTCGACAAGATGCGACAGCTTCAGCATGTAGATGTAACCAACGGTCGCCGGCTGTTCGAACGCATCGCCGGTCATACCGTCGAAGAGTTCCGTCTTACCGGAAGAAGGCAGACCAGCCGCTGCGAGCAGCGCCTTGATTTCGCCTTCCTGTGCGCCGTCGAACACCGCCGTGCCGAACCAGATGCCGCGCTTCATGCCCTTCGCCACGCGAAGCGTCATCTCGTCATCCAGCTCCAGGAGCTGGTTCAGAGCGGCCGTCTTCGCAAAGCGAGCCTTGAAGATCTCGCGAACTTCGTTGGCATCCGCAGCCTGCTGCGCCATCTCGGCAATCTTCTGTCCGAGTGTGTGTGCAGCCCAACCGAGGTGCGTTTCGAGGATCTGACCCACGTTCATACGCGAAGGCACACCCAGAGGATTCAGCACGATTTCTACCGGCGTTCCATCCGGCAGGTACGGCATGTCTTCCTCAGGCAGGATGCGTGCAACCACACCCTTGTTACCGTGACGACCGGCCATCTTGTCACCGACCGAGAGGCGGCGCTTCATGGCGATGTACACCTTGACCATCTTGATGACGCCAGGCGAAAGCTCATCGCCCTTCTGCATCTTGCTGATCTTCTCGTTGGTGATCTTGCGCAGAACGTCGATCTGACGCGAGGTCATCTCTTCGATCTCGTCGATCTGCTCGTTCACGCGCGGATCCTTGTCGGCGTAACGAATACGCTTGAGGTTACGCGTGCTGATCAGCTCGATGGTGTCGCGGTCGAGGATGTCGCCCTTGGAGAGCAGCTTCTTGTTGGTGCGCTCGTCATGCAGGTCAGCCTGCACTTCCTTTGCACCCAGAATTGCCTCAAGACGCTTCAGGCGCTCATCGGTCAGGATTCGGATTTCGTCCGCCAGGTTCTTCTCCAGGCGTTCGATCTGCTCCTGCTCAATCAGCTTGGCGCGCTCATCCTTCTCCTGACCCTTGCGGGAGAAGATGCGGACGTCCACAACCGTGCCTTCGATGCCCGGAGGGCACGTCAGCGAAGCATCACGTACATCGCCAGCCTTCTCACCGAAGATGGCGCGCAGCAGCTTCTCTTCCGGCGTCAGCTGGGTTTCGCCCTTCGGCGTTACCTTGCCCACGAGGATGTCGTTGTGACCAACCTTCGCGCCGATGCGGATGATGCCTGACTCGTCCAGGTCACGCAGAGCGTGCTCAGAAACGTTCGGAATATCACGCGTGATTTCTTCCGGTCCAAGCTTCGTGTCGCGCGCTTCGATCTCGAACTCCTCGATGTGAATCGAGGTGTAGTAGTCCTCGCGGACCAGCTTTTCCGAGATGAGGATTGCGTCTTCGAAGTTGTAACCGCGCCACGGCATGAACGCGACGAGGACGTTACGACCGAGACCAAGCTCGCCCTGCTCCGTGCAAGGACCGTCTGCAATGACCTGGCCCTTGATTACGCGGTCGCCCTTACGAACGATCGGCTTCTGGTTGATGCAGGTGTTCTGGTTCGAGCGCTTGAACTTCGTGAGCTGATAGATGTCCGAACCCACCTCACGCGACAGCTGCGTGGGATGATGCTCGCCTTCTACGCGCACGATGATGCGTTCGGAATCGACCGAGTCAATGATGCCGTTACGGCGAGCAAGGATCACAGCACCTGAATCGCGAGCGGTGACGCCTTCCATACCGGTACCGACGAACGGAGCTTCCGCCATCAGCAACGGAACCGACTGACGCTGCATGTTCGCACCCATTAGAGCGCGGTTCGCGTCGTCGTGCTCAAGGAACGGCACGAGCGAAGCTGCAACCGACACAAGCTGCTTCGGCGATACGTCGATGTAGTCGATCTCAGCCTGGGGAACGAGTACGAAGTTACCCTGACGACGTGCGTTGACCAGGTCTTCCGTCAACTTGCCTTCCTCGTCCATTTCCACGTTTGCCTGGGCGATCGTGTGACGATCTTCTTCCCATGCAGACAGGTAGAAGCTGAACGGCTCGGTCTCAATGACACGCTTGCCAGCCTTCGCCAGATCCTGCTTCATCTTGCGGGCTTCGTTGACTTCAACGGGATCACCCTGACGCAGACCGCTCTCACCAGCATTGGTGATCGCGACATAGTCAATGACCTTGCCGTCCTTAACCTTGCGGTAAGGCGACTCGATGAAGCCGTATTCGTTGATGCGCGCAAAGCAGCTCAACGACGAGATCAGACCGATGTTCGGACCTTCCGGCGTTTCGATCGGGCAGATACGGCCGTAGTGCGTCGGGTGCACGTCTCGAACTTCGAAGCCTGCACGTTCACGTGAGAGACCACCCGGTCCAAGGGCCGAAAGACGACGCTTGTGCGTGATTTCGCTCAGCGGGTTCGTCTGATCCATGAACTGCGAGAGCTGCGACGATCCGAAGAATTCGCGGATCGCAGCCATGACGGGCTTTGCGTTGATGAGATCGTGCGGCATGGCCGTCGACATCTCCTGGTACACGCTCATCTTTTCCTTGATGGCGCGTTCCATACGCACAAGACCAATGCGGAACTGGTTCTCCATCAACTCGCCCACCGCGCGAACGCGACGGTTGCCGAGGTGATCGATGTCGTCCACAAGGCCGATGTTCTTACGCAGCTTGAGCAGGTAACGGATGGTTCCGTAGAAGTCTTCCGGCGTCAGCGTGCGCTTGTCCAGGTTGGTTGCATCCTGGTTCTCGTACAGCTTGATGTTGAACTTGAGACGGCCCACGCGCGAGAAGTCATACTTGCGCGGATCGAAGAACATGCCTTCGAAGAGCGCAGTCGCGGTGTCCAGCGTCGGCGGGTCGCCCGGACGCAGCTTGCGGTAGATCTCGATGAGAGCTTCTTCCGGCTTGCGAACCGAGTCACGCTTCAGCGTGTTCGTGATGATGTTGCCAACGTCGTCCTTCTCAGGGAAGAAGACTTCAAAGCTGGTGGCGCCAGACTGCAGCGTCTTGTGCAGCTTGTCAGCGCCAGCTTCCTGATTGGCCTCATACAGCAGCTCGCCCGTGGTCAGATCGACAACGTCAGCAGCGAAGATGGAGCCATCGAAATCGCTCTGCGCAACTTCGATTTCCGTGACGCCGCCCGCACGCAGCTTGGACAGCAGCGCAGTGCTGATCTTGCGGCCAGCAGCAACGATTTCCGTGCCGTCGGTGCCGTTGATCGCATTAGCAGGCTTCACACCAACAATGTTGGTCGCGCCTTCTGCAGGGATCTGCCAGAAGAGCTTGCCATCGCGAATCTGGATGGTGTCTGCCGTGTAGAAGGTCTTGAGGATCTCTTCGTCCGTACGCAGGCCAAGAGCGCGCAGGAAGATGGTTCCCAGGAACTTACGCTTACGGTCGATGCGGACGTACAGGATGTTCTTCTGGTCGAACTCGAACTCGACCCAGCTTCCGCGGTAAGGGATGATCTTGCCCAGGAAGTAGGTACGGTTGTTCGCCGTCTCAAAAAAGACGCCGGGCGAACGGTGCAACTGCGACACGATGACACGCTCGGTGCCGTTCACGATGAACGTACCGTTGGCCGACATCAAAGGAATGTCGCCGAAGAAGACTTCCTGCTCCTTCATGTCGCGCAGGGTCTTCACGCCCGTCTCCGGGTCCTTGTCGTAAATCTTCAGGCGGATGGTGACCTTGAGCGGAGCAGAGTAAGTCATGCCACGCTCTTCGCATTCAGCCTGGTCGTACTTCAACTGCAGACCCACCGGGTCACCGCACTTGGTGCAGAAGTCCGGCGTGTTCTTGTTGTAGGTACCGCAGAAATGGCAGAGCACGTCGCCGGGATGGAACGGGTCCGTGATGACCATGTGGCCGCAGGTGGTGCAGGCCGTGCGCAGGTGGTTCAGACCCTTCAAGTAACCGCACTTGCACTCCCAGTTGCCGATGGAGTAATCGACAAACTCGAGCTCGCTCACATTACGGAAATCCGTAATCGGGAACACAGAGGTGAAGACGGACTGCAGGCCGTTGTCCTCGCGCTCCTGGGGCAGCTTATCCATCTGGAGGAAGCGCTCATACGAACGACGCTGGACCTCGATCAGATTTGGGATCTGAATTGCGGTTGGGATCTTGGAAAAGTCGAGACGGCTGCGGAGTGCGCGCGTTTCGGTGTTGCTTGCCATACGTTGTAGACTCCCCTTGGTCGTGCCGAGGCCTCCCTTCCGATTTCCACCGCATCCGATGCGGTAGAGTTTCGATTGAGAGCCGAAACATAGCCGTGTGGGCGGCTGTTTCGTGGGTGGTGTGCGCTTAAAGTTCCTGCGGAGGCTCTGCCCCGGTGCGAGTTCCGCGCGCAATTGAGATGGGCTTGATGCCCGTTCAGGGTGATACGAAGCTTGTGTTTCAGTTACTGCTGATTTCCTGCCGTTACAGTGCTACGCCGGTGTATGCGGTCTACTCGGAGGTTTTTCCGGAGACGCGAAATGGCCCACAGGGACAGGAAAGCCCGTGAGCGCAAGATCCGACTTTTGCACCAGTTCAAATTTGCTAAAAATAACTGCCGCCCTTGTTACCTTTCTCACTGCCTGGCGGGGCAGGAGACTTGAGGCGTTGACTGCACGATAGACCTCCGCCGCCTGAGGCATACCGTGGCCGGTTCTTGCTTGAACCGGAGAAGGTTCGAATGTCGTTTTGAGGCCGACCGTCGCGCCGTTACGCAGTCCTACGCAGGGCGGTCATCTTCCAAACGAAAGAATACTGCTTTCGTGAATAGAAAGCAAATCGCATACACAGCAAAGGGCTCCCGGCGCTAGCGCCGGGAGCCGCAATGGCTGAAACTACTTGATTTCAACAGTTGCGATGCCGTCGAACTTCTTGGCGATAGCAGCTGCGTCATCCTTGGAGATGTTCTCCTTCAGGGGCTTCGGAGCGCCGTCAACCAGGTCCTTAGCTTCCTTCAGGCCAAGAGCGGTCACTTCACGGACAGCCTTGATGGTGTTGATCTTGTTTGCGCCGGCATCCTTCAGGATAACGGTGAACTCGGTCTTCTCTTCTGCTGCCGGAGCGGCTGCGCCGCCACCTGCTGCAGGAGCAGCGGCTACAGCAGCAGCTGCTGCCGAAACGCCGAGGCGCTCTTCAAGCTTCTTCACGAGTTCAGCTGCTTCGAGCAGGCTGAGGCTAACGATTGCGTCTTCCAACTGCTGGATGTCTGCCATGGTAATTCCCTCTTTAATAATTCAATCTGGATACTGCTGATTACGTCCCCGGAATCGAACTTCTATTCCGGCTGCCCTTCCCGTATTCAAGGTTTCCGATGCGCCCAGACTTGCGCCCCCTGAAACAGTCACGACAAAACTTATGCGAACCCGGCGGTACCCTGCCGGGTCAAACTTTTATCCCTCTGCGGGAGCTTCGTCGGCAGCCGCCTCGGCCTGAGCCGAAGCACCTTCCGTGTCCGCAGCAGGAGCAGCTTCTGCTTCCACTGCCGGAGCAGCTTCCACAGCAGCGGCAGGAGCCGCGCCACCCAGCTTGTTCTGCTCCACGGCCTGGTTGATCACCACAGCCAGATCGCGACCGGTTGCGTTGATGACCGTAGCCAGACGCTGTGCCGGAGCGTTGATGAGGAACAGGAGCTTCGCGAACAGCTCTTCCTTGCCCGGCATGGTTGCCAGCTGATTCACTTCCGCAACGGAAAGAACCTTGCCGTCCACAATGCCCAGCTTGAAGGTGAACTGCGAGTTGTCCTTCACCCAGGTGCTCAGAGCCTTCGCCAGAGCTACCGGATCGCCGGAGGTGTATGCAATGGAGCTGACGCCCTTCAGGCCGCCCAGTGCGTCTTCAATCTTGGTGCCTTCGCCAGCCTTGGGGGCCAGCTTGTTCTTCAGCACCTGATACTTGCCGCCCGCGTTGCGGACAGTCTTACGGAGATCAACATCCTTTGCCGCGGTCATCGCGGTGAAGGTGCCGATGATGGCAGCGGTCGCGCCCTGCAGCTCGCCTGCGAGCGCCGCAACCTTCTCCTGCTTCTTCTGCTTGGTCAATGCCATTGTCTTATCCCTCGCCGGGCACATGCCCGGCCGAATCTATCGAGCCGCGTTCGCAGCGGCGAAATCGTTACGCCTTTGCGGCAGCCTCAGCGACAGCCTGATCCAGCTCAATGCCAGGGCCCATCGTGGAAGAGATGTACATCGCCTTGATGTACTTGCCCTTGGCAGCAGCCGGCTTCGCCTTCACAACGGCGCCGATCACGGTCATTGCGTTCTCGACCAGCTTCTCCGCTTCAAAGGAGCTCTTGCCTACCGGAACGTGAACCAGCGCGGTCTTGTCTGCGCGGAACTCGACCTTACCGGCCTTGATTTCCTTTACAGCAGCAGCCACATCGGTGGTCACAGTGCCCGTCTTCGGGTTCGGCATCAGGCCACGGGGGCCGAGAACCTTACCGAGACGACCGATCGAACGCATCATGTCCGGCGTTGCGATCAGGGCGTCAAAGTCCGTCCAGGATTCCTTCTGGATCTTTTCAACGAGCTCTTCGCCGCCGACGATGTCTGCACCGGCTTCTGTAGCCAGACGCTGGTTTTCCGCGGTCGAAATCACGGCAACCTTCTTCGTCTTGCCCAGACCGTGGGGCAGCAGAACGGTCGCGCGGACCATCTGGTCAGCATGACGCGTGTCTACGCCAAGGCGCAGGGTGATGTCGACGTTCTCATCGAACTTCGCGTACTTGATCTTCTGCAGGAGGGGGACTGCGTCCGTCAGGGCGTAGGTGCGGGGCTCAACAGCCGCGCGCGCCTTAGCCAGATTCTTCGAAATCTTGCGTGCCATTCCTATTCCTTTGTCTCCCACCGCCTGAACCATTGGACAAAGCGGGCTGATGGATTCTTCTAGCCCAGCGGGCATGCCTCGCGCTGACATCCGGACTTTCGTCCACTTACAGCGAGGGCCCCGCCCTTTATCCGCAGCGTAATTTTCACGCTGAACCCGTCCCGAATTGCGATTACTCAACTGCTGCGGGGAACGAGCCGTTCGGCCGTGGTGTTGGACGGAAGCTGCTTTCGCAACTTCCATGTATTCGAGGACCGCTGCACTGAGTGCAAACGGAGGCTCGGACACTCTTATCAGTATCCGGCGAAAGGATAGAAATGTCAAGCACAAGTGTGTTTCAGTCTGTGGGACGGGCAAAGGTTTCGAGAAGACCGTGATTTCTTCCACAGCGACAAACGCCGCCAAATACACCTAAACACATCTATTTCAATAGTTTGACGGGGTGCTACGGAATGGCACGCTAGTTGCATCTACCCAGTGCAGACGCGAGATGGACCACCGTCTCCTGAAATTTGACTTCCCCCGGAGGGACTGTAGTTATGGCTATTGCAAGAACGGCTCCCGCATCTGTACGCAATCAGCAGATCGCCTGGCTTCCTGTACTTTTCGGCATTGCCGTTATTTGCGGCGAATCCACGAATACCATGGGCGCGAACCACACCAGCATCTGGCTGTCTCAGCTCGCCGCCTGGTCTGGCCACTCGGACGGTCTTGTCGCTCTCGTCAATCATCTTCTGCGGAAGTCGGGCCACTTCACCGGCTACGGTCTGCTGGGAATTTTCTTTGCGCGGGGATGGTACTCGGTCCTTCGGCGCCGTGTCGTTGCCAGCTGGAGCACACTTCGTATGCGGGCAGCGATGTTTGGAATTCTATCGACGGCTGTGATCGCATCGGCCGATGAGATTCATCAGATCTTCCTGCCAACACGCGGTGCGTCTATTTGGGATGTGCTTCTTGATACCAGTGGAGCGGTTGTGCTGAATAGTCTGTTTCTTGCGTTTCTGGCAGCGCGACGCAACGCCCTGCTGCATCCGCAAACCCAGTTCATCACCCTGGGACTGTCGTTCGCACAGCTGCCGGAACAATTCGCAAACTCGCACGACGTGCGGATTCTGCGCGCTCAATCCGTGAAAGGTATTGCCGAAATTCGCCGCGGAGTTCGCAACACGAAGCGCTGGTCGGCCCCCTCGCTGCGGACGCCTACTTTTACTCGCTCGCAGGGCGCAGCAACTTCCCTAACAGAAACGACAGAAGGATAAGACAGGCAGCGCCGCTGGTATCCAGCCACACATCGGATACCAGCCCGGTGCGGTCTGCCATAAAGCTTTGGTGCAGCTCGTCCAACGACGCCACCAGAGTCGTGCAGGCAAGCGCCATTCCCATGGCGTAACCACGCCAAACACCTTCCGAACGATGCTTCATTGGGATCAGCCAGAAGAGCAACCACGCTCGCAGCCATGCGAGCCCCAGCAGCCCGTAGCCAGTGAAATGTCCGGTCTTGCGAATGTGGTGATGGATCGTCAACCATCGCTCAGCAGAAACGCGCCCTGCAATCGCCTGATATACCGCCTGCAGCCATCCCGAAGTGTGATCCGACGAGAATGTATGCGTCGATTCCGTTGCGATCGCCACCAGCATGATCATTACCGGTAGCCAGGTGCGAAGCAGCCAACTCAGAAAGGTTGTTGTGGCGGGAGCCTGACGGCCACCAAGTAGTACAGGCCGGCTCATCACAGCTCCTGCTTTGAGATAGGGTCATCTTGAGTCGAAATTCCTGACGCACATAGCGAAGGGCCGCATGGAATTCCATGGGCCCTCTGCTGTCATGCTCAATTCAAAAGCGGCTTACGCTGCTTCGCTGTTCTCGTCGCCACCCTGCTCGGCAAGCTGCTTCTGCAGCTCTTCGCGCTTCTTGGCCTTGAGGTCTTCGCGCTTCTGCTGCTTCGCGCCCAGTTCCTTCTCAGCACCCAACAGTTCGATGATGGCCTTTTCGCCGCCATCGCCCTGACGGAAGCCCGCCTTCACGATGCGCAGGTAGCCGCCCTGACGATCGCCGTAACGGGGAGCCACAGTGGCAAACAGACGGGTCACGGACTCGTCCGTCATCATGAACGCAAGAGCCTGACGACGCGAATGCACGTCGCCCTTCTTGCCCAGGGTGATCATCTTTTCAACGAGCGGGCGAACTGCCTTGGCCTTTGCCAGGGTCGTCTCCACGCGATCTTCAATCAGAATCGAGGTCACCAGGTTGCGCAGAAGAGCGCGGCGGTGGCTCGTGTTCCGTCCGAGTTTATTTCCAGCTTTGCGATGACGCATAGTACTTACCTTCCAATTTCAAATTCGACGGCTCGCACTGGAGCGCATCGCTAACACTAAGCTTTCAGCCACAGCTCTTAGCTTATCGCTTCTGGCGAATACCCAGAAGGAAGCTAAGTGCTTCGCTCCGTCGCCGGCACCTAACTTATGCAGTTAAGTGCCAGCGACTAAGAGCTTAAAAGTTTTCCGTCTCCGGCATTACGAGGTCGTCCTCATCTTCGTCTTCTTCATCATCGAAGTTGCCGAAGGAGGCGGCCAGCGTTGCCGCAGGCAGAACCGAGGTCGGTCCCGGGACCGGGTTGCCCTGATCGTCGATCTTCATGCCGAGCGAGAGGCCCATCTGAGCAAGGATTTCCTTGATCTCGTTCAGGCTCTTGCGGCCGAAGTTCTTCGTCTTCAGCATCTCGGCTTCGGTCTTCTGAATCAGTTCACCGATCGTCGCGATGTTGGCGTTCTTCAGGCAGTTGTAGCTGCGAACCGACAGTTCCAGTTCCTCAACCGAACGGTTCAGGTTGTCGTTACGCAGAGCAGGACCGTCGTGCGATCCATCCAAGCCGCTCTCCAGCTCTTCTTCAAAGTTGATGAAGATCGTCATGTGATCCTTCATCAGCTTTGCCGAGAGACCGAGTGCGTCAGCCGGAAGTACCGTGCCGTTCGTCCAGATTTCGATGGTCAGCTTGTCATAGTCGGTGATCTGACCGAGACGTGCTGCCTCGACTGCGTAGTTCACCTTACGTACAGGCGAGTGAACCGAATCCACCGGAATGAAGCCGATACCAAGGTCCGGATCAAAATTCTTGTCTGCCGAAACGTAGCCACGGCCACGCTTCAAGCGCATTTCCATGTCCAGCTTGCCGCCTTCAGACACGGTTGCGATGTAGATGTCCTTGTCCAGGATCTCTACGTCGCCGTCAGCTTCGATCATGCCGCTGGTGACAACACCGGGCTGATCTGCACGCAGATACAGAGCCTTGGGGCCGTCGCCGTTCAGCTTGAACGGGATCTGCTTCAGGTTCAGGATGATGTCGGTCGCGTCTTCCACCACACCGGTGATCGACTGGAACTCGTGCAGCACGCCTTCAATCTTCACGGCCGTGACAGCGGCGCCTTCGATGGAGCTGAGCAGGGTGCGGCGCAGGCTGTTGCCTACCGTCGTACCAAAGCCACGCTCAAAGGGCTGCGCGCTGAACTTACCGTACTTCTCCGTCAGCGTTTCGGTGTCAACCGCAAGACGCTTCGGCTTTTGAAAACCTCTCCACAACATTGGCTACTCTCCTCATTTCCTGGCTTCATCGCATGCCGCGAAGCATTTTGCGGTGCGTGAAGGTCGGTTCCTTCGGTTGAGTCACTTCAGGGAACCCCGTATTGCTACAGAGCCCCAGGTGGGACTTACGGCCATAACATCGAGTGGCCGTGCCTCGATTCGAAGCAGCTACGCGGCAGATGCGAGCGAACCCGCATCTGCCGCTATGGCTTACTTCGAGTACAGTTCGACGATCAGCTGCTCGTTGACCGGGATCTGGATCTCTTCGCGCTTCGGCAGAGCGAGAACCTTCACGGTGCGGCCTTCGCGGTCGATCTGCAGCCAGGTGGGCTGTGCCAGACCGGCGTGGAACTGAGCCGCGCCTTCCACAATGTCGAGCTTCTTCGTCGCTTCCTTCAGTTCAACATTGTCGCCAATCTTGATCTGGTAGGAAGGAATATTTACCTTCTTGCCGTTCACGAGCACGTGGCCGTGACGGACGAGCTGACGAGCCTGGCGACGCGAAAGGGCGAAGCCCGCGCGGTATACCAGAGCATCAAGACGGCGCTCAAGCTGCTGAAGCAGCAGTTCGCCGGTAACACCGGTCTTGTTCGAAGCCTTCTCGTAGTACGAGCGGAACTGGCCTTCGAGCGTGAAGTAGATGCGCTTTGCCTTCTGCTTTTCACGCAGCTGCAGACCGTAGCCTACGATCTTCTTCGCGCGTGCCTGACCATGCTGTCCCGGGGGGAAGTTGCGCTTGTCGATGGCGCACTTTTCGCTAAAGCAACGGGATCCCTTGAGGAACAACTTAACTCCATCACGCCGGCAAAGACGGCAGACAGCTCCTGTGTAACGTGCCATTGAATAACTCTCTTTCGAAACTTCCGATGTCGATCGCTTTACAGCCTGGCTGGCCCTTCATCGCGATCCAGTTGAAATGATTGAAATCCCGCAGTGGAGGCACAGAATTCCATGCCTCCACATAGCGGGAGAACTTATACGCGGCGACGCTTCGGCGGGCGACAGCCGTTGTGCGGGATCGGCGTGACGTCGCGGATGCTACGCACATCGATACCGGCAGCAGCCAGCGCACGTACTGCCGACTCACGGCCCGAACCGGGGCCGGAGACGCGCACGTCAACCGAACGCAGACCGTGATCGCGAGCAGCAGTGGCAGCGTTCATAGCAGCCTGCTGTGCCGCGAACGGCGTTCCCTTACGCGAACCACGGAAGCCGAGCGAACCCGAGCTCTTCCAGCTGAGGGTGTTGCCCTGCTGGTCCGTGATGGTCACGATGGTGTTGTTGAACGATGCCTGGATGAATACCAGACCGTACGGGACATTTTTCCGTTCCCGCTTCTTAAACTTCTTGCCCTTGCCGGACTTTCCGGCTGCATTCTGCTGCTTAGCCATTACTTAGTCGCCTTCTTCTTTCCGGCAACCGTGCCCTTACGGGGGCCTTTGCGCGTGCGGGCGTTCGTGTGGGTGCGCTGTCCGCGAACAGGCAGGTTACGGCGGTGACGGATACCGCGGTAGCTCTGGATTTCCATCAGGCGCTTGATGTTGAGACCGATTTCTTTGCGGAGATCGCCTTCAATGCCGCCTTCCTGCTCGATGACTGCACGGATCTTGTTCAGCTCATCCTCGTCCAGCGTGCTTACCTTGCGCAGGGGATCGATTTCCGCCTTTGCAAGAATCTGCAGCGCGCGAGTGTCGCCGATTCCGTAGATGTAGGTGAGTCCGATGCGTGCCTGCTTGTTGTTGGGCACATCGACTCCGGCAATACGTGCCATGTGTCTTTCCTCGTGTACTTCTTGGTCCTGACGCTGTCGTACAGAACCGGGTTATGCGGTGTGACCCGGGGTTCATCGCAAGCCTTTGCTTCGGCTAACTCGCCCCTGAGGAACGTCTCCACACTTAGTAAGTCTTCTCTAAGTGGAAGCCGCGGGTTCCGCGGTGTTTGTTACTCAAACAAGCTGCTACAGGTTATCCCTGGCGCTGCTTGTGCTTTGCAACTTCGCAGATCACTCGTACAACACCCTTACGGTGAACGATCTGGCACTTGTCGCAAATCTTCTTAACTGAAGCGCGTACCTTCATTTGCTTCTTTCCTTCTCCAGCAGATCATCGTGCGCCTGCTGTGTTGTTATCCGCTACAGAACTACTTGTAGCGGTACACAATACGCCCGCGGTTCAAGTCATACGGGCTCAACTCAATAGCGACACGGTCTCCGGGGAGGATGCGGATGAAGTTCTTGCGCATGCGGCCGGAAACGTGGGCCAGCACCTGGTGCTTGTTCTCCAGTTCCACCTTGAACATCGCGTTCGGCAGGGTTTCTACAACCACTGCCATTACTTCAATTGCATCTTCCTTCGGCAAACCGTCTCCTTGTAACTACTCACAACCACTACTGCAAACTTCACTTACTGCGTGAGGACGACCGGACCATCTTTCGTAACAGCTACCGTGTGTTCGAAGTGGGCGCTCATGCTGCCGTCCGTCGTCACTGCGGTCCATCCGTCCTTCAACACCTTCACGTCAGCCGTTCCAGCGTTAATCATCGGCTCGATCGCAAGCACCATGCCTGCCTTGAGCTTTGTTCCCTTGCCGCGCTTTCCGTAGTTCGGAACCTGCGGGTCTTCGTGCATGTTCTTGCCGATGCCGTGGCCTACAAAATCCTTGACCACACCGTATCCTTCGGCTTCGCAAATCTCCTGCACGACCGCGCCAATGTCACCTACCGTGCCACCAACGCGTACTTCCTGAATCGCCTGCTCGAGCGACGCTTTCGTCACATCCAGCAGCTTGCGTGTTTCCGGGCTGATCTTACCCACGGGGTACGTTCCCGCTGCGTCAGAGTAATAGCCTTCCAGAATCACGCCGCAGTCCACCGACACAATGTCGCCTTCCTGCAGAACCTTCTTCTCCGAGGGGATCCCATGGATCACCTCGCTGTTCACTGAGGTGCACAGGCAGCAGGGGTAATCGTTGTATCCCTTGAATGCCGGCTTGCCGCCCAGCTCACGAATCTTTGCCTCGGCAACGCGCTCCAGATCCATCGTTGTGGCGCCCGGCTTCACAGCCGCTTCCACTGCAACGTGGACCTGACGCAGGATGCGTCCGCTTGCACGCATCTTCTCGATTTCCTGCGGTGTTTTAATCGCGATCGCCATCGGTACTGCTTACATGCCCTCGCGCCGCAGACGCTTCAGCGCCGCGACGATTGTTTCCGTTACCACTTCCACCGGCTGCTCGCCGTCCACAACCTCAAACCGGCCCTGGGCGCGATAATGCTCGATCACCGGCGCAGTCAGATCCGCAAACTGCCGCATCCGCTCCGCAAAAACTTCTTCGGTGTCGTCCGGGCGCTGCACAAGCGGCTGACCATCCACATCATCAACCCCCTCAACGAGCGGAGGATTGGTGTAGATGTTGTAAATCCGCTTGGAGACCGGACCTGTGCGCCGACCAGTGATACGACGCAACAACTCATCATACCGAACTTCGATACTTACTGCAACGACTGGAAGTCGTCCGGCAGGCGTGATTTCGCCGTTTGTACCCGGGAATCCGTCTCCGAAAAGCTGCGCGTCCAGCCACTGTGCCTGCCCCAACGTCCGGGGATAGCCGTCCAGGATGTAACCGCGCGCGGCATCCGGCTGGCTTAAACGCAATGCCACCATACGGTTAACCAACTCATCCGGCACGAAGATGCCCTGTGCCACCAGATCCTGAAACTCGAGGCCTACCGGGGTGCCCAGCTTGATGTTCTCGCGGATGATGTCGCCGGTGGAAATCTGCGGGATGCCCCACAGGTCCATCAGGATCTGCGCCTGCGTTCCCTTGCCTACTCCGGGTGCGCCCAGAAGAAGCACCGGCCCAGGGATGAAGCCATCCACTGGAGCCGGTGTTTGATTCAGTTCATGTTCTGACACGTCTGCTTACCAGCTCCGCCGGCCACGCGAACGGCCGCTCTTTGGCGTGAAGCCTTCGTAATGACGCATGATCAACTGCGACTCGACCTGTTGAACAGTGTCCATGGCCACGCCCACTACGATCAGCAGCGAGGTACCGCCGAAGTAGAAGTTCACGCCCAGACCATTCGTGATCCAGTTGGGCAGGCGATCAAAGAACGGTCCAACCAGCCAGAGATGGTTCAGGTGCACACCGGAGATCATCATCTGCGGAATGAGCTGAATGATGATCAGGTAGATGGCGCCGACCAACGTGATGCGGGTCAGGATGTCGTTGATGAAGTCGCTCGTACGACGGCCGGGACGGATGCCGGGGATGAACCCACCATACTTGCGCAGGTTGTCGGCAATGTCATCCGGACGGAAGACGATGGAGATGTAGAAGTACGCGAAGAAGATGATCGCGGCGGCGCTGAGAATCTGGTACCAGGGCTCGCCCGGCTTCAGACCATCTGCAATCACGCGGAAGAACGTGTGATTCTGTACGAACTGCGTGTTTGCAAAGAGCAGCGGAGCCGACAGGATCGACGAAGCGAAGATCACCGGCATTACACCACCGGAGTTCACCTTCAGCGGCAGATGCGTCGACTGACCGCCCATCATCTTGCGGCCGACAATACGCTTCGCATACTGCACCGGGATGCGGCGCTCCGACTTTTCAACGAAGACGATGAAGTACACGACGCCGACCATTGCAACGATGAGGATGGCAATTGCCAGCGGCGTGAATCCGCCCCATGCTGAATCGCGAGCCTTCTCGTACAGATCGTTAATGCCGTTCGGCAGGCCAGCCACGATACCCGTGAAGATCAGCAGCGACATACCGTTGCCGATACCGCGTTCTGTAATCTGCTCACCCAGCCACATGATGAAGCCGGTACCGGTCGTAAGCGTCAGCACGCAGAGCGCAATGAACGACTTCGAACCCATCGTCACCATCGGCGCGCCGGTCGTGGACTTGGTAAGCATCATGGCAATCGCGAACGACTGCACAATGGCCAGCAGCACTGTTACGTAGCGGGTCCACTGTGTGATCTTGCGGCGACCCACTTCGCCTTCCTTCTGCAGCTTGGCCAACGGCTCATAGATCACCGTCAGCAACTGGAAGATGATGGACGCCGTGATGTACGGCATGATTCCCAGCGCGAAGATGGTGAGGCGGCGAAGCGAACCACCAGTGAACAGATCCACAAGACCGAGCGAGGAGCCGGCATTCTGCGCAAAGTACTGCGCCAGAAGGTCAGCGTTGATACCGGGCGTGGGGATGTGTCCGCCAAGGCGGTAGACGGCAAGCAGGCCAAGCGTAAACAGAACGCGTTGGCGTAGCTCAGGAATGCGGAAGATATTGGCCAGCTTGTCAAACATCGGCGGGGCTTATCCAGTCAGGCCTTGCGGCCCGTTCTACTTAAACTTTCGGAGTTATCCGATACAGGCAAAGGCCGAGCCATCACGGCTCGACCCTTCCCTTGAAATCCGTGTGCCTTCATTCTACGCGCAGAGACCGCAGACGCGCAGCGAAGACACCACTTACGCTGCTGCTTCTTCTGCAGCCGGCGCGCCGAGCAGAACCAGCTTGCCGCCGGCTGCTTCGATCTTCGCCTGTGCAGCCTTGGAAGCCTTGTGCGCGTACACGGTCACAGCGGTGTTGATCTCGCCGTTTGCCAGCACCTTCACGAGGGCCTTCTTCTTGCGAACCAGACCGTTTTCCAGCATCGCTTCGAAGGTCAGCTCGGTGACGTTCTTCGTTGCAGCAAACAGCTGGATCGTGTCGAGAGCCAGAACCTGGTACTCCTGACGGAAGATGTTGGTGAAGCCACGCTTCGGCAGACGGCGGTGCAGCGGCATCTGGCCGCCTTCAAAACCACGCATCATGCGCGAACCGGAACGTGCACGCTGACCATCATGACCACGCGTCGACGTCTTACCCATGCCCGAACCCATACCGCGGCCCACGCGCTTTTTGTTGCTGTTTGCGCCCTTCGGCGCATTCAAATTCGAAAGATTCAGTGCCATTGTGCTTTCCTCGCTCACGCCGAACCGGTAAGTCCGACTCGCATTTGCCGCGATGTTTTCTGCGGCAACTGACATAGTTCTATGTCAGTCTCGTTATCGCCTTATCAAAGGCTTTGTTTTGAAGCTGTGCCTTGCCTCTTATGCAGAGGCAAGGCAACAGATGTTATTCCCGCCCAGTCCACACATCGCGAAGCGATGTCGAGAACTGCACGAAGTGCCTACTCGACGATGCGAACCAGGTGCGGGATTGCCGCAACCATGCCGCGAACCGAGGGTGTGTCCTCGCGCTCCACGATCTGATTCAGACGCGTAAAGCCCAGGCCCTTAACTACCAGCTTGTGCTTGACCGGCGTCGCGATCTTCGAGCGGTAGTACTGGATCTTGATCTTGCCCGTGTTTTCTGCCATTACCTTATCCTCATGAGGAACGGAAACCGTTCCGCAAATCTCGTTCCAGCCTTAGAGTTCGTGAACATCCTTGCCGCGCAGAGCTGCAACAGCAGCCTTGTCACGCAGCTGGATCAGCGCGTCAAACGTGGCCTTGATCACGTTGTGCGGGTTCGCTGTTCCCAGCGACTTGGTCAGAACGTTCTGCACACCGGCAGACGTCATCACCGCACGCACCGCACCACCTGCGATCACACCGGTACCTTCAGGAGCCGGCTTCAGCAGCACGTGACCCGAGCCGTAACGGCCCAGCACCTGGTGCGGAATCGAGGTCTCGGTCAGGTTCACCTTGTGCAGGTTCTTCTTGGCCGCTTCAATGCCCTTGCGGATGGCCTGGGGAACTTCCTTGGCCTTGCCGCTGCCGTAACCCACAATGCCCTGCTCCGGATCGCCGATCACAACCAGTGCTGCGAACGACATATTCTTACCGCCCTTAACGACCTTGGTCACGCGGTTGATCGCGACGACCTGGTCCTTCAGGTTCAGCTTGTTTGCATCAATCTTCTTGCGAATTGCCATCTATATCCTCTTTCGCTAAACCTGAGTTAGAACTCGAGACCGGCTTCACGCGCGGCATCGGCCAGGGCCTTGATACGGCCGTGATACAGGTAACCACCACGGTCAAACACAACCTTGGTCACGCCTGCTTCCTTGGCACGCTCTGCAACCAGCTTGCCCACTTCCTGGGCTGCAGCGATGTTGCCGCCGCTCTTCTTCTCTTCACCCTTCTTGGCGATAGTGGAGGCGGAAGCCAGCGTGGTGTGCGTGGAGTCGTCGATGACCTGTGCGTAGATGTGGTTGAGCGAACGGAAGATGTTCAGGCGAGGACGCTCGGTGGTGCCGGCGACCTTCGCACGAACGCGCTTGTGAACGCGCTTCCGGATGACATTGCGCTGAGGTGCAGTGATCATTTCTTCTTTCCTTCCCTATCGGCGCAGATGCCTTGCATCTGCGTTCGGTATGGTGAGCGATGGCATCTCGTCCATCGCCTCGGGTTGATGTTTCAGTTTTAGTTCTTAGTCGCAGTAGGCAGTCAGAACCACAACTACCTACCGCGACCTCAAAACTTATTTCGAGCCGGTCTTGCCGACCTTCTTCTTCAGCTTCTCGTCCGAGTAACGTACGCCCTTGTTCTTGTACGGATCAGGCTTACGCAGCGAACGCATATCGGCGGCCACCTGGCCAACCTTCTGGCGATCGATGCCTTCGATCGTCAGGTGCGTCTGCTTCGGATCGATGGTGACTACGATGCCGGCGGGCAGCGGGAACTCGATCGGGTGGGAGTAGCCGAGCGTGAACACGACCATATCCTTGCCCTTCATCTCAGCACGGTAACCGATACCGACGATGTCCAGTTCCTTCTTCCAACCGTTCGTCACACCCTCAATGGCGTTGAATACCAGAGCGCGAGCCAGACCGTGGATGGCCTTCTGCGAATCGTTGTCGCGCACGGCGTGCACGAAACCATCCTTCTGCTCCAGGCGGATGCCGGTGGGCAGAAGAGCATTGACGGTGCCCTTGGGGCCAGTTACTTCAACGATGTTGCCATTCACCGTGTACTTCACGGTGGTAGCAACAGGAATCGGCTTCAAACCAATACGTGACATTTACTTTTCCTTGCGGCTTGCGAGTCCCGGATCATGCAGCAGTTAGCTTTGCGAACTAACCACTACAGACCGTTCCACTGCAGCCATCGCGAATCACTTCGCGGGAACAACTTGTACTGCGAGACTTCAAACCATATCCAGAGCAAAGCTCTGGCCACGATGTTGCACCGTTGCACGAACCACGTCGCGAAGCGACGTCGAAAACGGTGCGAAGCACTACCAGACGTGAGCTAGGACTTCGCCGCCAACGTTTTCCTTGCGAGCGGTACGGCCCGTCATCACACCCTTCGGCGTGGTGAGGATCGAGATACCGAGTCCACCCTGCACGCGGCGGATGTCCTGTGCACCGAGGTACACGCG
The DNA here is from genome assembly GCF_000800015.1 of Terriglobus sp. TAA 43. NCBI lineage: Bacteria > Pseudomonadati > Acidobacteriota > Terriglobia > Terriglobales > Acidobacteriaceae > Terriglobus > Terriglobus sp. TAA 43. The sequence continues at coordinate 717,249 of NZ_JUGR01000002.1, forward strand.
CGAACCGGGCTTGGAGATACGCTTCAGGTCAAGAATGGCGCAGGTGCCTTCTGCGTCGTACTTCAGGTAAACGCGGAGAACGCGGCGGTCATTCTCTTCCACCATCTTGTAGTTCGCGATGTAGCCTTCTTCCTTCAGAATGCGGGCAATCTCCGCCTTCAGGTTCGAAGCGGGAACATCCATCTTCTGGTGACGGGCATTGATGGCGTTACGGACGCGGGTCAGGAAGTCTGCTACTGGGTCGGTCAGGTTCATGTGAACTCTTCTCTCTACCTCCCGTTCTCTGCGAGCGATGTGCTGGCAGAACTGGCGAAGGATTTGGCTGTACTGCTTACTTCATTCAGCCGGCTCGCCGTGAAGCGAGCCGGCCCATACTCTTTGCTTTCACCGGATCATGTCGCGGAGGCGACGTGAAAAACCGGTGCGAAGCACTACCAGCTGGACTTTACGACGCCTGGGATTTCACCCTTGAGCGCCAGACCACGGAAGCACAGCCGGCAGATGCCGAACTTGCGGAGGAATGCGCGGGGGCGACCGCAGAGCTGGCAGCGGTTGTGCTGGCGGCACTTGAACTTGGGCTTCTTTGCGTCCTTGACTGCTTTTGCAGTAGTCGACATATCTATTTGCTCCGATCTCTATTGGGCTATGCGCGGAACGGCATGCCGAAGTGCTTGAGGAGGACGCGCGCGCTGTTATCGTCCGCAGCGGTCGTCACGATGGTCACGTTCATACCCTTCAGCTTCTCCACCTTCGAGTAATCGATTTCGGGGAAGATGAGCTGATCACGCAGACCGAGCGTGTAGTTGCCGCGGCCGTCGAAGCTCTTCGAGGAGACACCCTTGAAGTCGCGCACGCGGGGCAGAGCCACCGAGATCAGACGATCAAGGAACTCGAACATTGCTTCACCGCGCAGGGTGACCATGGCGCCGATCGACTGGCCTTCACGCACCTTGAACTGAGCGATGGACTTCTTCGCCTTGGTCAGAACCGGCTTCTGGCCGGTTACGGCTGCCAGATCGCTGACCAGGGGGTCGATGATCTTGTTGTTCTGCGTCGCCTCACCGAGGCCCATATTGATGACGATCTTCTCGATCTTCGGCACTGCCATCACGTTCGTGATGCCCAGCTCCTTCTGAACGGCCGCCTTCAACTCGTTTGTATATTTCTCACGGAGTCGTGCCACTGTCGTTACTTCGCTTTCTCCACGGTCATCGGATTGGGCTTCGACTCGCGTCACGGCCCGTATACCGTTTCGTGGGGTGTTCCTTTGTTTCTGGATTCGCTGCTCGCTTGAGGACTTCGCCGGAACGCACCTGGCAAGCCAGAGAGGTCTTCCAACGAACAGCGCAGGCGCTTACGCACCTGCTATCTGAAAATCGCTTACTTCACCTTCGGATAAGCAATCGTTTCGCCGGTCGTCTTGGCAATGCGCTCACGCTTGCCGTCAACCACGCGAATGCTTACACGAGTCGCCTTACCGTTACCATCCACCAGAGCCACATTCGAAAGGTGGATCGGAGCTTCCTGCTCCAGGATGCCGCCCTTGATGTTTGCCTGAGGATTCGGCTTGACGTGCTTCTTGATCATGCCAACGCCCTGCACCAGAACACGGTTCTTGTCCGTAACAATCCGCAGTACGCGGCCGGTCTTACCCTTGTCCTTACCTGCCAGAACAATCACGTTGTCGTTCTTCAAAACATGTGCCATTGCTTTACTCCCTATCCCGTGCCGTGGTCCCGGACACAGGCCTCTGCGAGTACCTCCGCAGGTCGAGGTGATGCAGTTGGACCAAACTTGTCTACTTTACGCGAAAATACGAGGAATTGCAATAAATCTCGCTATCAGATCGACGAAAGTTGCTCGTAGGCAGCCAGGAATGAGTTCTCGCTACCGGGATGGATGCTGCACCGAACGAGAGTCCCGGGTGGGAACTCCAATTCTGCATCCGCGAGACTCTCGCCAGCAGTAGTCAGCTCATAAACATCATCTCGCACATGCGACGCATCAACGGGTGCCCATGCATCTGTACCTTCGTCTAAGAGCTTGACGTACACGATCATGTCAGCGAGAGTAACAGCGCGACGATTGCACTCGAAATGGAAACAGATAGCGGCATGGACAGGTTCAAAGTAGACGATCAGATTCGTGTAGCTGAAGACTTCTTCTGGGCGAAGGGCGCAACAGGGACCGTCTCTGCGCATCCCCTCAACAGAGAGGGAGGCCTTACACGCATTGAGAATAGTGCGCTCGGCAAACATCGAGTGTACTGGGTCTGGTTCGACGAACCTCAGTTCGATGCGGACGGAGATGGACCCTACCGTGCTGGCCAGATTTGGGAAAGTGCACTCTCACTTCGGTAGCCAAACTGCAAACAGGGAGGTACCGAATGAAGTTGAGTTGCCAAGGACCAATTGCAAGGTTGGCATTCAGTCTCTTTCTCTTTTGCACGCTCGCTAGGTCACAACAAGCAGCAGCCCCACTCCCCACCTTCGAATCCGCCTCCGTCAAACCTGCCTCTCCCGACGCCCCCATGGAAGGCCTTGGTTTCATGATCGCCCTGGGCAGGGCGCAAACACCGCACGGCCTGCTGACTATGACTGGGCCGCTCCCACCGCTCATCATGTTCGCCTATGGCGTAGACGACGAAGTGGAGGCCCGAGCCATGCGGGCACGGTTGCCTGACTGGGGGCAGCACCAGAAGTACACGATCGTTGCGCGTCCGCCGGAAGGTTCGCAGAGCATGGAAGACATACGCCTGATGCTGCGCAATCTGTTGGAAGACCGTTTCGCGCTGAAAGCTCACCGGGAAAACCACACAGGGATGGTCAACCTGCTGAGCGTGGCGAGGCCCGGTGCGACTGGTCCGAATCTGAAGCCTCATGAAACATCGCCGGGTTGCATTAAGCCCGGTACGCCTGTTCCGGAAACCGTTGCCGGTAAACCATCCCCTGTCCTTTGCGGGCTGCAGATCAACCGCAGAGAGGGCGGCATCATGCACGTGAGCATGATCGACGTCACCCTGCCGGAAGCCTGTACCCTCTTCGATGGCCTGGGCGGTGTTCTCGGCGGCCGCGGCATGGACCGCATGGTGGATGCGACCGGTCTGACTGGCCATTACGACATGACGCTCGACTTCCAGATCGACGAAGCGAACGCCCCGCAGACTACCAGCGATGGGGGCGCCCCGACCTTTACCGGCGCCCTGGAAAAACAACTTGGCCTACGCCTTAAGAAAGGCACAGGTCAGATTGAAGATCTGATTGTGGACCACATCGCCCAGCCCACAGCGGACTAACTTGTTATCTTTTCCGCCATACAAAACGGCCTTCTCATGAAGCTGTATACGTTCGAATGAGCGAATGCGATGTACACGCCCCAAGTGAAAATTATGGGTTCAGGAGGTCATTTCCCCGCTTCTTCCAAAGCAGCTAGTCGGCGACTTGTGTAATAGATCCTGCCAGCAAAAATTAAGAGGATCATTCCGACGAACACGGCCCACACAACCTTCGACTCGGTCGTCTGCAAATCGGCGCCGCGATAGCGTAGCCCGCCAAGAATCGCGGTCACAATAAGCAGGATCATAGCCTGTACCCGAAGCCGCTTTAACCGCGCCCGGCGTACCTGCTGCTCGCCCAAAGCATCTTCCACTCGAAGTATCGCCAAATTGAACCGATCAAATAGCACTTCTGCCCGCCTTTGTTTGCGAAAAGATTATGCCAGAATGGCGGCGCCCAGACCTTTACCGGCGCCCTGGAAAAACAACCTGACCTGCGCCTTAAGAAAGGCACAGGTCAAATCGAAGAGTTGATTGTGGACCACATCGCCCAGCCAACACCGGACTAGGCCAACCATCCCGTAGTCTGAAACTCATGGTCACCCCAGTCTTCCTTCAGGTAGCGCTCAACGGAGACTCCCCTCACCCCGCTGCTCCGCGTACTCCAGAAGCCATTGCAGAGGTGGCCCTTTCGGTCGTCCATGCCGGGGCCCATTCCGTCCACGTTCATGCCTACGACAGCGATGGGAAAGAGACACTTCACGGACACGAGTGCGGTCAGGTTCTTCGTGCGATTCGGAGACTGTGCCCTGACACTCCGATATCGCTCACAACGTCCGCTGCCATCGTCAGCAATCCTGCGGAACGTCTGCGGCTCATTCAGGATTGGGATGATTTGCCGGATCTGGTCTCAGCCAATCAGGGAGAGCCCGGCATCATTCCACTCTGTGAACACCTTCTGGGTCGCGGTGTCGGAATCGAAGCCGGTCTCCTGACGGAAAGCGATGCAGAAGCATTTGTTGCATCCGGTTTGGCAAGGCATTGTCGCTGCATCCTGATTGAGCCGCTCGATCTTGATCCACAAGTCGCCTTGCAACGAGCAGCCGCAATGGAGCGAATCGTGACCGATGCCGGTATCCAGCTTGAACAGCTCCACCACGGCTATGGAATGGCTTGCTGGGATGTGAATCGGCGGGCTCTACAACGCGGCCATAGCATCCGCACAGGGCTTGAGGATGTGATCACACTCCCAGATGGAAGCCCCGCTGCAAACAATGCTGATCTCACAACCGCGGCAGTTGAACTGATCCGCAACAGTGGCAGTCGTCTGCGCTAGCACTGCAGGTGCATATAGCGCGGAGCCTATACGTGTGCGTGCACCACGCTCTTCAATAGGTCCAGCACACGCTTTGCGACACCCGATCCATCTGTCTCGACATCGGCGAGTTTCAGGTGTTCGTAGAGATGGCCACCGGAATCCGGGCCGGAATACGCCATCGACCAACGACCGAAGTCCCGCTTTGCAATGTCGGCGGTCTCCAGCAGTACGTTGTGGCTGTTCCGGTTATCCTCACAGATCGTTGCGTAGAGAGTTTCCACGGCGAGACGTGGCCCTTCCAGCACCTGCGCAAACGCAAGGCCGTTGAACAGGAGAGCACCTGTAATGTTGTGCTTCTCGTTATTCCTGCGGGAACTCACAAGGATCTTTTCAATTTCTTCGGCAATCTGCTGCTCCGAGCCCTCGATCCGGTTACGGCTGCAATAGATAAGTCGGTACTCCATGGTTCTATTCTTCCCTCTGAAAGTTATGTGTCCAGACGACAAAGACCGCCAGCGACTGCCGGCGGTCTTTGTATGGAACCTACGCTTCGAGAGAGTTAGATAACTTCCGGAGCGAGCGAAACGATCTTCAGGAACTTCTTGTCGCGCAGTTCGCGGGCTACGGGTCCGAATACACGGGTTCCCACCGGCTCGCCTGCGTCGTTGATCACGACGGCTGCGTTCTGGTCAAAGCGGATGTAGGTACCGTCCTTGCGGCGCGCTTCCTTGCGGGTGCGCACGATCACGGCCTTCACAACCTTGCCCTTCTTCACGGTGCCGTCGGGCGAAGCTTCCTTCACCGCTGCCGTCACCACATCGCCCAGACCAGCCTTCTTACCGAGACCACCACCGAGAGGCAGGATGACCTGCAGACGGCGTGCGCCAGAGTTATCGGCTACGTCCAGAATCGTACGCATTTGTACGGACATTGCTTCTTCTCCTGACCTTCGAGGCTTCCAGAGCCTAAGGCCGGGGGCTATCTCGCCCCAGTCAAATCCACTAAATGGTCGCGGCCGCGGAGCGGATCGCTGAACGACATCTTCAACGATCGTCGCGCTGGACGCGTCATGCCCATAGTGTCACCGAACGATGCCGGCGACGGGCAAACTCTTATCTTACTTCGAAGCCGGAGTCGCTTCGCTCAGGCTCGAGCGGCGAACGATCTCTTCGAGGTTCCAGCGCTTCAGCTTGCTGGTGGGACGGGTCTCACGGATGCGGACCTGATCGCCAACGCGGGCTGAGTTCTGCTCGTCATGCGCGTAGAACTTCTTGTTCGACTTCACGATGCGCTTGTACTTGGGGTGCGCCTTGCGCATTTCCACCGAAACAACGATCGTCTTGTCCATCTTGGTCGAGGTCACCAGGCCGATCTTCTCGGTGCGGTGGCCAATCTTCTCTGCCGTAGCAGTAGTCGTAGCAGTCGTCTCAGCCATCGTTATGCCTTCTTCGCCTTACGGGTCTTCTTCGCGGGCGCAGCCGACTCCGTCGGAGCCACGGCCTGGCCAAGCTCACGCTGGCGCGCCACAGTCTTGATGCGCGCGATGTCTTTCTTCAGTTCGCGCAGCTTGTTCACGCCTGCGGCATCGCCCAGGCTCTTCTGGAAGCGAACGCGGAAGAGCTGCTCGCCCGCCTGGGCCTGCTGCTCCTTCAGTTCGCTGTCCGTAAATTCGCGGATCTTGTTCAGTTCCATTTCAATCTCTCATTCAGCGTCTGCATTCAGAGACGCTATGCAGTTACGCGGCTGCGGAAGCCTTGGGGTCAATCGCCTTGATGTTCGGACGCTGCACGAAAACGGTGCGGAGCGGAAGCTTGTTCGAAGCAAGGCGCATGGCCTCCTTCGCAATCTCAACCGGAACGCCTTCCATCTCAAACAGCAGCTTGCCGGGGCGAACCACTGCAACCCAGTGATCCAACGCACCCTTACCGGAACCCATTCGAACTTCAGCCGGCTTCTTGGTGATCGGCTTATCCGGGAAGATCCGGAGCCAAACCTTACCGCCACGCTTGATGTAACGGGTCATTGCGATACGGCTTGCTTCGATCTGACGATCGGTGATGTAGCCGCACTCCACAACCTTCAAACCGTAGTCGCCAAATGCAAGCTCGGAACCGCGCCATGCCTTACCGCGCATCTTGCCCTTTTGCTGTTTACGGTACTTAACCTTCTTGGGCTGCAACATAACTGCACTCTTTCCCGCTGCGGCCTTGGCGTCACTTAGTTAGATAAGTGGCCCAGTCTCCGCGCGCCTTCTGTTCTTGGTGTTACGCGGGGTTGATTGCTCAACCCCGCAATGTTTGGCGTTACTTAGAACGCACCCGTCGTCGTGACATTGTCACGGCGGCGCTTCTGCTCATAGATATCGCCGCGGTAGACCCAGGTCTTCACGCCGATGATGCCGTAGGTGGTCTTCGCTTCGGCAAAGCCGTAGTCGATGTCTGCGCGCAGCGTGTGCAGCGGCAGACGACCCTGCAGATACCACTCGGAACGTGCGATTTCGTTGCCGTTCAGACGGCCCGATACACGAACCTTGATACCCTTGCAGCCGAAACGCAGAGCCGAATCAACGCTCTTACGCATCGCGCGACGGAACGACACACGCTTCTCCAGCTGCAGAGCGATGTTCTCTGCGACCAGCTGCGCATCCAGCTCAGGCTTGTTGACTTCCAGAATGTCGATGAACACTTCGCGGTTCGTACGCTTCTGGATGTCTGCCTTCAGCTTGTCGATCTCAGCGCCCTTGCGGCCGATGATGATGCCCGGACGGGCGGTCTTGATGATGAGGCGCAGCTTGTTGCCCGGGCGCTCGATCTCAACGGACGAGACACCAGCGGCCTTCAGCTTTTCGCGCAGCTCAGCCTTGAGCTTCACGTCCTCAACCAGCAGCTTGTCGTAGTCACGCTCCACAAACCAGCGCGACTTCCACGGCTTGTTCACGCCGAGGCGGAAACCATACGGATGGACCTTCTGACCCATAACTTAATCCCTTCACTTCGCGTCCGGAGAACTTAGTTCCGAACTTACTCAGTACTTACTCGCCGCCTCAACTTCTCGGCGATGCCGGGCCGGCTTACAGCCCGGCCATAAATTTACGCAGTCGCGGCAGCCTTCTTGCTCGCGGCCTTCTTCGCCGGAGCCTTCTTGGCAGCAGCCTTCTTTGCCGGAGCAGCCTTCTTCTTGCCACCCTCCGCAGCCGCTACCGGAGCTTCAGCCTGCTTTGTTGCCTCAACAGACTTCTTCTCCGCCACCGTTACGATGATGTGAGCAAGGCGACGCTGATAGCGAAACGCACGGCCCATGGGGGCAGGGCGGATACGCTTCATACGCGGGCCTTCGTTAGCAACAGCCTGCTTCACGAACAGACGATCGATGTCCAGATCGAAGCCCTGTTCCTGGCTCAGGTAGTTTGCGTTCTGCACTGCGGAACGCAGCGCCTTCTCCACGATGGGAGCGATGCGCTTGCGGGTGAACATCAGGGTGTTCAGAGCGTTTTCCACGCTCTGGCCCTTGATCGTGTCCAGCACCAGCTTCGCCTTTTGCGGGCTGGTCCGCTGGAACCGCGCCTCGGCGCGGAACTCACGTACTGCACTCTTCTCGGCTGTCTTCGCCATAACTCTTCCTTATCGCGCTCCGGCAAAACCGGAGGCTGACGTAACTAAATCCCGACTTAACGACCCTTGGCGGTTTCAGCCTTGGCTGCGTGACCCTTGAAGGTACGCGTCGCGGCAAACTCACCCAGCTTGTGACCCACCATGTTCTCCGTCACGTAGACCGGGATGAACTTCTTGCCGTTGTGCACAGCAATGGTGTGACCGACGAACTCCGGGAAGATGGTGGAACGACGCGACCAAGTCTTAACGACTTCCTTCTTGTCCGCGGTGTTCAGCACCTCAACCTTCGTCATCAGGTGGGCGTCGATAAATGGGCCCTTCTTCGTAGAACGTGCCATATTTTCCTCTCGCTCCCTGACTTACTTGCTGCGGCGGTTCACGATGAACACATCGGTCCGCTTGTTGTTACGGGTCTTGTAGCCACGTGTCGGCTGTCCCCACGGCGTAACAGGATGACGTCCGCCTGAGGTCTTACCTTCACCACCACCGTGCGGGTGATCCACCGGGTTCATAGAAACACCACGGTTCGTCGGACGGATACCGCGCCAGCGGCTTGCACCGGCCTTACCGAGCGAGATGTTCTCATGATCCGTGTTGCCAACCTGGCCAACCGTTGCCATGCAATCCACCAGCACGCGGCGGGTTTCGCCGGAGGGCAGCTTCAGGAGAGCGTAATCGCCTTCCTTCGCAACCAACTGCGCGGACGAACCAGCAGAGCGAACCATCTGTGCACCCTTACCAGGACGCAGTTCCACATTGTGGACCGTCGTACCAGCAGGGATGTTGCGCAGCGGCAGAGCATTGCCAACCAGAATGTCGGCGTCGGGACCAGAGGTCACCGTCATGCCAACCTTCAGGCCAACCGGCTGAATGATGTAGCGCTTCTCACCGTCGCGGTAGCTGATCAGAGCAATACGCGAGGAGCGGTTCGGATCGTATTCGATCGTCGCAACGGTTCCGGGAACACCGAACTTGTCGCGCTTGAAATCGATAATACGAAGCTTCTTCTTGTGGCCACCACCGTGATGACGGATCGTCAGCTTACCGGTGGAGTTACGGCCGCCTGTGCGCTGCTTGGTTGCCAGCAGCGGCTTGTACGGCTGGTTCGTCGTGATGTCCGAGTTCACCAGCTTCGACTGGAAGCGCAGTGTCGGCGTAATCGGTCGGAATGTCTTAATCGGCATTTCCCTAACTTCCTTACCATCCGCATAGCTAGTCAGGCGCGCGGATTGGGGTTACTTCGTGTACTCAAGCCCTCAAGTTCACTTACTGCGCGAGATCCGCTGACTTGCAAACTCGCTGACTTGCTGGCCTGTTTCGCTCCTTAGAGCGAGTTGACATACTCCGGCATCTTCGAACCCGGAACCAGGCGAACGTATGCCTTCTTCCAGTCCGGCTTGAAACCGGTAAAGCGACCGCGGCGGCGCTCCTTGCCCAGGTAGTTGGCGGTACGAACCGCAGCAACCTTCACCTTGAACAGGTTCTCCACTGCATGCTTCACTTCATTCTTCGTCGCGCCAGCAGCAACCTCAAACACCAGAGTGCCTTCGGTCTCCTTGGCGATCATGCCCTTTTCCGTAATCAGCGGGCGGCGAATGGTGGTGTAAACAGTTGCCATTACGCAACCTCCTTCTTCGCAGCCAGCTTACGGCGCGACACATTCTTCTTCAGCGTCTCCTGCAGAGCCTCAATGGCATCCTGGGAGAAGATGGCGTGCTCGTAGCGCAGCAGATCGTAGGGGTGAACCTCCGAGCTCAGCACCAGCTCAACACCGTCAAGATTGCGCGAACCCAAGAACAGGTTGTCGGTCAGCTTCTGGCCACTTACGACCAGCAGAGCGGTCTTCTTGGCATCCAGCTTGTCCAGGGCCTGGCGGTAGAGCTTGGTCTTCGGCTCAGCAACATCCAGAGTGGAAACAACCGTCAGCTTGCCGTCCTGCAGCTTGGAAGCGAGAGCGGAGCTCAGAGCGCCGAGCAGCTTCTTCTTGGGGAAGGCGTACTCATACGAGCGGGGCTGGGGTCCGTGAACCGTACCACCGTGGCGCCAGATGGGCGAACGAACCGAACCCACACGGGCACGACCGGTTCCCTTCTGCTTCCACAGCTTCTTGCCGGAACCCGACACGAGCTTCTTGTTCTTGGTGGCGGCGGTTCCCTGACGGAGGGCAGCGCGGTAATGCTTCACCGACTCCCACAGCAGGGCCTCATTCACTTCGACGCCGAACACTTCGTCCGCAAGCTCAAGCTCGCTGACCTTGTTCCCGCCGAGATCGACTACGTTAATCTTTGCCATCTTGCTTCCTCTGGCCCTCGTTCTATTGCGAGCGCCCTAAGTTCAATTTGTCATCCTGCCGTCGACTTACTCATTTCGACCAAGTCCGCAGACGATGCGATGTACTTCACTTACAAAACTAAGCGGCAGAGCAACCAGAGATTGCTCTGCCGTCAGTCCTTACTTCTTCTTACCGGAAGCCTTCTTCGAAGCCTTCAACGGATCGACCGTACCGGAGCCGGCGAATCCACGACGCTCACGCGGCGGATTCTTCGACTTCGAGATCAAAATCACACCATCACGGGGTCCCGGAACTGCACCCTCAACCAAGAGGAGGTTGTCCTCAAGGTCGATGCCGCGGATACGCAGGTTGCGAACCGTGATCTGCGCGTCACCGTGGTGACCCGGCATACGCTGGCCCGGGAATACGCGCGAGGGGAACGACGATGCACCGATCGAACCCTGAATCTGGAACATGTGGCCGTGCGACTTGGGGCCACCGCCGAAGCCGTGGCGACGAACCACGCCCGCGAAACCGCGGCCCTTCGACTTACCAATGATGTCAACGAAACGCTCGCCGTCGAAGATGTCGACCAGAACGCGATCGCCAGCCTTCACAGCGCCTTCACCCTCGTTCTCACCCGTGGTGGACTCGATGCCCACTTCGCGGATCTCACGAACCGGCGGAGCATCGCTCTTCGCCAGGTGACCAGCCAGACCCTTGGTCAGCTTGGAGGCCTTCACGAACTCCACCAGACCGATCTGTGCGGCATCGTAGCCGTCAGTCTTCTGCGTCTTCACCTGGGTGACAACGCAGGGGCCAACCTTGATCACGGTGACCGGGTGCACAACACCGGCGTCGTCAAACACCTGGGTCATGCCAATCTTCTTGCCGAGCAAACCTGTTACTGCCATGTGATTCTCTCCTCATCATGCCCGCGCACGCAGCGGGGCACTGCCGGTGTATTGAATTTGGTGTTACTTGGTTACGGTCTTGATTTCCACGTCAACGCCAGCGGGCAGGTCGAGCTTCATCAGCGCGTCCACCGTCTGCTGCGTCGGTTCCAGGATGTCGATCAGCCGCTTATGCGTACGGATTTCGAACGCCTCACGCGACTTCTTGTCGACGTGCGGGGAACGGAGCACGCAGTACTTGTTCTTCATCGTGGGAAGGGGAATCGGACCCGCAACCTGTGCTCCGGTGCGCTTGGCGGTCTCAACGATCTCGCCGGTCGACGTGTCCAGGACACGATAGTCATACGCCTTCAGGCGAATGCGAATTCTCTGCTGTGCAGCCATGTGTTCGAACTCTCTTTACGCAAAGATCTACAACTGCGGCTGGCCTTCAGACCAACCTTTTGAGTGTAACCGAAGCACGACTCTTTTCCCACAGGAAAATGCGGTGAAACGGCAAAAATTTGTCAGGGACCACCGCGCCGGGACTCACTCGCCATCCCGAACCAGCCGCCAATACCGCAAGCGACCTTCACGCAGCAGACAATTGATCATAGCAGCATTTCTGCCAGAAATTAACCTGCCTTCAACGGCATTCAACAAAGAGAAAGGCATCTGCACCAATTCCAGTGCAGATGCCTTACTGGTTGGGTATTTCGCTATGCCTTGACGGTAAAGCGCAGCGTCGCGGCCTTCACCAGATCACCGTGCGAGATCACATCGCCACTGTGTGATTTGCCATCAACGGCAACGCCCGCACGGTATGGCTTCGTCGCGGGATCACCCGCAGCCTCAACCGTCAAGCTGCTTCCCTTCAAACCGCGACGAACTTCCGCCTTCTGCCACATGGGGGAACCCAGCATCCACTCCGGCTTGCCCGGGCACAGCGTGTATAACCCCAGCGATGCCAGCACGTACCACGCAGCCATTGCACCGGTGTCTTCGTCGCCGCAGAAGTTTTCGGGCGTGTATAGCTCATCCAGCACCTTGCGCACCCACTTCTGCGTCAGGTCGGCACGACCGCCTACCGTGAACATCCACAGAATGTGGTGCGATGGCTGATTCGAATGCGCGTACTGGCCGAAGCGCACCGCAGCCATCTCGCTCATCTCGTGGATCTCCTGGTGATAGACGCCGACCTCAAAGCGCGGCTCCTGCTCAACGCACTTCGTCAGTTCCGCAATGAAAACATCCTTGCCGCCGAAGGCTTCATTCATCATGGCCTCAGGCTCGTGCGGCACGCTCCAGCGATGCTGCCATGCGCTGCCCTCAACGTAAGGCGAGCCCCACTGGTACTGCCGGAACTCAGGCGCCCACTTGCCATCGGCATTCTTGCCACGGAAGAACTTCACCTGCGGATCCCACATCATGCGCCAGTTCTTCGAGCGCTTAGCGAAGAACGCAGCGTCTTCCGCGTGCCCTAGCTTCGCGGCGATCTGGCCAATGCAGAAGTCGCCATAGTGCGCATCCAGCGACTCCACGCAGGCCTGTTCGACTTCATCGTTCGGCACGTAACCCAGCTTCTGATACGAAGCCGAGCCACGACGTCCATATCCCTTTGAAGGATCGCCAACCTGCGTCGCGTGCTTCTTCAGCAACTGGTATGCGGCTTCGCGATCAAAGCCGGAGATGTCCTTCACCACTGCATCGCCAAAGAGCGAATCAATCAGCGAGCCCGTCATGCAGGCGCGATAGCCCGGGCATGGGAACTGCGGCATCCATCCACCTTCGGCGCCAGCGTTCACCCAGCTCTGCAGAATCTCACCAAGCCGCTCTGGATACAGCAGCGTCATCATGGGATACCAGGCGCGGTACACGTCCCAGTAGCCGTGGTCGGCGTACATCACGCCGGGCGTCAGCTTGTTGGTGTATGGGCTCATGTGGACGGGCTTGTTGCTCGCGTCCATCTCATGCCAGATGCGCGGGAACAACAGCGTGCGATACAGGCAGGAATAGAACGTGCGATTCTGCGTCTCCGTTGCGCCATGAATCACCACTGCGCGAAGATGCTCCTCCCACATGGCCTTCGTCTTCGCCTGCACCGCGTCAAAGCCGCTCGTGCCCATTTCGGTATTGATGTTGCGGTGTGCCTGATCAAACGAGATGAACGAATGCGTGATTGCAACCTCAGCTTTCGCCGACTTCAGATTCAATATGCCAATCAGGCTGCCGCTGTTATTGCGTCCCGGAGCATTGCTCTTCAGCGCCTTCTGCTCAAACGTCGCGCCTTTGCCAGCGCGCAAAATGTAGTACGTTGCAAATCCTTCCGGCGTACCGCCTGCACTTGCGGAGGTCTTCCAATGCAAGGTGCCAGAATTGGCATCCCACTGAAACTCTGCACCCTTCTCCGGCACATCAATCACGAGCGAAATGTCGTCGCCCAAGCGGCTTGTGGCACGTAACACTGCGCCACGACACGTCGGTGTCAGCTCCGCATCGATGCAGTAACGCAGCAGGTTCAGCTTGAAGCCGTACGGATGCGCCACCAGTTCATCGGGACGATACGAGCTGGCTCGCGCTGAAGCACGCACATCTGGTTCTCCGGTCACCGGCAGAATGGTGGTGAACCCGTAATCGCTGAGCCACGGGCTCAACTGATGCGTCAGGCGGAAGCCCTGAATGCGTTGGTCGATCGGCGAAAACATCCACGGCGATCCGCTGCGCGATTCCAGCGTCCAGTGCGCCATGCCAAACGGCTCTGCGGCAATTGGCAGCGTATTGCCGCGCGAAAACTGCGGATTGGAATTCGTTCCCTGCAACACATTGACGTAATCGCTCAATGCACCGGTAGGCGGCGCCTGCGTTGCGGATTTCGCGCTGTGCTTCTGCGTCGCCGCTTCCGCAGTAAGAGCAGGTGTACCGGCGGCAACGGCAAGAGCACCGGTGCCTTTCAGAAAATCGCGTCGTGTTGCAGCCATGAAGGTGGGTCCTTACCAGAGATCCGCGCACAACATGCCGAATCCATGTTGCGTGCGCATCATGAAGTCTATCCGCAATGGCGCGCCTGCATGTTGGGGATGGTGATTCTTCACGGTGAATTTGGGTGTTTCACCTTTGCAATCTGCAAACAGAAAAGCCCGATCCATGGGACCGGGCTTTCGCTGACCTGATGATCTCGACTCTAGGCGCGCTTGTGACGACGCTTATGTCCGGAAGCATGCGGGGAATACGTCCACTTGCGGACCGGGCCCGTATCAACATGCACGAACTGACTCTTCGGGTAGTAACCGACGCCACCCGCGTCCAGCGATAAGGCTGCATCGCGGAGACGCGCAGCCGGAACACCCTCCACGCGCATATCGACGGCCTTCGCTTCAATGTGCTGCGAGTGCTCCGCTGCATTGGTTGTTCCGCTGGCGCGCAGCGCGTCGTTCGTTTCCTGCGAGCGATACGCAGAAAGCACGCTGATCACGCCACCGCCCTTGCCCACCTTTGCCATCAACGTGTGCAGAACGTCAAAGGTGCGCGGATCAAACGTTGTGACTTCCTGGTTGTGGCTGTCACGGAGAAAGTGGTTGAGCTTGTCCAGCGCTTCAGGGATATAGGTGTCGCCTACGCGATACACCACGTCGATCATCTCGCCGCCCTGGTGAGCAAACTTCAGTTCGTACTTCTGGCCTTCGGAAGGCGTCGTCACTTCGTCGCCCTCAATGGGGAGCAGCCCGAGGCCTGGCAGGGTGGCATTCACGAAAGCGTGAGCCACAGCGCGGATGCGCGGGTGCTTACGGACTTCAAACTTGCGCGCACAGGCGGAAGGAGCGGTCATGCCGAGCGCCAAAAGCACGCCGAAAGCGGTAACTGTACGAGCAGACACAAAGCCGAGATTTAACGAAGAGAAGCGCAGTGGCACAGCGACGGAAGCTCCTGGGTTCGATTCGCGGCGCCGACGTGGTGATCATCTTCGTTGGGTCCGGCAGCACCGGAGGCATACGAACCAATCAGCAAACTCAGCCCTAGGTTTCCATAGTAGGCAATAGGTGATCCTGACGCAACACTTGTGCCGAAAATTGCATCGTGCTAGCCCGAATCGGGAATGGTTCACTTCAGGCAAAGCAAGAGGGCCAGCCTTTCGGCTGACCCTTCTTGTGTTGATATCTTCTGCCGATCCCGAACACACATCGCGAAGCGATGTCGAGAACGGCACGAAGTGCTTACTTAACGATTTCTGAGATAGCGCCAGCGCCTACGGTACGTCCACCCTCACGGATGGCGAAGCGCAGACCCTTTTCCATAGCAACCGGTGTGTGCAGCGTGATCTCGAGAGCCACGTTGTCGCCTGGCATCACCATCTCGGTGCCTTCCGGCAGCTTTGCCGAACCCGTTACGTCCGTCGTACGGAAGTAGAACTGGGGACGGTAGCCGTTGAAGAACGGGGTGTGACGGCCGCCTTCTTCCTTCGACAGAACGTACACTTCGCCCTTGAACACGGTGTGCGGCGTGATCGATCCCGGCTTCGCCAGAACCATGCCGCGCTCCACGTCGTCCTTCGCCGTACCACGCAGCAACAGACCTGCGTTGTCGCCAGCAAGACCTTCGTCCAGCTGCTTCTTGAACATTTCAACGCCGGTCACGGTCGTCGCCTGCGTATCGCGGAAGCCCACGATCTGTGCCGGCTCGCCAACCTTGATGCGACCACGCTCGATACGGCCCGTCACTACAGTTCCACGGCCCGAGATCGAGAAGATGTCTTCGATCGGCATCAGGAACGGCAGGTCGACCAGACGGTCAGGCTGCGGAACGTTGTCGTCCACGGCCTGCATCAACTCGTCGATCTTTGCTTCCCACTGAGCTTCGCCGTTCAGCGCGCCCAGAGCCGAGCCACGGATGACAGGAACGTCATCGCCAGGGAACTCGTACTTGCTGAGCAGTTCACGAACTTCCATCTCGACCAGGTCGATCAGTTCGGGATCTTCCACAGCATCGCACTTGTTCAGGAACACAACGATGTACGGCACGCCAACCTGACGAGCGAGCAGAACGTGCTCCTTCGTCTGGGGCATCGGGCCGTCGGTCGCTGCAACCACCAGGATCGCGCCGTCCATCTGCGCTGCGCCCGTGATCATGTTCTTGATGTAGTCAGCGTGGCCCGGGCAGTCAACGTGTGCATAGTGACGGTTCGCCGTCTCGTACTCCACGTGCGAGGTCGAGATCGTGATACCACGCTCGCGCTCTTCCGGTGCGTTATCAATCGTGTCAAACGAACGGAAGCTGTTCTTCGGGTTGTGCTTCGAAAGAACCTTCGTGATCGCCGCTGTCAACGTCGTCTTGCCGTGATCGATATGACCAATCGTGCCAACGTTTACGTGAGGCTTACTACGGTCAAATTTTTCCTTCGCCATTGCTCTCTTGCTCC